>JBDTZG010000092.1:0-16257 GCA_040005235.1 Acidobacteriota bacterium | reverse complement strand
CGTGGCGGCCGACGTCTGGAGCGCCACCAGCTACAAAGAGCTGCGCCGCGAAGCGCTCGAAGCGGAGCGCTGGAGCATGCTCCACCCCGACCAGCCGGCGCGGAAACCGTACGTCGTCTCGCTGCTCGAACACGAGCCCGGGCCGATCGTCGCGGTGTCGGACTACATGCGGATCGTGCCCGATCAGATCGCCCGCTGGCTGGCCGGGCGGCTCGACGCGCTCGGCACCGACGGTTTCGGCCGGAGCGACACGCGCGAGGCACTGCGCCGTTTCTTCGAGGTCGACGCCGAGGCGGTGGTGGTGGCCGCCCTGTCTCAGCTCGCGTTGCGCGGCGACGTCGCGGCCGACCTGCCGGGGCGGGCGATCGCCGAGCTTGGGATCGACGCGGAAAAACCGTTCGCGCTTTCGGTCTAGGGAGCGGGATGGCGGCTCCAAGACTCTATGTCGCGGTCATCGGCCTGTTTCTCCTCGGCGGGGTCGGCGTGGGGGCCCAGGCGCCGCCCGCTCCAGCTCCGGCGATCTACCATGCCGATCTCGACCACAGCTCGGTCGGATTTTCGGTGCGGCATTTCGTCACGCCGGTGCCGGGCCGGTTTCGCGATTTTTCCGCCACGCTGCGCTACGACCGCGACGACCCCTCGCGGTCGAGCGTCGAGTTTCGCGTGAAGGCGGCGTCGATCGACACCGACAACGACGATCGGGACGCCCACCTACGCTCGGCCGACTTCTTCGACGCCGCGCGGTTCCCCGAGCTGACGTTTGCCACCACCGGCGTGCGGGCGCTGGAAGCGACCCGGTTCGAAGTGACCGGCGACCTGTCGATCCACGGGGTGGTCCGACGCGTCACTCTGCCGGTCACCCTGCTCGGCCTGGTCCGGACGCCGCAGGGGGAGCGGATCGGTTTCGAGACGGCGTTCACCCTCGACCGCAAGGATTATGGAATCACCTGGAACCGGGTGCTCGAAGGGGCCGGCGCGCTGCTTGGCGACGAGGTGAAGGTGACGATTACGATCGAGGCCCTACGGGCACCGGCCGAGCGCTAGAATCGATCGCGGCTATGGCGATCCCCCCCTCTCGACGCGATCGGGACGATTCCCGGATGGTCGAGGAACTTTTTCTCAACCATTGGCACTCCATCCGTGTCTTCTTCATTGTCCGACGATTTTCCACCGAGGAGGCGGAAGATCTCGCGCAAGAGACCTTCTCCCGGGTCTGGCGGGGCATCCACCAGCTCGAGGACGAGGAGGCGAAGGAGGGTTGGTTGTACCAGATCGCGAAAAACATCTACAAGAATCATCTGCGGCACCGCGACGCGGGCAAGCGCAAGGGGCGCGAGATCTCGCTCGACGACGGCGAAGGAAACTTTTTCGACCTTCCCGATCCCCAGATCGATCCGCTCGCCGACACTCTCGAAGGGGAACGGGCGCTCTGGCTCCGCGCGGCGATCGAATCGTTGCCGAAGAAGATGAGCCGCGTCGTCCTCTTGTACCTGGACGGGCAGAGCTACGGCGAGATTGCCACCCTGCTGCTGGTCTCGGAAGAGACCGTCCGCGCCCATCTGTTCCAAGCCCGCCGCCGCTTGCGCGAAATTCTGACCGATCCGGGCGAACCGGTTCACTGAGGCGAGAGGGAGACGAAATGATCGACATGGAATCTCGACTCGCCAGTGCGGCCAGGGCCTGGATCGACGCGGGGACCCACGCGCTGTCGGAGCATCCCGAGGCCGCGACCTGGCTGCGCTACGGCGCCGGGGAGCTGCCGCCCGAACAGGTGGAGACGCTGCGCGACCACCTGGTCACCTGCCGGGCCTGCCGCCAGCTGGTGCTTGCCGGACCGAAGGCGGGAGAGACCCTCGTGCCGGAATCCCAGGCCGCGAGGGTGGCCGATGCCGAGGAGCGCCGGGCCTGGCACGAGCTGCGGGCTCGGTTCGACGAAGCGCCGCCGGCGCCGGTTCTGGTGCCGGCGGTTCTGATGCCGCCGCCCCGAAGCGGCAAGAATTGGCTCGGCTGGGCCTCGCCGCTGGTCGCCGTGCTGTCGCTCTCGATTGCCGGTTGGACCTGGTACCAGGCGAATCAACCCCGGCTCGGCGTGGTGATTGCCGAGGCGGTGGCCACGGGCGGTTCGCGCGGCGCGGAGCGGGGGATCGACGGGGGAGAGGGGCATCCCCTGGCGCTCCTCGTGCCCATGACCGACCTGACGGCGGGAACGCCGGTGCGGGTGGAGTTTCTCGACGGGACCGGGGCAGTGGTCTGGCAAGGGGAAGCCCCGGCGACCGAGGACGGCGAATATGGGATCGAAATCCCGGCTCGCTTCCGTCGCCTACCCGGAGGCCGGCTCCGTTGCTCGGTACCGGCCGGCGCATGGAACGCCGGAGGCTGGAAGGAGGTCGGTACCTTCGGGGTGGGGTCTCCGGCCGTCGGCTCGGGGGAATCTTCGGCACCCTGATATTCTCTGATTTACTTTGCCTAGGTACGGTCTTTCCTTCCTGCTGGCTCTTCTGGCCGGGCTCGCCCTGGGCTCGACGGAAGGCGCACGGATCGAAGGGGAGAAATTCGACGGTATCGCGGCCGTGCGCACCTGGAGCGGGAGCGAGACCTCTCACCTCTATCGCTTCCCGCTCCTCGCGGGGCAGTTCGTGCGAATCGCCGCCGAGCAGCGGTCGAGCGACGTCATCCTGGAGATCCTGGCGCCGGGCGAAGCCGCGCCGACGGAGATCGACGGAAACACCTATGCGACGGGGACAGACGCCTTCGAGCTGGTCGCCAAGGCTTCCGGCGAAGCGCGCGTGCGGGTGGTGGTCGAGGAGGCGATCGGGGAGGCGCCGGCCTATCGCCTGACGATCTCGGTGCCGCATCCGGCGTCGGCGCGCGAGCGGTTACGTGCCGCGGCCTTCGCCGCCTTCGAGGAGGCGAACGCCCTACCTTCGCAACAAGCGGTACCCCTGCTCGAACGGGCGCTCCGCCAGGCCGAAGACGGGAGGGCGGGCGATCTTGCCGCGCAGATCCACGATCGGATCGGCCGCCGCCTGCCCGAGGACGATCCCCAAGCGCTCCGCCACTTCCGCGCTGCCGCCGCCTTGGTGGAAGAACCCCAGCTCCGAGGTGCGGCGTTGCACAAGCTGGGAAAAGTCCTGGCGAATCTCCAGCGGCTCGACGAGGCGGCGGCGGCCTATGGGGCGGAGTACCGGCTGGGCCGCCATTCGGCCGACCCGTTTCGCGAGGCGTTCGCCCTGGAAGGGCTCAGTAACCTCGAAAAGCTCCGCGGGAGGTACGAGGAGGCGCTCGCTCGCGCTCAACAGGCGCTGCTCCTCTGGCGGAAACTCGGCGATCGACATCGGCAGGCTCTGAGCCAGCAAATCTTGGGAAGGCTCTCCCTGGAGCTTGGCGATCCCGAGGAGACCGAGCTCAGGGCGAAAGCGGGACTCGCACTGGGTCTCTCTCCACTGCCGCGGGCAGACCTCCTCGACGACCTCGCTTTGGCTTATCGCTACCAAGAGAAGTGGGACCTGTCCCTGGCGACTTCCGACCAGGCGCTGGCGGTCGCCCGGAAGTTGGGCGACCGGGGGCGGGAAGCCTCCTTTCTGCTCACGATGGGGGCGGTAGAGATGGATCGGAAGCGGAGGAAAGAGGCTCTCCGTTTCCTCCGGCCGGCGGAAGCCATCCTCCGGAACGAAGTCGACAAGCCCGGTTTGCTCGCCAATGTCGAAGTCATCCTTGGCGTTGCCGCGACGGAGAACGGCGAGGTTGCCGAAGCTCTCGAACGGATCAATCGGTCGCTCGAAGGGTATCGGCGGCTCGGCCGGGAGAGCGACTACGCCTGGGTGCTCTCTCGCCGGTCGGACGCGCTCCGGCTGGCGGGCCGCCTCGACGAGGCGCGCGACGATCTCCTCCAGGCGATCACGATCCTGGAGCGGCTGCGCCCGACGCTGGAGCCGCAACGACGCGCCAACCTTCTCGCGGATCGGCATCGCTTCTTCGAACGCCTGGTCGACCTGCTGGTGGAGCAGAAACAGTTCCCGGCGGCGTTCGAAGCGAGCGAGAGGTCGCGGGCGCGCACCTTATTGGATGAAGTGAGCGGCCGGCCGGTCGCCCAGGCGCGGAGCCTGGCCGAGATTCAATCTTCGCTTCCTCCCGGCTACCGGCTGCTCGACTACTGGCTCGGCGAGACGCGGAGTTTCGTCTGGGTGGTGCGCCGGGAGGGGCTGTCGCTCGCCATCCTTCCGGCCCAGGAGGCGATTGAGGCGCAAGGCCGGCTGGCGAGCCGGGCGCTCGGCGCTCCGCCGGGCCGGTTGGCGACGCGCGAGGATCACGTCGGTTCTCTGGCGCGGACGCTGTTCGGCCCTATCGCCGATCGGCTCGCCGGGCAAGGCTTCGTCGTCGTGCCGGACGGCGTGCTGTTCAAGGTGCCGTTTGCCGCCTTGCCGATCCCCGGTTCGAGCGGGGCGAACCCCGAGCGCCTGATCGACCGGGGAGCGGTCGTCACCCTTCCTTCGGCCTCGCTTGCGTTGGAGATCCGCGACGCCGTGGCGCGTCGCCCGAAGGCGCAAGGTCTCTTCGCCGTCGGCGATCCGGTCTTCGGATGTCCGGACGATCGGCTCTCCTGCGCGACGCCAAAGAACCCGGCCCCGGCTCCGGCCTCGCTCGCCACCCGGTTCGGCTCTTGGGCGGAGACCGTGATTTCCGGCCCCCGCAAGGAGGGGCGCGGCGCCACCGTCGGCCTCCTGCCGCGGATCGGGCGCACGGGATCCGAAATCGCCGCGATCGCCCGATTGGCCGGTGCCGGCGGGTTGGTGGAGCGGCTCGGCTTCGCCGCGAGCCGGAGCGCCGTGCTCGGCGCGCCGTTGGAATCGTTCCGCGTCCTTCACTTCGCGACCCACGGGCTGGTCGATCCGGTGCGTCCGGCGCGTTCCGGGCTGGCCTTGTCCCGGCGCGATCCGCGAGGCGGCCCACTCGCCGGCGACTCGTTTCTCCGCCTGTCGGACCTCGCCGGCCGCAGGCTGCGGGCCGACCTGGTGGTCTTGAGCGCCTGCGACACGGCGCTCGGAAGAGAGACGCGCGGCGAAGGGCCGCAGAGCCTCGGCCGGGCTTTCCTCGCCGCCGGGGCGGCCAAGGCGCTGGTGAGCCTCTGGCGGGTCGACGACACCTCGACGGAAGAGCTAATGGTCGGCTTCTACCGCCAGCTCTTGCAGAGGGGGCTCCCCGCCGCGGCGGCCCTGCGCCAAAGCCAGCTCGCGGTTCGTTCCCGGCCTCAATGGAACGATCCCTATTACTGGGGCGCCTTTGTGCTTCAAGGCGACTGGCGAGATGATGGCCTCTAAACGAGAAAAGTGCTCAACGAAACGAACAGACAGGTGTCTTTCGGGATTGGATGAGCCGGGCGAATGAAGCTCGGCGCTTACGCTTTAAGGAGGCGGGTATGTCCGATCAATCGCCGGTACGTTTCGCCGCTGTGCCAGACGTTGCTGCACCGAAAGCGGTCCGCACGAGGAAGCCCAAGGGGAAAACCGCCACGGGCGATCCCGGGGACACCGACCCCAAGGGGCCGCCGAAGAAGATCATGAGCGCGTCCGGCGCGTTCTCCACGACTCCCTCTCCGGCCGGGCCGAAGCGCACCTAGATCCGAATCCGCGGCGGTTGCGCCGCCGCGGGTTTGAACCAAATGGCCGCTCCTCCGCACAGGATTCAACTCTTCGGCGTCAACGGCCGCACCGGCCGCTATGCGCTGCCGGCCCTGTCGAGCGACGACCTGGAGGTCGCCGCTCACCTCGCGCTCGCGCGGCCCGGGTTGGTGGCCGACGCTCGGCGCAGCCTCGCCGATCGGGAGCTGGCGGGTCTCCAAGAAGTGATGGAACTCGGTCCGGGGTCGTCCAAACGTGGCGCTCGCAAGCCTCCGCCGGGTTCGGATTTACCCGAATGGGAGGTCGCGAGCCGCGGTTGGGGAGTGGTTTTTCCGACCGGCGACCGCCAGGTGCCGGCGATTCGCGAAGCCTTGGCTCCTCTGTTCGCCCTGCGTCGCCAACAGGTGGGCGACCGCCATTTTCGCGAGCTGGAGTATCGGCCGGGCGAGATGCTGTTCGATTTTCGCCGACGGTACAGAGTGACTCCCGGCATCCCGGATCCGAAGAAGATTCCGGGTTACCTTTTGCTGGTCGGTGGTCCGCAGACGATCCCGTTCGATTTCCAGACCGAGCTTGCGGCGCAGGAGTATGCGGTCGGCCGGATCGATTTCGATTCGATCGAAGCCTTCGCCCGCTATGCCGAGAACGTGGTGCGGATGGAGCGAGCCCCGGCCTCGGCGGAAACCTCTCGACGGATCGCCTTTTTCGCGCCCGAGCACCCGGACGATCCGCTTTCCAAGGAGAGCTCAGGATCGCTGGCCGCGCCGCTCGCCGACGCCTGTGCTCTGCCGCACGATGGTTGGACCGTCGAGCGGATTTTGGGCGAGAAGGCGACCAAGCATCGCTTCGCCGAGCTGCTCGGGCGGGCGATTCCGCCGTCGATTCTGTTCACCGCCGGCCATGGCGCCGTCTTCGAGAGCGGCGACGAGCGCCAGGCCGCCGACCAGGGCGCGCTGGTGTGCGCCGACTGGCAGGGACCGGAGGCCGCGGCGATCTCGGAATCCGACTACTTCTCGGCCGGCGATCTCGCCGCCGAGACCCGGCTCGGCGGAATGATCGCCTTTCATTTCGCCTGCTGCAGCCTCGGCGTGCCGGCGCAAAACGAGCTGCACCTCGCCGGCCTGCCGATCCCCGAGTGGCTCGCGCCGGAGGATCTGGTCGCCCGGTTGCCGCAGCGAATGCTCGCGCAGGGAGCGCTCGCGGCGATCGGCCATCTCGATCTCGTCTTCGCCTACAGTTTTCGCGAGGGTCGGAGCGAAGACGGTGCCTGCCCTGAGCCGCCGCAGCTCTACGACCGATGCCTGAAGGATCTCCTGCGCGGGCGGCCGGTCGGCGAGGCGATGACTCCCTTTCGGTCTTGTTACCAGGCTCGGCTCGTCGAGCACGCCGAATTGAGCCAACGCGCCTACGAGAAGAAAGAGGTCCCCGCCGAAACGCTCTGGGAGGTCAAGGCCGCCTGCCACGACGCCCGGTACTACGCCGTCTTCGGTGATCCGGCCGTCCGTCTTCCCTTGCCTCCCGAAGCGGAATCGTGAACGATCGGATCCCCTCAACGGAATCCGCAATACGGTGTCTTTTTCTCCGGAACCCACCACCTGAGGTTGTGATCTAACGAGGGAGAGCCGGGCGCGACGCAATCGCCCCGGCGCAATGAGGAGATGAGCCATGGAACGACATCTGGAAAAGGACGCCGATCGTCCGTCGCGGAAATCGAAGAAAGAAGTCGCGAAGGTCTTGGATAACGCGGCATTGGCTCTGGCGAGCGGAGAGCAAGATCCCGTCGTCAGCGTGGTGGACGACAATCCGGGCGAGAAGAAGAGACTCTGGGCTGTCTTCCCCGTCATGGTGCCGCCCAAGAAGGCCGACGCACCGGCGGCCATCGATCCGGCCAAGAGCGGGAAGAAAAGCGCTACGAAAGGCGACGCACGTCCCGCTGCGCAAAAAGCGAGACGCCGATCTGAGCAGTCTCTGTCGTAGCCGTGACCGTGGCGTGCCGAGCGAAGGGAGATCGGTCAGACCCGGCCGCTCACCCAGCCGGTGCGCCACATCCGGCGCTCGATCCAGCGGACGTGCCAGAGGTACTTCTTGCTGTCGCTGCCCGGATGCCAGGTCTTCGGGGCCGGCAGGCTCCCGGCGAGCTGCGCCGCCTGGTGGGCGGAAAGTTTGCCGGCGGAGGTATGGAAATAGTGGCGCGAGGCGGCCTCGGCGCCGTAGATGCCGGGGCCGAGCTCGACCACGTTCAGATAGATTTCCAGAATCCGCTTCTTGGGGAGGTGCGCTTCGAGCTGGCGGGTGAGGATCACCTCTTCGATCTTCCGCAGCGGGTTGCGCGAGGGCGACAGATAGAGGTTCTTCGCCAACTGCTGGGTGATCGTCGAAGCGCCGCGCGGCAGCCGCTTCTTCTCGATCGCCTTGGTGATCGCGTCTCTCATCTCGTCCGTGTCAAACCCCTCATGGCCGAAGAACGTGGCGTCTTCGCCGACCAGCACGGCACGCCGCAGATTGCGCGAAATCCGCGTGTAGGGTACCCACTTCCATTCGACCTCGCGATCCGCGAAAAACCACCGGTTGCGGTAGGCGTCGATGAACGCTGTCGACTTCGGATTGTCCTTGGCAAGCGCCGCGACGTCCGGCCAGGTAAGCGCCTTCCAGCCGACGTAGACCACCAGCAGGATAACCGCGGGAAGCCAGAAGCGGCGGACACAGCCGCGTTTCGGTGGAACCGACGCCTCGGGCGCTGGCGCCGGGCGGTCGAAGGGCGGGCGGTCGAGGGGCGGGCCGTCTTCCGGCAGGAGAGGAATGGACATGAGAGTTCTTACTCGACTGCGCGAGGCGTAGCTTGGATGGCGACGACCGCGAGGATACTGCCGATCGTCAGCGCGCTGCCAGCCAGGCCGAGGGCGGTGGCCGGTTCGTCGAGGAAGGCGATGCCGAGCGCCATCGCGACGACTACGGCGAGCTGGGTGCAGACGCCCATCTGGAGGTTGGTCACCCAGCGGTAGGCGTAGGTCATGCCGAGCTGGGCGGCGATCGAGGTGACTCCTACCGCGCCGAGCAATGCCACCTCTTTGCCGGAGGGCATCCGCCACGAGGCGAGCGCGAACGGCAGGGTGACGAGCAGGCCGCAGAGCGAGAAGCTGGTGTAGATCGACCATGAGCTTTCGCTCCGCCGGGCCGCGCGTAGCGAGGCGACCGCGGCGCCGGAGAAAACCGCCGAGATCACCCCGACCCACTCCCAGGTGCCGAAGGAGATCGCGAGCGACATCGGAGTCTGGCCGCGCACAACGAGGATCAGGCCGAGCACCGCGATGGCCATCGGCACGAGGAAGCGGCGGTCGATCCGCTCGCCGAGAAACCGGGCGGCGAACAGCACGCTGAAGATCGGCGCCGAGAAGTTGAGCAGGGTCGCGACGCCGACCGAAATGTGCTCGATCGCGAGAAAGTAGAACAGCACCGCGAGGCCGCCGAACAGGCCGCGATAGAACAGAAGGTCGAGCCGTTGGACCACCAGCGCTTTTTTGAGCACCGGCGGCCAGAGCAGTGGCGTGAGCATCAGGACGAAGCGGAGGAAAGCGACCTCGGAGCCGGAGAGGTGCGCCGCGGCGAGCTTGGCTGAGAACGCCATCGCCCCGAAACAGACCCCCGCGATCGAGGCGACGAGCAGCGCGCGGCCGGTTTCCGAAATCGCGGCGCGCGGCATTCACGGATCATATGGGGTTCGCGGTTTCGTTGGCCTCCTGGCTCTGCGGGGCTAACGAAACCGCGAACCTTGCCTCCGGGGTAAAGTCTCACCGCCATGCCCGAGATCGCTCACGCGCTGCGCGCGCCGGATTTCGCCCCCGGCCCGTGGATCCAAGGCCCGGCGCTGTCGATCCCGGCCGCGCGCGGCCGGGTCGTGCTGGTCGATTTCTGGGAATCCACCTGCGTCAACTGCCTGCGGACGCTGCCGTATCTGATCGCCTGGCAGGAGCGCTACGCCGCGAGGGGGCTCGCGATCATCGGCGTTCATACCCCTGAATTCGATTTCACCGCCGCTCCGGAGCACCTGGAGCGCGCGGTCGCGGCGGAGAGGATTCCCTACGCCGTCCTTTCCGATCCCGAGCGCGCCACCTGGGAGCGCTTTGCGAACAAAGTCTGGCCGGCCAAGTATCTGATCGACGGCCGGGGCTACCTGCGCTACGAAGCGTTCGGCGAAGGGAGCTACCCAGAGATCGAGCGGTGGATTCAAAAACTGCTCGCGGAGGCGGGCGATCCCGGCCCGTGGCCGGAGCCTTGGGTCGGACCGGGAGGCGCGGGGACCGGCGCCCAAGGGACCGGAGAAGTTTGCCGGCCCTCCACCCGCGAGACCTATCTCGGCTGGCACCGCGGCCGGCTGTTCGCGCCCGAGGGGTACCGGCCGGGCGAGGTAGTGCGCCATGCCGGATTGCCGTCCGCGGAGATTCCGCTCGGCGGTTTTACCGCCCGCGGCGCCTGGCGGCACGAGGCGGAGTACCTGGAGAGCGCCGAGGCGGGGGCCGAGATCGAGCTGTATTACGAGGCCGCGGGGGTGAACCTGGTCCTCGCATCCGCCGGGATGGCCGAGATTTTGCTGGACGGTGTTCCTGTGCCGGTAGGGGAGCGTGGGGCGGACGTCGATTATGGAACGACTGGCACGATCGCGAGGTGGGAACGGGGCCGGATGGTCCGGTTGATCGAGGGCGGTCATGGTGAGCACCGCCTGACCTTGCGGTTCGTCGTGCCGGGTGCCCGGGCCTACGCGTTCTCGTTCGGCCGGTGCGGCTGAGGAGCACCCGGCCGGGTGCGCTAGACTCCCGCCCCCGTGCCCATCCGCGATGAGGAGACCCGAGCGCGCGTGCAACTGCGATTCTTGACTTACAACATCCACAAAGGGATCGGGATCGATCGCCGCTTCCGGCTCGACCGGACCGCGGAAGTCATTTCCCATTACGCCCCGGACGTGGTGCTCCTGCAGGAGGTCGATCAGGGGGCTCCGCGGTCGCGAAGTCTCGACCTCGCGGTCGAGCTGTCGGGCTTGCTCAAGCTGCCGGGGGTCGCCCTGGGGCTCAACGTCGATTTAAAGCAGGGCAAGTACGGTAACGCCATCCTCTCCCGCTTTCCGATCGTCGCCGAGCGCAACATCGATCTCACCATGGCCGACAGCTGGATCCGCCGGGGCTGCCAGCATGCGACGCTCGACCTCGGTCGCGGCTGGCGCTTCGAGGTGTTCAATCTGCACCTCGGCCTCTCGGCGCGCGAACGGGTGCAGCAGGTGGCGGAGCTGGTGCGCTCCGACGAATATCGCCAAGCGCATCCGCGCCACGCGACGGTGATCGGCGGCGACTTCAACGATTGGCGATCGCTGCTTCTGCCGACGTTCACCGAGAGTTTGGGTTTTCGTTGCGCCACCGAGCGGGCGCACGGCCGGCGTCGGGTGATCCCGACCTACCCCTCGTTTTCGCCCCAAGGGGGGCTCGACCGCCTCTATTACCGCGGTCCGGTTTCGCTGCTCGCCGTCCAGGCTTCCCGCCTGCGGCTCGCCCGCCTGGCGAGCGACCACCTGCCGGTGATCGCCGACTTCGTGCTCGACAAAGTCGCCGAAGTCTCCTGATCCGGCACTTCACCCCCTAGATGAATCGGAAGACCGTAGTCCTGGTCGAGGGCGATGCCGACCGGCGCCGCCTGCTCGCGGAGCGGATCGCCGCCTCGGGGCGCGAGGTGGTGCCGGTGCGCACCGGCGCCGAGGGCGCGCGGTTCGCCGCGGCGTTTTTGGCCGGGAGCGCCCCATCGATCGCGTTCGTAGTGTCGGACGACGGGGTGCTGGCCAACGATTCGCCGGCTGACGCGGCCCGCGCCTTCGAAGTGCGCTACCCGGCCGAACTGGCGCTCGTGGGCGACGCGTTCGAGCGGGTGATCCGGCGGCTGTTGCTCGCCCTGTTGCGCAGCGAGCTGGGCGGCCATCGGGGGCTCTCCGGTTTGGATGCCGATCTGGTGCTCGACCCGGAGGCGGGCGCCCTGGTCGGCGATCTTTCCGTGGTGCCGTTGCTTGAGCTGCTGCGCGCGCTCGGCGGCGCGGCAAGCTCCGGCACCGTGCGGACGAAGTTGGGAGAGATTGTCCTCGAACGGGGCGAATTGATCGCCGCTCGCTCCGGCGCGCATCGCGCGGTCAAGGCGCTCTGTCGCCTCTCTCTCCAAGGCGCAGGGGAGGTGCGTTTCCTCCCCACTCCGGCGGCCGGCGGCGGGGCGGAACCGGGAAGCGTCGTGCGCGAGATCTTCCTGCCGTTGCCGAGCCTCGTCCTCGCCGTGCTCGAAGACCGCTTGGCGACTCCGCCCGACCCCGAGGCGCGCGTGAGGCTGCGCCTGGGGCCGCAGTTTTTCGGCAACGCCCTCGGGGCGATCGAGCGCGAAATCCTGGGCGCGCTTCAGCAGGCCGACCAGGTGGGGCCGCTGCTCGACGCGCTGCCCGGCCGCTCAGACGGAGAGATCCTGCGCGGCCTGGGCGAGCTGATCCGCCAGGGGGTGGCGGTCCTCGACGAGCCCAAGGATCGGGCGCGCGTTGTGACCGACACGGCGAGCGACCTGCCCGAAGCGGTGGCGCGGGCGCACGGCATCCTGCTCGCGCCCTATTCGCTCTCGTTCGGCGAAACCTTCGTCCGCGATCGCGAGCAGATCTCGCCGGCCGAGTTCTACCGGCTCGACGCGGCGCGCGGCGCGGCGGCGCCCGCGATCGAGCCGCCCGGCCGGGGCGAGCTGCTGTCGATGTTCGCGGCGGGTCTCGAAACCCAGAACCTGGTATCGATCCACGCCGCGCCCCGGTTCGGCAGCGCGCTCAACAACTCCCTGGCCGCCGCCGACGATGCGCTACGCGGCCGGGTGGGTTTTCGCGCCCAGCTCGATCCGCTCTCGATCGAGGTGATCGACAGCCGCAGCGTGAGCCTTGGCCAGGGTCTGCTCGCCATCGCCGCGGCGCGGCTGGCCGGGCGCGGCGCTTCGGCGTCGGCGATCCGCCGCCGGGTGGTGGAGCTTGCCGCGGGGCTCAGAGTCTTTGCCGCCGCGCGCGAGCGAGAGGAGCGGCAGCGATTCGGTCTGTTCGTTCAGCCGGTCGATTTCTGGTCGATCTATGAGATCGACGCGGGCGAGCTCTACTCGCGCGACCGGACCGATCGCGAGTCCAAAGTGCCCGCCGCTCTGCTCGGAAGGGTGGCCGAAGCCTTCGGCGCGGTGCGTCCGGGCCTCGTCGGCATCGCCCACGGCGAGTTGCCGCAGGCGGCGGAGGCTCTGCGCGCCCTGGTTGGACAACGCTGGCCCGCCGCCGAGGTGATTCTCGGGGAGATCGGGCCGCCGCTCGGCGCGATTTTCGGCCCGGGATCGCTCCTGCTCGCCGCGTTGCCGGCCGTGCCGGGGTAGGATCGCAAACCGAAGAAAGGACTCCCATGTCCGACGAGCGAAAATACCGGCACCGCGGCTACCAGAGCAGCGACGATTCGAAGGACTCGCGGCGTAGCCCGGGGGGGCCGCCGCCGCCGAAAAAAGACGGTCCTCGCGGCCGGGGCCTCGGCGCGCCGACCGAGACGGTGTTTCGCTGCGTGGCGTGCAACCACAAGCGGTTGATCTCCGACCCGATCGAAGTCGAGACGACCTGCGCCGGCTGCGGCGCCGCGCTCCACGCCTGCGCCAACTGCGTCTCGTTCGATCCCGGCAGCCGCTTCGAGTGCCGCCGTTACGAAGAGGTTCCCGTGCGGGTGGTGAAGAAGCGCGCCAAGAACGACTGCCCCCTTTTCGAGCCGAAGACCACGAGCGAGTTTCCCGAGGAGCGGGCCGCCTCCAAGCCGGGCAAGCCGAGCGAGGCGCGGTCGGCGTTCGACGCGCTGTTTAAAGGCATCTGAGTTCTACGGCAAACGCAATCACGGACCCTTCTACTCGAAGTAGCCCGTCACATCGACCACCAGATTCGCCTGGCCGCCGCCCGATATGAAGGGGAGGATGGCGAACGAGCCGTCTGTTCCGAGCGAGAGGATGGCGTTGTTGGCGCGCGTCTGTCCCGCGCCGAAATTGAGCGTTGCCGTGGTCGGCGGGCCGGTGCCGCCCGGGTAGAGGGTGAAGAAGCCCGATCCGGCCGGCCCAACCACGGTGACGTTGGTGGAGATCGCCCGAGCCGAACAAGGGACGCCGCAGGCGGCCGCCAACCGGTAGGTTTGGGGAACGCCGGAGGCGAGGATGCCGCCTGCCACCAACCGGGTATCGACCGCCCGACACGGAGCGACGGTGAAGAACGAGCCGGGTGAAGGAGCGGCCGGTGGGCAGTTGTCGAACTTGAACGAGGCGATCCGCGTCGGCGTGGCGGATCCCTGGACGTACTCGGTGGTGAACCAGAACGTACAGTCGTCGCTCGGATCGACGATCATTGCGGCGTAGTCGCCCCAGCGGTTACCCGAGACCTCTCCTGAGCCAGCCTGGATCGAATTCTCCCCTTGCGGCAACGTGCCCAGCGGATTGCACGAGAGCCTGCCGGAATAGCGGGCGCCCGGCGAGACCGCGGTGCTCGACGCGCTGTAGCCCAGCGCGATATTGCCCTGGGCGTCCATCGCGATCGAGCCGATCCAGCGCCGCGTCGCGTCGGGCGAATAGGTCCCTTCCTGAAACAGGCCCCAAGGGGCGGCGCCGCTCTTGCGCAGCTCGAACCAGCGGATGCCGGCCCGGTCGGCGCCATCGACGTCGGTAATGAAATTGCCGACCAGCGTCTCGTGGTCGCCGAAGTTGCGGTACTGCACCCGGTTCATGATCGGCTCGCGAAGCGCGTCGAGGCGAACACCGGTGGTCTGGGGAATGCACGAGGTTGCGGCTCTGTCCGAGCCGCAGAAGCTCGAATCGAACTCGGCGACCGGAATCGACGTCGGTCCGGAAAACGTCGAATTGGCCGGGATCGCGAAATCCAAATTGAGCGAGAACAGCTCGATGAAATCTTGATTCGGGTTCGCCGTCCCGGGCGAATGCTCTTCGTCGTCGCGGTGGCGCAGCAGGTAGGCCGGGGCGCCCGTCGGCGGCGCTGTCCCGTCGGCGTCCGCCGGGGTGAGAACCTGGAACGAAAACCCGGCCAGAGGCGAGGCGGCGAAGCGTTGGAGGGTCGCGGGCAGTCCTGCGAGCATCCGGGTCCGGTCGAGCGCGTAGACCGCGGGAACGCTCGTCGTCGCTCCCTCGTTGGCGGTGACGACGAAAGCGCTCGGCCAGACGGCGTACTTCGGGTAGTCGGGAAAGTCCGGGACCGAGAACTGGTAGGCCCACCAACCCCCGGCGATCGGATCGGCGGTTTTCGATACGAAGACGCAGAGGACGTTTACGTTCAGAACGATCTGCGACAGGAGCCAACGCCCGGCGAAAGAATCGTAGAGCACGATGCCGTCGCCGACCCCTGAGGCGCAACTGCCCGTGCCGAGCGAATTCAGGCCGGTCGGACCGGAAAGGATCACGCCGTCGCTCTTGCGGAAGACCGCGAAGCGCGCGCCGCCGTTGTTGAGGACCTGGATGAAGTGGTCTGGGCCGACATCGCCGGTCGCATCGGGCGGATTCGCGTTGGTGGTGAGGCCCGCGAAGTTTGTGAGCGGCGTCGTGAACGCCCGCGCCAAGTCGGCGCTCTCCTGGGCGTCCAGCAGGGGGTCGCGCCGCGGCACGGCGGGCGCGCGGGGAGGCAGCCCCTTCGGCTCGAAGCGCTCCTCCTCGACTCCCAACGGGTCGCCTGGTTTCCAGTCCGGCAGGATCGGCAGAGCGCGCAGATCGACCTCTACCGATCGCGCCTCGGCGACCGCCACGAAATCGGTCTTCCCCGAGGCGTCGGCGGACTGGGCGGTCAATCGGGTCCTTGAAGCCCCGGCGGCGAGCAGGACGATCGGGACCAGCCAACGAAGGATTCGAGATCTCATCGCGATACAGTCTCCAGTTGGGTGGGCTACGTCGCGGCGCGGCTGCGGCGTCCGATTGTAACGGCCGGCGAGCCCACGTGACGAATGCCGAATGACTTCCTTCGACTCCATGCGACCGACCGCGATCCGTGCCGATGCATTGCCGGTGCCGATTCGCCCCGGTCGGCTCGAAGAGCGCCTGGGCCGTCTACTGTTCTACTCCTTCGGTCCGCGCCTGCTCCGCGGCGCAGCGATTGCGCCGCCGGACGAGCTGGCGCCGTTCGAGCGCTTCGTGATCCCAAGAAGCAATGGCCGCGGCGAGCTGGCCGCCACCTGGTATCCCAGCCCCGCCGACCCTCGCGGCGCGGTGCTGCTCGCCCACCCGTGGCTCGAATGGGGCCAGGCCTACTTTCACCGTCGCGGGCGGATCGAGGCGCTGCGTGCCGCCGGTTTCCACGTCCTCACGTTCGATCTCTCCGGATTTGGGGGCAGCTCGCCGCCGGATGGCTTCTGGGATCGCGACCTCGAAGATGCACTAGTTGCACTCAAAATGGCCAACCCCGAAGTCCTGGCGCTCGCAATCGCGACCCTCAAGAAGGGGATGGAGGAGGGGTAAGGGAGTGGTAGAAAAAGGCCGGAGCTTGACACCTCGCGGCCCTCTGACTATCCTCTGCATCCTGTTTGGGCGGGCGGGAATAGCTCAGTGGTAGAGCACAACCTTGCCAAGGTTGGGGTCGCGGGTTCAA
>JBDTZG010000091.1:0-16376 GCA_040005235.1 Acidobacteriota bacterium | reverse complement strand
GCGCCGCCGATCGTGTCGTCGGTGTTGTCGCCGCCGTCGACCACGTAGTTGACGTTGCGGCCGAAGCCGCCGTTCAGCTGGACGACCAGCTGGCCCGGCTTCGTCGGGTCGGTGTTGTAGCCGAGCGTGGTGCCCGGCGCGAGCACCGCGAGGTTGGCGAACTGGCGGCCGTTGAGCGGCAGGTTCTGCAGCTCTTCCTGGCTGATGACGGCGCCGATCGACGGGGTGTTGGAGACCAGGGGCGCCTCGTCGACAACCGTGATCGACTCCTCGACGGCGGCCGGCTTGAGGGTGATGTCGATCGACCGCTCGGAGGCGACCGAAATGGCGACCCCTTCGACCGTGACGGTCGAGAATCCGGCAAGCTCCGTGACGACCTTGTACGGGCCGGCCGGCAGCGCGGCGAAACGGTACGAGCCGTCCTCGCCGGTGACCGTGAGCCGGGACGAGCCGGTGTCGGTGTTGGTGGCGGTCACGGTGACGCCCGGCAGACCGGCGCCGGAATCGTCTACGGCGCGACCGATCAGGGTGCCCGCGGCCGACTGCGCGGCCGCCGGTGGAGCGAGAATCCCCATGAGGGCCGCCACGGCGCAGAGGACGGTAAGTCCGCGCCGCAGCAAGAGTGCCTTGCCTGTCATCGCTGCAATCTCCTTTGGAAGAACGTCAAGGGACGTTACTCCATAGACTACGCCAACCTGCCCGAAGGGTCGAGAGGGTCCGTCCCCGGGAGGCCTTTTCGTTTACCGAACGGAAAATCAGCGGACGAGGCGGGCGAGCAGCTGTTGGGCGGCCCGGCGTTGTTCGGCCCAGGCCGGGGCGCCGCCCGCGGCGGCGAGGAAATCGCGATAGCTCGCGGCGGCGCCGCTCCGGTCGCCGGCCAGCTCCAACGCGATGCCCCGGTTGATCAGGGTCTCCAGGTTTCCCGGGGCGAGCTTTCTAGATCGATCGAAGCAGTCTATTGCTTCGCGCGGGCGATTGGCCTCGACCAGGAGCGCCCCGAGTCCGTTCCAGGGCTCGGCGTAGGCGGGGGCCGCGGCGATCGCGCGCCGGTACGCCCCCTCGGCTTCGGCCGTCCGGCCGAGGCTGCGCAGGGTGTTGCCTAAGTTGTTGAGGGCGACCGAGCCGCGCGGATCGATCTCTACCGCGCGCTCGAACTGGCGCCGCGCCTCCTCGCCGTGCCCTTGGGCGAGCAGCAGCAGCCCCAAGGTGTTGTGCGGGTCGGGGCGCGTGTCGTCGAGCTGGATCGCGCGCTCGATCGCGATCTGCGCCTCGGCAGCTCGGCCGATTCCTTGGAGCGCCACCGCGAGGTCGTACCAGACGTCGGGATCGGCGGGAGCCGCGAGCGCCGCTTCGCGCAGCACGGGGACCGCCTCGGCCGGCCGGCCGCTCTCGCGCAGCGCCTGGGCGAGGCGGCTCCGGAAGGTCGAGTTGCCGGGATCGGCGGCGGCGAGGGAACGCAGCTCGGAGATCGCCCGGGCCGAGTCGCCCGAACGGAGTGCCAGGGCGGCCGCCTCGAAGCGCTGGAACAAGCCGATCCGGTCTTTCGGATCGGGTCGCCCGGCGCCCGCCTGTGTGGGGATTTGGCGGTTTCCTCCGGCGACGTAACCGAGGCTCGCGAGCCTCGCCGCGGTCTCGGCATCGATCGGCGGTGACGTCGTCTGCACCGCGCCGGCTTCGATCTCCGCCAGGCGCGCCGCGAAGCCGGCGCCCGGATCTTGCGCTGTCGGAGCAGGTCGCGGCGATAGCAAGTTCCGTCGCTCGCCCGGGTCGCTCGCCAAGTCGTAGAGCTCCGGGCGCGGCGCCGAGATGTATTTCGCGTCGCGTCGCCGGAGCATCGAGAGCGGGCTCCAGCCGAAAATTTCGGGGTAGCGGGTCTCGGCGTAGACCTCGCCCCGCGCGGGTTCTTTGCCCTGGCGAAGCGAGTCGGAAAGATCGCGGCCGTCGAGCGTCTTGCCGGCCGCGGGTGGCGGGAAGGGGTGGCCGAGCAGGCCCGCGAGGGTGGGGCCCAGATCGCACAGGCCGACCGGCACGGCGATCGTTCGCGGCAGAAGGCCCGGGCCGCGCAGCAACAGCGGCACCGCGAGAGTCGACTCGTAGATCAGCATGCCGTGAGTCGCTTCGCCGTGCTCGCCTAGGCCCTCGCCATGATCCGCGGCGACGGCGATCAGAGTGGAGCCGGAGAGTCCGCGGCGATCGAGATCTTCGAGCAGGCGCCCGACCTGGGAATCGGCAAACGCGATCTCGCCGCGGTAGGGATCGCCCGGGAAACGTTCGCGAAATGGCGATGGCGGAGCGTAGGGGGCGTGCGGGTCGTAGAGATGGACCCAGAGGAAGAAGGGTTTCTGAGCTTCGCCCTTCGTCTTCTCGTCGAGCCAGGCGAGCGCCCGGTCCATCGCCTGGTCGCCGCGCCGCTCGGCTTCGAGCGACGGACGGCCTCCCGGCTCGCGCTCGATCTCGTCGTCATAGGCCGCAAAGCCGCGGCCGAGGCCGAACCGCCGGTCGAGCACGAACGCGGAAACGAACGCGCCGGTCTCGTAGCCCGCGGCCGAAAGCACAGTGGCGAGCGTCTCGCTATCCGCGGGGAAAGCACCGGCACCGTTGTTGCGTAATCCGTGATGCGGCGGCAACAAACCGGAAAGAAGGCTCGAATGAGAAACCAGGGTCAGAGGGGCGTTGGCGGTCGCGGCGTCGAACCGAAGACCCTCTCGCGCCAATTCGTCGAGCGCCGGGGTGGCTGCTTGGGCGTCGCCGTAGGCCCCGACATGGTCGCGCCGAAGCGTATCGATCGTCACCAAAACGAGATTCCTTGGCCTTGGTTTCGAGACCTCCTCCCGCGAGCATGCGCCGAGGATTCCGAGGGCCAGCAGTACCGCGAAAGCCGCGATCCGGGCGAGTGTGAGCTGAGGAATTTGGCGAAGTCGGATCATGGAGCGAATTGAGGATCGCCAAAGGATAGCGGATGAGCGGACCCCGCCGGCTCGTTTCTTTCCTCCGGCGCACCTTGGGGATGCAGGGATCGGGAGGAGAGCGGGAGCGTGGCCCGCGATCGGTAACGCCGAGGCCGACCTCTTCGCCTGGAATGACATGCTCATGGTGGAAGGCGAACGGTACGCGAGGGAAGCGGCGCTACAATACGGGCTGTTTTCGAACGGAGGCGCGATGGGCGAAAGCCCGCGGGACATCGGCTCGGTTCTCGAGGGCAAGTACGAGATCGTACGCCCCTTGGGTGCCGGCGGCATGGGCGAGGTCTATCTCGTCCGCCATCTCCACCTCCAGGAGCTGAGGGTGGTCAAAATCCTGCGTCAGGATCTCGCGACCGACCCGGTGGCTCAAGCCCGATTCCTGCGCGAAGCCCGGCTCGCCACCCAGATCAAACACCCGAACGTCGCCATCCTCTACGACTACTCCCGGCTCGCCGACGGCAGCTTCTATATGGTCTGGGAGTACATCGAGGGCCAGGACGTGGGCGATCGCCTGCGCCGCGAAGGGCCGTTCCCGGTAGCGGTGGCGGTCCAACTCGGCATTCAGACTCTGCGCGGCCTGGAGGCGATCCACTCGACCGGCGTCATCCACCGCGACCTGTCGCCCGACAACCTGATGATCACCGAGGACCGCCGCGGCCAGCTGCGGGTGAAGATCATCGATCTCGGCCTCGCCCGCGATCCGGGTCCCGATGCGAACCTGGAGATCACGAAGGCCGGCATGTTCATGGGCAAGCTCCAGTACTGCTCGCCCGAGCAGGCCGGTCCGGGGGCGAGCGAAGCGGGCCTCGATCGGCGGAGCGACATCTATTCGTTCGCCCTGGTGCTCTACGAGATGATCTGCGGCCGGCCGCCGTTCGATTCGGAAAGCCCTCACGGCTTCATCTTCAAGCGGCTTTCCGAGGATCCGCTGCCGCTGTCCGGGCGCAATCCCGCGATTCCGGTGCCGGCGGAGCTCGATCGGGTGGTCCTGCGGGCTCTGGAGCGCGAGCGCGAGCAGCGCTTTCCCGATGCGGTGAGCTTCATCCTGGCGCTCGAAAAAGTGGGACACGGCCTGAGCCCCGCGGCGACCCAGGAGATCCAGATTCCCGCGAGGCTCGTCGGCTCTGCCGGGCGGCTCAGCCCTCTGGCCGCGGTCCAGAAACCGCGCAGCTCTTCCGAGCTCACCCGTGAGGAACGCATGGAGCTGCTCGCCCAGATCGAAAAGGCGGCGGCGCGAGCCCGGGAAGGCGACCAGGTGCTCGGGCGAGCCCGCGAGGCGATCGCTGCCGGGCAGTTGGTCCAAGCCGCCGACCTAATGCACAAGCTGGAAGCGACCAACCCGCAAACGCCCGGTCTCGAAGCCGTGCGCCGGAGCCTGGCCGAGGCCGAAGCGAAGAATCAGATAGGAGCGAGCGTCCGGGAAACCGAACGCGTGCTCGAAGGGTATTTGGCCAAGAGCCAGTTGGCGCTCGCCCGGTTCGCTCTTGAAAGCCTGCTCGAACAGATGGCCAATTATCCGAGGCGCAGCGAGATGGAGGCGCGCATCTCCAACCTGGCTGAGGAGATCGAGCGCGATCGCCGGATCGAGGACGTTCTGGAGCAGGGCCGGGCCGCCCTCCTCCGGGGCGACCTACGCGGGGCGCGAAGCCAGGTGGAGATCGTGCGCCGGATCGGCGGCTCGGTGGAAAGAGTCGCTTCGCTCGAAGAGTCGATCGTCGCCGCCGAGCGGGAGGACCGCGATTCGATCGACGTCGCCGCCCGTAGGCGCCGGCTCGAAACGCTTCTTGCGAACCGCAAGATCGCCGAGGCGGAGCGCGAGCTGGGCGACCTAGCCCGTCTCGACGTGCCGCGGGTCATGCTCGACGCCTATCGCGAAAGGATCGACGCGGCGCGCGCGACGCTTGGCACCGAAGCCCGCTCCGCGGAGCTGGCGCGGCGGACCGCCGAGGCGATCGTAAAAAAGGATTTCCTGACCGCCCGGCAAGCAGCGCACGAGCTGGCGCGCCTGCCGGAAGGCGCCGAACAGGGCGACCGGCTGCTCGCCCAGATCGATTCGACCGAGACGGCGCACCGGCGCCACGAGTCGATCGAGCAGGGCGTCCGCCAAGTGGAGGCGTTCCTCGCCCAAGGCCAGAGCAGCTCGGCGGAGCTGGCGCTCAAGATCCTGGTCCAGATGGACCCCGAAAACCGCCACCGCAAGCGGCTGGAAAAGCAGCTCAAGGGGCTCGCGGGCTGACGACGGATTTGCCGTGGCGACGTACTCGGCGAGCCGGGTCAGCCCGGCCGCTTCCTCGGTAAACGCGCTACTCCGGGATTTCCTCCGTGTCCAGGGTACAGGGATTGCCCGTTCCCGGGCCACAGTGTCCGCAATCCATCGAATGTTCGGGGACGCAGACAATTGGGGAGCCCCAGATGCCAAAGACATTAGGATCAGGGGGGTAGTACGCGTCGAACGTCGCGAGATAGCACCGCCCCTCTTGGCTCGGGGTGCGCACGTATCCAATGTATTCGGTGACACCGATCCAGGTTCCCCCGGCGATCCGAATATTTCCGTCCAAGAGGAGGAAATGAGTCCCCTTGATGATGCTGTTCTGTGAGACGGTGTTCATGCCCGTCAACAACGTAGCCTCGCTGGCGGAGTCGACGGCGCGGGGCCGTTGGTTCACCATGACGCCACCCTCGAAGTGCTCACCGATAGCGAAAGCGGGGATCAGCCCCCAGGCGAGACAGCAAGCGATCAAGATCCAGGGGGCCAGTCGGGTGGCTTTCATTGGCAGCCTCCTGCGAGGTAGCGAAGGTGGTCGGCGGAGAGGTAGCTGTCGACGGAGGCACCATTGACGGAGATACTGGACATGCCGGGCGCAACAGCCTCGTAGAGGAAGCGATCGAACGCCTCCCGGCCGAAGGTCGCGCGCGCCGCCTCGAGGTTCTGGATGACCAGCCGGCAATCCGTGATGCCGCGCTCGTCGGCCTGGCGGTCGATTTCCGCCCGCCTGCCGGGGTGCGCCGTCTGATACTCCTTCACGAGCGCTAGCTGCGCCTTGGTCGAATCCAGATAGGGCCGGGCGGTTCGTTCAAGTCGCTGCCAGAAGTCGTCGTCGATCCGCAGGCCACCGGACTTGGACTGATATCCGTCGCGAAAGACCTGGCTGGCCTCGGGCACGGAAGAGAAGGCCCGCCTGAGGAGGCCTTGATAGACCTCGGAGGGTAGGAAGAGCTCGGGGTTTTTGTCGCCATCCACGACGTCGCGTCCGATGGCAACAGCGGCGCCTTCCGTCTTCGCGATGTAGTCGTTTTCGCGGGAGTGCATGGAAGAAGGGTCATAGCGTTTGGCGATTCGCTCCTCATCGGTCCACTTCCAGGGCGGCCGCGGAGAATCCTGGCCGTGGGCAGCCCCGGCAAGGGTTGGGACGACGATCAGCAGAGCAGCAGCAATTCGACGCATTTCGACCTCCTTTAAAAGATCAGGTGCGCGAGCGCCTTAAAACGAGCCACCCGCACAGCGCCTCGACATGCAGCGCGAGCCGGGCCAGCTCGGCCGCTTCCTCGGGACGGTCCACCGCCAGGTGCTCCCCCTCCTGGGCCAAGCGAAGGGCGAGGCTCTTCTGACGAAAGGCCGAAGAGAAGTCGATCAAGACCCGGCGCTGGCGAGGGTCAAGAGTCTTTAACCGCGCCCAAAGATCCTCGGCGATCGCATCGTCAGCGGAAGGCTCGCTCGGGGTGCGCGCGGAGCGGTGGCCCGGTAGGAGCACGCCGAAGTCGAGCAAAGCCGCCTCGGCGAGGACCGCGACCCGGCGGCCGACGTCGGCGGCGGGGGATTCGAGCGGCACCGGTTCGAGGATCGCGGGGTTGTCGCGGAATCGGATTGCGGCGGTGGCCATCGGCTCGACCAGGGGAAGGGGCCAGCCGGCGGCTTGGGCTAGCCGCGCGAGCGTCTCGGGGCTCGGGACCAGCTTGCCCCGCTGAAAAAACGAGATGAGACTCAGGTCGACCCCGGAGGCTTCTGCGAGTCGCGCCCGGGTGAGCCCTCCTAGGGCGAGAAGGAGGCGAATAACGATCGCCTCGTGGCGAAAACACCTTTCGGCGGGCGCTTCAAGAGGTTGCCGAGGAGCTGCGCGACCTCGCCGCGTCGGGCCTGCCGGGGTAGCCTTGGCGTCCCTGCAAAGCGACGCGATGTGCTGCGCGAGCCGGGCGAGTTCTGCGGCGTCCGCAGGACGCTCGGCGGCGAGCCGCTCGCTCTCAAGTTCCAGCCGAAGAACAAGGCTCGGCTGACGGAAGGCCGGAGAGAAGTCAACCAGGACTCGCCGCTGGCGAGCGTTGAGAGTCTTCAACCGTGCCCAGAGATCCTCGGCGATTGCATCTTGAGCGGAAGGCTCGCGCGGGATGCGCGCGGAGCGGTCGGCCCGTAGGAGCAACCAAAGGTCGAACAGAGCGGCCTCGACGAGGATCGCGACCTGCCGGCCAATTGCGGCGGCGGGTGAGTCGAGCGACAGCGTCGTCGGGTTGTCGCGGAACCGGATTGCGGCGGCGGCCATCTGCTCGACCAAGGGGAGGGGCCAGACGGCGGCCTGGGCAAGCCGCGCGAGTGTCGCGGGGCTCGGGACCTTCTCTCCCCGCTGAAAAAACGAGATGAGGCTCTGATCGACCCCGGAGGCTTTCGCGAGTCGCGCCTGGGTGAGCGCACCCAACGCGAGAAGAAGGCGAACGACGATCGCCGCGGGGTGGAAACGCCTTTCTTCGGGGGTGTGAAGAGAATCGGAATCATGAATCATGATGGTTTTACCGGAAAAGTCCGGTTTTTTCGTCGAAGAGCGTGGCATAACGCCACGTATCCCTCGGCGTAAGGAGAACCGTCATGTCCAAACCGACGTCGCGTCCGTTGGTTCCCGCCTTGGTCCTGTGCTTTCTCGTCTTGGCGTTCTTGAGCCCCCCTGCAGCCCGAGCTTCCTCAGGGTGGGATGAGGGAGGGGTGTCGTCGTGGGTCGGCCGGCTCTGGGGCTCCCTGTCGGCGGTTTGGGGAGAGGAGGGGTGCATCATGGATCCGGATGGCCGTTGCCGGAGCGGTGCGGCGGCCGAGAGGGAGATCGGTTGCGGCATTGATGGGAACGGAAGTTGCCGGAGCGGCCTGGCGGTCGATCGGGAGGCCGGTTGCGACATTGATGGAAACGGAGGTTGCAAGCCGTAGCGTTGAATGGATTGGAGATCAGGCGCACTTATCATCGGTTTCTTGGGTTCGGCGAACGGCGCGCAAGGAAGCCGCCGCTCGCCGGGCCATCTCGGCCGTAGCCGCCTCCCGCTCTGCGGCGTCAAGGAACAGGCGGACAGCGGCGAACTGTTCACGCTTGATTCGGAGCGCGTCGAAAACCTTCGCCAACTGGCGCGCAAGATCGCGAGTTTCGGAATTCTTCCCGGCTTCAAGGTACAGAGCGGCCAGGTCGAGGCCCGCGAGCGCCGCGTCGTAGGGGTTTCTCAGGGCTGTGAATTGTCTGCGCACCTGGTCGAGGCCAACGATCGCGGCGTCAAGTCGGCCAAGGCCTGCCAGCGCGCGAGCTTCGAGCCAGAGCAGGCGGATCAGATCGTACTGACGGCGCAATTGGGTTGCGAGGTCGCGCACCTCCGGAAGAAGCTCGAGAGACTCGGAAAAGCGGCCCACGTCGAGCAGGGTTGAGGATAGGTTGAACAGAGCCTGAAAGCGGGGCCGGCCGGCCAACTGTTCGCCGAAGGCTGGTATTGCGCGGCGCAGTGCCTCTAAAGACCCCTCGGGGTCTTGCATCTGCCTGAGAGCCGCGCTCCGATTCAAGAGGATCTGGCCGGCGGCCGGCCCGTTGGGGGTCAAGGCGAGTGCCCGATCGAGCAACTCGAGGGCTTTATCGAACTGTCGGAGATCGCGACGGAGGGAGGCCTCCAGGTCGAAGAGACGAGCCTCGGAAAGCAGGCCGGCCGGCGCGGTCATCCCCTCGGGCCAGTACTCTCGGGCTATGACGAATTCCGCCTCGGCCGGGCGGAGTTCGGCGGCGACCCGGTACGCGTTGCCGATGTGCCCGTGGGCGTACCCGAGCAGACAAGCGCGGAGCGCCTCGGAAACCGGCGCCAGCTCGGCCGAACGGAGCGCCAGCCGGGCGAGCTTCATCGCGGTGTCCGGCCGGTCGGGCGCCTCTTCGATGCTTTCGGCAGCCAAGCGCTCGACGAGCGCCCAGGTAGCCACGTCGGGCGCGAACTCGATCAGGACACCGCGATCGACTTCCGCGGCGGCCGACAAAGCCGCCCAATGGGCCGCGGCCGCGGCGCGGTCGGCCTGGGCCTGGGCGGAGAGGTGAGTATCCAGGAGGGAGCCGTGAGCGACTCCGGAAATCGACGTCGCGGTGGCCCACAGGCCGGTCGAGGCGTTTGGGGCGAGAGGTATGGGGAGGTCGAGGGCTTGGGCGTGGCGGTGGAGCTGGTGGGCCGCAAGATACGCGTCGACCACCTGCGGAGGTACGCCCAGCTGTTCGGCGACGCGAACGAGCCGAGTGGGACTGAGAATATCTTCGCGCTCCCAATCGGAGATCGTATGGGTCGTTACCTGGAGGATCGCGGCCAGCCCGGCCTGGGTGAGGTCGAGATCCTCGCGGATCTGGCGCAGCACCGCACCGGTCGGGGGCTTGCGGGATTTTGGGGATGGGGGGCTCAAAGGGAAAGGTCCTCAAAGCTTAGTTGCCGGCCGAGCGGTTTTGAAGGACAAAAAAGTGCGTGCGGGCGCATCTAAGTTTCTCCGGTTCCCCAAGATTTGATCCAAAAGTATCTCAGATGATGTGAGCGAACAACATTTAGCGCTTGAACAGGGCTAGTCGGCCTAGCCTTTCGTCGTGGCCGACAACCCCCTCCCCAAGATGGCAAAAGATCGCTCACCCCATTCCCGGGGCGCGCAAGCGGAAGGCTTTGCGCGCCCTCCTTTTTTGACCTCGGCTGAGGTCGAAAGCGGCGAGAGAGCGAGCGCGCCGCGGCCGACGCGGGGCCGGGCCTGGCGAGCCGAAAACGGCCCGGAGCCCTCGACCTTGCGCCGCCTGGCTCGGCTGCTCCTGGTCCGCGGCGAGCACCTCTCCCGCGAAGGCGACTTCCTGGAGGCCGCGTTCCATTTCGAGGGAGCGGCCACGATCTCGGAAGGGGTGGGCGATCCGCTGCGGGCGGCGGACGCTGCGCTTGAGGTCGGGCGATGCGCTTTGCTGTGCGGACATGGCGAGTTGCTGTCCAGTCTCGCGGGCCGGCTCGACAATTTGGCGTCTGAGCACTCGGCGTCGTTGCCGATCGGCGGCATCGTCGGATTGCGCATCTGGGCGCAGATCCTTCGGAGGGCGGAAAGCAAACCGGTCCAGTTGTTCGAGCTGATCGAAGGTCGACGGCGCGAACGCCGAGGCGCGAACGTGGTGGTTTCGCGGCCGGCCGGCGAGCCCGCCGGGTTCGATGGCACCTTGCTGGCGGGGTTGTTCAAGCCCGTTCAGGCCTTCGAAGTCGGAGCGCCGATCGACGAAGAAAAGGAACCTTCGTGAGGTGGCTAACACCCCGGGGAGCAAGGTGACTGAGCCGTTGACGGTCGAGCGGGCACAGCTGGCGCTCGGTGAGGTGGTCAACCAGCTTCTCGGAGTTGCGGACGCTTTGGAGCTGGTCCACGAAAGCCTGCCGCCCCCTGCGGATCTGAACGACCGGCAAGAGCACCGCAAGCCGTTCGACGTGGCGACGGAGGTGCTCGCAACGATCGAATGCGCACTTGAGGACTACGTGCGGCCTGCGATTCGTGAATTGCAGCGCGCGGGTCAGGTCACGGACGCAGATTTGGAAGCGGAGTTTTTCGAGCGGCGAAGCCGGGGACTTTCCTGAAGACCGCCGAGCGGAAGGAGCCGGAGACGGCGCCGGGGGCCGGCGTCACCGCCGGTGATCTCGGGACATTTCCCCCGGGAAGTGGAGCGCAGTTCCCGGAACCAAAGCACCGGGCGCCAGGCCCAAGTCCTTTCGTTTCCGTTCTTTGTACGCCGGTTCCTGTGACACCTCCACCGCGTTCCGGCCGCGGGGCTACAGCGGCGGGAGGCAGATGCACAGCGCTGTGCAGAGGTGCATAGCGTCCGCGCACCACTGCAAAATCCGGGTGCATAGGTGCACAGCGGCGTTGCACAGGTTCACTGGCGGAATGCAGTTGTGCAATTTCGCGGTGCACCTGTACAAAACGCGCGGGCACTACTGCAAAGCTGCAGCGCACCTGTGCAAAGTTCCAGCGCACCTATGCACTGGGCGGTTGCACCACGGCAAAACTCCAGCGCACAAGTGCAAAACGTAGGGGCACCAGCGCAAAAGTCGGTTGCACCACTGCAAAATTCAGAGGACGCGCCCCGCGGATGCGGCGCCGGGCGAGCGGCAGGCGGAGCGGGCAGATCTAGCCCTCCTGCTAGACTCCGCGCGCCATGGCGAGCACCTTAGCCCTCCCCGACGCCCCCGTTTCCTCCCCTTCCGATTCGAGCGTGCGCCTGATGCGCTACGCCTTCATGAAATTGACCCGCGACTTCGACGCGCGGTTTGAAAACCTGCTCAAGACCGGCCGGGTCTCCAAGTGGTACAGCGAGGTCGGCAACGAAGCGACCACGATTCCGGCGGGGCTCGCGCTTGGAGCCGGCGATGCGCTCTGTACTCTGCACCGCGACCTAGGTGCGATCTTGCCGGTCTACCTCGACCCCGCGCGGATCTTTCCCGGTTTCGGCTTCGGGGCTCCGGACGACCGGCGCCCCGATCCCGACGAGATCATGACCCGGTTGGCCTGCCAGCTGCTAGGCAAGGCGCCCGGCTTCTCGCAGGGGTTCGAACGCTCCTTCCACTACGGCTATCTGGCGCCCGAGCACGGGATTCTCCATGTCGGGATGATCAGCCACCTGGGCGCGATGATTCCGGTCGCCGCGGGCTGCGCGTTCGCCTTCAAACAGGACGGTTCCGACCGGGTGGCGATCAATTTCATCGGCGAAGGGGCCACCTCGACCGGCGATTTCCACGAGGGGCTGAACATGGCCGCGGTGTGGAAGCTGCCGATGGTGCTGATCATCGAAAACAACCGCTACGCCTTCTCGACCCCCGCGTCGCTCCAGTACGCCGCGGCGAAGCTCTCCGATCGGGGAATCGGCTACGGCATCCCGGCCGAGACGGTCGACGGCAACGATCCCGATGCGATGGCCGAGGCGCTCGACCGCGCGGTAGCACGGGCACGGTCCGGCCAGGGGCCGACGCTGATCGAGGCGATGCTCGGACGCATGCGCGGTCACAGCGAGGGGGACGACTCGCTGAAAGTCGTCCCGCGGGAAGAGCTGAAGACCTACCTCGAAGCCGATCCTGTCCCTACCTATGCCCGGCGCCTCGCGGCGGAGGGGGTGCTGACCCCAGAGGTTCGCGAACGGTTGGAGGCGCGCATCGCCGAGCTGGTCGAGCGGGCGCTTTCGCGAGCGCTCGAAGCGCCAGCCCCCGACCCAGCAACCGCGCTACGCCCCGCGCTCGCGCCGGCTCCCGAAATCTCCACCGCTGCGGGCCCGCCCGCCGAGCGCGAAATCACCTACGTGGATGCGATCAACCAGGCGCTCGGCGAGGAGATGGAGCGCGATCCGACGGTGGTTCTGATGGGGCAGGACATCGGCGCCTTCGAAGGACCCTTCCGCACCACCAGGGGGCTTTTCGCGCGGTGGCCGAAACGGGTGCTCGATACGCCGATCGCCGAGAGCGGCACGATCGGCATCGCGATCGGGGCCGCCCTGATGGGCTATCGGCCGGTGATCGAAATGCAATTCGGCGACTTCGTCTCCTGCGGCTTCAATCAGTTGGTCAACGTGGCCGCGAAGCTCTATTACCGGTGGCAGGTGCCCTGCCCGATCGTCGTCCGCTGCCCGTCGGGCGGCGGGGTGGGCGCGGGGCCGTTCCACTCCCAGAACCCGGAAGGATGGTTCGCCCAGACCGCCGGCATCAAGGTGGTCTGCCCGGCAACCGCCGCCGACGCCCGGGCGCTGCTCAAGGCGGCGATTCGCGATCCCAACCCGGTCCTGTTCTTCGAGCACAAGTTTCTCTACCGGCGGATCAAGGAGCGCTTGCCCGAGGGGGACGATGCGGCGCCGCTCGGAATCGCCCGCGTCGTCCGGCCGGGACGCGACCTGACTCTGGTGGGCTATGGCGCGACCACCTGGACCTGCCTGGAAGCCGCCGCGGCCTTGGCCCAGGACGGCATCGAGGCCGAGGTGATCGACCTGCGGACGTTGATTCCGTACGACGAGGAGACGGTGCTCGCCTCGGTCAAGAAGACCGCGCGGGCGTTGATCGTCCATGAGGCGCCGTTGACCTTGGGCTTCGGGGCGGAGGTGGCGGCGCGCCTCGCCGATGCCGCGTTCTCTTGGCTCGACGCGCCGATCCGCCGGGTCGCCTATCCGGATCGGCCCGTGCCCTACTCGAAGGTGCTCGAACAAGAGCTGCTGCCGAGCGCGGCAAAGGTGGTCGCCGCGGCACGGGAGCTGGTGGCGTACTAGTTACCGAAGCCGGCGGTTCGTCGCCGGATCGTGGGCACCGGGCGCTCGGCGAGTCGGCGCGCCGCCGTCCCGTCCGGCCAGACGTCGTAGCCGCTTGAGGGAACGAGACTTCAAAGTTTGAGCCGACGCCGGTTTGACGCCGGCTCGTCGCGCCACCTCGCCGAGCGGCTCGCCAAACAGGACGAGGCCCACGACGAGGATCCGCTGCTGGCGGGAGAGTGCAAGGAGCCAGCGCGTGAGATCGATGCGGAGGTCGGGGGTGGAGGGCGTCATCGATTTCGTGAGGATGGCTTGCGGGGTGGGGTGCGCCATCGGCTGAAGGAGCCTTTCCCGGCGACTCTGATCGCGGATCTGGGTCCGGTGAAGGTTGCGCAGAGCGCCGAGCAGCCACGAGAACGGATCCTCGACCGACTCCCATTTCTGTAGGAGCAACACCAGGCCGGTCTGGAGCAGGTCTTCTCGATTCGGCGGCGGAACGCGCAGCGCGCTCAAGTAGCGCAAGATTCGCCCACGCTCTTCGACCACGAGCCGTTCGATCGCCCGATTGCGTTCCGCCAGATGAATCACCCTTGTGCTCCCAGGGGACCGGTCGGGTCGGGCGGCTTTTCTTCACCTTGGATTCCCGCTTGGTCCAGAACGTCGCCGCAGGTCTCGAGCTCCGCTGGAACGAGCGCGAGGGCGGCGCGGGCCTCAACCAGCCGGTTCTGATCCCGTAACGCGTCGGCGATGTGCAACAGGGCCGAGGAACGAAGGCTTGCGATCATCACCGCCCGTTGGCCCGTTCGCGGCAGGAGGTCGGTGACCGCCAGAGCCAGCCGAGACAGCGCCTCGCGCTCTCCGGGATCGATAGATCCGCCGGATGCGAGCAGCAGCCGGCCGAAGGAAACGGTGTGGTACCTCGGGTCGAGATGTAGAGATGGCTCACGTTCCGGTTCGGGCAAACGGAGGAGCGCCACGAGCAGAGTGCCCGCCGCGGCCCGCTCTTTGACCACGACCGCCTGCGCCTCGACCGACGAGGCCTCGACGCGCCCGCGCATCGCGCGGATTCGCGATGCTTTAACGAACTGATTGGCGATATCAGATCTGGGCAGTGAAGAATCAGCCATCATGCGGCTAATTTTGGATAATCGCGGAGAAATGTCAAGGATTCCGTTGGGGTGATGGGGAAAAATGCAGCATGTACTCTCTTTCGGGCTGTTCAGATTGAATCGCGTAGGCGGGGTTTGAGGGGCGGCCTGGACCCATTGTTTATGCGGGCAGCCGTCTGCTCGATCCGACTGGCCCTTGCGCCGTGGGCGGAATCACTCTCCCTATGAGAAAATCCAGGAATGGCCAAGGCGCGAAAGCGAAAGACCGTCGCGGTTTTCCACATGACGGTTGCGCACCTTGCGCAATTGGATAGCGCGCACCCGGATCGGGTGCTGCTGCGCCGCCTTGTACGTCATTTCCTCGCCGGGTGCACCAAGTGTCGAGCGCGTTTCGGCGTTGAGCTCTTCTGCCGGTTCGAGCGAATGTCCGAAGCGATGATCCCCAGCCCGGTCCAGCCGATTGACTACGACGCAGCAATCGACGCGGCCCTTGAGGGAGCGCTCTATTGGAAGAATCGAGAACCCGTGCCCGCTGAACCTGCTGACGCTCTTCCGCTGCGAGATACTCCGTCGAGATCCTCTCGGGTGTTGATACTTCTGGATCAGAGTTTTGCCGAGCGCTATCGCAATCCTCGAAGTATGCTGCTGCTCGCTCTCCTGGCTCAGGCTGGTGCCGACGATCTTGATCCGGCGGATTTGGGACCAAGAGCGACGGCTGATCTACGAGCAGACGCTTGGGGGGAATTGGGTAATGCCTATCGCCTGAACGAAGGCTTCCGTGCCGCGCTCCACGCCTTCGATCGCGCGACAGGGTTGCTGGCGATCGGTTCCGGAGACCCAGGGGTCGGAGCGCGGATAGCTGGCCTCTATGCTTCATACCTCAGCTCGACTCGCTGTTGGGATGACGCATGCGAAATCCTGGGGGACGTTGAGAGGGTTTATCGGCGGATCGGCGACCAGCATTTGGCTGGGCGGACGCTGATATCCCGCGCGATCTATGAACGGTATCGAGGAAACCCCGTAGTGGCGTGCGACCTCTTCGAGCTGGGGATTCAGGCGATCGATTCCGATCGAGACCCAGATCTGGCCCTTGCGGCACGTCAGAGTTTGATCGCTACGCTGGTGGATTGTGGCGAGTTTCGGCGTTGCCAACGGCTCCTATTTGAGAGTGGTCTTCGGCGCGCTGGCGCAGAACTACCACTCTTCCTGCTCAAGGTCGACTGGGTCGAAGCGGCAACCCTTGCCGGACTCGGCAAACGCGAGCGCGCCGAAGAGGTCTTTCGCGAAACCCGCCGAAGATTTCTCGCAGCGGGCCAACTCTTCGACGCTGCGCTTGTGGGTATCGACCTCGTGGATTTCTACCTTCAGGACGGCCGCCAGGCGGCGGCTGCCGCGCTCAGGAGAGAGATCCTTGAATCCCTCCGGCCGCAGAGTGCGGCTCCGAAGTCGCATCAAGGCCCACAGCGCCTCCTTTAGGACTACCGTGCGGGTAGCGAGGCGGAGAGCGCGCTCCATCTTCTCGTTCAGGACCTGCGAGCGCAGGGTGGCGAGCGGCTTAGTTGCCCGACACGTCCGCCATTTCCTAGAACGGCTCGAACGCGAACCGCACCTGCGGTTCCGCCTGCCGGCGTAGGGAAGATTTCTCCCAGGTCGCCACTGGTTCGGCCCAGCTCAGTAGTGGTCTGGTCCAGCTCAGTAGTGGTCTGGTCCAGCTCAGTAGTGTTCCGGGCCAGCTCAGTAGTGATCCGGGCCAGCTCAGTAGTGGTCTGGTCCAGCTCAGTAGTGGTCTGGTCCAGCTCAGTGGT
>JBDTZG010000045.1:0-46899 GCA_040005235.1 Acidobacteriota bacterium | reverse complement strand
GCTTTTGCTACAACGTCGGCCGCATCCTCGCGGCGATCGGACCGATCCTCGTCGGTACGATCGCCGCGCAAGGCGCGAACTCGCTCACCAGCGCGCTCCGCGCGCTGTTCTACGTCGGATTCGTGCCGCTGATCGGCCTCGCCCTGCTGCCCTGGGTGATCGAGACCAAGGGGCGCGTCCTGAGGTGAAGTCGCCCGGGAGCGGCAGGCGCTCCGGGCGCAAGCATCAAGGACAGGTCGCGAACGAGGTCGTGTCGATCACCGGCGCTACGGGCGGACCGGGGTAGCGGAAATAGATCTTCGCGACTCCGGCACGGATGTCGAAGACCTCCAAGCGCTGGAATAGGCTCGAAGGCGAGGAGAGCGCCACCGTGAACTTGCCCGTGCTCGAGCAGGCGTCGATCACGTTCGCGAGCACTTGCCAGGTGTCCGAGTCCGGGAAGGCGAGAACTCCGGAGCTGATCGTGGAAGTCGGCGCAGTCTCCGTCGTTTCCGACGTTCCCGGAGCTCCGGGCCGGTACTTGCCCGTCACCACAAATCGATCTTGCAGGCAGAGAGAGGTCGGGATCGGGATGCCGGAAATCGCGGTGGGATTGCAGGAGATCGCCACGGGGAAGGTGAGGAACCCCGTGCCCACCCCTTGTACCGAGCCATCGTGGGTTCCCACGACGTCGTCTCCGCTGCCGTCGAGAGCCCAGACTCCTACCAGGCCCGGCTGCGGGGTATTGATCCGCTGATTGACGAATTGGCGGATTTGCGCCTGGCTGCGCGCAACGTTCCAAAGCCGAACCTCATCGATCGCGCCATGGGGAGTGATCTGATAGTCGACGTCGCTGCCGATGCGCATTTCCGCCGAGTTGGTGGTCAAAGGGCCGGTATCGGCGACGTTCAGGACCTGCTCGCCGTTCACGTAGTGAATCCGCCGAGTGCCGGTGAACACGACCGCGATGTGCGTCCACGTCCCCGCGGGAACGACCCCGCCGTTCTTCTGCGAGGCGCTTCCTTTGAGGTAGGAGCGAAGGGTCGTGCCACAGACGCCGACCCACCAGGTGTGGACGTAGCCCTTGCCGGCGATCGAGCTGCAGATGCCGCTATCGGTCACCGCCACCCACGCTTCGAAGGTAAACCGATTGGTTGGATTGAGCGCGGCGCTGGCCGGAATCCGAATGTAGCCATGCTGCGGAACGCCGGACATCGTGAACCAGGCGCCGAAAGGCTGGGCGGAAGCGGGCGCCGGAGCCAGGGCGCCGAACGCCAGGGCGAGCAGCGCCGCGGCGGCCATGGCGGCCCGGCGAGGGGTTGAAATCCGAGAGAGCGGGGTCTGGATCACCTGAAGCTCCTTTTGTACCTGCGCGAGTCGTATAGATGGATGTCGATCTTAGCCGCCTTTGTTCGGCGCGGGAGCGGTCCGCGGCGTTTCATCCCGCCAAAACCGCGAAGGAAACCTTAGGCCACCCCGATTCCCTTGCGCTTCGGGGAACTCCCTAGCTAGAATCCGCCGCCCGCAGGCTGCGTCGGCGCTGCCAAAAAGCGCGCCGGGCCGCCACCTCGAATCCCCAAGTGAATTCAGCGAACCGCTCACAAGGAACTGCACCAGGATGACGGACCGAACTCTGTCCCCTTCCGCCGTGGTCTGGCAGTGGCGCCGCGATCCGGCCGCGGAGGCGAAAGCCAAGGCCGATGCCGCTCGCGCGGCGCGTGTGCGCGGCGTGATCCAGGGGGCGGTGGGCTTTCTAGTCGCCCTGCTCGTGGCGTTCGTCCTTCACCGGACGAAGTTCGCCACGGTGATCGCGTCGATCGCGGCCCTGGTCACCCTGCTCGCCCTGATCTCGCCGCTCGGCGCCTTCAAGTGGCTGACCGGACTGGTCGAGAAGCTCGGCCGGGTGATCGGCTTGGTCGTTACCTGGATCCTGATGCCGTTGATCTTCTTCTTGTTCTTCCTGCCGGTTGGCCTGTTCCTTCGGGCCCGCGGCAAGACCGGAATCACCCGCGGCGCCGAGCCCAAGCTTCCGACTTATTGGATCTCGACCGAGGCACATCCGTCGGGTCCCGAGACCTACGAGCGGCAGTTCTAAGAGACGGCCACGCGATGAAGATCCTCGGCATCAGCTGCTACTACCACGACTCCGCGGCCTGCCTGGTCGTCGACGGCGAGATCGTCGCCGCGGCGCAGGAAGAGCGCTTTACCCGAAAGAAGCACGACGAGGGATTTCCTTCGAACGCCGTCCGCTACTGCCTCGCGGAAGGCGCCGCGCACGGAAATGACTCGGGGCTCGACGCGGTCGTCTTCTACGACAAGCCGCTGCTCAAGTTCCACCGCATCCTCGAAACCTACCTGACCGTGGCGCCGCGCGGCCTCGCCTCGTACCTCCAGGCGATTCCGATCTGGCTCAAAGAGAAGCTCTGGATTCCGCCCCACATTCAAGAGTCGCTCGAAGCCTGCGGGATCCAAGGCGAAGTGCCGATCCGCTTTGCCCAGCATCACGAGTCGCACGCCGCGAGCGCCTACTATCCCTCCCCCTTCTCGGAGGCGGCCGTGCTGACGCTCGATGGAGTCGGCGAATGGGCGACCACCACGATCGGCGTGGGCGAGGGCGAAAAGCTGCGGCTGATCCGCGAAATCCGCTTTCCGCACTCGATCGGCCTGCTCTATTCGGCGTTCACCTACTTCACCGGCTTCAAGGTGAACTCCGGCGAGTACAAGCTGATGGGGCTCGCCCCCTACGGCGCGCCGAAATACGCAGACCTGATCAAGCGCGAGCTGATCGACCTGCGCGAGGACGGCTCGTTCCGCCTGAACATGGACTACTTCGGCTACCTCGACGGGCTCGCCATGACCAACGACCGGTTCGCGAACCTGTTCGGCGGTCCGGCGCGCAGCCCGGAATCGCGAATCACGCGGCGCGAGATGGACCTTGCGCGATCGATCCAAGAGGTGACCGAGGAGGTGGTGCTGAAGCTCGCGCGCCACACCCGCGAGCTGACGGGCAAGAAGAACCTCTGTCTCGCCGGAGGCGTGGCGCTCAATTGCGTCGCAAACGGCGTGCTGCTGCGCGCCGGGATCTTCGACGATCTGTGGATTCAGCCCGCGGCGGGCGACGCGGGCGGCGCCCTGGGTGCCGCCCTCGCGGTCTACCACAACGCGATGGGTCTGCCGCGGCCCGCACGCCCCCCGGGTCGCGATGGCATGAAGGCCGCGTTGCTCGGCCCGGAGTTCTCGCGCGAGCAGATTCGCGAATATCTGGTTGAAAACAACCTGCCGCACGAGGAGCTGTCGGATGCCGACTGGGCGCCGCGGGTGGCCCAGGTGCTTGCAGGAGAAAACGTCGTCGGCCTTCTACAAGGGCGGATGGAGTTCGGACCCCGCGCCCTCGGCGCCCGCTCGATCATCGGCGATGCCCGCTCGACCAAGATGCAGTCGCTGATGAACCTGAAGATCAAATACCGGGAGAGTTTCCGGCCGTTCGCCCCGAGCGTGCTCGAAGAGCGAGTCGGCGATTATTTCGAGCTCGATCGGCCGTCGCCCTACATGCTGCTGGTCGCCCCCGTGCGGGCCGACCGGCGCATTCCCAAACCGGCGGGTGCCCCAGAGCGCAGCGACAACCTGCTCGAATGGGTGAACGAGATTCGTTCGGACATTCCGGCGGTCACTCACGTGGACGATTCGGCGCGCATCCAGTCGGTGAATGCGGAGACGAATCCTCACTACCACGCGCTGATCTCGGAATTCGAGAAACTGACCGGCTACGGGGTGGTCGTCAACACCAGTTTCAACGTTCGCGGCGAGCCGATCGTATGCACCCCTGAAGACGCTTACCGCTGTTTCATGCGCACCGAGATGGACTATCTGGTGCTCGGGCCGTTCCTGCTCGCCAAGACCGCCCAGCCGAAGTTCGCCGAGGCGGGCGATTGGAAGCAGGAGTTCCAGCTCGATTAGTCGGGCTAGGATGGGGCCGAGAGGAGAAGACAATGGGCAAGGCAGGATACGTCGGCAAACTGTTCGGTGAGATCTGGCAGTTCGCCAAGCAGAACAAGGTCTATTGGATCGTGCCCTTCGTGCTGATCCTCGGCTTGGTGATTCTCCTGGTGGTGACCAGCCAGGCGACCGCGCCATTCATCTACACCCTGTTCTAGGGCGTACGCGGCGTGAAGCCCCGCCGCGCCAAACTCCTCGCCTTGCTGATTTCGAGCGCGCTCGCGCTCGGGATCGGCGAGGTGGCGTTTCGCATCGCCGGGGTCTCGAACCCGAATTTCTACGGTCCCGACCCCGAGCGCGGCTGGGTGCTGATCCCCGGCACCACCGGCCTCTGGACCAAAGAAGGGCGGGCGGAGATCCGGATCAACTCCGCCGGAATGCGCGGCCCGGATGTGGCGGAGCAAAAGCCCCCGGGAACGTTCCGCATCGCAGTGCTCGGCGACTCCTGCGTCGAAGCGCTCCAGGTGCCCGAGGAGCAGACCTTCGCGAAGCTTCTCGAAAAGGAGCTGGCGGCCTGCCCGGCGATCGCCTCGGCGCACGACACGAAGATCGAAAGCCTGAATTTCGGCGTCTCCGGCTACGGCACCGCGCAGGAGCTGCTCGCGTTACGCACCCAGGTCGCCCCGTTCCAACCGGATTTGGTGCTGCTCGCGTTCTACGCCGGCAACGACGTCCGGAACAATGAGAAGACGCTCGACCAGGAGGAGCTTCGGCCCTACTTCGAGCTGAACGCCCAGGGCCGCTTGGTCCTCGACGCCTCGTTCCGTGACCACGCGAGCTACAAATTCCGCCGCAGCTGGCCCGCCCGCGCGTTCTATAGCCTGGTCAACCGCTCGCGCCTGCTCCAAGGGGCGAAAGCCGCCAAAAGCCGCCTCGACGGCTGGCTCGGAGCCCGGAAAGCCCGAAAGGTGGAAAAAGGCGAGGCGCTCCAAGAGCTGGGCCTCGACAACGCCGTCTACGCCCCACCGGCGAAGGACGACTGGCGGAAGGCTTGGACGGTCACCGAAGCGCTGCTCGCCACGATGAAGCGGGAGACGGAAGCGAAGGGCGCCCGCTTCGCCCTGGTCTCGCTCACCACGCCGATCCAGGTCGATCCCGATGCGGCAAAGCGGCAGGCATTTGCCAAGGCGCTGGGCGTGGCGGACCTGGATTATCCGGAGCGTCGCCTGGCCGAAGCGAGCGCGCGGGACGGCATCGATTTCCTGGCGCTCACCCCGCCGCTTCGCGAGATTGCGGAGCGCGAGAAGGTCTACCTGCATGGCTTTCCGAACACCGCTCCGGGCGAGGGACACTGGAACGCCCGCGGGCACCAGGCGGCGGCTCGGGAGATTGGGCGGTGGCTGTGCGGGACGGTGTTGGCTAAAGGCCTCGGCTGATTCCGGGCGCGGTGCGCTGATCAGTTCCGAAAAATCACGGGCCCGCACTCCGGCTTGTTTTCGAACGCCACGAAATCAAGAAAGCTGGGCCTGGGTCCGTCCACGGAACGGACGGAGTCCTCCCAAACTTGGCACTCTTCAGAGAACACATCCAGCTTTTGGGTATTTTTGGTTATTTCCGGAACGGCAACAGGATTTGGCGGGCTGGTCGATTCTAAAGAAGCGAAGTAGTGAAGATGCCCGTCACTCTTCGGGTAAGGCATGTTACCCACTAAAAGAAAAAACCCCTGCAGTTTGTTGGACGGGGTCAGCGTCGCTTTCTTGTGATAACACTTGTGACTGTCAAGACAGCCTGTCTCAATCTCGAATGAATTTCCGGGGACCGAGAATTCGAGCAGTGCTCCATCAGAGATCGCTTGCTCGAAAGTGCCGCTGCCTTTTTTGATCGTGTAAGACACAACCTTATCATCTCCCAAGGAGAGCAGGTGACAGGATCCAAGCTTGTCAAAGGGTATTTCCAACGAAGCAGATATTGGGCATTTTTCAGGTGCTCGAATACACTTGCCGTCGATCTGTCCCTTTCCCGATGTAAGTGTCTGCATGGAGAGAATCCAGCGCCACGAGGCAACCTGCTGTTGAACTTCCGGAAGTGCCTTGGGCGCAAAGTCGTTGCCTAATAATTGAGCGACGCGAGGCTGAGACTCAAGATTCAGCATCCGGGTCACTCGGCCAACGGGAATCCAGTTCAGATCACTGGGCAAATCTTTGGGCCAGTCAATCGTGCCTTTATTTAGCAGCTCTACTGTTTTCTTGCCGATATCAGAGGAAGCATCCAGATCTCCATCCTTTAGAGGAAAGCCGCAATCGCCGGAGCAGTTCACACCACCCCAAGTTCCAATAAAAGGTATGTGAGCTGGATTGTCTTTACCCGGAATCTTTAGACTATCGACGAACAAGAGCGTTACCGTGTGTGTGTCAAAATGAGGAACGATGGCGATTAGCCCGAAAACGATCACTTTGACGGTCAGCACGTAACCTCTCCTGTCGCTTAAGGCCCAACGACTGCAAAAGCACTCCACCCCTCGACCTTCATCCTCGCTTGAATCGCCGTGCTTTGCGCCGCGCGTAACGCCTTTGCGGGCTCTGTTCCCCGCGAAAGCTCGGCATAGAAGTCCGTGAAGAGCTTCGCCGAGTTGATGTCCCCGGTCTCCCAGAGGCTCGCAATAACGTTGCGAGCGCCGCGCGCGAGGAAAGGCCAGGTGAGGCCCAAGACGCCCTCGCTCGCCGATGCGTGTGTTCCTAGGGTATTGCACGCGGATAGTACTGCAAGACGCAAGCTGGGCAGCGGCGGTCCGAAGAGATCTTTGGCATAAAGCGCGCCGGAATCCACACCTCCTTCCGATGGAGCCAGCACCAGGTACGAGAGGAAGGGCTGGCGGGAGTCGGCGACCGCGTGGACGGCGAAGTGGAGGATGGAGACGTTCGGAAGCCTGGCAAGAACCTTGACAGGTGAAGCGGCGGCGCCTTCGAGAAGGTCGGCTTTCGGGAAGGCATTTGCGATTGCGCGAGCCTCGACACGAGTTCCTGGGAGCCTGCGAAGTGCAAATACGCCTGAATCAGACGCTGGATCGGCAACAACCAGCACTCGGTCAGGGAGGTTTGACGTTCCCCTCTTCGCCAAGGTCTTGTAGACGCCAAGACTGGGCGCCAAGCGGAGCGTGGCGCGCTCGACCAGATAACGCTCGGACTTCCGATCCCAGAGTCCAGCGAACGGGACTCCCCAGAGCGGCCCGGAGGGAATGATCAAGAGATCGAGGTCGGCTTCTTTGGGGAAGCCGACCGGCCGCAGGAGCAGATCGTAGAGGCCAGCAAGAAGGTCTTTCGCTTCCGGGGCGCTTCGTTTCGACGCCTGCTTGGCTTGTTGGACCTTCGCCTCCAAATCGGCCCGCGCGATCGGGACCTGGATCAGGTCCACATCCTCCCGAGTGATTTTCCAGATCAACAAGCGGTCCGGGAGATCCTGATAGACCAGCGCGACGAGACCCGGCGCGAGGGCGGCGCGAAGGCTCCTCTCGTCATTCTCATGAATCGGAAGGCCGATGGCAGGGAGAGAATTTGAAGCGCTCTGGAGCTGCTCGCGCAACCGCCGGGCCCGGCCTCGTTCGGCGAATTCGAGGGCTCGGTCGGGCCGGTGCCGCAAATCGATCTGGAGGGCGATCATCTGTTCATAGACCGCTCGCACCTGATCGAGAAAGCCGATCGCCTGGGTGCTGTCGGGCACCGAAGATTGAGCCCGTTCGAGCAGGTCGACCGCTTCACCCAGATCTCTCTCCGCCCCGACATCGTCCCCGGCGGCGAGCGATGCCTGCGCCCGGCTGCGGAGAGCCCACGGGCGGAGACCGCGATAGTCGGCAATATCGAATCGATCCAGGGTCTCCGAGAGACGTGCGACCGCTGCTCGCGGGTTGCGGGTTTCGAGCAGCCGGCCTTCGGTGAAGAAGAGATCGAGCTCGAGCCCCCGGCGATCGCTCTCGGAGGCGATTTGCGCTCCCCAGCGGCGAGCTTCCGCGAGGGTGCGGAAACCGTCGTCCAACGTTCCCGTCCGTTCGGCGAGCTCGGCTCGATGGAGGAGTACCCGGGCGATCGGCATCGGCTTGCCCTCCACACGGGCCGCCGCCAGGGCCTCGTCAACGAAGGCACGAGCTGCCGCCGGCTCCCCGGCTTCCTCTGCGGCAAAGGCTGCTGAGCTAGCCGCGAGGCGCAGCCGCGAGGGCTCGCCGAGTGCCGCGAGATCTCGGAGCGACCGGAGGCGCAACTCCCAGGCGGCCGCGTTGTCGCCGACCTCCGAAAGCGCCCCGGCGAGAAGCCCGCGGACCGAGGCGAGATTCTGACGCAGGCCACTCCGCGCGAATTCCTGTTCGGCAGCGCGATAGCCGGCGATCCCTTCCGCGGGATGGCCCTGAAGCAACTCGGTCGTCGCGAGGCTCCACAAGACCCGGCCGCGGAGCGCCGGTCGGCGGCCGTTCTCGGTCGCCGCCAGAAGACTTCGACCGATCGCCCGCTGCTCATCGAAGCGATCGAGCTGATAGGCGATCCGCTGACGGAGAAAATCGGTTTCGAGGGCGACGCTTGATCTCGCGCCCGCGAGATCGCCGGGGCGTCTAAGGATTGCCTCGGCTCCGACAAAATCGCGAGAGTTAACCCGCTGGGAGGCCTCGCCATAGGCCACGAACGCGCGAGCGAGGGATGACACCGAGGCTCCGGACGCTTCGATGTCCGCCACCGCATCAGCCACGGTGATGTCCCCCGAAACCTTCGCCAGGACCGCGCCGGCAACCTGGGCGATCCGGAGGAGCCGCTTTGCCTCGCTCGGTTTCCCGTCCTGAACCGCCCGTCCCCAGACGGGGAGGACCGTCTCGAGCAGATGCTCACGGGTCTTCTGGCGGAATCGGTCGACGATCGCCTGCACGGTCGCGGCGTCGGCCTGACCGACCGCCGTTTCGAGCGCCCTGCGTCTCTCCGGCCAGAGGACTTCCTCGCCCTCTTCCGGCCGTAGCGCAGCGAAGTGGCTTCGCGCTTCGCCCGCCCAGGTGGAGCTCGGGTCGAGAGCGAGATACCGGGTCCAGCTTGCCCTGCCTTGCGCGTAAAGGCCGAGCGTCTCCTCGATCAGCGCGCGATTGAATCGGGCGCGCGGAAAGGTCGGATCGGCCGCGGTCGCCCGCTCGGCAAATCCGTAAGCGGTCAGCAGCGGCAGGGGGTTCTGCTCGATCTGGGCGCGAACGAAGAGCGCCGCCGCCGCGTCCGACAGACGCTTGGCGCTGTTCGGCGATCTGGCTGCCGCCTGCACCAAGGTTCGCACCCCCCGAGCCGCCTCCCCGCGCCTACCGTGAAGAGAGCGTAGCGCCGCGCGGATCGCCTCCTCGGTGACTGGCTCTTCGGACTCCAGGAGTGAGGCTTGAGGCTCTGACCCTCCGCGGACCAGCACCTCCGCCGACCGCGGAGCCAGGGGAGCGGGATCGCTCCAGCCGGGACAGTTCGCGCGCGGGACCAGCAGCTGGGGGTCACCGGCCGTACAGGGAGTCGAAGCCTGATCGGCCGACAGTCGAGGCTCGACCCCACGCGGGGGAGAGGCGGCGCGGAGAAACACCCCAGCGAGGCCGATGACGACAAGTAGAACCCCCGTCAGGCACGCGATGCCGAGGAGCTTCCCGAATGGGCGCCCAGGAGATTGCGGAACCGGAGAGAGCGGCAACATCGGTCAACCGTAAGGAAGAGACTATCGGGTTGGACAGCCCCAAGCGGTCTTTTCGGCTCGGCTCGAACGCATCGACGCCCCCCTCCTGACCTCCCCCCGGACCCAACCGCCGCCCTCCCCGGGGGGAGGAACTCTGCGCTCAGCTCAATCCCACCGGGCAAACCGTGGCAGCAGCCGCGCCGCCCGCCCCCATCCCGCGAGGATGCCCAGCGCACGAGCCGGGTCGCCATCCACTCCCGCGCGCACCAGATCGCGGAGATCCCGCCCCAGGAGCACCGGCAGTCGCCACCAGTAGCCGCGCCCCAACGAGCGGGCGAGCGCCAGATGGCGATTCCCGTAGACCAGGCGCCAGCGCGCGGCTCCTCCCGTCGTCGAACCTGCGTGGAGCGCCTGGGCCGCGGGGACGGCGAGCGCTCCGAAACCCTTCGCCGCCAACCGGGAGGCGAGATCGACGTCTTCGTAATACGACCCGAGGTTCGAGTCGAAAAACTCGTCCGGGCCGAGCTGCACGACTTCGAGCGCGCTTCGGCGGTAGAGCGCGGCGGTCGCCGAGACGCCCCAGATCGAACGCGGCGGCTCGCTTCGATCGGGCGCCCGCTCCCCCGCGCCGAGCTGCACGGCCTGCCAACGTCGATTCCAGGCGATTCCCAGGCCATCGAGAATCTCCGGCTGATCGAGCCTTAGATTCGCCCCTTGCGCGGCGGCGAGCTGGGGATTGGCTTCCATCGCTTCGAGCAGCGCCGCAAGCCACCCGGGCTGAACGATTGCGTCATCGTTCACGGTCGCGAGATACAACGCTCCGGTCGCCGCGATTCCGAGGTTGGTTCCCGCGGTGAAGCCTAGATTCCGACCGGGCCGGAGGATCTGATCGGCAAGGCCCGCCGCCAGATCGACCGACCGCTCCCCTTGATCGACGACGAGGATCTCGACCGGCTCGCCCTGCGCCCTCAAGGCCCGGAGGCAGGCTTCGAGGTGAGGACTCTTGCCCAGCGTCGGGATCACCGCCGCCACCCTTCGATTCGGCGAGAGGGCCGGCGAGGCGGGGCTCATTCCCAGACCAGCTCGGCCCGGTCGAATAGCATGCCGTTCGCCATTCCGCCGGGCGGAATCTGGCTCGCGGGAGGCGGCAGCGAGATCGAGAGCGGCGCCCCCGCCGGCCAATCGAAGGGTCCGAGGGTGCGTACCTCCCAGATCCGCTCGGAATGGAAGCGGAGTGTGGCGAGCGGCAGCTCAGCCGCCTGGACCTGGACGATCAGGTCCCCCGGGTGGTGGCGGACGAAATAGCCGTGGAGCACCAGCCGAAGCCTATGCCCCCCCGGTGATACCGGCGCCTCCATCCGCTCCCCTTCGCGCAGCACCCAGGTGCCCCGGAAGCGGGTGCGGTCGACCACCCAGCGTTCGGGGTCGGGATGGCCGCCCTTCTTCACCACCTGCTCGTCCTCGAACTCGACCACCCGGGTCGGCAGACGGAACGCGGCCGAGGGAAGCGCGGCGAGCAGACCGAGCCCGGCCGCGATGCCGAGCAGCCCGGCGAGCCCGGCGGCCATCCTTCGTCCCGCCCCTCGCCTTAGAGCTTCCGGAAACCTCATGAGCAGAAGGAGCACCCCGCCGAGCAGTATCGCGGCGGGGAAGATCCACGTCGCCAGGCGCAGCCGGATCGAGCTGGGAAAGAGCCGCGCCAGATCGAGGCCAAGGCGCGACGCGAGATGATCGAGCAGATAGGTGCGGCCGTCCGCGAAGTTGTAGGTCCACCCCGGCACCGCGATCCAGAGCAGCGCTAGGGCGAGCGTCAACAGGCCCAAGCCTCCGATCAAGGCCCGCACCCCCAGTCGGCGGCGCCGTTCGGCGTAGGGGGCCACAGCGAGCGCCAGGAACGGCAGCATGATCAGGGCGTAGCGAAACGGCGGGGACCAGCCGCCGTACCACTCGGAACGGGGAGCGACGACCGCGAGATACGGCAGGGCAAACACCGCGAGATCGAACGGCAGCGGATGACGGCGGAGCATTAAGGCGCCGAGGGCCAGGAGGGGGAGCAGCCAGGTCGGCGCCGCGCCGAGCAGCCCGAAGCCCGCGTCCCAGAAGATCCCGAGAAACCCCTTCGCGTAATCGACGAACCCGTAGGAGGTCGGCTCGACCTCGTGCCAGGTGTGGATCTTGAGCGGGTTGCCGTAAAGGATCTGGTTGTGGAGCACGATCCCCGCCGCGACCAGGCCGAGCAGAGTCGCAAGCACGAGCAACGGCTTCTTCGGCCGACCGCCGTACCACCAGGTGAGCACGAACAGCGGCCCGGCGAGCAGGATGAACCGGATCTTGAGCAGCGGCAGCACGAGGATCGGCAAGCCTATCGAGAGCCAGCGCCGCCAGTCCCAAGTTCCGGAAAACGGCGCGCGAATGCGGTCGATCGCAATCGCCGCAAGGAGCGCCGCGGGAACCTCCACCCAGACCTGGGCGGAATAGAGCAAAAGCGGCGGCGAAAACGCCGTGAGTGCGTAGGCCAGCAACGCTCCCGAAGAACCGATCCCCGGATACCGCCGGGCGAGGCGGAGGGTCATCCAGGCGAGCGCCGCGGCCATCGCAGCCATCGTGGCGAGCGCACCGGGAAGCCCCGCGATCCTATAGCTGGGAGCGAGCAGCAGCGGCAACATCTCGTTGTGGCGCGAGTAAAGCTCGCCTTTCTTGCCGACCGGATCGCCCGGTTGCGGCGCGATCGGCCGCTGCATGAAGTGACGCCACTCCTCCTGCTTGTAGTCGTCGGTCAGATCGGCATCGAAGTCGTAGGCGAGGCTGTGGGTGATCAGCAGGTAGTAGGGCTCATCGCCGTCCGGCGGCCGTTGCTGCGTGGTCCAGGGGAGGATCGCGAGATAGGCGAGCAGCGGCAGTGCGAAGAACGGCCAGGCGGGCACTTCGGGAACCCCGGCCCCGGAGGAAGCCGCCCCCCCTATCGATTCGGCGGTACCCAAGAGCGGCCGGAGTGCGAGCGTCTGCCGCGCCAGGCGGTGGGCGAGGACCAGCGCGAACCCCGCCGCAAGCACCGGCTCGGCCCCTGAGATCCCGAGATGCCCGCGGCCGATCGAGAGCAGCGCGAGCAGAGCGAGAGCGATCCCTTCGGCCAGCGCTGCTGCGGGTGGAATCCGCCGCGCGCCGAGCTTCGCAGCACCCCGTTCGAGCAGGATGAACCCGGCAACCAGGGCGGGAAGGAGGACGATCGTGCCGCGCAGGGGATCGTCCGCCGCGAGCGGGACGAAGCGCCAGAGAGCCCAGGAGACGACCAGGCTGGCGAGCGTGGAGTAGAGCTGTTTCACGGCTGTTCCCTGGGCTCGCGCCCCCACCTGCGGTATCGTCCTTCACTGTGAGCCTCAACTCCCAGCGACTCAAAAACGCCCTCGCACGCCTGGTTTCCGGCCTGCCGGCGCGCGGGCCGGTCGTCTCCCCCGAGGTGCCGAATGACCTGTTCCAGGCGCATCGATCTTTCTACGCGTTCGCGGCCCGATTCGCCGCGGATCGCGAGGTGCTGGACCTCGGCTGCGGCACGGGATACGGCACCGCTGACCTGGTCGAAGCGGGCGCCCGGCGGGCGGTGGGGATCGACCCGGAAGCGCGTTCGATCCGCTACGCGAAGCGCCGCTTTCGCTCTCCAAGTCTGACGTTTCACCAAGCGGCGGCCGAACGCCTTCCGGCGCAGCTCGGCACGTTCGATCGAATCGTATTGGGCAATGTGCTGACCCATCTCGTCGATCCGGAAGGCGCTCTTTCCGCGGCGGCGGCGCACCTGGCTTTCGACTTGCCCGACTCGGAGATCGGGGATGGCCTTTTGATCGCTTCGGTGCCGCCGATCCTGGACGGCCAGACGCTCGCGAAGCACCGGGCTCTCGGGAACCCGACTGCCCGATTCCTCTGGGATTGGGTGGAGGCCCTCTCCTGCCACTTTCCGCATCTCCGCCTGTTCCGCTGCCTGCCGCCGGAAGGAGTGCATCCCGATTTTTCCGACCCCGCGCCGTCGCTCCTTGCCGCTTCCGACTTTCGCTTCGAGGAGATCCCGCTCGCGAACCTCGACGATGTCGGCGGGCTCGCGGCGGTATTCGTCGGATCTCGAAGCGCGCCGCCCTAGGGCACGGCCGAGGGGGATCAGGCGAGCTCCTGCTTGGGCGCCTGCCCCGAGAGCGGGTTGTCGAACCCGCGGGCGGTGCTCGTCTCCGGAGTACCTGCCGAGGTCAAGATCTTATCTGTACCGAAAGAACGGCTCTTCGGCTCGCCATCCGGCCCCGGCACCAGCACGGTCTGGCGCGCTCTTCGGTAGTTGCCCAGCGTGGAGAAATGGATCACGAAGCTCTTGCGGGTGAGCGCCGTATCGCCGGGCGTCGAGCCGCCGTGGAGCAGCGAGTGGTGCCAGAGCAGAACGCCTCCCCGCTTGCACAGGAAAGGCTCGGGCTTCAGGTTTTTCTTCTCCGCCTGTTCGAGATCGTGGGCGAGCGCCTGCTGCAGCCGCTCCGGCCCGTGGCGGCCGTGATCGAAGCGATGGTCGCCCGGCTCGAACTCGTAATAGGGCAGCCGGTGCGAGCCCGGCACGTAGGTGAGCGGACCGCAGTCCGGACCGATGTCTTCGAGCGCGATCCACGCCGCGAGCAGATGGCTGGGCGGCGACGTATGCACGTGGATCGGATCGCGATGGAGCGCCTGCTGGCTGCCATACTCGAAATGGAGCGACTGAGTGGCCACCCCCGGCCGGCCGAAGATCAAATCGACCCAGGCGTGGATTTGGACGTGGAGATACAGGGCGGCGGCGGTGGCGCTCGCCGAATGCAGATCGGCGATCCGCACCGATGGGCGCCGATCGCGCGCCTCGTCGGCGAGCGGGAAGAGCTTCAGGCTGCTCTGGTAGGCAAACGCAACGTCCCAGGGCTTTTCGCGCCAGAGGCGGTCGACGTCCGCCTCCAGAGTCCAAGCAGCGGTGTCTGGCAGGTCGACCTCGAACGTTAGATAGCCGCGCTCGGCGAAATGGCGCAGCTTCTCGGCCTGTGCCCCCGAGATCTCGCCCCGCCGCTCCCGCTCGGCGATCTGCGCCAATGCGTCCGGCTGGTCGAGCCAGAGATCGCTCTTGAGCAGCCCCTGGCGGGAGAGTGGGCTCGCCGGGTCTTCCTTTTTGCCGAACAGCCTGCCGAGCATCGCGTGGAGGTCCTCCGAGGGCGAAGATTACCGCGACCCGCCGCGGACTTCGACCTGGTGGAGCGCGATCGTGACCTCCGGCGGCAGCCCCGCCGCGCGCTCGATCGCAATCCGCGTCGGTTGGCCGGGCGACTCGACCCGAAACAACGCGCGATAGCGCCGACCGAAGAAATCCCCGGCCACAAAGGAGAGCCAAGGCGCGGGCGCGCCGAGGTGCAGCGTCCTAAGGTCCGGCCGCTCGACCGCCCATTCCCCGGTCTCGGTGCCGAGGCGAAGAGGGAAGCCTCTCCCCATCTCTCGCCCCGAGGCATCGAGCAGCCGGACGTTGGCGACCACTGTCCCCGGAGCGAGCGCCGCGGAATTCTCCAAATGGCTGTCGAGCGCGATGCCGCGGATCGCGGGGGGCCTACCTTGAGGACTATCGTGGGGACTATCGAGTGTCGCCTCGAATCGGGGCGCGGCGGCGGTGAGCGCGGTTTCGCCGGAGAGTAGCGCCCGCCCCTCTGGCGGCAGTCCCAGCACGATCCCCAACCCCGCCAAACCGGCCACCAGCAGCGCTGCGCGCCGGGCCTGCGGAGCGAAGATTGCCGCGATGCCGCTACCGAGCACCACGGCGCCGAGGGCCATCGGCCACGAGGGAACCGGTCCGAGGAGCGCGAGAGCGTCGGAAAGCGGCTCGGCCCGCAGCCAAGGGTAAGCCGCAAGCAGGGCCGCGAGAACGCCAAGAATCGTGATCCACGCTCGGTGAACGGCATTCGCTCCACCTCGCAGCGGCGCCGTGAGAAGAACCAGGGCGATCGGCGCCGCAAGCGCTGCCGGACCGGGCACGGCGAACACGGCGGCTACGGCCAAGGCCAGGAACGCGAACAATCGTTCGAAATCGGAGCGCCTGCGCACCGGAATGAGAAACGCGGGGACGATCAAGCCGAACATTGCGAGTAGAGCGAAAGCTTCGGCGGGAGGACGCACCGAAGGCAGGGTCCCCGCAAGGGCCAAAGCCGCGGCCCCCCAGAGCACGGCCGGCCGGGCGAGAGCCGTCGAGGAGAGGGTGGAGACCATCAACGCCGCGATCACCGCAACCCCCGCCGCCCGCGGCTCCCAAAGGAATGGCAGGAACATCGCAATCCCGGCCGCGCCGCGCAGGAGCTTCGGCCGCTCCGGGTCGGCTGAAAGATCCCCAAGGGCGAGAACGACGAGCGCCAAAGTCGCCGCCACGTTCCATCCGGGTGCGAGGAGAGCAACCGCCGCGAGAGTGAGAGCCGCGGGCTCCGCGCCGCGCGACCACGAGAGCCATGAGGCGGCGTATCCGGCGGCGATCGGCAGGGCGAGCAGCGCGAACAGCTCTTTGGGATCGAACAGCGAGGCGCCGAACAACAGCCGTCCCCGTAATAGAGCCTGGAGTCCGAAAGCCAACGCCACCGCGGCCCCCGGAGCCAAGCGCCACGGCTCGGCCATCACCCGGCGCCACGCGGCCAACCCGAGGGCCACGACCAGAACGGCCACGACCGTCGAGCCGCGCAAGGGACCGCGCGGCAACGCCCAGACCGCAGTAGTGGCTAGCACCGCGCCAAATCCCAGCTCCCGCGCCGGAGCGGGCGCCAAGAACGCCACCGCGGCGAGCACGGCAAAGACGATCCGCGAAAGGTAGAGCGACTCTCCCGCCGCCAGTCGGTCGAGCTCGAAACCGCCGAACGCGGAGATCGCCGCATATGCCGCAAGCACCACCGCGACCCGCACCGCATCGCCGAGCCACGAAAGGCGCACGGAGGCCGGGGTGGCCTTCGGGGCGAGGGGCGGAAGGCGAAGGTGCGCCGTGGATTTTTCTAGCAGCATGGGAAGTTTGTTTTTCCCCGGGACCGCCGAGCACCAGCTCGGCATTCGAAGCCGAGGTCGCCGCAGCGGCCGAGCTGGTGCTCGGCGGTCCCGGGAAAAGCCGCTGCCGGCTTCATGGGTTCCTACCTGAAACCCCTTTCCCCGCAAATTCTTGTCGAGTTTACGTCGCGGGTCGCCCGAGCGTCATTTGACGCCCCCCTCCCCCCGCCCGCTACACTCGGACCCATGCTTTCGAGAGAACTTTTACGCGAACAGCCGGAACGTATCCGCCAGGCCCTCACCGACCGGCGGGCGGATCTCGGCTTGCTGGACGAATGGGCTCGGCTGGACACCGAACGGCGCGCCGCGCTGGTCGAAGTGGAAGAGATGAAGCGCCGCCGGAACGAGGCGAGCCGCGAGATCGGCAAGGTCAAGCAGGCGGGCGGCGATGCCTCCGCCGCGATGGCCGAGGTCGGCCGGATGAAGGCGGAGACCGAAAGCCTAGAGGCCCGGCTCGGCGAGATCGACCCGCAGCTCGAACGGCTGGAGCTGTCGATCCCGAATCCGCCGGACGAGAGCGTCCCCCGCGGCCACGACGAGTCGGCGAACCGGATCGAAAAGACGGTGGGGACGCCGCGAACGTTCGATTTCGAGTCGCAGGCGCATTGGGATCTCGGCCCCGCCCTCGGCATTCTGGATTTCGAGCGGGGCGCCAAGCTGACCGGTGCGCGATTCACGGTCTACAAGGGCGCGGGCGCGCGGCTGGAACGGGCGCTGATCAATTTCATGCTCGATCTGCACACGGGGCAGCACGGCTATACGGAGTACCTGCCGCCGTTCATGGTCAACCGGGCCGCCCTGGTCGGCACCGGCCAGCTGCCGAAGTTCGAGCAGGACCTGTTCAAGCTGGAAGGGCACGAGTATTTCCTCATCCCCACCGCGGAGGTGCCGCTCACCAACCTCCATCGCGACGAGATCCTGGACGAATCGGCGCTGCCGCTCCGCCTTACCGCCTACACGCCTTGTTTCCGGAGCGAGGCGGGCTCCTACGGCAAAGACGTGCGCGGTCTGATCCGCCAGCACCAGTTCAACAAGGTGGAGCTGGTCCAGCTAACGACGCCGGAGACCAGCTTCGCCGCGCTCGAAGAGCTGACCGCCAACGCCGAGCGGGTGCTGGAGCTGCTGGAGCTGCCCTATCGCCGCATGTGCCTATCCACCGGCGACATGGGCTTCTCCGCCGCCAAGACCTACGACCTCGAAGTCTGGCTCCCGGGGCAGAACGCCTACCGGGAAATCTCCTCCTGCTCCAACTGCACGGACTTCCAGGCCCGGAGAGCCAACCTCCGCTACCGCCCAGTGTCTGGAGGGGGAGGGGGCGGCGGCAAGCCGCGCCTCCTTCACACCCTGAACGGCTCCGGCCTCGCCGTCGGCCGCACCCTGATCGCGATCTTGGAGAACTACCAGCAGGCGGACGGCTCCGTCACCCTGCCCGAAGCCCTCCGCCCCTACCTCGGGGGCCTCGCCAGGATCGAATCACCCAAGTAAGCTTCCCCAGGCAGTCCCCAACCGGAGGGGTGGCTGAGCGGTCGAAAGCAGCGGTCTTGAAAACCGCCGGGCCTGCAAGGGTCCCATGGGTTCGAATCCCATCCCCTCCGCCAGCGGGGAGGTTCCATGTCCCTAGAGTTGACCGCCGTTTACCTCAAGGCGCCAGAAGGCGGCTACGTCGCCTTCGTGGAAGAGCTCCCCGGCGCGAATACCCAAGGTGAGAACCTGGAAGAAGCCCGAAAGAACCTGCGGGAAGCGGTCGAGTTGGCTTTGGAAGCCAACCGCATGCTTTCGCTAGACGACCTGGCTGGCGCCGACGTAATCCGCGAAAGACTCGTCGCTTAGCGGCACGGCCTGTTCGTGAAGCGGATCGACCTTGTTCTGCCTCCTGGAAGCCAATGGCTGTCGACTCCTGCGCGAGGGCGGTGGCCACTCGGTGTTCGTAAACGATTCGAAACGCAAGGTCCGCCGTACCGCGACATCGGGAGATCAAGGAATTCTTGGCGCGCAAGATCTGCAAGGATCTGGAGATCGAGCAGCCGTGAGGTCCGATAGCCGGCGTCAACCGCGATTCCGCAGTCTGCGAAGTCGGTGACGTTGCGGGTGGGACCCCGAGGTCGAGGGCTATTGAGTTGGAGCTCGCGGGGGCTCTCCACCGTGCCCTGGCGGCGGCCCGGCAGAAGAGATTAGATGTGTCCGCTGGATCGCTAGATAGCTTGGCTAGCCAGCGTCTCCAGCGGCCAGTGAGCAGGCGTTACGTCGAGGCTATTATTCGCTCTACGAGTCGCATCGGCAAAACGAGACGAAGCGAATCAGGGAGCTTCACGAAACTGTGAGCGGTATAGAAGGCCGCTGCGGCCTCGTCCAGGGCGTCCACCACGACCATTGAAGATCCCACGGTTTCCGAGCTCGCCAACGCTCTTCGAAGAGCATTGACCAGAAGGATTGTACCCAGCCCTTGGCCGTGCCGGTCGGCGGCGACGGCAAGGCGCCCGATCAACGTGGCGCTGACCAGGGGGTACCGCGGAATGTACTTCCTCGCGGCGTCAGGAACATCACCCGGCAAGAGTGCGGTGGCACATAGGGTGTAGTAGCCAATGACTGTGTCGGGTGCCGCCTCGGCGACCAGTACGAAGACCGCATTGGCGTGGCGTCGCATGTCCTGACCGGCCTGGGTGTGCAGGTAGTTATCGAGGCTTTCGACTCCGCAGGTGAACTCGGCGCGGCGGTGGCCGTCGCCCAGCGGGACGACCGAAAGTTCAATTTTGGATAGACCCACCCGTCATTCACCGACGCGGCGTTTGTGCTCGGCAAATCCACGCAGCAAGCGTTCGTTCGGCTCGGGTGGGTGGATCAGCGCATCGAAAAACGCCGCCCGGTCTCGCTCGGATAGATATAGCCCCTCATGCTGGGCAACGGTCCGGCGCGCGGCCTCTGTGATCGCGGTCACGCAATAGTCGCTGACCTTGCGCCTTTCGAGCTGCGCGGCCCGCTCGATCAGCTCCTTGGTCTGCTCGTCGAGACGAAAGCCGAGGCGGTCATCGCGGGTGATGCGCTCTTTGCGGGTTGTGACAGGGCTGGGCATGGCGCTCTCCATTACACCTAAAATGTACACCCAAACGACCCACAAGTCGAGGCCGCGTAGCGCTACGCCAGCCCCCGAGGAGAAACCGGAACGCCCCAAGAGGCGGACGCAATACCGCCGCGAGCACCCCTTTATCTGCGGCTCGTAAGAGTCATGCATTGAAAAATGTCGAGAGCGCTACCGAGGGAAGTAGGCAGTTGCATCGGACCGACAGGCAACCTGTCCTACGCCGCCCGCAGCGCCTTCTGCACGGCCCTAGGGTCCCGGTCGATGACCAGCAGGTAAGCGCGGGTCGGCCCTTCCGGTACCCTTCGCCCTTGCTCCCAATGGCGAAGGGTGTTGATGCTGAAGCCAAAGCGCGCGGCAAACTCTTCCTGCGTCATGCCGATCTTCGTCCGGATCGCCTTGACGTCGATGCTCTCCGGAATGTGGACGCCGTAGCCTCTGGCATCGGCTGTTCCCTCGGCATAGGCAATGGCTTCTTCCAGCCCGCGCCGGATGCTCTCTCCCAACTTGGTCGTCATCGTTTGGTTCTCCTCGCGTAGCTGGTGACCAAGAGCGCGGTCAGCCGGCGAAGGTCGTTGGGTTCGGCTTGGCTCAGGTTCGTCCGGTCCTTCTTTGCATAAACGGTCAGTGCGGACAGCGGCATAGTCTCGTTGTGAAAGAAGTAGATCACCCGAGCCCCGCCGCTCTTGCCCCGGCCCTGCAGAGCCCAGCGCACCTTTCGCACCCCACCCGTCCCTGGGACCATGTTGCCCGCGAGCGGGTTCTGCGCGAGATAGCCAATCAGCGAGGCGCGCTCCTCGTCGTCCATGATCCGCCGCGCTACGGCCAGGAACTCGGGCGTCTCGACGACGGTCACGGGCACTGACTTGGGCACTTCAAGAGACTACTCCATTGGAGGAGTAGGATCAACGCGCACAAGCCCCCGGGCACCGCTCGCTGGAAATCCACCGGCCACAGGCGGCGCGGTTGCCCAGTCCCTCGACACTCCCTTGGACGTGGAGGAGATCCTTCTTGCCGGCTATCGGCGGATGACGCCGGCCGAAGAGTTTCAGCGGGTCGCCGATCTCAACCGGGCGGTCCAGCAGCTGGCCCTGGCGCGGATTCGGGCGCAGTACGGACCGAACCTCACAGAGCGCGAGGAGCGCCTGCGCCTTGGCGCACTTTGGCTCGACCGCGAGATCATGGTGAAAGTTTTCGGGTGGGACCCCGAGGTCGAGGGCTATTGAGGTGGAGCTCGGTCCCGAATTCGAGTCGCCGCAGTACGGACGGGTGCGCGGGACCCCAGAAAAGGGCGGCTCAGCGAGCGAGGTACTCGCGCATCTGGGCATAGATCGGCGTGAGCTGGTCGATCTCGCAGGTGCCGTCCCCAAAACGATAGGTCGTTTCGAAATCCTCATAGCTTCGTGCCCGCCAGATGTGACCCTCGGGGTCAATGACGAGCGAGTGCCCCACGCCGCCACGGAAGAGGGTGGAGCCGTCGGTTCCGGTGTAAAGCGTGCAGGTCCAGGGCCGCTCCTCCGGGTGGGCCGCCATGAACTGCACGATCTCGCTCACCAGGTCGGTGAACAGGCGGCGGCGTTCGGAGGCGGGAGCCGCCAGGGTCCGTTCGATCGCCCGGCTGAGCATCGGGTCCGCCGGAGAGGTGACGACTCCGGAGCGTAAAGCGGGGTCGGCTGACTCTTCGATCTTCCTCGCCCTCCAGTTCGCCCGCCTTACAGCCTCGATGAAAGTTCCCCTACCGATCGCTTGGGGAACGAGAACTCGCTCTAGTCTTCTGCGCTCCGTGGCGGGAGGCCGATCAGCCGCGCGAGCGTCTGGTACACATCGAGCCTCTCGTCCTTCCGGTGGCCGGGGAGGTCCAAGATCATGATCTCGTCGACTCCCGTGCTCTTGGCGAGCTCATCCAGACCGTGAGCGCAGGTTTCCATGGATCCCGAGAGCGTCGGAGTCACGCGGGCCGCCAACGCCGTTTGCGCGTTGAGCCGTTCGGGCGAAGGTTCCGCCGCTTCGGCGAGAACGCTCGCCAGGACGATCAGGGCGGGCTGCTCGAATTCGGGGCTCGGGAGGAAGTCGCGCCGGTACTCGTCGAGCAATGCGCGAACTTTGGCTCGGTCGGGCATGTGATGCAGAGAGACGCAGAACCCCGTGCCGTGCCGGGCGGCCCAGCGCGCGGTCTGGGAGCTTGCGCCGAGAACCCACATCGGCGGACCGGGCTCGAAGGAAAGCGGAGCTTCTTTCAAGGGATGTTCTTCCGCCAGACGCCCGGTCACCAGGCCATGAAGCTCCGTGAGCCTCTCGAGGTGATCGGGAAGCTCCTCGCGATCTATTTCCTTCCGGTTGAGTAGGGCCGCGAGGCGCGGGGCGTCGAGCGGAAGTCCTCGGGTTACCCCGAGGTCGAAGCATCCCGGAAGCATGTACTCGATCAGCCGCGCGTCCTCGGCGACGCGATAGGGGCTGTGGTAATCGAGGCAGATGCCGCCGCTGCCAAGACGGATTCCTCGGCTCGTGGCCGCCAGCAGGGCGCCGAGCAGGAGGGGATTCGGGCACTGCCACTTGGAGTGATGCTCTCCGAGCCAATACCTCCGGTAGCCCCAGCCATCGACCGCGGAGAGGATCTCGGGAGCGTCCCCCGCGTGGTGGAAATCTACGACCGATAGATGCATTCGCCGCCTGGCTCCTTCGCTCCGCCTCGCCTGACGACTATCCGATCAACTTCTTCACCCGCGCCGTCACGTTCTCGACCGTGAAACCGTACTTTTCGGCCAGAGCCTTGTAGGGGGCCGACGAGCCGAAACCTTCAATCCCCAGAATGTCGCCGCCATCTCCCACCCAGCGGTGCCAGCCGAACGGGCTGGCGGCTTCGACCGCCAGGCGCTTCTTGATCGCGGGCGGAATCACAAGGTCGCGGTACTCCTGCGTCTGGGCGGCGAACAGCTCCCACGAGGGGAGGCTGACGACCCGGGTGGCGATCCCTTCGGCCGCGAGGGCTCGGTGGGTTTCGACACAGAGGGAGACCTCCGAACCGGTCGCGAGCAGGATCGCCGCGAGAGATTGCCCCTCCGGCGCGTCGGCCACGACGTACCCGCCGTGCGGCACCCCTTCCGCCGCGTGGGCCACCGTCCCTTCGAGGATCGGAAGGTTTTGGCGCGTGAGCGCGAGCGCGGTCGGGCCGGAGCGGTGGTTGATCGCGAAACGCCAGGCCTCGGCGGTTTCGTTCGCGTCGGCCGGGCGCAGGACCGTGAGTCCCGGGATGGCGCGGAGCGCGGCGAGCTGCTCGATCGGCTGATGGGTCGGGCCGTCTTCGCCCAGGAAGATCGAATCGTGGGTGTAGACGAAGATCGGGCCGATCCCCATCAGCGAGGCGAGGCGGATCGGCGGGCGCATGTATTCCGAAAAGATCAGGAACGTGCCCGCGTAGGGAATCCACTGCTTCGACAGCGTGATGCCGTTCAGGATCGCGCCCATGCCGTGCTCGCGGACGCCGAACCGGAGGTAGCGGCCGGAGCGGTTCCCCGCCTCGAAGTCGCTCCATCCTTTTACTTGGGTGTTGTTCGAAGGCGTGAGATCCGCCGAGCCGCCGATCAGTTGCGGAAGCTTTGGGGCGATCGCCGCGAGCACCTTGCCCGAGGCCGTGCGGGTGGCGATCGGCGCGTCGGTCGTCGCGAACTTGGGCAGTGCCTCTTCCCAGCCGGCGGGGAGGTTTCCGGCGAGGCGGTCGGAGAAATCCTTCGCCGTCTCCGGGTGGGCCGCGGCGTAGTTGCCAAACAGCTCGCGCCACTCGGCCGCCAGCTTCTTGCCGTTTTCGCGCGCGGCGGCGAACGGCTCGCGGGCCTCGTCCGGCACCAGGAACTTCGCGTCCTCGGGCCAGCCGAGCGCGCGCTTGGCGCCTTTCGTCTCTTCCACTCCGAGGGGCGACCCGTGGGCGTCGTGGCTGCCGGCCTTGTGGGGGGCGCCGTAGCCGATCACCGTCCGGACCGCGATGAACGACGGCCGCGCGGTCTCGGCGAGCGCTCCTTCGATCGCCGTCTCGATCGCTTCGAGGTCGTTGCCGTCCGCCACCCGTTGGGTGTGCCAGCCATAGGCGGCATAGCGGGCGACCACGTCTTCGGTAAACGACAGCGAGGTCGGGCCGTCGATCGAGATCTTGTTGTCGTCCCAGAAGACCACCAGCTTGCCGAGCCCTTGATGGCCGCCGAGAGAGCTCGCCTCGGACGCCACCCCTTCGCTCATGTCACCGTCGGAAGCGATCACCCAGGTGCGAAAATCGATCACCGGAAAGCCGTCGCGGTTGAATTCGTTCGCGGAAAGTTCCTCGGCCATCGCCATGCCCACCGCGTTCGAGATCCCCTGCCCGAGCGGGCCGGTGGTCGTCTCCAGCCCCTGCGTGTGGCCGTATTCGGGATGTCCCGGAGTCTTCGAGCCGAGCTGGCGGAAGCGCTCCAATTCCGAGATCGGAAGATCGTAGCCGGCGAGATGAAGCAGCGAGTAGATCAGTGCCGAAGCGTGACCACAGGAGAGCACGAACCGGTCGCGGTTCGGCCAGGTCGGCTCGTCGGGCGAGTGGCGCAGATGGCGGGTCCAGATCCAATACGCGAGCGGAGCAAGCGCCATGGGCGTCCCCGGATGGCCGGAGTCGGCCTTCTCGACCATGTCGACGGAGAGGAAGCGGATGGTATTGATCGCCAGCTGGTCGGTGGTATTGGACATGGAATTCAATCCTCAGTTGATGTCGGGGAAATAGGGCTCTTCCGGCTCTAGACCGAAGAGATCAGGGGGTATACCCAGCTGAACGCACAGGCTTCGAATAACCGAGGGAGTCAGCTCATCATCTAAGCCGATGCCGACGACCGTGGCAAACGTCTCTGGAGAGAGCGACACGAACGTGACATCGAACCGACCGCGCGGGCCAACACCGAAGAGAGGCGTTCGCAAACCGCCCAGTTCTCGTTCGATTTTCTCAATCAGCTGCCGGAGCGTTAGCGACCAGGGGTGTTTTCCCAAGCGGTTCGCTCCCCGGTCGGGATTTCTAGCATGCCCTCAACTCGACTTCCGGCAGGGAGCGAGCGAGAGAGTCCGCAAGGAACGGCAGGATCGTCTTGGGCTGGGATTGCGCCGAGAAAAACATCTCCCAATACCTGCGCGGTGCCGGCGGCAGCGTCGCAAAAGGATCGACGCCCAGCTTTTCGCCCGCCAGGATTCGACCCACCAGAACACGACCCAGCTCGTCGCGAAGCTCTCGTTCGGTCTTCGCCTGGGCGGCGATGTCCACATCGAGACATTGGGCGACCCACCAGTCGCCTTCTTTGAAGAGGACGGTTCGGAGGGTCTGGCCGTTGATCATTTCTAGAGGGTAGTTCTGTCAAATCGGAGAGTCAAGCCGCGCCTTCTTTGACTCCCGCCCCCCGCCGCCATACAATTCCCCGCCTTGCAGGGCCCCGCGGTGAGGTGCTGGAGTGGCTGAACAGGGCTGCCTGCTAAGCAGTTATCCGGGGTAAACCTGGATCGAGGGTTCGAATCCCTCCCTCACCGCCATTTCAGTTTCCCTCCCGAGGACCGCAATATGGCCACTCTAGTCACGGGTCCCGTTCGGGTCCGCTTCGCCCCCTCGCCCACCGGTTTTCTTCACGTCGGCGGCGTCCGCACCGCGATCTACAACGAGCTGCTGCGCCTGCATTGCGGCGGCGTGTTCGTGCTCCGCATCGAGGATACCGACAAGGCGCGCTCCGACGAGGCGATGACGCGGCAGATTCAGGACGCTCTGTCGTGGACCGGGATTCGCTGGGACGAGGGGCCGTTCCTTCAGAGCGAGCGCCTGCCGCGCCACGCCGAGCGCGCGGCCGAGCTGCTCGCCGCCGACAAGGCGTACCGCTGTTTCTGCACGACGGAAGAGCTGGAGGCGCAGCGCGCCGAGGCGCAGAAGCACGGCGGAAGCTTCCGCTACCCGCGCACCTGCGCCCATATGGACCCGGACGAGATCGCCCGCCGGATCGAAGCGGGGCAGACTTTCGTGGTCCGCTTCCGCGCGCCGGACGCGAACATCACCTTCTTCGACCTGGTCCGCGGCGACATGGATTTTCCGCCCGAGGCGATCGACGATTTCATCCTGCTCCGTTCGGACGGCTCGCCGACCTACCACATGTCGGTGGTCTGCGACGACATCGACATGACGATCACCCACGTCATCCGCGGCGAGGACCACCTGTCGAACACGCCGAAGCATGTACCGCTCTTCCAGGCGTTCGGCGCCGCAGTGCCCACCTTCGCGCACCTGCCGCTGATTCTGGGGCCGGACAAGAAGCGCCTGTCCAAGCGCTTTGGCGCCACCTCGGTCGAGGAGTTCCGCGCCGAGGGGATCCTTCCCGAGGCGCTCTACAACTACATGTCGCTCCTCGGCTGGAGCCCGGGCGACGATCGCGAGATCGTCTCCCGCGAGGAGATGGGCCGGATCTTCGACGTCGACCGCCTGAACGCCTCGGCGGCGGTCTTCGATCGCGAAAAGCTCCTCTGGATGAACAGCCAGTACATGGGCTCCTCCACCCTCGATCAGATCCGGCCGCACCTCGATTCATTCCTGGTGGAGGCAGGCTTGACCGGCGCCGACCCCGCGCGGCTTTCTACCGTCCTGGAGCTGCACCGCAGCCGAGCCCGGACGCTGCGCGAGCTGGTCCAGTCGGTCGTCTGCTACTTCCGCGACGAGATCCCGTACGACGCGGAGGCGAGCAAGAAGTTTCTCGCCGACCTCGATCTGCCGGTACATCTAGCCGCCCTGCGCGACCGGTTCGCCGAGGTCGAGGCCTTCGGGAAGGACCCGCTCGAAGCCGCACTCCGCGCCGTCGCCGAAGAGCGCGGAGTCAAGCCAAGCGTGTTGATTCACCCCACCCGCACCGCCCTTTCCGGAGCGAACGGCGGCCCGCCGCTGTTCGATCTGGTGGCCGCGATGGGGAAGGACGAGACCTCCCGGCATCTGGGGCACTTCATCGCCTATCTGCGGCGGGGCGGGGCGTTGCCGGAACATCAGGATTGAGGGTCGAGCCCGCGTGAGCCCGCGTGAGCCCGCGTGAGCCCGCGAGTGATTGAAATCACTCGCTACGTTACGACGTCCCTGGCGGGACGTTCCGCGGCCCCTCCTCGCGTCCCTACCCCAGCCCCAAAGCCCGCGTCACGGCCCAATACAGCCCGACCGCGGCGATCGCGAGCGAAGCGGGGACGGCGACCCTCATTTTGTACCAGGAGCGCTGGCGGAACGCGCCGACGATCAGGAACGCCAACGCGATCACGGTGAGCTGCCCGCCTTCGACTCCGACGTTGAACGAGAGCAACGCAGGAACGAACTCCGAACGGGGCAGGCCCAGCTCGGAGAGGACTCCCGCGAAGCCGAGCCCGTGGAGCAGGCCGAAGGCGAAGACCAGAGCCACGCGCGATTTTTTGAGCTCCCTGGCGAAGACGTTTTCGATCGCGACGTAGACGATCGACACCGCGATCATCGGTTCGACGATCCGCGGTGAAAGGTGGACCAGACCGAGCATCGCGAGTGCGAGCGACAGGGTGTGGGCGACCGTGAAGGCGGTGATCTGCGCGAGCAGAGGTTTGAGCCGCAGCGACAGAAGGAACAGCCCGAGCACGAACAGGATGTGGTCGAGCCCCTTGGGCAGGATGTGGGTATATCCGAGCCAAAGGTAGCGCCGGATCACCTCGCCGCGCGTGGTCGGCACCTCGGCGATCTTTCCCACGTCGAAAGGTTCGCTCTCCGCCCCCGGTTCCTGCCAGTGATAGACGGCTTGGCCGTCTCCCGGGTTGTGAAACGAAACGGGAAACGACCCGATCGGCAGATCGACCCGGAAGCTGGCGTGCGCGGCGCCGGGCGGAATCTTCCCCGCCATCCGCAAAACCGGCCGAGGCGCGGTCGCGAACGGATCGTTCGGATCCGCGGGCGGGAGGGTGACCGAAATGTCGGAGGGCGCCGGCCGGCCATCGAACGAAACGACCGCCGCCCCGGCGACCGCTTGGAGCCAAGCCGCGACCCCCGGATCCTTCGCCGCTTCGATCCCGCGGACCGCCACCAAGGGAGCCGGCTTGCCGTCCGGCATCGTGGGTACCGGATGAGTGGCGTCGGCCGAGACCTCGAAGTTGTAGGTCCCATTGCGCTCGAAGTTTCCCTGCACCCGGATCGCCCCCAGCTCGTGGGCGTGGGCCGGGACAAGGCCGAGATCGGCGAGAGCGAGGACAAGAAGAACGGTGATCGAGATTCGGCGCGGGGTGGTGAGCAAGAGGTTCCTCCATCGGTCCCTACGACCGCCGAGCCGGTACGGATGAGAAGCCGACTCTTTCGCAAGGCATTTTACGAGAACGGATATCGTAAGCCCTATGGCAGATCCCGAAGTCGTGGTTCTCGACCTCGCGACGCTGAGCGATGAGACGACCCTCTCGAATCTCCTGGAGCTCTACGCCCACGATCTCAGCGACACCTTCGGATTGGAGTTGGGGGCCGAAGGGCGCTACGGCTACGAGAAGCTTCCGCTCTATTGGTCGGAGCCCGACCGCCGGTTTCCTTACTTCATCCATTTGGGGACGCAGTTGGCGGGCTTTGCGCTGGTCACCAAGGGTTCGCCCGGCTTGGACGACCCCCAAGTTTTCGACATGGCTGAGTTCTTCGTGGTGCGCCGCCACCGCCGCTCCGGAGTGGGGCGCCAGGCGGCCTTCCTTCTCTGGGATCGATTGCCGGGACGCTGGTTCGTCCGCGTGGCGGAAGGCAACCGGCACGGCCAAAGTTTCTGGGAGAGCGTCATCCGAGAGTACACAGGTGGGGAGTTTACGGAAACCGTACGCCCAGGTAGCTCTCAGGCGTGGCGGGTTTTTTCGTTTGACGGAAGCGGAAGGCGGAAGGACTCTTAAAACCTGGAAAGGAAGCTGATGAAAGATAATGAATTTCGCCTGGCCGATGCCGTGGCACTTCTCGGGCGAACACCCGCTACCTTGACTGTCTGGCTCGAAGGGTTATCCGAGAAGTGGGTCCGAGCAACGGAAGGCGAAGGCACCTGGTCGCCCTATGACGTGATCGGCCACCTCATCCACGGCGAGCGCACCGATTGGATTCCGCGCGCACGCCACATCCTGGCGGGCGATCCCCGCCCCTTCGAGGTGTTCGACCGCACGGCGATGTTCCGGGAGAGCGAAGGCAAGAGCCTGAGCGAGCTGCTCGCGACCTTCGCCGAACTTCGTAGGGCAAACCTCGCGGCGCTGGCCGGAATGAACCTGGCCGACGCGGACCTGGATCGCAAGGGGCTTCATCCGGAGCTGGGTGAGGTTACGCTCGGGCAGCTATTAGCGACGTGGGTGGTACACGACCTCGACCACGTGGCGCAGACCGCGCGAACCCTGGCTAAGGGGTACTCGGAGGCAACCGGGCCGTGGGTTGGCTACCTGTCCATTTTGACCGATCGGCGGCGATAGCGGAAACTTGCATCTCCGCAAGAAACAGCGGCTATTTCCTGGGCTCGAAGAATATCGGCTGTCCTACCGCCAAACGCCCGCACTGCGTGACCGTTCCGTAGACTCCCGCCTTGTTTTGCCTCGCCCGAACGATCGTCTTCAGCATCGCCGGGGCGGAACGTGCCGAGTCGGGATCGAGGTTCACCATCGCGCAGCGCTCGTCGCGCAAGGTGACGCTGACGGCCGCGGCATCCGCGCCCTCTCCGAAGGAGAGGACTCCTCCCAACCATTCGTCTTCCTCGAACGCGACGGAGCGGACCGAATCGATCAGAATGTTCGGCCGGAACCGCCGGACGTCCGGCTGCTGCTCTGCAAGCCTGCCGATTTCTCGCACCGTGGCTCCGGCGATCACGGAGATGCACGCTTCATCGAAAATGCCATGGGTCAGATGCATCATCTCGACCGGCGAACGATGGCGACGACCGACCTCCGCCGCCAATTCTTCGCTGAAGACTGCCATCTCCTCACCCTCCGGCGTCCGAACGTGCGTCGGGAGGGTTCCTTCACCGGCGGACCCCCGCCACTGGGGAGAAAAGAGAATCAGCTCCGGAAGCTTCGAAGCGGTCAACCAGGGCATGCCGCCATGGCTCTCCATTCGGCGCAACGCCAAGCGCCGGTCCCCGTCGAGACCGTACCAACCCATCTCGGCGGCCTCGAGACGCTCGCCGCCCATGGACTTCACCGGATACCGGAAGAGCGCTTCGATGACACCGATCTTGATTGGCATAGTTGTCAGGCGACTCCGGAATAAAGGTCCTCGCACCACGTCTCGACATCGGGCACCTCGCGGTGGCTTTGCAGAAAGCGGACCCACGCACCCTGCTCATGCCATACCGGCACCAACTCCCACACACAAAATGTCGGCAGGTGCTGCGTGTCCCGCACAAACGGCTCGAACGAGGTCATGTTGTCTCCGTCCTTGTACCAGACCGTCTCCCAGAGCTCATTCTCGTTCCGCCAGGTCGCAACAATGAGGAAGTAGAAGTCGCCGCCACAGCGGTGAAGCACCACGAATCCCAATCCCTCCACATCAAGGGCACCTGACTCCAGCGGATGCCGGGCCAGCGAGCTGATTTCAGCCGGTATGGGTCGGTCTCCCGGATAGACGGCGTACCACTTGAGCAGCCGAGACTCCGAGGCGATCGGATCACCGGGAGTGACCTGCTTGGCAGCATGGGCATACGTCGCCGCCACGCCAAGGCGATCTCGAACTATAGCTGCGATGTTGCCTCGAAGCGTCTGGGCTGGCATTACGAAATTCCCTCGTTCCGTTGTCGCCTCACGATACCAAGTTCAGCGGCGCGCCGCCTTGGGGTGCGTCCTACGACGCGAATAACCAAAAGCCGGAGTTGCCGGCGCTACCTGGACCGGGCTGCCATCTCGCTCATGGGCTCGCGCCACTTCGGGCAGCGCTTTGGCGTCGACCGAGATCGTCGACCAACCCCATAGCTTCTCCGGGCGAGCCCAAGGCTGCACGGGTGCGGAAACGGGTTTTGGCGTCGAAACCCGCCAGCGCCTCCCTCGACAACTCATCCAGGAGCTTTATTGACGTTGGCCTTCCGGCGTTCGGCCAGCTGCCGCAGGCCTGAATGCCCTTCTTCGGAAAGACGGAGGGTCAGGGCCTCCATCGCGAAATCTCCTTCCAAAGGTCTACAGGCGTAGTAATCCGGAGGCCCGGGATGTGCAGCTCTCCTGAACGCACGTCCCGGATGTTTACGATCGCCGCAGCGCACCGGGCGATGGCCAGTCCCGGGGCGGGATTTATCAGTGAGAATGGGTTCGCTGCATCGGCCGAAGTGTCACACGCCTACTGGTCTGCCAATGTCTCCTCGGCAATAGTTTGTCCTTCTTCAGCGGTTTCTCTGCTGTATGGAACTCTCTCCTCCTCTATTCCAAACCATGAATAAAGACTTGCCAACAACAGAAATGCCACTCGCGCCGCTGACTCGATGCCGCTTCGGGCGGAAATTGTAAACACTCCAGACCCTTCTGGAGACTTAAAAACAAATCCGCTCCCGTATCTATCTAGCATGCCGGACTCTAGCCTGCAGTTCTCTCCATTGCGGTCCATCCGAAGTAACCGCAAGTCGTAGACGACTTCGTCACCCTCCTGTAAGCACAGCTGACAGACCCGCTCGAAAAGAAGGCAAAAAAGATAGGTGCTCTCAACTAATGCTAGCTGATTTATTAAATTCCAGTCGGCCTGCTTTTCGTTTCGACTCCAGCACAATCCATCCTGATCTCCTTCAGAAACATAAATCATTATACCGCTTCGACTAAGCTCGAGCAGCCTAAAGCCTGCGGTCACACTCCGACGAATTCCTCCTCTTACAATTCGAGAGCCCTGACCAGAAAGAATCTTAAAGCCTGACGACCTGATTTCGGGAGGTTTCTCGATTAGCTTGACCAACTCAGATTCCTTGGAAGTGAATAGCTCGCCTAAATCGAGGATTCGGCGTGGCCATGCTGAAATCGCGAACACGGGTTTGTTGTTGAGCCCAACTGCACTCAAAGCCTCAGCAAGCTGCTCGTCAAATTCTTTGACTCTTCGGGCGTGTGATCCCTCCTGTGCCTGGTATGACCGAAGGGTCTCGAGGGACTCCTGGAGAGATTGGAACCCGTCTCGCACCTCTTGATCGAAGCGCAAACCATCGCGAAGTAGCCCATGGATGCGCTCAACGCTACTATGACGGACGCTGTCATTTTTCCGCTCGCAGAGCCCGAATAGAATTTCAATTCGCCTAGTTCCAAGAAATAGAGTCTTAGCCACCAGGAACGGTCTTTCCGATCCCTCGGCGGCAGGGACAACAATTGCGACAATCCCTTTTTCGGAGTCATCCTCTGATGGGAACCACTCTATCTTTAATCGATCGAATGTAGGCCAAACCCAATCCGAAAGGACTTGGTCAAGGCGAGTAATGTCAGCCATGCTTCGGGGGAAAGGGCGGATACGGTCAATTCGATCGGCGCCGTGTGTTGAGTCTTTTTCCGTAGCGCAGCCGATGAGAATTATTCCCCCCTTCGAGTTTGCCATGCCTGTGACATCCCTGGAAAGCTCGAGCTTCTGCTCGTCAGTTTCGAGTCGATAAGGTTGCCCCTTGCATTCAAGGCATTCGCTCTCAAACTCACCTACCAATAGGCTAAATCTTCCCGAGCCCAAGATATCTTGAAGTTGATCTAATTCCATGGCAATTCCCTTGGGTCGTTACGAGTCTTCTTTTGCTGCAGCGACTCGGCTCAATACTCCGGCCGGATGTTGAAGGTCCCAAGGTAGGCGATCATGGCGCCCCCCGCTTCTTCTTGCGTGTGGGCTTGGCGGCGGGTAGTGCGCGGATCACTTGGTCGAAGTCGTCGGATTGTGCGGCCTTTTCGGCGAGGCGCTCGCGGTGGAACGCTTCGTATTCTTCGGTTGCGTGACTGACCGCCTTATCGTGAGGAATGCGCCCGGCGTGGGTGAGGACCTCTCGTTCGTTGAGACGCAGGAAGCCGTCGAGTTTGGTCACCCAGTCGCCCATGCGCATGGGGATGCGCCGCAGGGCCTGGCCTTCGGCGAACACGAGGTACTGCTCCACCAGGTTGTTGAGCGCAGCCAGCTCTGGTTCGCTCAAGTAGTTCTTGGCGATGACCGTGTCCTCCTTGCGCGGCTTTGCCCCACGCCAGTTCGTGAGCCCCATGTTCGACTGGTTGTGATCGGCGCGTGCGTGAATGATCTCCGCGGCCGTCTGGCCGGTGATCGCCCAGTGCACCTTGTTCTGCACCGTCTTGAAGAAGGTGAGGCTGGTCTCGGTGGTCGGGTCGTAGTCGAGGCTGGTCGCGTAGATGTCGGTGATCTTCTGGTAGAAGCGCCGCTCGGACGTGCGGATGTCCTGGATACGCCGGGTGAGCTCTTCGAAGTAGTCGAAAGGGACATCCGGATTCTTCAGGCGCTCGTCATCCAGCACGAACCCCTTGACGATGTACTCGCGCAGGCGCTGCGTGGCCCAGATGCGGAACTGCGTGGCGACGCGAGACTTGATCCGGTATCCGACGGAGATGATCGCGTCGAGGTTGTAGAAATCGAGGGTGCGCTGCACATCCCGTTTGCCCTCTCGGCGAACCGACAAGAATACCTTGTGAGTTGCCGATAGGCGCAGCTCGCCTTCTTCGTAGATGTTCTGAAGATGAAGGCTGATGTTCTGCTGGGTCGTCTGAAACAGTTCGGCCATCAGTAGCTGCGTGAGCCAGACGGTTTCGCCGTCGAAGCGGACCTCGAGCTTGATCGCGCCGTTCTCGGCTTCGTAGATCAGGAACTCGGACTTTGTCGGGAGGTCACTCATAGCTGACTCCCTTTCAAAAACTTGAGACAGGGGCAAGAATCGGCGTAGCTTAACTCTTGTCTGCTCGAATTCCCTACCTCTCGGACCGAGACCAAAGACGAAAAAGAGGGTGGCGGCCTTCGCCGCCACCCTCCTGGAAATCCACGAACATCAGACCGTTGCGTGTGCCGTGCTAGCTGTTCCCTTGGGAACGGTGCGCACGGCGCGCGCTACGAGGTTTGCTGCGGGGTGTTCTTCTTTGCCGAGGCTTTGCTGCCGCGGCGGGCTCGGTGCTCGGACCGGATATTGAAGGTCTCGAGCAGCGGGTTGGCGAAGCCGAAGTGCGCTCGGGCGGTTGCCGCCAGACGACGGATCGACTGGAGGGCCTCTTTGCCCTGCTGATTGCGAATGACGACCGCGTCCAGAAGCTGGGCGCGAAGCATCTGCAACTTCTCCTCGGTCGAGCGGAAGGACTCGACGTTCTGCTTGACCTCGGTGTACCAGGGGTCAGCCCCCGGAATCTCGGGGACCAGCTCTCGGATGTTCTCGATCAGGATCTGCCACTTGTTGACCTTGTCTGCGGTGCTGTTGTCGTTCATGACGAACTCCTCTAGTTGACCGGAGCGCGAAATGCGTTCCGGCAAGACGTGTTTGGATGGCCCGACGAATCGGGGTAAACCTAGGAAAAAACGCCGATGAGCTGAGCCAGAACGCCAGCGATCTGGCCGGACTGCTCGTGTGCTGAATCAGCCCACCGGCCCCAACAACCTACTCGTCGCTTTCGGCGGCGCCCGAAGGAAAGGCCCTGCCGAAAACCGCGCTTTAGTTTGCGGGAGCAGCGTCAGATCAGCTGGCTGATGGTCCTGGCCATCGCGACCTCCGTGTCGAGGAACGCCCCGTCCTGGGTCCAGATCGAGACCGTCACCGCATCGCGGCGGCAGGAGAACGCGGGGCCAGGTCGGCCGGCGGCGATCGGCACGCTTTCGGCGTTGCGGATCACCTGGCGCAGGAATTCGATCGCCCGGCTCCGTGAGGGGAACTGGAACTTCCGCTGCGCCTGCCGGCTGTTGTGCGATAGGTGCCAGTCGGGCAGTTGCTGCATTTGGAGTTGAATCCGTTCCGCTTTGAGCGGAGACGGCACGGGGGACAAGGGCGATCCGGCGAAGGTTGAACCATGGGCGCTCATTGCGCACCTCCTTTAAAAGACCCGGGCGAAGAATTTCGACCAGGCAAGTGAAGCCAAGTAGCTTTGGTACGGACGCAACTGAGCTGCCAAACGGCATAGATTTTTCTGGCATCGCTCAGCGACGCGATCATGAGCAGGTCTAAATCGCCTGTCAAGAGGGAAAATCTGAACTGGCTCCACGGAACGTCCGTAAGCCGCTCGTTTTCAGTGACTTCGAGCAGTGTAGGCCGCGAATCGGCTTCCACGAAAAGGAAGCCTGGAGCGGCCTTAAAAGCGAACTTGGAGCAAAAACGTTCGCTTCCAAACTCGTTGAATTAGCGAACTTGGGGCGGAAAAGTTCGCTTCCCAGCTCCTCGAATTCGCTCTTCAGCTCCTCGAGCCCGACACCCTAACCGCGGTGGACGGCGGCGGGATCAGCATCATTCCGACACTGTTCTGCCCCACCCGGGGGTGCCACACGTTCCAGGGCCCCTCTTGCTACAACACCTGTCTCGGCGGGATCTGCTGAGGAGAGTGGCAGGGCGAGCTGTCCTCGAGCCCTGCTAAAATCCGAGGAACGGCAGGCGCGGCACGAGGGGTTACCTCCGGTCGATCTTCTCGGCTCGAAGAAACGCTGACTGCCGGGCCGACCTGTCCGCGGCCGTTTCCTACCGATGCCTGGCGAGAAACCGCCGGTCGATCCAATCCTTGAGCTTGAAGATCGGCGCCCCTTCGAGCACTAGCCCCTTCCAATGCATCAACGCGCGGCCGTCGCCGAGGTTAAGGATCGAGAGAAATCCCGTCTGGGGGAGATAGAGCGGCGGCTCCTCACCACTGAGGGTGGCTCGCAAGCTCTGCCAAAGAACGGGCGCCTGGCGCACCGCGTAGACCCCCGCTTTGGGAGTTCGTGGAAAATTCACGAGCGTGCCGCAGTCGCCCGCAGCGAAGATCTTGAGGTCCCCGAGCGAGCGGAGCGAATCGTCCAGCAGCAGAAATCCCCGTTCGTCGAGCGGCAGCCCAGAGTCGCGAAACAGCGGCCAGCCGATCGCTCCGCCGAGCCAGATGGTGAGGTCGGAGGGGATCTCTCGGCCGTTGGCGAGGATCACGCGATCCGCTTCCACTCGATCGACGGTCGCTCCGGTTTGGGCCTCCATACCCCGTTCCGCGAGCACCGCGAGCGCCTTCTTCCGAAAGCGCTCCGGGTACTCGACTAGCAGGCGTGGGCCGCGTTCGATCAAGTGGACTTGGGCCTCGGCACCCAGCGCAGTGCGGATAGCCAGCGCCACCTCGTAGCCCGCGGCTCCTCCTCCCACTACGGCGGCGCCGCGCTCCTTTTCCGGCCGGTCGCGAACCAGAGATTCGAGCCGGGTTTGGAGGTCTATTACCCGGTCGAGGGGCTTCACCGGAACGGCGCCTTCCGCGATCTCCGGGCGGTCGATCCCCGCGGTGTTCGAACCGACCGCGAACGAAACGAGGTCGTAGCCCACTTCGCGCCCGTCGGCGAGGCGCACGACCTGCCGCTTGGGATCGAGCGCTTCGGCGCTCCCTTCGATCAGCTCCCCTTCCGTCCGTGCCACCAACGGCGCCACTTCGAGCGAGATCTCGTCTAACGTGTAGGTCCCGGCAAGAAAGCCGGGGACCATGCCGGAATAGACCTGGCGGGGCATGGGGGCGATGACGGTGAGATCGAACGCCGCGCCGTCTTTTTTCTTCCGTTCCTCCGCGCAGCGGCGGAGGACCTCCAGATGGGCGTGCCCCGCTCCGACCAGGAGGAGCCGCGGCGGGCTCAGAGCAGCTCCTTCAATCGAGCGTAGCCGGTGCGCGAGACGGGCAGGCGGGTGCCGTCGCGGAGGATGGCGACTCGACTGTCTTTGGCGTAGAGCTCCAAGCGGGCGAGGCGCTCGACGTTCAGGAGATAAGACCGGTGGACGCGGACGAAGCGCTGGGGGTCGAGATCGGCTTCCAGCTCGGCGAGGGTCTCGGATTTGCGATGAGAGACGCCTTCGGCGCGGACCAGGACGTAGTCGTCGCGTGCTTCGATCCAGTCAATCCGTTCGGCGGGGAGGACGTGGATCTTCGCGTCGTCGCGGATCAGGACCCGGTCGAGCGGGCGGCCAGGGGTTCGGCCGAGCTTGGCGAGCGAGCGCACCGGTTCGCGCTCGGCCGACGCGAGGCGGAGGCGGGCGCGGCGGAGGGCTTCGGCCAATCGCTCCGGCCCGTAGGGCTTGAGCAGATAGTCGACCGCGTGGATTTCAAAGGCGCGGACGGCGTGCTCGTCGTGGGCGGTGGAGAAAATCACCGCCGGATCGTGGTCGAGCAGCTCCAGGACTTCGAAGCCCGAGAGCTTGGGCATCTGGATGTCGAGAAATAGCAGGTCGGGCTTCTGCTCGGCCACGGCCTTGACCGCCTCGAAGCCGTTGGCGCATTCGGCCACTACCTCGACCTCGCCCAGCTCGGCCAGGTATTCGCGCAACACCCTTCGGGCGGGCTCTTCATCGTCGACCAAGATGGCGCGGAGGGCCGGTTCGTCGGACATTTTGGCTAGCATCTTAGCCGGACGTGACGAGTCCGTGACGGAGGCGGCTCGGCGCATGGTTTGCAATAGAGTCGCGGCCCGGCCTTTCGGTCCGATCAACTTCAACCGCCCATTTGCGTATTTGGACCCCTATGCCCCGAAATTTCCGCTCCCTCGCTCTCGTCCCGGTCCTCGCCCTTACCTGTCTCGCCTGCGGTGGAGGCAGCTCCGCCAAGGGGGGAAGCAAAGAGGCCGCCGCCGAGCCGCCGCGCAAGGTCAAGCTTGCGAAATCCGAAGAGGGGCGGCTGCCGCGCGTCGTCCCCGCGACCGGCACCCTGGCCGCCGACGAGCGGAGCGAGCTGGCGTTCAAGGTCGCCGGCCGGGTGGCCGACATCCCCGTCGATCTGGGTAGCCGGGTCCGCGCGGGCCAAGTGGTCGCGCGGCTCGCCTCGGAAGATTTTTCGCTTCGCGTGGCGCAAGCCCAGAGCACTCTGGCCCAGGCGCGTTCCCGGTTGGGCCTGCCGTCCGACGGACCGGACGTTCTGGTCGATCCGGCAACGACCTCGCCCGTTCGCCAGGCCAAAGCGCTCCTGGAGCAAGCCCGGGTGACCCGCGACCGCGGCCGGAAATTGTTTGAAGAACAGCTCATTCCGCGGTCCGACGTCGACAAGATGGAAGCCGACTACGGCGTCGCCGAGGGGAGCTACCAGGCGTCGATCGAAGAGGCGCAGAACCGCCAGGGCGTGCTCTCCCAGCGGCGCGCCGAGCTCGATCTCGCCAAGGCCCAGCTGGCCGACTCGACGCTGCGAGCGCCGTTTGCCGGCGCGATCGAAGAGCGCAAGGCGGCCCCCGGCGATTACGTATCGGCCGGCACCGTGGCCTTGGTCCTCGTGCGGACCGATCCGCTGCGCCTGCGCCTTTCGGTGCCGGAGCGGGAGGCCGAAGGGCTGCGGGTCGGCCTGCCGGTGCGGCTCACGGTCGGCGAAGCCCCGGAGAATTCGATGGGAGAAAGCCCGGCGGCCACCCAGGCTGCAACCGATGAGGCCGATGCGGGTTCCACGATTCCCCCCGGGATCGAAGGCCGGATCGCCCGTCTCGGCCCGTCGATCACCGAAGCGAGCCGGACGCTCGACATTGAGGTTGAGATCCCCAACGGCGACGGCGCCTTGCGGCCCGGCTCGTTCGCCCGCGCCGAGATCGTCCTGCGGGCGGCGGATCCGGCGGTGCTGGTCCCCGCTTCGGCGGTGGTGTCGTTCGCCGGGGTGGACAAGGTGATCGGCGTGGACAAGGGCAAGGCGGTCGAAAAAAGAGTCCGCCTGGGGCGCAAGAGCGGCGATCGGGTGGAAATCGTAAGCGGCCTTTCCGCCGGTGAATCCGTGGTCGTGACGCCGGGCAACCTGACCGAGGGCCAAGCGGTCGAGATCGAGGTGGCGGCGGAGTGACGCGCTCGACGGCCTCTCGGGCAAGCGCTTTGACGAAATTCTTCCCCGTCGAGGGGCGGATCGAAAAGGGGATCTGAAGTATGCAGAAGCTTGCCGAGATCTGCATTCGCCGGCCAGTCTTCGCGGCCATGATCATCCTGGCCCTGGTGGTGGTCGGGGCTGCGAGCTATTTCCGCCTCGGCGTCGACCGTTTCCCTTCGGTAGACCTGCCGACGGTGAGCGTCCGCACGGTGCTCCCCGGCTCGTCGACCGAAGAGACCGAGGTCGAGGTCTCGCAGCGGATCGAAGAGGCGGTCAACACGGTCGAGGGCATCCAGGAGCTGCGCTCGATCACCTCGGGCGCCAACTCGATCGTCATCGCCACGTTCGATCTGTCGCGCGACATCGAGACCGCCGCGCAGGACATTCGCGACCGGGTGGCGGGCGTGATCCGCCGGCTGCCGGAGGACGTGCAGCCGCCGATCGTCGCCAAGTTCAACAACGACAGCTCGCCGATCTTGACCCTCGCGCTTTCGGCCAACCGGCCGCTGCGCGAGCTGACCGAGATCGCCGACAAACAGATCAAGGTGCAGATCGAGCGCGCCGGCGGGGTGGGCGAGGTGGCGATCGTGGGCGGCCTCGAACGGGCGATCTCGGTCACCGTGGATGCCGACCGCCTAGCCGCTTACAAACTGCCGATCACCGCGGTGCGCGACGCCCTGCGCAACCAGAACTCGGCGGTGCCGGGCGGCAACGTGACCTCCGGCTCGCGCGAGATGGCGCTGCGGACGCTCGGACGGATCGAAGACCCGCAGGGGTTCAACAACCTCGTGGTCGCCGTGATCGGCGGCCAGCCGGTGCGGATCCGTGACGTCGGCGAGGCGATCGACGGCACCAAAGAGCAGCGTTCGGTGGCGCGGCTGAACGGCGTACCGACGGTAACCCTGGAGGTGCGCCGCCAATCGGGGGCCAATACCGTCGCGGTGATCGATGCGGTCCAGGCGATCCTTGCGAAAATCGGGCCGACGCTCCCCTCGGACATCAAGGTCGAGCCGATCCGCGACCAGTCGATTTACATTCGTTCCGCCCTCCACGAGATCAACGTCCACCTGATCCTGGGCAGCCTGTTCGCCTCGCTGGTGGTCTTTGCCTTCATGCGCAGCTGGCGCTCGACGGTGATCGCCGCGGTGGCGATTCCCACCTCGGTGATCGCCACCTTCGGAATGATGAAGGCGCTCGATTTCACCCTCAACAGCGTCACCATGCTGGCCCTGGTATTGATGGTCGGCGTGGTGATCGACGATGCGATCGTGGTGCTTGAAAACATTTTCCGCTTCGTCGAGGAAAAGAAGATGCAGCCGATGGAGGCGGCCCAAAAGGCGACCGCCGAGATCGGCTTCGCGGTGTTGTCCACCACGCTCAGCCTGGTGGTCATCTTCGTGCCGGTCTCGTTCATGTCGAGCATCTCCGGCCGCTTCCTCTACCAATTCGGCATCACCGCCGCGGTCGCCGTTCTGGTTTCGCTCCTGGTCTCGTTCACCCTCACTCCGACGATGAGCGCCCGGCTGCTGCGCGCCGAGGACGCGGCCGGAGAGGGGCATTCGCGCGAGGGTTTCTACGGCAAGGTCGACCGCCTTTATGTGCGGCTTTTGAAGTTCTCCCTGCACCACCGGACGCTCGCGGCGGGATTGGCGTTACTGGTCATGCTGTCGGCCATCCCGCTAGCGCGGATCATGCGCACCGAGTATGTGCCGAGCGACGTGGACGAGGCGGAATTCGAGCTGAGCGTGAACGCTCCCGAAGGGACCAGCCTCGCCGCCATGGACGAGGTGATGCGCGCGATCGAAGATCAGGTGAAGGCGGCGCCCGAAGTGCGCGACGTTTTGGTCTCGGCCGGCGGAGGATTCTTCGGCGGTGTGAACCAGGGCAATGGCTACGTGCGCATCTCGCCGCAGGAAGAGCGCCAGTTTTCATTCAGCCGATTCTTTTCGGGCCTGTTCCATGGCGACCCGGGTCTCGCGTTTCGCGGGCGCAGCCAACGCGAGGTGATGACCGACATCCGCAAGCGCCTCGCGAAGCTGCCGAACATCCGCCCTGGCGTGAGGAACGTCCCTTCGTTCAACATCGGCGGCGGCAATTCCGAGATCGACTTCGCGCTGCGCGGACCCGACCTCGCGACACTCGCCCAATACATGGAGAAACTGCGCGCTCGAAGCGAGGAGCTGGGCATCGTCGACGCCGACACGACCTTGAAGCTCGACAAGCCGGAGCTGGCGGTCCATATCGATCGCGCCCGCGCGGCGGATTTAGGGGTCGAGGTCTCGGACGTCGCGACCGCACTCCAGGTGATGGTGGGCGGCGACCAGGAAGTCACCCGCTTTTACGATCCGGCGGCCAACGACGAGTACGACGTCGAGCTGCGCCTCGCGCATGCCGACCGGAGCGATCCGGGCACGATCTCCCGACTGCTGGTGCCGCGCGCGGGAGGCGGTTTGGTGCGGATGGATTCGCTGGTCGACCTGGCCGAGCAGTCGTCGGCTTCGCGCGTCGACCGGCTCGACCGCCAGCGCCAGGCCTCGCTGCGCGCCGGGGTCGCCCCGGGCTTTGCGCTCTCCGACCGGATCGCCGCGCTGCGCCAGGCGGTGGCCGACATGAACCTGCCCCCCGCCTATACGACCGCGATCGGCGGTCGCGCCCGCGAGTTGGAGCGAACCCGGACCGAGTTCATTTTCGCCTTCATGCTCTCGATCATCTTCATGTACATGATCCTCGCCTCGCAGTTCGAGAGCCTGGTTCATCCGCTCACCATCCTGCTGTCTCTGCCGATCGCAGTGCCGTTCGCCCTGTTCTCGCTCTGGGCGACCGGCAACACGCTCAACCTCTACTCGGCACTCGGCGTGCTGGTGCTGTTCGGCGTAGTGAAGAAAAACGCCATCCTCCAGATCGACCACACGAACCAACTGCGCGCGGGCGGCATGGAGCGGGAGGCGGCGATCATCCAAGGCAACCGAGACCGGCTGCGGCCGATCCTGATGACCACCCTCGCCCTGGTCGCAGGCATGCTCCCTCTCGCGATGGGCGGCGGCCCAGGCGCCGAAGAGCGCCGCGCGGTCGCCGTGGTGGTGATCGGCGGCCAGAGCTTGTCGCTCCTGCTCACCCTGCTCGCCACCCCGGTCTTCTACTCGCTGTTCGACGATCTGGGCAAAGGCGGCTGGCGAAAAATGACGACCCGCCTGCGGCGTCCGAGCGAGCCGGAGTACGAGGAGATGTCGCTCTCCGAGCGGACGGCGGCCAGGACGAGCAACTAGTGCCCGAAGGAGCGAACAAGGTATGGCCGCAAATAAGCTGGGCGCAAGGCCTGCGACGGATTCTCTCAACGACCTCGTAGAGTTTTTCGAGGCGCACGACATGGGAGAGTATTGGGATCAGATGCCCGAAGCGGACTTCGAGATCGGAATCGTCAAACACAAACACTTGGTGGCTCTAGACGATGATCTCGCTGGCAAGGTCGCCAAGATTGCGCGCTCTCGGCACGTTTCTTCGGAATCCCTGATCAACTCCCTTCTTAGGGAAAGGCTGGCCGAAGCGGTTTAACCTAGCCCGAGATCCGTCCTGTGGGTTCGCCCGGTGGCAGCCGGTACTTCGCGAGAAACCGCCGGTCGATCCAATCCTTGAGCTTGAAGATCGGCGCCTCTTCGAGCACCAACCCTTTCCTGTGAATCAGCGACTCGGCCATCGCCGAGGTTCAGCCCGGGCGCTATCCTCCAGATCGACCACACGAACCAGCTGCGCGCGGCCGGCATGGAGCGCGAGGCGGCGATCATCCAGGGCAACCGCGACCGGCTGCGGCCGATCCTGATGACTACGCTCGCCCTGGTCGCGGGCATGCGACCTCTCGCGATGGGCGGCGGCCCGGGCCGAGCACCAGCTCGGCCGTTTTTGGCGATCTCGGCCGCTTCGGGTGCCGAGCTGGTGCTCGGCGGTCCCGGGAAAAAGCGCGTTATTTCTTGTCCGGCTTCCCGCCCGAGTCGTCGTCCAGATGAAACTTGTGTAGCAGGCGGTGGGCGATCGGGGTAAATCCAATCCCGGCCCCCGTGATGAACGCCACGCCTGAAAACAGCGCGTAGAGGGAGGCGAAGATCTTGGCCGCGGAGGTCTCCGCCGGATCGACCGGCCCCATGCCGGTGAGAATCATCGACGCGTTGAGCAGCGCGTCGAGCCAGGATAGCTTCGGGAAGAAGCATTTATAGCCGACCACCCCCAGGCCGAGGCTCACGCCGATCAGTACAGCGGCCGCGCCGACGTGGCGCAGCATTCGCGGGACGAAAAGTTCGATCGGCAGCAGCTTCTCGTTCCGGTGCTCGTAGTGGAGAAAGCTGCGGCGGGTACTCTGGCGGCGGCGGGGCATCCCGAGACGCTATGCGCCCTGCCCCCGGCACGTCAAATCGTTTCCTGCCGGTGTATCCTTTCGCCCCTATGGACAGGACCCAGGCCATCCTCGACCAGCACCTTGAATCTTCCTCGGCGGGCGTTTTGGACGCCTTCCGCCGCTACGGATATCTCGCCGCCGACCTCGACCCGATGGGGCGGCTTTTGCCGGAAACCGAGCCGCTCGCCGAGCTCTCCGCGGGTTCCGAGGCATCTCCCGAGACCGAACAGGCGCGCCGCTGGTATTGCGGCTCGATCGGTCTCGAATTCATGCACATCATCGATCCGGCCCGGCGGCGCTTTTTGACCGAGCGGATGGAGCGCGAGCCCCAAGCTCCCGACCGGCGCCGGCTGCTGGAGCTGCTGGTACGCGGCGAAACGTTCGAACAGGTGATTCAGCAGCGCTACCTGGGGAGCAAGCGCTTCTCGATCGAAGGGGTGACCTCGCTCCTGCCGCTGCTCGACGGTCTGCTCGAAACCGCTTCCGAGCTGGGTGCCGAGCAAGGGGTGCTCGCGATGCCCCATCGCGGCCGGTTGAGCGTGATGGCGATCACCGTGGGCCGGCCCGCGGCGGAGCTGTTCGCCGGCTTCGAGGACGTCGATCCGAAGAGCATCCTGGGCAGCGGCGACGTCAAGTACCACATGGGGGCGACGGGCGAGCACGTGGCGAAGAACGGCCGCTCGCTGCGCCTGCACCTGGTCTCGAACCCGAGCCATCTCGAAGCGGTCGATTCGGTCGCCATGGGGCGTGCCAGAGCGAAGCTCGACCGGATCGGCGACCCGACGGGCCAGAAGGTGCTGGGTATCGTGATGCACGGCGATGCGGCGTTTTCCGGCCAGGGGGTAGTCGCCGAGACGCTCAACATGACCGAGCTCGAAGCCTACCGGGTGGGCGGCACGATCCAGGTCGTGGTCAACAACCTGATCGGCTTCACCACCGAACCGAAAAACCTCCAGTCTTCGCGTTTCGCGACCGACATCGCGAAACGTCTGCCGATCCCGATCTTTCACGTCAACGCCGAGGACCCGGATGCCGTGGCGCGGGTCGCGCAGATGGCCTGCGAGTATCGCTACGCCTTTGCGAGCGACGTGGTGATCGACCTGATCGGCTATCGCCGCCACGGCCATTCCGAGGTGGATGACCCGACGATCACCCAGCCCACCCTGTATAAAAAGATCGCCGCGTTCGCCCCGACCTGGAAGAACTATGCGCGCCGGCTGGCCGCGACTTCCGGAATCCCCGAAACCGAAGCCGAGGGGATGGTCGCCGCCTATCGGGCCGAGCTTTTCGAGGCGCAGCGCCAAGCGGAAGAGCTGGAAAAGAAGCCGACGCTGCGGACGATGCCCCCTTATTGGAGCGCGTTCACCGGCGGTGCCTACAAGCGGGAGTACGAGGTGCCGACCGCCGTTTCGGCCGAGCGGCTGGGCGCGCTCGCCGAGGGGCTCACCCGGGCGCCGGAAGGTTTTCACGTCCACGAGAAGATCAAGAAGCTCCTGGAGCAGCGGCTGGAAATGGGCCGCGGCGCCCGGCCGATCGATTACGGCATGGCCGAGGCGCTGGCGTTCGCCTCGCTGGTGACCTCCGGCGTGCCGGTCCGCATGTCCGGCCAGGACTGCCGGCGTGGCACGTTCAACCAGCGCCACTCGGTGCTGATCGACGTCGAAAACGGCCGCGACCACCTGCCGCTCCAACATCTGGAGCCGGGGCAGGCCCGTTTCGAGGTCTACGACTCGCTGCTCTCGGAAGCGGCGGTGCTCGGCTTCGAATACGGCTACAGCCGCGATTTTCCTGAAGCGCTGGTGATGTGGGAGGCCCAGTTCGGCGATTTCGCCAACGGCGCCCAGATCATCCTCGACCAGTTCGTCACCGCGGGCGAGGACAAATGGGGCCTCCTTTCCGGGCTGGTGATGCTTCTTCCCCACGGCTACGAGGGCCAGGGGCCGGAGCATTCGAGCGCGAGGATCGAGCGCTATCTCCAGCTCGCGGCGGAGGACAACATCCAGGTCTGCCAACCCTCGACCGGTGGTCAGTACTTCCACCTGCTGCGCCGACAGGCGTTGCGCCGGTGGCGGAAGCCCTTGATCGTCTTCACCCCGAAAAGCATGCTGCGGCACAAGGACTCGTCGTCGAACGTCGCCGATCTGGCCGAGGGCGCCTTCCAGAACGTGGTGCCGGACCGGCAGATTCAAAACGCCCGGCGCATCCTTTTGTGCAGCGGCAAGATCGGTCATGAGCTGCTGCGCGAGCGCGAACGACGGGGGGATACGCAGACCGCGGTGGTCTTCGTCGACCAGCTCTACCCGTTCCCGGCCAAAGAGCTGGAAGCGATCTTCGCCGCCCACCCGGACGCCCGCGACGTCGTCTGGGTGCAGGAAGAGCCGGCGAACATGGGCGCGCTGATCTTCGTCCAGCCGCGCATCGAGCGCCTGCTCCGCCGGCCGATCCGCTCGGTCAAGCGCTCGGCCTCGGGCAGCCCGGCGACCGGCTCGGCGACCGCCCACACGCTGGAGCAGAAGACGCTGATCACCATGGCGTTCGGGATCGGATAGGGGGGACGGCACCATGCCGTTCTCCTCCTTCGATACCCCAGCCCTTGCCCGCTCGCTCGCCCAACTCGCCGGATCGGACGAGGATTGGGTCGATGGCTTTTTTGAGCGGACCGAAGAGATCGAGCTGCCGCCCGACGGCGAAGGACCGGGGTTTTCGATCCGCCGCGAAGAGGGTTTCGCCGTCCGCCTGGTGCGCGACCGCCGCGCGTTTCTCGCCTCGCGCGACGGGATCGACGGCCGGTCGTTTTCCGAAGCGCTCCGCCAGGTGGCGCGAGCGCTCCCTGCCGCGAGCGTCCCCGAACCCGATCTGCCGCTCGGACCCTGGCCGGGGGCGCCGGGTCCGCCCGAAGCGCCCGAGGTGGTCGATTTCGCCGGCCTGCTCGAACGAGCGATCCGCGCGCACCACACGGCGTTCCCTCTCCGCTTGACCGTCCGTCGACATCGCCGATGGCTCCAGGTCGCGACGCCGCGCTTGGTACCCGCTCCCGAAACCGAGAGCTACTACAGTCTGAATGCGGAAATCCCAGGCGGGCGCTGGGGGGCGCTCCTTCCCCAGCTCGGCCGGCCGGAGGCGGAAGCCGCCGCGGGGCATCTGGTCGAGCTGTTCCGCGCCCGGACGGCGCACCCCTTTTCGCCCCGCCCCGGAGCGATCTTGCTCGGACCCGCGGTCGTCGCGGTGCTCCTCCATGAAGCAGTCGCCCACGCGCTCGAAGCGGATCTGCTCGCCCTGTCGGGCAAACCGGATGCGGCGATCGGCGTCGCGCTCGGGAGCCCGCTCCTGTCGGTGCTCGACGATCCGGGCGCCGCCCCTTCCTCGGTCCGGCGCACGACAGACGACGAGGGTCTTCCCGTCTGCCGCCGCTGGCTGCTGCGCGACGGGATTGTCGAGCAGCCGCTCGCCGACGCCGCTTGGTCGCGCTCGGCATCGACCCTCGTACCAGGAGCCGGGCGCCGCGCCGGGCGGCACGACCTGCCGATGCCGCGCAGCCACCACCTGGAGCTGCTGGCCGGCACCGCTTCGGAAAACGATCTGTTCGACGGCGCGGAAGGGGGCCTCTGGCTCCCCCAGGTCCGCCGCGGCACTCTCGATCCGCGGACTGGAGAGCTGGAGCTGCTCTTTCCCTTCGCCCGCCGCATCTACAAAGGCGAACCGGCCGAGGCCCTCGGCCCCTGCGCGATCCACGGCCGCCTGGCAGACCTGTTGGGCAAGGCCACGGCGGTGGGCGATATTCGCCGCGCCGAAGGCGCCGGCTGGTGCGCCAAGGGAGGGCAGAAGCTGCCGGTCTGGGCGACGGCGCCCGCCCTGCTGCTCGAAGGGG
>JBDTZG010000012.1:0-110595 GCA_040005235.1 Acidobacteriota bacterium | reverse complement strand
TGTTTACGCCGACGCCCAAGGTGCCGGGGATCGACGGCCGCAAGATGTCGAAGTCGTACGGCAATGCGATCCACCTCTCCGACACGCCCGACGAGATCCGCCGGAAATGCAAGGAGATGTTCACCGACCCCCAGCGCCTGTTCCGGAAAGATCCGGGCCGGCCGAGCGTCTGCAACCTTTTTCAGTTTCACAAACTGATCTCCAGCCCTGAGCTGTGCGCGGACGTCGAGCGCCGGTGCCTGGCCGCCGAGATCGGCTGCGTCGACGACAAGAAGCTGCTCGCCGAGCAGATCATCGACTTCCTCGCGCCGATGCAGCAGCGGCGCGCCGAGCTGGTGGGCGACCGCGGCGCGCTGATGGACATTCTGATCGACGGCTCCGCCCGGGCTCGCGAGATCGCGCGGGAGACCATGGAGCTCACCCGCGCGGCGATGAAGCTCGATTACTCGACCGTGCTGTCGGCGAAAGTCTCGGCGTGAGTCGAGAGATCCGTTCCGATATTCCCACCCCGGGGCTGCTGCCGGCCTCGTGGCGGGTGCACCTGCCGGTATTCGATGGGCCGCTTGACCTGTTGCTCCAGCTGATCAAGGTCAACAAGGTCGAGATCTCGGACATCCCCGTGGCGACGATCTGCGATCAGTTTCACGAATATCTGGCGCTGATGGAGATCTTGAACCTCGACATCGCGGCCGAGTACATCTACGAAGCGGCGCTCTTGATCCATCTGAAATCGCGGCTGCTGCTGCCGCGGCCAAAGACGCTCGAAGGCACGGTGATCGACGAAGACCCGCGCCAGGATCTCGTCGCCCGCCTGCTCGAATATCGCCGCTTGAAGGACGCCGCGCAATCGCTCGCCGAGGTGGACCGCATGCGCGCCGGGGTCTGGCCGCGGAGGGCGCAAAAGGTCGATCTCGGCCCCGAGCCCGAAGAGGAAGAGGCGACGATCGACCTCGGCGAGGTTTCGCTGTTCGACCTGCTCGGCGCGTTCAAGAAGGCGATGGAGCGGTACGACAAAGAGCACCCGCCGGCCATGCTGCTCTCCGGCGAGACGTTCTCGGTCCGCGGCCAATTCGACCGGTTGCTCGGCGTGCTTTCGGCCGCGCGGCCGTACGACCTGCTCGAAGACCTGCGCCGCCTGTCCTGCCGTTCCGAGGCGATCGCCTGTTTTCTCGCCGTCCTGGAGCTGGCGCGTTTGAACCTGGTGCGCATTCATCAGACCGGGGACGGCGAGCTGCTGCTCTACCGCACGACCCGGGAAGTGGGACATGACGAATTGGAGACGTTTCTCGGATGAACGACGAACGAGAAGAATCGATCGACGAGCTCGAAGCGGCGCCCGAGGCGCCCGAGGGTTCGCAAGCGTCGGAAGCTGCGGAGCCTGCGGAGGCCGTCGAGACGCCCGAGACGGCGGAATCGCCCGAGGTGTCCGAGGCCCCCGTGCGGCGTCGGCGCGAGCGCCGGCCGACCGAGCGGGCCGAGATGGAGATCGCGATCGAGGCGATCCTGTTCGTCTCCTCCGAGCCGGTGCCGCGTGGCAAGCTCGCCGAGCTGTTCGACGAGGAGGATCGCGCGGAGGCGGAGGCGGCGATCGATTCGGTGCTCGAACGGTTCGGCCCGCAGGTCGGCCGCGGCTTCATGGCAGAAGAGGTGGCCGGCGGAGTCCGCCTGGCGACCCGGCCGGAGCTGGTCGGCTGGCTGCGCCGCTTCTTCGAGGTGGCCTCCGGGACGAAGCTGTCGATGGCCGCGCTCGAAACCTTGGCGATCGTCGCCTACCGGCAGCCGATCACCGGGCCGGAAATCCAAGAGCTGCGAAACGTCAGCGCATCCGGCACCTTGAAGACCCTGCTCGAACGGCGGCTGGTGCGAATCACCGGGCGAAAAGAAGTGGTGGGCAAGCCCTTCCTCTACGGCACGACCCGGGAGTTTCTGGTCCATTTCGGGCTCAAGAGCCTGGCCGACCTGCCGCCGCTCGAAGAGTTCGAAGAGACGTTCGGCAGCGACTCGAACCTGGTCGACCGTTCGCTCGATGCGGTGCCCCAGGCGCCCGAGACGCCTGAGGTGAATGCCGGGGCGAATACCGGGATGAATGCCGAATTTAATCCGGAGCCCTCCGAGGCAGCCTCGGACGTTTCGGAAATAAGTCCGGACGAAGAATCCGCAGTCCACGTCGCCGACCTTTCGGCCGCCGACGAATCGCGCGAGCGCGAGCTTCTGGAGCAATCCGAGGAGATCGAAGCGCGCCAGGAGGCCTCCGAGTCGGTCGAGGCCGGGAGTAGGCGATGAACGACGAAAAACCGCGCGGCGGCGACCGTATTCAGAAGATCCTTGCCCGAGCCGGAGTCAGCTCGCGCCGAGAGGCCGAAACGCTGATCACGGAAGGCAGAGTGACGGTCAACGGCCAACCCGCCGAGCTGGGGCAGAAAGCCGACCCGGAGCACGATTCGATCAAGCTCGACGGCAAGCGGATCCTGCTGCCGAAAGAGCACCGCTACCTGCTGCTCAACAAGCCGCGCGGCGTGATGACGACGGTCGCCGATCCGGCCGGCCGGCCGACCGTGATCGACCTGGTCCCTCCGGCGTTGAGGAAGGCGCTGGTGCCGGTCGGCCGGCTCGACTTCCTGACCGAAGGCTTGATCCTGCTCACCGACGACGGCGACTTCGCCAACCGGGTCGCCCACCCGCGCTACGGCTGCCGGAAGACCTACGAGGTGAAGGTCTCCGGCCGGCCGGCGGAGCGCGATCTCGATCGCCTGCGCGAGGGGATCGTGCTCGACGGCGAGCGCACCGCCCCGTGCCGGATCGAGCCGCGGACCGTGACGCGTCCGAAGGGGGTGGACAGCGAAAACACCTGGTGGAACGTCGAGCTTTCCCAGGGGCGGACGCGGCAGATCCGCGAGATGTTCCAACGCATCGGCCATCCGGTGGGCAAGCTGCGCCGCGTGGCGATCGGCGGCCTGACCGATCCGAGCCTGCCGCTCGGCTCGATCCGCGAGCTTAACCCCCGCGAGGTCGAGATGCTCCGGCAGGGGAGCCGAACGAGCGATCCGCTGCCCAGTGCCACGAGCGGCAGAGTACGTAAGATGGCAGGAACCTCCGAACGGTTCCCCGAAATTCGCAGGTGGCGCGCGAAGGGTGAAGAGAAGGCGGCCGATTTGCCGCGGGCGCCCAGGGCACCCCGGCCGGCGCGGCCCGAGGGTCCTGAAAGTGCGGAAAGGCCCGAGAAGCCGGAACGACCGGCGGCGCCGGAGAGGGTTTCCCGGACTCTGCTGCTGCCGAGGTTGGAGGAGGTTCGACCGGCCGCGCCCCGTCGAGCGGGGACGGCGACTCAGAGTCCCGGCGAAGAGCGGGGGGGCCGGCCGGCGCCGCGTCCACCTCGGAGCGTTCCGCGGGTGCCGAGCGGATCGCCCGGATCGAGCGCATCGAGCAGATCGAGCGAGACCCCGTCGCGTTCGGGATTCGATCGCGAGCGCAGCGGTCCTCCCGCCGGCCGCCCGCGCTCGCCGCTTGCCGCACGCCCGCCGCGCGCCGCGGGGGGTATTCCCGGTGCGCCCCGGCCGCGAAGCGGACCCTACCCGCCGCCCGGAACCGATTTCGAGGAACGCGGCAGACCCGCGGGCCGGCCGACCTCCCGTCCGACCGGGCGCCCCGCGGGCCGTCCCACCGGAAGCAGCGGCGGACCGGGAGCGCGACCTGCCGGTCGGTCTGCGGGCCGGCCGCCGGAACGTGCCGGCGCGGGTGCCGGCCCCGCTCGGCGATCAGACCGCTCCGATCGCCCGGTTCGTCCGGCCTCGGATCGTCCGGGCGCCAAGCCTTCGGGCCGTCCGACCTCGGGACGTCCTCCGGGGCGGCCGTCTTCCGGACCTGCGGGCCGCCCCTCTTCGGGCCGGCCGGCCGGCGGTCGCCCGTCGTCAGATCGTCCCGCTTCGGGTCGCCCGGCTTCCGGACGTCCTTCGGGGCGGCCTCCCGGCCGATCGGGCGGCGCCGGCCGGCCGGGCGGTAAACCCGGAGGCCGGAGCGGCCGGTGAGCGGAGATAGGTCTCCGCTCGTCGTCGCGATCGACGGTCCCTCCGGCGCGGGAAAATCGACCATCGCGCGGCGGCTCGCCGCGCGGCTCGGCGTGCCCTATCTGGATACCGGCGCGATGTACAGGACGCTGGCGCTCGCCGCCCTCGACTCCGGTCTCGATCCCGACGATCGGCGATCGGTCGAAGCGCTCGCCGAGCGGGCCGACATCCGGCTCGAACCGGCGGGCGACGGCAGCTATCGAGTGCTGCTCGACGGCGTTCCGGTCGAATCGCGCATCCGTACGCCGGAGGTCGGGCTCGCCTCCTCGGCGGTCTCCGCCCATCCGGGCGTCCGGGCGCGGATGGTGGCGCTCCAGCGGGCGACCGCCGAGCGGCTTGGGGGAGTGCTGGAGGGGCGCGACATCGGCACCCGGGTGTTTCCCGAGGCGCGGTACAAATTCTTCCTGGATGCCGATCCGGGGATTCGCGCCGAGCGCCGCCATGCCCAACTCGCGGAGACCGGACGCGCCGTGCCGCGCGAGGAGGTCGAAGCCGATCTCGCCGAACGCGATCGGCGCGACCGCAGCCGCGCCGATTCGCCGCTCACCTGCGATGAGAGCTACGTGCGGATCGACGCGACCGGCTTGGGCGTCGATCAGGTGCTCGAGAAAATGCTCGCCGAGCTGGTCTGAGCTTCGCCGCTCAATTCGACAGCCGATTCTCGAACAGCCCGCCGTCGCCCGGGGCCGCGATCAGCCGTCCGTCGGGAGCTACTTGAACCTGGTCGACCTCGCGACGATAGGGGCCGAAGGGATTGAACCCGCCTGGGGTAGCCTCCCAAGTAGCGCCCCCGTCGCGGCTTCTCCGGACGCCCAGGCGGGACGCAAGGTAGAGGTCGCCAGAGCCGTTGGGATCGGCCGCCACGTCGCTGGCGAATTCGAAGAGCGGAAACGTGTGGATCAGGGTGGAGGTCGTGCCGAAGTCGTCGCTCCGGCGCAGCTCCGTGTCCGTCCCGCTGCCGATCAGTAGGTAGAAGCTCGAGGGCGTGCCAGGGATGAATTCGATCCGGCGGCCGCCGTCGCGCAGTTGGGTCCAGGTGATGCCGGCATCCGTGCTGCGATAGAGGGCCGAGATTCCCTGATCGCGCGGGAAGTTGGAGGTGAATTCGAGCACGCCCGCGATCAGTTTCTCCGGAGAGTACGGGTCGGCCTCCAGGTTGACGACTCGTCGCGAGCCGCCTGCTGGATGCTCGGGTGACGGCGGGACGACGGTGTCGAGCGTCTGGGTCCAGGTCGAGCCATCGTCGTCGCTCCGGTGGATGCCGTCGAGGCCGCCCACCAATAGAACGCCTCCCGCGCCGAATTCGACCGTTCGGACCGGGCCGGAATAGACCTGACGGCCGAGGCCTGTGTCGTCGGGCTCATGGAGCAGAACAAGCCCCGCGAACAGGCCGACGAGTCGGCGATGAGGATCGGCTGGATCGAACGCCAGGTCCGCCGCGTCGACGAAGGACCGGGCGGAAATCTGCGCTCCGACCCGCGAAAACGTCGCGCCGCCGTCGGTCGACAGGAGGGTTCGGAAATCGCAGGAATCGCGGATGCAGCCGGTATAGCGGCGCAAGGTGATGAAGGAAGGATCGACCGGTGAGATGCGCAGCTCGGCGACGCCGAAAGCTTCGATGCCGGTCTTGTTCACCGGAGAGAAACCGTTGGGAGTGCCGTAGCGATAGAGGTCATTGCCGGCCAGGAAGTAGGGTCCCCCGGCAGCCGCGGCGAGCGCCGTGGGCTCCTTGCCGGCGAGAAGACCGAAGGAGAGGTTGGCGACGGTCCGGAAGCTGCCGACCTGAGCCCCGTGGTCGCTTGCATAGAGGCCGATGATGTTGGCGAAGTAGATCTTCCGCGGATCGGCGGGCTCGGAGGCGATCACGCCGGGACCGACGCCGCGGAACCCCGTCCGCCGCCAGGCGCCGCCGCCGTTGGTGCTCCGGTACAGGCCGCCTGCGCGGAGCGACGCCAACACCAGCGCCGGCCGGCCGTAGGTGGCGTGAAGCGCGCGGACCTCGTCCCCCTCTTCGATCGGCAGCGCGCCGGCCGGGTGGAACGTGGCGCCGCCGTCGACGCTCTTGACCAGGTTCAAACCCGAGGCGGCGACGGCATAGACCGTGCCCGGTTCGTCGGGCGCCGCGGCGACCGGCCCGAGGACGCCCGGAACCTCCGTCCAGGAAACGCCGAGGTCGCTGCTGCGCCAGAGCCGTTTCGGTGCGCCGCGGCCGGTCTCGGCGAGCAGCACGACCGAGCGGGCGGTCGGGGCGATGGTCAGCCGGGCGATTTGAAAATCGCTGTCGCCGGTGTAGAGCTTGCGCCATGACGCTCCGGCGTCGGTCGAGCGGAAGACGCTCTGAGCAACGGAGGTCCTGTCGGTGGCGATCGCCCACAGTGCGCTCGGATTCTTCGGGTGAATCGCCAGAGCCGTGATCCCCGGCGGGGCCGGCTGGCCGAACCCCGACCCGCGCCAGCGCCAGAAGGCGTTGACGTCGGGAAGCTGCCAGACCTCGCCGACCGTGAAATACGAGGTGACATACATCTCGCCGCGGGTCGAGGCGACCAGGGATTGCAGTGCGCCTTCGCCCGGGCCGTAGGGCGTCCAACGATCTACGCCGGCCTGGGCGATCCGGCAAAGGCCGAATCCCAGGGTCAGCGCAACGACGACACGCCCGACGCGCGACAGGCGGAAGTTCGTAAGGGATGAGGTGAAGGGGGTCGTCAAGGGCTCGGGTGGCATTTCCTCTCCTGATGTCCCTTTCATACGATCGAGCTTCGCCAGGCGTTGGGCTGCCCTATACGGCGCTCCGGATGTCACGGATTTCTCCTGAAGCGGCACTGTTGACGTGGACCCTGTTCCGGCCCTTCGACCTCTTCACCGCCAGCCCTCCAGCTGATCTCCCATTCGAACTCCGAGCGGGGGTGATCGCGGTGAGAGCCCGTCGCGGCGGCCGGTTCTTGCGTCCCGGGATGGAAATCGACCCGAATGCCATGGCCTGAGGCTCCACCAAGCCTCGCTGCAAGCGCTTGAAAACATCCCTACGGGGAACAAAAATTCGCCCTTTAAGGGCCAAGGAGAAGCGATATGGTGAAACGAACGGCCCTGGGGCTCGTCGCGGCCCTTGCTTTGATGCTCGGTGCAAGCGTCGCACACGCGGGCGGCTTCCAGATGGTGACCGACATCACCGGTCGGACGCCGTCGTCGATCCCCGGTCAGGTCTACGGCAACTTCGTGCCGCTTCATTGGGATGCACGGTGCACTCCGATGGTGTTTCGCGTCAACAACACGCAGAACCCGGTCCCCAATCCGCTCGGCACGGCGTTCTTGACCGTGACGGATGCGAAGACCGCAATCCAGCAGGCGATGGATCAGTGGAACCAGATCCCGACCTCGTATATCCAGTTCCAGATGGGCGCAGACTACGCCAACGCCGGCTTGCGCAAGTTCGACACGATCAACGAAATCACGTTCCGTACGGGCGCCGGATTCGCCGGAATCGCCTCGAACGTCCCGACCCGGCTGGTCGAGACCTCCGTATTCGCGGACGGCAATGACCTCGACGGCGACGGCGATTCCGACGTGTCGAGCTCGATCACGACGTGCACGGACCTCGACAGCGACGGCGACCTTGAGTGGCCGGCCGGCACCTACGACGGCGGCACGGTCCTCGACATGGACATCGTCGTCAACACCAAGGCGTCGAACGGTTTCCGGTTCACCATCACCGGCGACGTGGCGCAGCTGACGGCGAACATCAACGCCCGGTCGACCGACTTCGTGAGGGAAATGGTCTACCGTCTTGGCTTCGGCATGGGGTTGACCGTCTCGACGATCCCGAACGTCAACAACCTCACCAACGCCAACGACGCCTCGATGTACAACTTCACCGATTTTGACGACCCTCTGTACTTCCTCAACCAGCGGACGCTCGAACAGGACGACATCATCGCCGCTTCGACACTCTATCCCGAGGGTACTGCGGCATCGGGTCCCGCCGCTCTGCAGGCGGGCGACGTGGCCTTCAGCAGCGTGTACGGCAAGATCGAAGGAAACGTGACTCACGGCGACCTGAACCTGCCGGTGCTCGGCGGTGACGTCGTCGGAATCAACCACTCCACCGGCGATCTCATCGACGCGGTCTACGTCGGCAACGCCCGCGTCTCGGTCAACACGACCACGCTCACGTCGACCAACCTACCCGCGGCCGAAGGTATAGTCGACGGCAAATACAGCCTGGTCGTGCCGTTCGGCACCTACGACCTCGACCTCGAAGCGGTCGACTTCTTCCCCCAGGGCGTCGCTTCCGTCGGTGCGGTCGCGAGCCTCGGCGGTACCTATGGCTTGAACGCCTTCTCCGAGGAGTTCTGGAACTCGACGCTTGAAGCCGCCAAAGAAGTGTACCCGGGCGACAGCACTCCGGTGACCGTGAGCGCCGCCACCCCGCTGGTCAGCAACGTGAACTTCGTCACCAACAAAGTGAAGGTGGTGACCGAGTCGGGCGGTCCGAACATGACCGACTTCGACTTCGCCCCGGGTGCCTGCTACGCCGTCGACTTCCCGATCAGCCAGCTGGCCGCGGCACGAGGCGGTCTCGATCTGCCGCTCACCACCGGCATCATCGAAGGCGTTTCTGCCGACCAGTCGCAGGTCTGCGTGATGCAGCAGGTGTGGTTGGCGTTCGGCACGGTGAGCGGCACCACCGCGTCGATCAACCTGGCCTTCCCGCTCGAAACGAAGACCAACTTCGGGATCCAGCAGTTCGAGCGTATGCCCTGGTTCTTCGAGCGCAAGAACCTGTCGAAGAAAATCTTCGACGCCTATCGCACGGGTGCCCAGAGCCACGTCTTCCTGGTGGCGAAGACCCCGAATCCGCCGAGCACGCCCAACTTCAGCAACAAGTCGAACCGTCCCGCGGTCGACCTGCGCAGCGACGGCTTCGTGCCGGCCGGCCTGTCGTATTTCTCGACCGACTGCGTGAACTTCACCGAGGACCCGACCTACTTCTGGGAGATGGATCTCCACTTCAGCGAAGTGCCGTAAGGCGCTTTACGTCAAAGCGGAGTTGAAACGGGAGGCGGGCCGGAAGGCCCGCCTCTTTTCTTTGGGGAGAGTGGGCTACCAAGCGATGCCGTAATCTTCGCCGTGGTTCGACGAGCCGCCCCACATTGTGCCGTGGGCGGCGTCGATCTCGATCGCGTTGATCGGCCCGGAGGTCCGCTCCTCGAAATCGAGCTTGTAGCCCATCTGCCGCAGCTGATCGCGCACCCAGGGCGAGACCGCGTCGGCGAGCGTCAGCCGCCCGGGCTCGATCTTGTGGTCGCCGAACGAGCTGCGCATCTGGTAGGTGTTCCAGTTCGCCGCCTCGGTCGACTCCTGGACGGTCATGCCGAACTCGACCACGTTCAGGAAAAACTGCAGCAGGTTCTGATCCTGGCTGTCGCCCCCCTGGACCGCGAAGGCGAGAAACGGCTTGCCGTCCTTCATGGCGAGCGTCGGCGTGAGCGTCACCCGCGGGCGCTTGCCGGGCGCAACGACGTTATAGGGGCCGTCCTCCGGCGCGGTGACGAAGCTCTGCATCCGCTGCGACAGGCCGATGCCGGTGTGCCCCGCGATCACCGCCGGAACCCAGCCGCCCGACGGCGTCATCGAGACCACCCACCCTTCGGCGTCGGAGGCGAGGACCGAGGTCGTTCCGGCATGGAACGCCTCCTCGGTCGAGAGCGACGACACCTGCCAGCCGGGCTGGTTCGGCCCCGCGGCCCCTTTGGCGACCCAGGTCTTCAACAGTTCGGGGAACGGGTTCGTGCCCCCCTGGAACGGAAACGGATCGCCGGGGCCGAGATCGGGCGGGTTCTTCGCCGGATCGAATTGGCGCAGGCGTTCCTTGGCGTACGCTTTGGAGAGCAGGCCGGCCAGCGGCTCCTCCGGAGCGTACGCCGGGTCGCCGTAATAGAAATCGCGATCGGCAAACGCCATGTGCATCGCCTGGGTGACGGTGTGGATGTAGCGGGAGCTGTTGTAGCCCATCCCTTTCAAGTCCATCCCTTCGAGCAGGTTGAGCGCCTGAAGCATCGCCGGCCCTTGGGTCCAGGTGTCCAGCTTGTAGACCTCGATCCCCTTGTAATCGACCGAGACCGGCTTTTCGATCTTCACCTTCCAGTTCGCGAGATCGGGCTCGGTAAACAGGGCGCCTTCTCCTCGCGCCCCCGCCACCAGCTCGCGGGCGAGGTCGCCCTTGTAGAACAGGTCGTAGGCGGCGAGGATCGCGTCGTGCCGGTTCTTGCCCGCCGCTTTCGCCTTCGCCTCCGCTTCGACCAGCCGGCGCAGCGTGCGCGCGAGGTCGGGCTGGCGGAACATCTCGCCCGCGTCCGGCGCCTGGCGCGCCCGATCGGAGTGAGGAAGAAAGACCGCTTTCGAGAACGGCCAGCCGGACAGCCGCTCTTGCTGGCGCGCGATCGTATCGGCGAGCTGCGCCTCGATCGGGAATCCGTCCGCCATCTGAATCGCCGGAGCGAGCACGTCGGCGAGCGACAGGCGGCCCCACTCGGCAAGCATGGTGATCAACCCGCCGGGGGTGCCTGGGGTCACCGCCGCGAGCGGCCCATACTCGGGCGGGTAGCGCAGCTTTTGCCCGCGAAAGAACTCCGGGGTCGCTCCCGTCGGGGCGACGCCCAGCGCGTTCAAGGCGATCACCTGCCCGGTCTTCGGGTTGTAGATCAGCGCCTGGGTCTCGCCTCCCCAGCTGAGCGTGTCCCACATGGTGCAGGCCGCGGCGAGCATGGCGGCCGCGGCATCGACCGCGTTGCCGCCTTTTTGGAACATCATCGACCCGGCCGTGGCGGCCAGGGGTTTCCCGGTGATCGCAAGCCAATGGGCGGCATGGAGCGGCGGTTTCTGCGTCCGCGCGCGAGCCGGAAGAACGTTGCTGAGGATCAAGGCCAGAACGACGAGGGGGGTGATGACGGAAACGGCGGTGACCGATCGAGTCCGGGTCCTGCGGATCATCCTGAAGCTCCTCCCGAAAAGCGTTGCGCTAGGAGGAGAGAATAGCGCTTGCCGTGCCAATCCCCGCCGCCCGGCCGGTCGCCCAGGCCCAGGCGAAGTTGTGGCCGCCGATCGGGCCGAAGGCGTCGAGGATCTCGCCGCAGAGGAACAGACCGGGAAGGCGCCGGCACTCCATCGTGCGCGGATCGACTTCCGAAAGCTCGACACCGCCGCCGGTGACCTCCGCCTTCTTATACCCCTCGTCGCCGGTCGCCGGCAGGGGATAGCGGACCAGGTTGGCGATCAGCCGCTTGCGCGCCTCGCGCGGCAGCTGGGCGAGAGAGATCCCCGGATCGACCGCCGATTCGGCGAGCAGTTGCTCCGCCAGCCTCTCCGGCAGATGGCGGCGCAAAGCTCCTAGAGGCGTCCCCGGTCCGGACCGAATAGCGACCTCCCAACCCCCCTCGTCGAGCGGGCACCAGCGCACCCGTAGCCCCGACGCCTTGTTCTGTTCGGTCTCTTCCCGCCGCGACACCACGTCCGAGAGATCCAGTACCGCCGGACCGCTCCATCCCCGGTGGGTGAACAGAAATCCCCCCTCCGCCTGCCGGCCGGTGCCCGGCGCGTCGATCCTCACCCGCAGGGAAACGCCCGCGAGCCCGGCATGCCCCTCGCCGGTGAGCGGGGCGAGCGCCGGATAGGTCGGAATCACTCGCAATCCGAGTCTTTCGGCGATCGCGAGCCCCAAGCCGTCGCTGCCGGTTCCCGGAAGAGAAAGCCCGCCGGTCGCGAGCACGACGGCTGCGGCATCGATCGAATCGCCGGCCGCGAGCCGGATCTTCCAAGCGCCCTGGCCGTCCGGTTCGAGATCGGCGACCCGCGAGCCCGTGCGCAGCTCGACCCCGCTCCGCCGGGCCAGTGCCACCAGGCCGTCGCGCACGTCGCGAGCGCGGTTCGAGACGGGGAACAGCTTGCCGCTCTCGGCTTCGAGCGCCAGCGGTATGCCGACCTCCCGCTCGAAGAACTCCCGCTGTTGGGCCACCGGCCAAGCTCGCAACATTTTCCGTAGCGTGTTGGGGGAGGAATCGGTGACGAACCGCTCGGGCGCCAGCTCGGAGGGAAGCACGTTGCACCGTCCGCCGCCCGAAACCAGAATCTTCCGGCCGCCGTCCGGAGTCCCTTCGAGCAGCAGCACCGGCCGGCGCCCCGAGCGCGCCGCGAAGATCGCCGCCACCAACCCGGCCGCTCCGGCCCCTACGACGACGATCGGCAGCTCTGCCATGGAGCGCCGAGTTTAACTGCCTTACCCGAGCGCCAGCTCCAAATCCAGCCCCCAGGCTTCAAACAGCGGGGCCGCTGCTTCCTTACCGATTCCGGCCGCTTCGAGGGTGCGGCGCAGGCTCACGATCAGGCGCTCGAAGCGGCTGTAGAGCTGGCGCGCCTCGACCCCGAATCGCGTGGCGATCGCCCGCACGGTCAGCTCCTCTTCGAAACGCAGGCGGAGCAGCGTGCGATCCTCGGCCGGCAGGGCGGCGAGCGCCTGGGAGAGAGCGGCGCCGATCCGGGCCGCCGCCCGTTGGCGATCCCGCGCGAGCAGCCGCTCTTCGACGCCGCCGTCGCACGCCACCTCTTCCGCCCGGTCGAGCTGCTCCAGCCGCGGCCGACGACGCTGGTTTGGCATCAGGCGGGCGAGCGCCGAGAGGCTCTCGCGGGAATGTTCGCCGAAGCCCCGCTCGCGCAGCCAGTCCGCCGCTTCGAAAAGCGATTTGCCGTCACGATGGAGCAGCCGGTCGAGCTCGATCGCGAGGGGACCCAGCCGCAGAGCCCGGCGGGAGGGCCGCCACTTGCCGTAGCGGTGGATCTGGAAATCCAGGTAGAGCCGCTGGACCACGGTGACCAGGTAGGTCTTGAGCGTGCTGCGCCCCTCGAAGTTCCGCAGGACCGCCGCGTCGTCGTCGAGGATCTTGACGAACGCGAAGCCCGAGAACTCTTCGACGCTCTCCGAGTCGAGCCGCTTCCGCCGCGCGACTCCGTAGATCGTCTTGTGGATCAGCTCGTACTGCTCCTCGAACATCGCACGTCCGGTACCGCTCTGGGGGTCGATGGCAATCATCTCAATCCTCCCGGGGTGAAGGGCCCCGCGGTCGAATGCCCGACCGGGCTCTGATCAGGCGTTCACTAGGGATCAACGACGGCGAACGCGAAACCGAACAGGGTTCAAACAAAAAAGCCGAAATCCCGTACACCCACCAGGATCGGCCGCCCGATTTGCTGCGAGATTGCGGTCCGGTCCCGACACTCTCTAAGGGGATTACCTCCGGGTGTGTCTAAAAAATGGAGAGGGTTCCGTAAGTGTTTGGTGTATCCGCGAGAGAAGCGGAAGTTGGATATGCAGAATCAGCGATTGTTAGGACCTGCGGAGCGGACTATCATCGGCCTCCTACACCAGGACTAGAGCCGAAGAACGGGAGCGGGAAGCCAATGTCTTCGCCCATGGATTCGACGCGAGGTCTGTTTTTGCGGGCTAGGGACGGCGACATGGAAGCGCGCGAGAAGCTCTGGAAAAAGCTCCGCGAGCGCCTATGTCGTTACGCGCATGGCAAGCTGCCGCGACGCCTTCGCAGCCTGGTCGAGACCGAAGACGTGGTGCAAAACGTCCTGGCCCGGACGATCCGCCGAGCCGATGTTTTCGATCCGAAGCACAGCGGTGCGTTCGGCGTCAATTTGTTCACGGCGCTCAAGCACGAGCTGATCGACCAGTATCGCCACGCGAGCCGCCAGCCGGTTGAGGGGGAAACCGCGACGAGCCTCGCTGCGCAAGGCCTCTCCCCGATGGAAGAAGCCATCGAGAAAGAGAAACTGGACCGGGTGATCACCGCGCGATCCAGGCTGAGCGACGAGGATCAGGCGCTGCTCAATGCCCGGCTCGATCTCGATCTGCCGTACGGTGACGTGGCGCTCCTATTCGCCAAGCCCAGTCCGGACGCGGCTCGCGTCGCCTATGAACGCGCGATCAAGCGTCTGGTCGCGAAGATGGTCAGGTGAGTCGTTCCCTCGACGATCCCGCAGGCGGCGAACCCGACGAATCGGAAGATCTAGACGATCCTCGCCTGGCCGCACTGGTCGAAGCGCTCGCCAGGGGAGAGACGGTCGACTGGCGCCAGGCCGAGTTCTCCGCCGGCAGCGAGGCAGAGAGGGAACAGGTCCGCGCGCTGGCCGCGATCTCGGAAGTCGCCACGTTCCACCGCACCTGGCTCGCCGAAGGAGGCATCACGGGCAATTTGGACGAAGACGAGGAGCCGGACGACGAGATCCCGACCCACTGGGGCGAGCTGGAAATCATAGAACGCGTAGGCCGCGGTTCCTTCGGAGACGTCTACAAGGCGCGCGAGCCGCGGCTCGACCGAATCGTCGCCCTAAAGCTCATCCGCGCCTCGGCGAAGACGCCCGAGCGCGAAGCCGAAACTCTGCGCGAAGGGCGCCTGCTCGCCAAAGTCCGGCACCCGAACGTAGCGACGGTCCACGGCGCGGCCGGAGCCGACGGCCGGGTCGGGTTCTGGATGGAGTTCCTGGAGGGTAAGAACCTCGCAGAGATCCTCCAAGAGAAAGGCCTCTTCGATCCCAGAGAAGCCGCCGAGATCGGTATTGCCCTCTGCCGCGCCCTCGCGGCAGTTCACGCGCAGGGGATCGTCCATCGCGACGTCAAAGCGCAGAACGTAGTGCGCGAGAATGACGGCCGGATCGTCCTCACCGACTTCGGAGTGGGCCGTGACGCGACAGTCCTCCATACAGAGGAACCTTCGCTTTCAGGAACTCCCCTCTATCTCGCTCCAGAGCTGTTCGAGGGAAAACTGCCTTCTCCGGCTTCCGACCTGTATGCCCTTGGGGTTTTGCTGTTCCATTTGGTGACCGGTGAGTTTCCCATTACGGGAAACTCGTTCGACGAGTTAAAGGCTGCCCATCAAGGAAGGAAGCGGCGTTGGTTGAAGGAGCTGCGGAAGGATCTGCCCGGGTCCTTCGTCGCTGCGCTCGAGCGGGTATTGGATCGTGATCTGGAGAAGCGGGGGGACGAGGCGGGGATGGAGAAGGAGCTGCGGCGGTTTCTGGGGGAGCGCCCGCTTCGGAGAAAGAGAATGCGCCAAGCCTTTATAGTGGCTGGTGCGGTGTTCATTTTTGCCGTAGGGATGTATGTCGCTCGCGAACTGCGCCGAAGGGAGGCACTAGAGCATCTAGATAAAGCAGCTGTCTTGCATAAAGAAGGCCATCTGCAAGCGGCGATCAATGAGTTGAATGAAGCGAAGAAGATTGATCCGAAGAACGCAACAGTCTACTTGAAATTAATATCGTATCAGTCAGGCCTTGGACGGTACAGTGCAGCTCTGACGATCGCGAAGGAAGCGGACTCCCTTTGCGGGGAGTTTTCACTTCCCAGCTGCCTTGAAGTTAAGGGTCGATTGGCGATTCAGCTCATGGACTACAAGGGCGCATTAGATAATTTTGAGAAGGTTGAGAAACTCGGTAAAGACGAAAGAATATTGCAAGAGATTGTCGGACTCTATAGAAATCTTGCACAGCCAGACCAAGGCCTCCCGGCCGCGAGGGAACTGGGGAACATCGACGACCCTGTTGGAGCAGGGGAGCTAGCGTTGACACTTTCGGCGGCGGGGCGGTACCCGGATGCCAAGGTAGAAGTGGGGAAATTTCGCCGCCGCTTCCCTGCACATAAATACCTCCCTTGGGTTGCAGGACCGGTTGCGATCGCGGCAGGTGACGAAGCAACGGGCGAAAATGAATTTAGGTCATTGGCCACGCAGCATAATGACTCCGAGGACGAGAGCAATGGCCAGCTCCTTTGGGCACAGGCACTAATGTTTCGATTCAAGGTCGACGAGGCGAAGGAAGTTTTAGTCAAATCATCAAGTCTTGACTTCCAGGAAGGCTTCGACCGAAATGAGGCGATCCGCAAGATTCTATTTGCAAAGTGCTTCGCTATCGCCGGAGATTTTCGCCAGGCATCACTTGCTCTCCAGCCGATATTAGAGCAAGAAAAGATCCCGACCAATCTCAAATTGTTTCGCAATGCGGCTTTGATCGCATACTCGGTCAACGACATTCCTCTCGCCGTTAGATTTTCCAAAATCGTCAGCCAGCTTGCAGGGAAGTACACAACTTCGCTGAGCCGAAGTTTCGACCTACAGTTGAAAGGTGAGCTCGCTTGGCGTCGCGGGAATTTTGAGGAGGCAATCAAGGTGATCACTGAAGCCAGAAAAGAGCGCGATGACCCTCAGAATTCCCTATCCTTGGCCCGCGTTTACCTCGGCCAGAAACGCTGCGATCTAGCTCTCCCATATCTGAATGATGTGGTCTCTCGACGCGGGCTGATCGTGGATGACTTCTACACGCCGTGGACGATTTGGAATGAGGCGGTCGCGTCGGAAGCTTCTTGCAGAAAGAAGTGACCTCTTTTCGACTTCTTTCCCTTTTCCCCCGGAAAATTCCATCCACCCCCGTCTCTCCAGATAGAACCGACGGCGATCGAGCTGACCGGGATCTTTTGGAGGTCGTCATGAAAGGACTCTGGGGTGCATTGGGTTACCTGCTTTTGAATCAGAAGTACCATCAGGAGTGCTGGGAGTTGGCGGCGGGGCGGCGGAGCTTCGAGGAGCTGGGGGATCTCCGGGCGAAACTCATGGGCGACGGGCTGCCTTTGAGCCGCTACGAGATCATGGTGCTGCACGAGATGATCACGCGGACGCGGTTCGACGATTTCTCGGGGCCGGTGGTCGAGGTGGACGATCCGATCTGCGACGAGAAATTCGCGGCCGTGCGCCGGCTCTGGCCCTCGGGTGGCATGAATGCGGTCACGGCGCACGACTTCCAGATGTGCTGCGCCGTGGGCTTGGCGGCCGTCGATACCCGGTTCCGCGACGTGCTGATCGAGGCGAGCGATCCGTACGACGAGCTGGGCGGCACCCGCCGGATGCGGGAGCTGCTCGAAAAGCGGCCCACCGAGTGGCCCGTCTTCGGCCTGTCCAACGAAGGGCAGCTGCGTGAGCTGCACCGCTTCTTCGCCGCGATGAAGGACATGGTCTTGAACCCGCTCGAAGCGTTCCACGAGATGACCTGGATCCAGCCGCGACTGGAACCCTGCCCGCTCGGGGTCAGCTTCGATCCCAACGCCCGCTACGGCCACCTGTCCCACTCGGCCTACGAGCGGCTGCGCTGGGACCCAGCCGGCCCGGGTGTCTGGGGCAACCTGCTCGGCGAGATGAAACAGGTCGGGCTGCTGATCCAGGGCTCGCCCACGTCGCTGCCGGGCGGTCTTCGCGCTTTGCCCGCGGCCCGCGAAGCTTTCGCTGCTTTCCCGCTGCCGACCTCTCCCGTTCTCGAGCTGTTACCGATGGCCGTTCACTGAAAGCGATCGAACTTTTCAAAAATCGAATACCGCCCTCTTTCGGACCGCGCACATCCGCACGGGAACCGGGAGGGGGCGGCCGTCCAACTCCCCGGGTCGATAGAATCTTTTCTCCGACTTTTTACTCCAGCCCCTGGGAGGTCCCGCCGTGAACCAACCCGCCGCCGCGGGAGTAGGCTTTACCTACCCGCCAGAAGTCATTCCTGAGCCAAGGCAACCACCGGCGACAACTCCGGCCGTTTCGCCGTCCGCCCGTCGCCGGAAGATCGCCCCCAAAGATGCCGCCAGGCCCAAGGAAGAAGGTGGCGGCGCCCCCAGTCGATTTCGGCGGCAAACCGTTCGCCGAGCGTTGAGGGACGGCGAACCGGCAGCGGCTCCGCCCACGACGCATCCGTCCCCGGCAACCCCAAAGCATGGGCAAGTGCCGCGGCGATCCGCTCATGGCCGAGCGAATTGGCATGCAGGCGGTCATCGCTCCAAAGGCGAGAGTCGGAAGCCACCGGATGCGCCGCGAAATCGACCAGGATGGCCCCCGTCCGCGCCGAGACCTCGCGCAGCGCCGCATTGAGCGCCAGAACTCGGGGCGCCAGCCGCCGGGCGAGCGGCAACACCGGCCCGAGATCCGGCAGCGTGAACGTCAGCAACGTCGCCCCGCCCTCGATCAGCCTCCGCTGCATCGTCTCTACATCGCGCGCGACCGCGTCTGGATCGAACCGCCGGGCGATCACGTCGTTCGTGCCGGAAAACAAAGTCACCAGATCCGGCCGCATCGCCGCCGCCCGATCGAGCTGCCCGTCCAAAATCTGCCCCGTCCGCCGCCCTCGAATCCCCAGATTGGCATAGAGCAGCGACCCCTGTACCGCCGCCACCCGCTCCGCCAAACGATTCGCCCAACCGCGATACCCGCCTCGCCCGTCCGGATCGTCCAACCCTTCCGTCGAGCTATCGCCGATCGCGACATACCGCTCGAAGCGGCGGGGGAGTGGGGCGCTCATGGAACCGGAATGATAGCCGGAGGTGCTGCTTTTCCCTGGGAACGCCGAGCACCAGCTCGGCACCGAAGCGGCGAAGATCGTCCGAGAGGACCGAATTGGACCGCGGCGCGAAGGGGATCTCATTTGCCGCAATCGCGGCCGTCAAAGCTTCGTCGTTCCTGCCTGCTTGGCGAGATCACGATCGAAAGTACCGAGCGGGAGATGCCCTGCCCGCCGCGCGACTTCAAGGATCAGGCAATCCGAAAAGCCGAGTTTCGGCCGTTGCTGGAAGCGAACCAGGGCCGCCGCCACGACCTCCGGCTCCTGAAGCGCCAAATCGCGATGCGCGAGAAGAATCTCGACAGCCTTTGCAATCTTGGCCGGAGGGTGTTCGTAGACGGAACCGAGAACCCACATCGCCTCGACGAGCACGAGGTGCGACACCCAAGCGCCGCCCGTGACGAAAACCTCGGCCGCGGCGGTTTGGCGCTCGTCGTCGCGCGCCATGAGCCGCACCAACAGGTTGGTATCAACCGCGCGCATGACGTTTCTTGATCGAGGAGCGAATCCCTTCCTTCAGCTCCTCAAGGCTGCGGGTCCTGGGCGGCGTGTCGAACAACGCCTGGTGTAGATCTTCGGAAGAGTAGAGTCCCGCCCGGCGAATGAGGATCTTTTCGCCTTCCTGGTCCCATTCGAGGACCGATCCCGGGCCGATACCGAGCCTGCGCCGAACCTCGGCAGGTACCGAGATTTGCCCTTGCGCCGTCACCTTCGATGTCGCGATCGTCATGAGGTCAGATTACCGCGGTAATGGGTTTGACGACAAGGCCCTATGTCAAGGTTGGAGATTCTCATTCGCCGATCCGCGTCCTGCCGCACGATGCCGCCGCGCCGTCCTACACCACGAAAATGCAACAGGGCCTTCCGGCGCCGCCGGCCTCGGCGCTCCAAAACGGAGTGCTCAGCCTCACGATCGATGATCGCCGCCGACAAACAAAACTGCCCGGTACCGATCGCGCCGCGGCTCGTGCTGTCCTCCGTGGTTCGTGCCGAGCTGACCCAGGGAGCGCGAGGAGATCCGGGGCGATTCTTGGTGTCGAAGTTGGCCAGGACGCTTGAAAGAACCGGGCGGCCGCGGCTCGAATCTCACGGTTGGAAGGTGGGCTACGAGGGGGTCGGTCTTATCCCAAGCCTTCCCGCGATTAGAGTAGGCCGTCCGTCGTTCGGAAACCCCGGTCCTCCGATTCCAGGAAGCCATCCGCCATTTCGCGGAGACCGTCCGCCAATTCGCAGAAGCCTTACCCCGATCGAGATTTACGGTCCGCACTACGGAGGATTCAATCCGCCGTTCCGCAGAAGCCTCCCGCGAATCCGCGGAAGCCCTCCGCGATTTTGCAGAAGTCCTCCGCGAATTTGCAGATGCCCTCCGGGAATTTGCAGATGCCCTCCGGGAATTTGCAGGTGCCTTCCGCGAATCCGCAGAAGCCACCTGCAAAGCCAGACACCGCCCGCCCGCAGCCGCAATCCCCGCCACCCAAGCTCCACAAACTCGACCCTTCCGGCCCACCACCCCCGCCGAACGCAGCGCCCATTCCCCCGGGGAGGGGGTGGGTTGGAGCTGGGGGGGGTTGGGATGGGGGCGGTGGGAGGGGCCGGGGAGGGAGTGCTGCGGGAAAGTGCGCCGAGCGCCCCGCCCCCTACCGCCGAACCTCCCCCAAAACCTTCCCCGCCAAAGCCTCCGCCGCGCACCGGTGCCCTCGGGCGTTCGGGTGGAAGTTGTCCTCCTCGATCGGGTCGGGGGAGGCATCGCGGCAGGCTTGGAAGGGGTCGATCAGGTCGAGGTAGTAGAAGTGGTGCTGGTCGGCGAGTCGCTTGGCGTAGGCGTGCTGCTCGCCGAGGGGGTAGGCGTGGAAGTTTTTGGTGAAGCGGGGGAAGACGGCGACCAGGACCTGAAAGCCGTTCTTTTGGGCGAGGTCGTCGAGGACTCCGAAGTATTCGGCCACGCGGTCGGTGGAGACGTCGGCGAGGAACTGTTCGACCCGTTTGGGGTCGGGCGGGCCGTGGTGGGGCGGGAAGACCCGATAGCGGAAGAAGCGGTAGAGGGCGCTGTTGACCAGGTAGGGATTGGTGCGGGCGCTCGAGACTCCGCCCTGGTGCTGCTCTTCTTCGAGCAGGGTCTTGTAGATGTCGCCGTCGATGTGCTCTCGGGAGGAAAGGGAGTATGAGAGCAGCACGAGATCGGGTTGGTATTGGAGGCCCTTTTCGCGCAGCGTCTCGACCTCTTGTTGGGTGTTATAGCCGGAGACCGCTAGGCTGATCACTTCGGCCTTCACGCCTTTCGCTCGCAGCTCTTCGCCGAGGATCGACGGGAAGGTGTCCTCGAAGCGATCGACCTTCAGGCCTGCCGCGATGCTGTCGCCGATCACCACGATCCGATAGACGCCGGGAGGCTTGGCCACTTCGTGGTCGACGTCGCGAAAGCCGAGCCGGTTGCTGGCGCCGAGGTAGTCGTAAAACGCCAGTTGCCCTTCGGTGTTGGGAGGGAGTGGCGGGTTCGCTGGGTTCTTCGCGGGGGTGCCGGGTTTCGATCCGTCGCCGCGGTAATTGACCGGCGCGGGCTCGTAGCCGATCTTGGGATTCCTCGCCAGGCGGAACCGGCCGCGTTCGATCGGGTAGATCTTGGGGGCGGCGCCGACCAGGCGCAGCATCAGCTCGGCGGCGAGCAGTGAGATCGCGAGGGCGACGAACGTCAGGGCGAGTTTCTTGAGCATCGGCGGCCTTCAGGCGGGAAAGGTGTAGATGACGCCCGGATAGAGGTGGTTGATCGCGAAGCGGATGATCGGGGTAAAAAGCGGACTGAAGATCTGCCACGCGACCATCATGCCGACGAGCGCGAGCTGGGGCTGGTGAAGAAAATCGAGGTAAGTTTCCGCCATCTTGTCCGACATGAACAGCGGCGGAAGAGCGCTGCCGTCGAGCGGCGGAAGCGGAAGAAGGTTGAACACGAACAGCAGGATGTTGAGGGTGAAAAAAATGGACAGAGGCACGGCGAACGCCCCGGCCAGGCTCCCTTGAACGGCGGCTTCGGTCAGCCGGTCGTACGTCACCTGATCGGGCACGGCGAAAATCCCCTGGAGGTAACCGATCCGGATCGCGGCGCCGGACAGCAGTACGAGCACCAGGTTCGCCGCGGGTCCGGCGGCTGCCATGACCGCGGCGCGGCGGTGGTGGCTCGCGGCCCAGTGGGGATCGTACGGAGCGGAGGCCCAGCCGATCAGCGACTGACCCTTGGAAAGGAGCAGCGAGGCCAGTGGGGCCACCACCATGCCGAACGGAGCGCGGCGGATGTGCGGCCACGGGTTCAAGCTCACCTGGCCGCCGTGGTACGCCGTGGGATCGCCCATCCAGTACGCGGCGAGAGCATGGCCCGCCTCGTGCAGCGTGGTCGAAAACAGGAAGACCACGAACCAAGTGAGGCCGAGGATGAGTTGATCGGATGTCATGCGGGGAGATGGTAGTCGAAACCCGAACGGCCGGCTCTCGGCGGATTCGATTTCGACTATCCTTGCCTGAGGCCATCCGAAGAACTAACCGAGCTTAAGAATGGGCAGAGACCGCAGAAAATACCGCCGCGTCGCGGGCGGAGTAAGAGTTTTGTACTCCGGCGTCCAGGTGGAACGGGCGACCCGGGAGTATCTGGACGGCATCGCCCGCGATCTGTCGATCGGCGGTCTGTTCTTGGAGACCCGCCGGCCGCTGCCCAAGGGGGCGCTGGTCGATCTCGATTTCTTCGTCGAGGCGGACGAGCGGGGAGAGCCGGTCCATGCCCGCGCCGTCGTTCGTTGGGTCCGGCGCTGGTTCCGCCCGCGCGGCATGGGGCTCGAATTTATCGACGTCGAAGGTCTGGGTCAGACCCGCCTGGAGAGTTGGATCGAGAGCGTCCTGGTGTAGGGCCGGCCCGGCCCCTAGGGTGACATTCCCGCGGTCTTGACCGCCGTGAGCAGCGCGGCGATTTCGTCGGGACGCGCCGGGCGCCAGAGCCCGCGGGCGCGGCGCTTGTCCAGGGCCACTTGGGTAAAGCGGATCGACGTGACGTGACGCCCTTCTCGGTTGAAAACGTGGGCGCGGCCTTTTTCGCCCAGGACGACCAGAGTGTCGCGTTGGACGTCGGCCAGCACCTCGTGTGCCGACGCGCGGGCGAGATCGGCGAGCGCCATGCCGGTCGGGCGATCTCCTTCCGCGCGGCGGATCTCGGCGTGCTGGGTTCGCCGGTCCTGGCCGCGGCGGTCTTTTTCCAGCCGATGCGCGAGGCCGTCCAAGATCCCTTGAAGGCGGCGCGGCGCCAGCTCCAAGGCGCGCGCGGGGGCCGATCCGTTTCCCGCGCTTTTTCCCGCGGCATTGCCCGCGCCGGGTTTGCTCCCCGGCCGGCGGGCCTGCGGCGGGGCGTCCAAGCTCCGCTCGACGCTCGCCAACGCGGTCTGAGCCCAGCGGACGGCGTCGAGCCAGGGGATGTTGCCCAGCCGATCGTAAAGCGCTTCGAGCGGCCCGCCGCCGGGCGCCGTGCCGAGGACGTTCAGGACCAGGCTGCGGCGGCCTCTCTTCGCCCGCACCGACAGGATTTGGAACGCGATCGCGAACGGTACCGCGACGCCGGAATCCGCGCGGACCCGGAACCAGCCGGCGGCCACTTGGCCGAGCAAGCGGAAGCCGTCCTCCCGCTTCTGGAACGGCGCGGCGAGCGCGGCGCAGAGGTCCGCTTCGCCGAGGGTGAGCGCCACCAGGCCGGGAGTGTCCTTGAACAGCGTCTCGACCCGCGGATCGCGCCGCTCTAGGAGCAATTGGCCGAAATCGAGATAACGGGGCAACCCCGTCGGACCATAGCCGGCGAACACCTGGCGCGGCTCGGGCGCCGCGGCGTGGACGCAATCGGGCGAGCTGCAGCGCAGGCAGAACGCCCGGCCCGGCCGGAAGACGCTCCGTTCGCGCACGAGATCGCCGAGCGCGTCGTCGAGCGCCTCGTCGGCGGCCCGGATTGCCGGCTCCAGCCGGCCGTCGCGCAGGTCGGAGGGAATGCGCAGAGCGACCGCGAGGCTGTCGCCGCGCCCCGCGACCAGGTGGCCGCCCGGATGGCGGGCGATCCGCGCTTCGGCCTCCGCTGCGAGCAGGCGGAGCGCTTCGCGCAGGCGCTCGGAAGAGGGCTCCGTGGGCGGCTTGGGTTTCGGTGGAGGGGAGGCGGGGGGATGCACGGGATGAGTCTCTTTCGTGGCGCATTCAGAAGGCGCCGACGTCCAAGTCTATTCCCAGCCCCGTCCTTGCCTCGCGCCTCCCGCTCTGGGATCATCGCGCCCCGGTCCCACTTCCGAGGAGACATGCCCATGACCACCGACCGATCGATTCGAATCTCCCGCCGCCTTCCGGCCGCGGCCCTGCTTTTGACCTCCCTCCTGGCCCCGGTCGCCGCCCGGGCCGGCTTTCACTTTCAATCGACGACCACGATCGAATCGTCGCGCGGACCGCAGAAGACCGTGGTCGAAGCCTGGGCCGACGGCGACAAGGGCCGGGTCGATTTCAAAGAGAGCGCGAACCCGATCGCCGGGGCGGGCACCTACATGCTGACCCGCGACGGCGGCCGGACGATCCTGCTGGTCGATCCGGAGGAGAAAACGTACGGCGAGATGGACCTCGATGCGATGCTCGGCTCCATCGGCGCCGTGATGGGCGGCATGGGGCCGCTGCTCAAGATCGAAATCTCCAGCCCCAAGGTCGAGACGCTGCTCGACGAGGCGGGGCCGACGATGCTCGGCCAGCCGACCCGCCACCTCAAGTTCCGCACCGCCTACCAGATGAAGGTCCGAGTCTTCGGGATGGGCAAGGCGAACGACGTGCTGACCGAAGAGGAATTCTGGGTCACCGACCGCCTGCTCGACAAATCGTTCGGCCTGTGGCTGCGGACCGGCAAGCCGAAGACCGGCAACGCCGACCTTGACCGCCTGATCGCCGCCGAAACCGAAAAGCTCAAGGGCGTGCCGCTCAAGTCGATCACCGTCACCACGACGTCGCAGGGCGGCCGGACACAAAAGACTCAGAGCTCGATGGAGGTGACGGCGCTCGACAGTTTCGCCAAGGCGCCCGTCTCGTTCGAGGTGCCGGCCGGCTACAAAGAGCGCGAGATGATGCCCCAGGTCCCCGGGGAAGGTCAGTGAGCGAAGGCGAAGGGAAACCGACCCTCGGGCCGATCATCCTGCTCGCGAGCCGCGAGATCTTCACCGGCCGGACGGTGCATTTGAAAATCGACACCGTCCGGATGCCCAACGGCGTCGAGGTCGATCTCGAACGGGTCTACCACGTGGGCGCCGCGGCGATCGTGCCGGTCACCGCCGAGGGCGACGTCCTCCTGGTCCGCCAGGCGCGCTGGGCGACGGGAGGCTGGCTGCTCGAAATCCCGGCCGGCAAACTCGATAGAACGGCGGAAGGAACCGAAGCGCCGGAGATCTGCGCGGCGCGCGAGCTGGAAGAAGAGACGGGCCACACCGCCGGCCGCCTCGAACCGCTCGGCTGGATCTGGGCCACCCCGGGCTTTGCCGACGAGAAGGTCTGGCTCTACCTCGCGACCGATTTGACCCAGACCCGCCAGACCCTCGAAGCCGACGAGGTGCTCCACGTCGAGCGCCTGCCGCTTGGAGAAGCGATCGAACAGGCGCTTTCGGGCGAGATGCACGACGCCAAGAGCGTCTGCGGCGTGCTGCGGGCGGCGGCGAAGTTGGGGAAACTGGGGCGGCTGGGGTAGGGGCGCCCTACCGCGGCGGTTCGTACCCAACCATCGGGCTCGCGAAACCACGCGCTCCCGGGCGTTCGAGAATCTCTTCTGTCTCCAAAATCCGGTGGCGTTCCACGCGCTGATCGCCGTCGTTCAAAAATTCGACGATTCCCTGACGGCGCAGCTTGTAGCGGTCAGCGCTGGAGAAGTGGACGACGAAGCTTTTGCGGGTCCGGTCCGGATCGGCGACCGCGGAGCCGCCGTGGAGCAGCGACGAGTGCCAGAGCAGGACTTCCCCCTTCGGGCAGACAAGGGTTTCGGGTTCAAGCCCCGCGGCGGCGCATTGGCGGCGGTCGTGCTCGGCCATCGCTTGCGTCTCAGCTGGGCCGTAGCGGCTCTGGTCGAACAGAAACTCTCCCGGCGCGAACTGGTAGTAGGGGAGCCGGTGCGAACCGGGCATGTAGACCAGCGGGCCGCTGTCCGGATGGATGTCTTCCAGAGCGATCCAGGCGGCGATCAGATGGCTCGGTGGCTGGGTCTGAACGAACACCGGATCGCGGTGGAGCGCCTGCTGGCTTCCCCATTCGAAATAAAGCGATTGGGTGGCGACGGCGGGGCGACCGAGCGCCAGCTCGACGCGCCGGAAAATGGCGGGATGAAGGTAGAGATCGAGCGCCGCGGCCGAGTGCGAATGGAGGTCGGCGATGCGATAGGACGGCCGGCGGTCGCGGCCCAAGTCCGCCTCGGCGAAGCTGCGCAGCGGGCCGCTCCAGGCGTACGCCAGGTCGGCGGGTCGTTCGCGCCAGGCCCGGTCGACGTCCTGGCCGATCGCGGCGGCCGGGGCGGTGAGGTCGCCGAGAGAAAACGTCAAATAGCCGCGGCGGATGAACTGTTCCAGCTGCGCCGCCTCGTCGTCGGCGACCGTGCCGCTCGCGTGCATTCCTTCAAGGCGCGTAAGGGCATCCGGCCGATCGACCCAGAGGTCGCTCGCGAGCTGGCCATCGGGGGAAAGCGGTCCCGCGGGTTCGGGGTCCGAACCGCCGAGCCACCGGCGAAAGAGGCTCTTCATTTTCCTCCGCCTTTCGAGTCCTTGGCGACCAATCTCAACACCTTTCCTTCGAACGTTCCCAGCCAGATCTCCCCGTCGCGATCTTCGCCGAAAGTCACGACGCTCATGGCGAGGTCGGAGAGCTGCTGCACATCGAAGCCGCTCTTTCCGATCTTTGCCGCCCAGACCCGACCGGAGCAATAGTCGCCGAACAGGTAGCTGCCGACCAGGCTGGGAATCCGCCGGCCGCGATAGACATAGCCGCCGGTCACCGAGCAGTTGCCGTCCTCGTGGGGGTATTCGAGCACCGGTAGAGTGAGCTCCTTGGCGTTGCAGGAGGGAGTGTCGGCTTCGCACTTGTCGTCCGCGAAGCAGAGCGTGCCCTCCATCGGCTTCCAGCCGTAATTGCGGCCGGAGGGCGTGGCCTTGGCCTGGAAGTCGATCTCTTCCATTCGGTTCTGGCCGACGTCGCCGATCCAGAGATCGCCGGTCGCCCGGTCGAAGCTGAAGCGCCAGGGGTTACGCAGACCGATCGCCCAGGCTTCGTCGGGAAGCGGGTTCGGCCCAAGGAACGGATTGTCGGGCGGAATCGCATAGGGCCGGTTGCCGGTGGGGTGATCGACGTCGATCCGCAGCATCTTGCCGAGCAGGTTCACCCGGCGCTGGGCGTTGCAGCTCGGATCGCCGGCCGAGCCGCCGTCGCCCATGCCGATGTAGAGGTAACCGTCGGGACCGAACTGGAGCTGGCCGCCGTTGTGGTTGCTGTACGGCTGGTCGATCCAGAGCAGCCGGGTGGCGGAGCCCGAATCGGCGAGGTCCGGGTCTTCGCCTGAGCGGTGGTAGCGGGCGATCACCGTGTCGCCCTCGGTGTCGGTGTAGTTGACGAAGAACAGACCGTTTTCGGCGTAGCGGGGATGAAACGCCATCGACAACAGGCCCCCTTCGCCTTCTTCCGTGATCTTCTCGGTCAAATCGAGGAAGTTGCCGGGCAGCAGGCTGCCGTTCTTGAGGATGCGGATCGCGCCATTCCTCTGAACGATGAACAGGCGGTCGTCGCCGGGTGGCGATACGAAGTAGATCGGAATGGAGGGGAGGCGGAGCACCTCCTCAAGCGCCACCCCGGCGACCGGCCCGGAAATCGAAAACGACGCGGCGCTCGGGCTCCGGTCTCCGCCGCGCGGAAGGCGCAGGCGGTGGTTGGGAAGGGTGGAGTCCGCGGTGTCCGCGGGGCGGCCGCACGCCGCGAGAGCGGTGACAGCCAGGACGAATGCCGCGGTGCGCGCAAGGATTCGCAGCGAAATTTGGCCGGACCTTCGGGACGCGTCTACCATTGGCGGGTAGCGAGCCTATCGCAGAGAGACTTGAGAGCCATGGCGACGATGATTCGAATCGATGACCGGCTGGAGATTCCGGAGACCGAGCTGGCGTTTGCGACCGCGCGCTCCGGCGGGCCGGGCGGCCAGAACGTCAACAAGGTCGAGACGCGCGTGCTGCTCCGCTTCGACGTGGAGGCCTCCGCGGTTTTGACCCCCGAGCAGAAGGAGCGGCTGCGCGAGCGGTTGGCGACTCGGATCACCCGCGACGGGGTGTTCCACGTCATGTCCCAACGCCACCGGACGCAGGGGCAGAACCGGGAGGCGGCGATCGCCCGTTTCGCCGAGCTGATCGGCGGCGCGCTCGCGGAAGAGACGCCGCGGGTGAAGACCCGTCCGTCGCGGGCGGCCAAGGTACGGCGGGTGGACGAGAAGAAGCGACGCGGGCAGACCAAGAAAAACCGGGCACCGGGGGGTGGATGGGAGTAGCATCCGACCCCTCCTCATGAGCTTCGAAGATCGATTTCCACCCTCCGAGCGCGAAGCGCTCCGTCTCGCGGTCGCCGACCTCGAACGCCGGACGGCGGCCGAGATCGTGCCGTTCATCGTGGCGCGAAGCGACCGGTACGCCAATGCCGACTGGAAAGGCGCGGCGTTCGGCGCCCTGGGCGGCGGACTACTCGCCGCCGCGCTCCATCGCGCGCTCGGCCTTTGGGGTCTCGACCCTGTGCTCTGGATCGCCCTGCCGCCGGCCGTCGGGGCCGCCCTCGGGTGGCTCGCGTCGCGGCTGCCGCCTTTCACCCGCGCTTTGGTGGGGGAGGACCGGATCGACGAGCAGGTGCGCCGCCGCGCGGAATCGGCGTTTCTTGCTGAGGATCTCGCCGCGACCGCGAGCCGCCAGGGGCTGCTGCTTTTCGTTTCGTTGTTCGAGCGGCGTGTGCTGGTGCTGCCGGACGTCGGACTGCGCGGCCGGGTTTCCACCGCCGCGTGGGACGGCGTCGCCGCCGGAATCGCCGGCCGGCTCAAAAGCGAGCGCCCGGCCGCCGCGCTCGCCGCCGGAGTGGCCGAGGTGGGGGAAGTCCTGCGCGCGGCCGGCTTGACGATCGATTCGGCGGCGGATTCGACCTCCGACATGGCGCCCGTGTCGGCCGCGGTCAACGAGCTGCCGGACGATCTGCGCCTCAAGGAGACGTGATGCGTCGGCCCTCGCTCCCGCTCCCTCTGGCTCTAGCGTTCGCGCTGTTCGTTTCTTATTCGGCCGGGGCGGACGTGCGCCCGGTGCCGTTTCTCTCCGGCCGCGTGGTCGACGAAGCGGCGCTTCTTTCGCCCGAGGCGCGCACCGCGCTCGAAGGCAAGCTCGCCGCATTGGAAAAAGACACGAAGGCGCAGGTGGCGGTGCTGACCGTGGCGGGCCTGGACGGCGAGCCGATCGAGGATTTCTCTCATCGGGTGGCCGAAACCTGGAAGCTGGGCGACGCCAAACGGGACGACGGCGTGCTGTTCCTGGTGGCGCGCGACGACCGCAAGATGCGCATCGAAGTGGGGTACGGCCTGGAGCCGACGCTCACCGACATCCGCACCCGGCGGATTCAAGACGACCTGGTCCGCCCGGCGTTTCGCTCCGGCGACTATGCCGGCGGCATCAAAAACGGGGTGGACGCGATCGGCGCCCAGCTGCGCGGCCAGGCGCCTCCCGATCCGCCGCCCGCGGCTTCGCCTTCCCTGGGTCTGGCCGGGCAGCTGATCGTCGGCGGGATGCTGCTGGGGATCATGGGCGTATTCGGCGGGCTCGGACTCAAGACGCCGGGCTGCGCCTGTTGGGGGATCTACGCGATCGTCACACCGTTCGTCGCGATCCTGGGCGCCTTGGCGACCTCGGGTCCGGTGGCGGTCGGGGTCCTGCTGACGTGGCTGATCGGATTTCCGCTGATCCGCCTCTGGCTCCGCTTGACCGGCCGGGTGAAGAAGGCGCCGGCCGGAATGCTGCGCGGCTCCCGGGGAAGCCGGGGATGGAGTTGGAACTCCGGAAGCTCAAGCTCGTCGAGCGGCGGCTCGTCCTGGGGGTCCGATTCGTCGTCGGACAGCTTCTCGGGAGGCGGCGGCAGCTTCGGCGGGGGAGGTTCTTCGAGCAGTTGGTGAGGGTGGGTGAGGGCGCAGCGCGCCCTCACCGGTTCACGAATCCCTGCGAGGAATCTAGCGGCGTTCGCGGCGCTGCCGGTCGAAATCGTTCAGATCGAAGACGCGGCGGAACTCGACCGAGTTGACAATCGTCCGCACTACCGAGCGCAGACCGTGGCGGCGCATCGCCTCGACGTTTGAGAAGAAGCCGCGATCCGCGCGGATCTGGTCGTTGGTCCGCTTGAGCAGCACCACGTACAGGCGGCGAACCGTCTCCTCCGAATCGAGGCGTATGCGGCGCCGCTCGACCGAACGGGCGAGATCATCGGCGAATTGCTGCACTTCGCGGTAGCCGCCGTTATAGATCTCTTCGACCCGATCGCCATCGCGGACCGGATCGAACTTCGCATCCAAGATCCCTTCGATCAGCGCACGGGTGACGAGTCGCGACTTCTCGCGCCGGGTCGAGGTTCCCACGTCCGGGCGTTCGTTGCGATCCCCGTGGTCGATATCGTGGGCGCCGCGTCGGGCCTCCAGGGTGATGCGGCCATTGGTGAGCGAGCCGCGCATGTCGTAGCCGCTGCGAACCCGAAAACCGAGCTGGCCGGCCACGCCGTGCGCGTCGCCGTCGATCGCAACCTCGACCCAATTGTTGGCCGCGCGGAGGATCGATATATCTCGGCCGGCCTCGATGTTGAACGTCGCGGCGACCGGAACCTCTTCTCCTTCACTGTTGAACAGACCGGTTCCGACCAGCGTGAGGCGCAGCCGTTCTCCCGGCCAAACCTGCACCGCTTCGTTGTCGGGGGCGACGCCGAAACGCTGTTCCCGGCCGTTGCCGAACGGATCGGCCCAGACCTGGATGGCGATGACTTTGGTGGCTCCGGTTTCGACCGAGCGGGAATGGTCACGATCCCAAGAGCGCTCTCTGGCTCCCTGTCCGGCAACGGGCACCGCGAGGGCGAAAGCCAGAGCGGCAACCGAGAAAAGGCGGGTCTTAAGGGTACTGGATTCGATGGTCATGGAAATCTCCTCGTTTACGGGTCAAACTCGAGCGGGTCACTGAACGCTTAGGACATAGTGCAAGGTCGCGGCCAACCCTACTTCCCCGGGTAGCGAAAGGCTAAAGGCGGAAAAAAGTTCCGATTCGTCCTCTCCAGGTGACAAGTCCGGTCTTGATTGCAGCGGGCGCTTCGACGGAGAATCCACCCCCTCATGACCCGCCGCGAGAAGGCCGACCGCATCCAAGCGATCCTCGACGATCTTTACCCCGAGATGGCGATTCCGCTCGATCACGTCGATCCGTTCACCCTGTTGGTAGCGGTCGTCCTCTCGGCGCAAACCACCGACAAGCTGGTGAACACCGTGACGCCCGAGCTGTTCGCCCGGGCGCCTACCTCCGCCGCGATGGCGGCGCTGCCGGTTGAAGAGATCCAACACCTGATCCGGCGCATCGGTCTCGCGCCCACCAAGGCGAAGAACCTGAAGCGCCTCTCAGAGCTGCTGGTCGAGCGCCACGGCGGGGTCGTGCCGCGGACGTTTGAGGAGCTTGAGGCGTTGCCCGGTGTCGGGCACAAAACAGCGTCGGTGGTGATGGATCAGGCGTTCGGCCTGCCGGCGTTCGCGGTCGATACCCACATCCACCGGCTGGCCGCGCGCTGGGGTCTTTCGGATGGATCGAACGTCGGGAAGACCGAAGCGGACCTGAAGGCACTCTTCCCCAAAGAAAGCTGGGGAAGAGTCCACCTTCAGATCATCTATTTCGGCCGCGAGAAGTGCCCGGCGCTCTACCACGACCTGGCCGCCTGCCCGATCTGCTCCTGGGCGGCTTCGGCCAAGCGCAAGGCGGACGAGGCTAGCGCGCGTCGAAGTCGTCGAGCCGGAACGCCCGGCTGAACTCGTCGGACTCGACGATCGTCTGGACCACGTTTTCCAGCCCGGCCTTGCGCATCGCCGTGACGTTGGTCCAAAAGCCTTCATCCGAATCGATCTTGTCGGAGCTGCGCCGGAGTAGGAAGCGGTAGAGCCGGCGGACGGTCGCCTCCGCGTCCTGCGAGCCGTGTCGCGAAGCCTGGCGGGCGAGATCGCCGGCGACCGAGACGACGCCGTCGTAGCCCCCTTCGTAGACCTCGTCGACCCATTCGCTGTCGCGATCTTCGTCGAAGTTGCTGTTCGAGATTCCCTCGATCAGCGCGCGGGTGACGGTGGTCGCCTTCTCATGCCGGCTCGAATTACCGCCGCCATTGTGATCGCCCCTTCCCCCGTGATCTTCACCCCCGCCATGGCCTGAGCCGCGCTGGATCTGGAGGGTGATCCGGCCGTTGGAGAACCCTCCGCGCATCTCGTAGTCGTCGGTCACGCGGTAACCGATCTGCCCGGCGCCGCCATTTTCCCCGCGACCGACCACCACGTCGACCCAATCCTCGCCACGGCCGACGATTTGAACGTCACCGGCCGCGACGCTGAACGACGCGTTGATCCGAACCTCTTTGCCAATACCGTCGATCAGCGCGCTGCCGATCAGGGTGAGGCGCAGGCGCTCACCGGCAGTGACCGGCACGGCTTCGTTCTCGGGCGCAACGCCGTAGCGCGCCTCGCCGCCGGAACCCGCCGGGTCGGCGTAGACCTGGATCGCGATGACTTTCGTGGCGGCTGCCGGGATCGCGAAAGCGAGCGCGGCGACCGCGGTGATCGCGGCGAGAAAGACCGCCGAGACCGCGGGGAATGCGCCGGGGCGCAAGGTAGAGCTTCGATTGATTTTCATGGCGTTCTATTCCTCTTCCTCTTCCTCTTCTTCCACCTGAAGGACGATCCAGCCGGTGCGGATTTCGCCGCGCATTTCGTAGTCGTCGCCCACCCGATAGCCGATTTGCCCGGCGACTCCGCTCGCGTTGCGCCGGATGGACACGTCGACCCAGTTACTGCCGCGGCCGATGATGTCGACGCTCGGGCCGGCCGCTACATTGAAGGATGCCGGGATTTCGATCTCCTCCCCCGTGCCGTCGACCAGTCCGGTTCCCACCAGGGTGAGACGCAGCCGCTGGCCGGCGGAGACATCGACCGGCTCGTTTTCCGGGGCGACGCCATAGAGGGTGGAGTCGTCCTCGCCGTTGGCCTGGGCGTAGACCTGAATGGCGATGACCCGGGAGACTTCGTCGGCCTTGACGGCGGCCGGTGCTGCGAGCGCGAAGCCCGCGACTGCGGCGAATCCGATCGCAAGGAACGCGCAACGGCGCGAGGAAAAACAGTGGATCAAACTCATGGCGATACTCTCCTCAGAGCTCATCGAACCTCGCTCCAATGCGGGCAAGGAATTGTCTCATGCTCTCCCCATTTGCAAGGTTGCGGCCAACATTTCGTGCGGGGCGAAATCAGGATCGGCGGGGCCGGACCGCCCCCTCCAGAGGACGGAAAGCCCGTGCGGACCCTACAGCCGATGATCGGCCAACCGGTCGTACAGCTCTCCGCACTGTTTCGCGAGCGGCGCAAGCCTTTCGGGCAGATCGTTGCCTTTCGGCCGGTAGGGGGCGAAACCGGTCGAGCGTTCGACCTCCGCATACCAGTGCTCGGCCCAGATCCCGTCGGTCGCCCGCCGGCCCGGGGGCCAGGCGAGCATCGAGTCCTCGAATTCGATTCCCACCCGCTCGCAGAGCGCGCTCAACGTTCGGCGCGGATCGACCAGCACGTCCCTTGCGTCGACCACCGGAGGCGCCGCGCCGCGCCGGGCGCGGATCCGCTCGAACAGCTCCACCTGTTGGGGCAGGCCGGTGTCTTCGATCGTCGGATTCGGAATGACCTTGGCGAGCGAGGCGAGCATCGCCCGCGGCTCGCGAATCAGGAAGCAGTTTTCGAGCTGCGAGAGCCAGTCGCCGTCCTTAGTACCCGGGAGATCGCCTCGGTCGATCTCCGGCAGCAGGTGATGGGCCATGTGCTTCTGGTACCAGAGCGCCTTGCCTCCCGGCACCGGCCCGGTGAGCCACGCGACAACCTTCCGCCAGTCGCTCTCGTGGTGGGCGATGACCTCGTCCCGGCCGGGATGGGGGAGGCCGGTCGATTTCAGGTAGTGGCTGTAGAGCGGCTCGTCGGTGACGTGGCTGTCGGAACGGCTCTCGAACGAGCGCATCATCGCAGTCGAGATGTTCCGGGGACCGGACCAGACCGCCAGCCGAACGGGCGAAGGAACAGGCATTCCAGGTAGGATATGCCACCTTGCCTACTCCTCCGCCCATCGCCCGTAAGTTGAAGAAAGTGCTGATCGCCAATCGCGGCGAAATCGCGGTGCGCGTGCTGCGCACCCTGCGCGAAATGGGCATTCGCTCCGCCGTCATCTACTCCGAGCCGGATAGGAAGAGCCTTCCCGTTCTGCTCGCCGACGAGGCGTATCCGATCGGCCCGGCCCCCTCGCGCGAGAGCTATCTGAAAGGGCAGGAGATCGTCGATCTCGCGAAGCGGATCGGCGCGGACGCGATCCATCCCGGCTACGGCTTTCTCTCGGAGCGCGCCGAATTCGCCCGCATGTGCCGCGAGGCGGGGGTGGTCTTCATCGGCCCCTCGCCCGAGGCGATGGACGCGATGGGCTCGAAGGTCGAAAGCCGGCGCCGGATGATCGATGCCGGCGTGCCGGTCGTCCCCGGCGGGCGCGATCCGATCGCCGATGCCGAAGGGGCCGCGGCGTTTGCCGCCTCGATCGGCTATCCGGTGATGATCAAGGCCTCGGCGGGCGGCGGCGGCAAGGGGATGCGCCGGGTCGATTCAGAGCCCGAGATCGCGGCGGCGTTTCGCGGCGCGAGCGCCGAGGCGTTGGCCAGCTTCGGCGACGGCGCGGTCTACATCGAAAAATTCATCGTCGATCCGCGCCACGTCGAAATCCAGGTGATGGGCGACCTCCACGGCCGGGTGGTCTCGCTCGGCGAGCGCGAATGCTCGCTCCAGCGCCGGCACCAGAAGGTGGTCGAAGAGGCGCCCTCGCCGGTGGTCTCGCCCGACCTGCGCCGCCGGATGGGCGAGGCGGCCGTGCGCGCCGCTTCGGCGGTGGGGTACGCGAACGCCGGAACCTGCGAGTTCCTGCTCGACGCCGACCTAAACTTCTACTTCCTGGAGATGAACACCCGGCTTCAGGTGGAGCACCCGGTGACCGAGCTGGTAACCGGCCTCGATCTCGTCTACACCCAGATCCGAGTGGCAGAGGGGGAGCCGCTCGGCCCCGAATTCGACGACGTCCAGCCGCGTGGCCACGCGATCGAGGTCCGGCTCTACGCCGAGGACCCGTTCCAGAAATTCAAGCCCTCGCCCGGCAAAATCCACCTCCTCCGCTGGCCCGAAGGACCGGGCATCCGCAACGACGCCGGGGTCTACGAAGGGGCGGAGGTCTCGATCCACTACGATCCGATGCTCGCGAAGCTGATCGTCTGGGCGGAAAACCGACCGCGCGCGCTCGCCCGGCTCTCCCGGGCGCTCACGGAGCTGCGGATCGAAGGGATTCGCACGACCGCGCCGCTGTTCCGCGCGCTGCTCGCCGATCCCGATTTCCGCTCCGGCAATATGAACATCGGCATGCTCGACCGCAAGCTCGCGAGCGGCGAATTGCACGGACTGGGCGTCGAAGAATCGGGCGATCTGCCGCTCGTGGCCGCCGCGATCCACCATTTCGAGCGCGCCCAGCGCGCGACCGCCGTGCCGCGCTCGACCGGTCGCCGGACGCTCTGGCGCGCGGCCGGCCGGCGTGACGCCCTGCGCCCGGGCGGCGGCCGGAAGGGTTGACGATGGACCTCTGGGTCAAGCTGGGTGAGCGGGAAGAGCGGGCACGGGTGCGCCGCGACGGCGACGGAGGGTACGAGGTGACGATCGGCGAGGTCGTCCACCGCGTCGACGCCTCGGTCCTCGGACGGGGCGCCTACAGCCTGCGGTTCGACGGGGTACAGCGCGAGGTCGTGGTCCGCGCGAGCGGCGAAGAGACCCTGCGCGTCTCCGGCGCGTCCGCTTCCTGGGAGGTGGATATCGCCGATCCGCTCGCCCACCTCGCGGCGACCACCGGCGGCTCCGACGCCCGCCGCCGCCACCGGAAGGTCGCGGCCTACATGCCGGGCCGGGTGGTGGCAATCCTCGCCGAGACCGGAGCCCAAGTGGTCGCCGGCCAAGGCATCATCGTCCTCGAAGCGATGAAGATGCAGAACGAGATCCTCGCCGAAGCCGACGGCACGATCAAAGCGATCTACGTCCAGACCGGCCAAGCCGTCGAAGGCGGCGATCCGTTGTTTGAGCTGGAGTAGGGCGCCCCTACTCCTCGGATGAAGGCTTTCGCGTCCGCAGATTCACCATCACCACCCCCAGAACGATCAACAACCCGCCCCACAGCGTCGCCCAGCGCCACGCTTCCTGACCGATCGCGACCGCGAGCGCGGTGGTGATCGGCGGCTCCAAATAGAGAAACACCGAAAGGCGCGCGGCGGGAATGGTTTCGAGCGCGTCGTTCCAGGCGAGCGGTGCCAACGCCGAGCCCAGAATGCCGAGAAACGCGATCGCGATCCAGGCCCCGGGGCCGATCTTCGCGATCGAAGCGCCGAGCGACCCGCCGGGTGCCGCGACCCACCAGAGCGCGGAGAACAGGCAACCGAACGCGAGGACGTAAAACGTCGTACGCCCGGCGGGCTGCGCCTTGAGCACTCGGCGCGAGAAAACCGTGTAGATCGACCAGTTGAGGGCGGAGAACAGCATCAGAAAATCGCCCATCGTGCCGAAGCCGCTCTGTGCGAGATGGCCCAGGTCGCCGCGCGCCACCACCCAGAGCACGCCGAACGCGGCGACTCCGATTCCCGCGAGTCCAACCCACCCCAACCGCTCGCCGAGCATCGTCCGGCTGAGCAACGCGGTAAAGATCGGCGACACCGTCACCAGCCACGCGGCGGTCGAAGCGTCCGACGTCATCAAAGCCTGCGCCTGGAGCCATTGGTGGAAGCCGATGCCAAGAAACCCAAGAAACGCGAGCCTGCCGAGCAGGCGTAACGGAACCCGAGCCATCTCGCCGCGCCAGGCCGCGACCCCCGCGAGCACGAGAGCCCCAAGCCCCGACCGAATCGCCACCACGAACGCCGGAGAAGCATCCGCCAAAGCCCGCTTGGTCGCTACGAATGTGGCGCCCCAGACGACGACGGCGAACAGTGCCTCGGCGATTGCCCGGCGCTTGGAGGCGGGGCGGTAGGGGGCATCGGCCAGAGCGGGCATGGCGGCGCATGCTATCCGAGGTGTCGGTTTGCCATCGGTTTGAAACGTAGCCGGCGGGGGTGTCGTCAAGAAACCCGCTGCATGATTCCCCGGTCCTCGCAAAGAATGCAGCAGCTGCTCTCGACCTGCGCGATGCTCGCCATGTTTTCGGGGTCTTTGCCGAGAGCCTCGCGATAGCGCTCGTAAGCCGCTAGGTCCGGAAAATCGATCAGGGCGAGCGCCTCGTTGGTGCGACCGGCGAAGCGGGTCGGCAGGAAGTAGCCAATCAGGTCGCCGCCCGAGCGGCGGATCGGCTCGGCGATGCTTTTGGCGTAGGTCTCGAAATCGCGCAGCTTGTTGGGGTCGATCTGGTAGCGGATGCTGAGGGTGAGCATGGGGATTCCTCTCTCCTGGGAGTTGTTGTGATGGGGGATGTTAGGACAGGCCGGGGGGGGGCGTTTCAACCGCGGGTGAAACGTCGCAACCGAAGCATCGTTGCGGGGTAGGCCATCGCTGCGGTACCCTTTTCTTTCCGAAGTCACGCTAACACCTACGTAGCGCCTCTGGGTCTTCTCTCCCGACAGCTTTTTCTGCCCGGCTCGATGTCCATGCCGCCGGGCTCATCGCAGGCGAATTCGGGAGGTTGATCATGCGCCCAGGCTTCTTGCGCGATCGTAGGCGGTTGGCTTGGTTGGCGGCGATCTTTCTTGTCACGACGGCGCTTCCCGCGGCGGCGATCGAGCAGTGGCTGCCGGGGCCGGACCTGTCGGTCGGGCGCGGCTATTTCGCGCTCGTTCCTCTCCCTTCGGGAGACCTGCTCGCCCCGGGTGGGGTCATCCCGGTTCCCGGATATACGAACCGCGCGGATATCTTTTCGCTCGCCGGCCAAACTTTCAGCGAGACGGCCGCAATGATGAATTCGCACCGCTATCAGTTCCAGGCGGTGAAGTTGGTCAACGGCAAGATCCTGGTGGCCGGCGAGCAGTACGACGGCGGAGCCAAGATTTCCGAACTTTTTACCGAGGCCACGCATTCCTGGTCGCTGACGGCGAACCATCCATCGCTCGATCGCTTCGCCGGGGCGATGATCTTGCTGCCGAGCGGGAAAGTGCTCTTTTCCGGCGGTTACAACGGCGGCGCGGACGGTCCGACCTACGGCTCGGCGGAGCTGTTCGATCCGGCTACCTCGACCTGGAGCCCGACCGGCTCGATGGTCGCGTTGCGCGCCGGCCATAGCCTGACCCTGCTCAGCACCGGGCCGAACGCCGGCCAGGTTCTCGTCGTCGGAGGGGGGCAGCGGATCGGCCTCACGGTCGAATCGCGCTGCGAGCTGTACGACCCGGCGACCGGCACCTTTGCGCTAACCGGCCCGCTCGCCGCCGCCCGGAGTTTCCATACCGCGACGCGCCTGCCGGACGGCCGGGTGCTGGTGACCGGCGGCCATTCCGCGGGAGCCGACACCGCCAACCGCGACTCGGCGGAGATCTACGACCCTCTGGCCGGTTCCTGGTCGGCCGCCGCCCCCATGGCGTTTCATCGCGGCCGCCACACGGCGACCCTGCTGCCTAACGGCGACGTGCTCGTCGTGGGCGGGGCGCAGGTGGGAAGCGGGACGACTGTCAACGCGAGCGCCGAGATTTATCATCCCGCGACGAATGCATGGCGCACCGTTCCTTCGATGGCGGTAGTCCGAGTGGCCCAGGCGGCGGCGCTGCTGCCGAGCGGCGAGGTGCTCGTGGCCGGCGGCTTCGACGGCGCAAGCTATCTGAGGACCAGCGAGATCTTCCGCCTCGGCCTGTCCCAACCTCCCATTGCCGTGGCCGGGGCCGACCAGACGGTTCGGCCGGGAAGCGCGGTGAATCTCGACGGCGGCGCCTCGAACGACGACGTGACCGCCGGAGCGAACCTCGGCTTCGCGTGGAGTTTGACCACCCGGCCGGCGGGGAGCGCGGCCCTCTTGAAAGCCGCGACAACTGCCACGCCGAGCTTCGTTGCCGATGTCCCGGGAACCTACGTCGCCCAGCTGGTGGTGACTGATGAAGACGGCCTGGCGAGCCCGGTCGATCCGGTCACCGTGATCGGCAACGCCGCTCCGACGGCGGTGGCGCAGGCGAGCGCTACGATCGTCCGAATCGGCACGCCGGTGCTGCTCTTGGGTACCGGCAGCACCGATCCCGAAAACGACGCGCTCTCTTATCAGTGGTCGTTGATCGCCAGACCGGTCGGCAGCGCGGCGGCTCTCGCGAACGCCACAAGCGTTCAGGCGAGCCTGGTGCCCGACCTCCCGGGGGAGTACCGGGTGACTCTCATCGTCAGCGACGCTCTGGGTGCCGGAACGCCCGCGAGCCTTACGATCACCGGAGTTCCGGTTCCGGTCACCGACGTTCCGGCCCTCTCAGGAGCAGGAGGCTTGCTGCTCGCCGCGCTGTTGGTGCTCGCGGCGGTCGTGGTGCTGCGGCGGGTGTAGCGTTTCTGGAATCGTTGCTCCTCGACTACAACGGTCGCCGCCAGGACGTACCGGCGAGCAGATCCGCGAAATCGATCGTCACGCTCGCCGGTCCTGCGGTCGAAACCCGATAGGTTGTCGGCGGTGGAAACGCCCCCGGTAGGACCGGTTTGAACAGGGCGAGAGCCGTCGTTCCGACCACGTCCGTGCAACCGGTGGTCTCTCCCGCGGCGCAACGGGGAAGGAGGGTGAGGCGTCCGGTCGCGAGGTCGCCCGCGGGGGTGAAAAGGAGCTCGAGCAGCGCCGAAAGCCGACCGCGACCGAGGCCGTCGGCGCCGATCGGCACCGCGTCGATCCGGTAGGTGTCGGAAGCCTCGCCGCGATAGATCGCGATCTCGACACTTTTGCCCCCCGCGTATTCGCCGCGCACGACTTTTTCGAGCACTCGGAAGACGTGGACGTCCGCTTCGCTGAAATCGTCGTGGCAAGGGTTCAGCAGGGGAGCGAGGCCGCGCCCCGGCTTGGCATCGGCCGGCCGGCCGGCAGGAGCCGCCAAGTTGTCGATCGAGAGCAGGTTGCCGGCGTGCGGGTTGGCGTCGAGCGTCGGGATGATCGAGAGGCGCAGCTCGTCGGCGTTGCCGGAGGCCACGAGGTCGGAGTTGAGATCGTTCCGGGTCACGCTCACCGAGAAGAGCTGCGGCCGGGCCGGGTTGCGCAGCAGCGTCGTCTCTTCCGGATTCGAGGAGAACGCGAGCGCCGCCTCCGGCGTGCCAGGACCGTTGCCCGAGGTCGCGATACCGGCGAAATCGCCGGTTGCGGTGAACGAAACCGCGAGATTCGAAGTCTTCGCGTTGCGCGCGGCCAGCGCGGTCGACTTGGCGAGCAGTCCGGCGAGCCGGTTCTCATCGCACAGGGTTTCGGTGGGGGTGAGCGCGGCCGAAGCTCGAAGCGCCGGGAAAAACACGCCGGCCAGTGGCTTTTCCCAGGTGGTGCCTTGGAGCAGGTTGTCCCATTCGAACTCGGCGACGCCGCTTTCGAGGCGCACGAAAGTCGTGGACGGCGTTCCCGAGGTCTCCGGCCGGTAAAGCGCGAGAGCGGCGGCTCCCACCACGTCCGTGCAATCGCTCGTCTGGCCCTCCGTGCAGCGGGGCAGAATGCGTAGCGTCCCTTGATCGAGCGCACCCGCGGCGGTAAACGTCGCGTCGAGCGTCGCCGAGAGCCGGCCCAGGCTCGCGCCGTTGGCTTTGTAGGGGAAAGCATCCAGGCGGTAGCTGTCGGTCTCCGTTCCGCGATAGATCGCGATCTCGGTCCTCGGCGCTCCCGACAGCTCGGCTCGCGCCATCTTCGCGAGTACCCGGAACAGGTGGACGTCGCGATCGGAGAAGCGCCGATGGCAAGGCGCCAGAAGCGGCGCGAGGCCGCGGCCCGGCTTGGCGTCGGCGATCTTTCCGGCAGCGCCCGAAACGCTGTCGATCGCGAGTAGGTTTCCGACCGGGGGATGCACGTCGAGCGTCGGATTGATCGCCAGGCGAATCGCCTCCGGATCGGTAGCGGCGGCGACCAGGTCGGAGTTGAGGTCGTTGCGGGTCAGGCTCACCGAGAAGAGCTGCGGCCGCACGGGGTTCCGGAGGAAGGTGGTCTCCTCCGGATTGGACGAAAACGCGAGCGCCTTTTCAACCGTCTGCGGGCCGGTGCCTTCGGTGGCGATGCCGGCGAAATCCCCCGTCCCGGTGAACGAGACATTGAGGTTCGTGAGCTTGGCCGCCGCCCTCGGCGTCGCCGTGGTCCGCGCGAGGAGGCCGGTGAGGCGCGCGGCGTCACAGGCGACTTCGGCATCCGTAAAGGTGTCGCCCGTGGGCGGGGGAGAGTCGTCGTCCAAGATCGTCACGCTCGCGTTCGTCGGGCTGCCCAGAGAGGCGCCGCCGGTCGGGCCTGAGAGGGCGACTGTGAAGTTTTCGCTCCCTTCGAACGCGTCGTCGGCGAGCAAGGAGATCGGGATGGTCCTCGGTCCCCCTTGACCGTCGGCAAAGCTCACCGTGCCCGCCGCCGCGGTGTAGTCCGAACCGGCGACGGCGGTGCCGTTGCTCGTCGCGTACGAAACCGAGACCGGCCCGGTGGTGCCGCCGGTGCGAGAGATCGAAATGGTGGCGTCCCCGCCTTCCGGCCCGGAGAACGAGCTTCCCGTAAAAGCGATGGTGCCGGGCGAAGCCGGCGCGTCGTTGTCGTGAATCGTCACGGTGGCGGTGGACGGATTGCTGATGGTGGTGCCGCCTTGGGGATCGGAGAGGCTGAGAAAAAATGTCTCGGTCGGCTCGTTCAGTATGTCGTCGGTGATCGGTATCCCAAAGGTTTTGATCCCGCTTTCGCCGGGGCCCCAGACCAGCATGACGTTGTTCAAAGGCGTGTAATCCTGTCCGGCTGTGGCCGTCCCATTGCTGGTGTTGATCACGACCGAGACCTCGCCGTCGCTGCCGCCGGTTCGCGAAATCGTGAAATAGACCGAGGGCTCCTCTTCGCCGACCGTGAAAGCGGTGGAAGCGAACTGGATCGTTCCCGGAGGAGTCACGCCATGCACCGTAACCGTCCCGTACATGCCGCTGCCGGGTGATCCATGGACCTCGCAGTGATAGCCGTAGATGCCGTTGGCGGGGTAGGTCCGGGTGAAGCTCCAGCCGGCGGCGGAGGGACTGCCGTCGCCCCCCTCGCCATCGCAGCCGTTCGAACAGCGGAAGGTCCCGTTGTCCGCGACGACATTGTGGAAACCCCCTGCGCTCGTCCAGGTCACGGTGTCGCCGGCCGTGATGTCCAAGAACTGCGGCGAGAAGGTGGTGCCGGGACCCACCTGGACGGCATGATCGATGCCGTGCGCGGCAGGGGTGGCGAGCTGAAGAGCGCCGATCAGAACGAGGAGAGCGAGCAAGGAGCGACGGCGACCGTTCATAGGAACCTCCGGCGCCCGGTGCAAAATAGAACCGAGCGCGAGTTGTGGATTGTAGTCCGAAAGGTCACCCCGGCGAATTCTCCGGCCGCTTCAACAGCCGGCGCCGAATCCGGGTCGCCTCGGCGTGGATCTCCTCGTAGCTTCCGCCGAACAGCTCGACCTGGGCGAGGACGACGCCGAACTCGCTCACCGGCCGGACGACCTCGTCGGCCGAACGGTCGAGCGAAATTCCCGCCACCTCGCGGGCGGCGCCGAGATCCAGCAGGTCGCCCACGCGCCCTTCGGCGAACGTGATCAGGTTGAACTGGCCGCCGACCGTGCCGTCGGGCCGGGGAAGCGCCGAAGGCATACCACCGCCCGCCACTTCGACGATCGCCGCCCAGTGCGACGTCTGAAGGCACCGTTCGTACAGGATCGAAAAGCTCGCCGCCGCCCGGGCGTTCACCTCGATCGGAACCGCCTTTCCGTCCTGCCACCAGAGCTCGACGTTCGCGAACCCGCCGTCGAAGCCGATCGACCGGACCGCGCGCTCCGCGGCCTCCGCCAAACTCGCCTGGGCCGCCGCCGGCAGGCGGGAGGGGAGGGAGAAATTGTCGATCGCCCGCGAGCCGGGAAAGACGTTGGTGTCGGTGATCGCCCAGAGGTGAAACCGGCCCTCGTGCATCCAGCCTTCGACGGTCACCTGCGGCCCGTCCTTGAGCTCTTCGAGCAGCATGATCTCGCGCCCGGCGAGAGGGTAGCGATCTAGATCGACGTTGGCTTGGAACAGCGGTAGGTACTGGCGGCACCAGGCGGGCAGCTCCCGCTGCGCGATGCCCCAAGCGCGCGCCAGATCCTCCGGTCCGTCGAGCCTAAACCCAAGCAGTCCGAGCTTCAAGAACGGCGCCTTCAGGAAACAGGGATACCCGAACGCCCGCGGGCAGGGCTCTTCGAGATTGAGCGCCTCGCACCGAAGCGAGGCGAACCCGGCCTGCCGCTCCGCCCGCCGGCCGTAGTACTTGTGCAGGCCGAGGAACACCGCCTCGGGCGACGGTCCCGGCAGCCCCAGCTCGCGAGCCAGGAGCGCCGCGAGGTAGTCGCCCAAATCGTGGGTCGAAACGACCGCATCGACCGGCCCCTCGCGCGCCGCGGCGCGAGCCCGATCGAGATAGGCGAGAGGATCGAACCCGGTCGGCCGCCAATGGTCAATCGCGCGCTCGGTCTCGACGAATCGGAAGCGGTGCCCCGGCACGGCGGAAAACGAGGCTCGATCGAAGGCGTCGGGGAGAAGCACAAGGACGTCCATGGCGATCGGCTCGGTGGTCGGCAGGTTTCAGCGATATTCTATTCGTCATGCATGCCAAGCTGTGCCGCCTGGCCGACCTTTCGGAGCGAGAGTTTTCCACCGGAATGCTCGGAACGCTCGGGTCGGCCCGCGCGCCCGATCTGTCGGCCCTCGCGGCAGCGCTCGAATCCCTAACCTGCGCCGATCTGGAAGTCGATCTTGCGGCCCTCGACCGCACCGCGCGGTGGATCGAGCGACCGCTGTTCGAGCGCCCCGACCTTCACGCGACCCTCTTCCTCGTCCCGGCCGGCCGCGAGTTGCCGCTCCATGATCATCCCGAGATGACGGTGATGCTGCGAGTGCTCGCCGGCTGCCTGGAGATCCGCTCTTACGATTGGGTTCCCAACTCTCCCGGCCTCGCGAGAGCCCGCCCGGAGCGGACGGTGGGAGCCGCCGATCGCTGCGACATCCTCAAGCCGCGCGATGGCAACCTCCACCATCTTCGGGCGTTCGAAGACACCGCCTTCGTCGATCTGTTCTCGCCCTACTACGACGAAGCCGCCGGCCGGCCCTGCCGTTATTTCCGCCTGGAAGGCGAAATCGAAATCGAAGGCGAGCGGCTGATCCGGATGGTCGAAGCGCCCGAGCTGGACCCGGAGCGGGCGCAAACTCCGTGACCCGGCGCGCGCTGCTCGTCGTCGAAGCCCGCGGCCAGGCGATCCATTTGCGGGAGGACGCCGGCCTCAATCTGACCCAGGCGGGGTACCTCGCCTCCCGGCTCGCGGCGTCGGGGGTCGAGCCGCACGTCCGGCTGGTGATCGACGCCGGCCAGTCGGTCGAGGAGTACAGCGCTCTCTATCACCGCTCGGACGACGAGCTGGCCGCGATCCGCCGCGCGATCCGCCTCGCGCCCGACCGCCGAGCGGCCCGGCGCGACGCGATCGCGGAGCTGCGCGAGCGTTGGCTTCCCTACGCGCTCAAAGCGGACGACGCGCGGGCCGGCTGCCCGGTCGCGTCCGAGCTTTTCTTCGCCGCCCTCGCCGGAACCGTAGGGGACGAAAACGAGTCCGCGCTCGCTGCGGTTCGCCTCGCGGCCCACCCGGCGGTCGATCTCGCCCGGCTCGACGAGTGGCGCGAGTTGCTCGCCGCACATCGGGGAGGCCGGGTACTCGACCTCGAAGAAACGGTGGCACGCCGGACGCTCGCGAGGTGGAACGCCTCGATGGCCTCGATCGCAGTGCTCACCCCCGTCGCCGCAGAGCCCTCTGCCTGGCTCGGCGATCCCGGCTTTGCCGCCCGGGTCGAGTCCGAGGTCGCGGAGCGCGCAGCCCACGGCGGGCGCGATCTCGACGGCCGGCTGTTCGGCTTCTTTCCCCCCGTGGCCGATCCGCTCACCGGCCGCGACTATTTCAACTCGCCGACCAGCGTCCGCTCCGAGCACGGCAAGGTGCGAGTGGGCGCCCGAGACCGCTTCAACCTGCTCGGCTTCGAGGGGACGGAGCGCTGGACTTTCGAAGATCTGCGGCAGCGGATCGCGCGCCAGCTCGCCGGTCCGGTCGACCGGCCGTTCGCGCCGAAATATCCGCTCGCCGCCCGCCGTCTGGCGGAGGAAGCGGGGAAAGAAGCCGCCCGATTCGCCGAAGAAGGGCCGACGGCAATGATCTTCCTCGAAGGAGTGGTCGGCCGGGTCAACCCCGCCACCGGCGGTCTGGTCGATCGCCTCCTGCGCGAAAACACCCCCGAGGGCTGTCCCTACTTCCGCTACGCCGCAAGCGCCGAGGCGCGCGAGACGCTGCCCGACCTGCCCGGAGGGTTGCCGCTGGTCGAAGCTCACCTCGAGCGCCTGGCGCCCGAGCTGTTCGTGCCGGAGCTGAACGTCGAGGAGATCGTCGACGCGCTCTCCTTGCGCCCCGCGCTCTGCTAAAGTTTTTCCCTGGGACCGCCGAGCACCAGCTCCGCACCCGCGGTGGCGAAGATGGCTCCAACGGCCTTCCGGGTCGGGCCGCATTTTCCCCGCAAACGAAAACCGGGGCGGATCGCTCCGCCCCGGTGGGCTCTGGCGGGAAGGGGAAAAGCCTACAAACTCAACCGCACATACCCCGCGAACAGGTTCGCGTTGTAGTCGCCGTTGTTGGCGTTCAGGAGCAACGTGCCGGGCAGGTAGTTCTGGAGGCCCTGGCGGATGAAGCTGTCGATCGTGTAGTCCTCGTACTGGTACCAAAAGCCGAGGCCGACGTGGGAGTTGAGGGTGAAGTCGAGCTTGCCGGAGATCGACAGCAGCTCGATGTCCTCGTAGTTGTCGAACCCGAAGGCGATGTCCGGCGTGCCGCCCGGCGGGCTGAAGATGTCGGCTTTGCCGTTGGACTTCGACCAGCGACCTTCGACGGCGCTCTTCCACTTTTCGGAGTACTTCTGGTTCCAGCCGAGGCCCCAGACGTCGTTGATCTCGTCGAACTTGACCTGCCAGTTGTCGAGCGTGCTGGTCGAGGGGAGCGCCCCCGACTGGCGCGATTTCTGGAAGGTTTTGCGGTTCGAGCGGTCGCCGAACAGATAGACGTCCCGCTTCTCGCTCGGAGTGTAGGCGAGCTCGAAATCGAGGTGCTGCGTGTCGTCCGAGATCAGGCCGAGCAGGCTCTTGTCGTAGTCGTCCTTCCGGCCGGTGGTGGCGAGAGTGAACGTCCAGGCGTCACCCGCCACGAAATCGGCGCCGAGGCGCCAGGAGTCATAGGTGCGGGCGGCCTCGTCGTACTTCCGCAGACTGGGCTGGTTGGTGGCTCCGGCCGAGACGATGAAGCTGTCTTCCGCGGCTTCGACGTCGTAGTTTCCGATCGACTTGTCGCCGTGCTCTACCGCCCCGCGCAGCGTAACGTTCTTCCACGCCCGGGAATCGGCGGTCAGCTTGAACACGTCCTCGTCGGTCTTTTCCACCTCGCGCCGCTTGCGGTCCCAGCTCTGGCGGTTCCAGGAGAGGCCAAGGCTGGTCGAGGGGACGACGTCCCAGGTCAGCTCGGAGCCGAAATCGGTGCGGGTGAACTGCGGCGGAACGGTGATCCGGGCGGTGGCGATCCACGCCGCGTCGAAGCGGGCATAGCCGGGAATCGTCACCCGGTCGCTGTCGTCCTTGTAGTCGTAAGAACGCAGCCGGAACGTTAGACCCAGGTTGTGGGCGAACTTAGCCCCGGCGTTGGCCGAGAAGGTGGTGACGTCGGCCGTCCGGTCCGCCGTCTGCTGCGGCAGATTCGACCTCAGGGAGGCGTCGAACGGCGCGCCGCCGCGGGTGTTGATCGCCGTGTTCGTGGTGTAGGCGAGCAGCGCCTCGTCCTGCTTCATGCGGGTCTTGCTCGCGCTCGCGTTGGTCCACCAGCCGGAAGGGAAACGCCAGCGACCATCGAGGAAGAAGCTGCCCGCCTTGTTGTCCGGCGCGAGCGCGTTCCTGCCGGTCGCCGGGCCGTTGATCGAACCGCTGCCGGGGGCGGAATAGGCGCCTGGATCGGTCGAGTCGGTGGCGCGGAACGGGTTGTCCCAAGTGACGCTCTTGATCGAGTTTTCAAACCGCGAGGAGCGGAAGCCGAACACCAGGCCGCCGTTCTTGCCGGCCCATTCGCCGCGCGCCGTCACCTCGGAGGTGTCGTAGTCGATCGGCTCGACGATCTCGGTCGCGTTGCTGAAGCCGAACGAGGCGCCGTACGGGCGCAAGCCGGTCCGTTTCTCGTTGAACAGCGAGACGTCCCAAGAGAGACCCTTGAGCGTACCGAGGTCGAAGTCGAGCCGGGTCCGTTCGCGTTCGAGCGAGATGTCGATCTTCTTGGCCGCCGCGATCTGCGGCGAGATCAGATTGTTCAGAAAGGGGAAGGCGACCAGAGCCTTGTTCGCCGCGAACTGAGCGGTGATCGCCGCCTGGTTCGCCCGCTGGACCGCGTCGTCGATCTCGAACCGTCCGGCGCCCGTGCGGGTCCAGAGGAAGCTCGCGTCGTTGCCGAAGCGGTGGGGAATCTTGTCGTACGACAGGCTAAGGCCGTACTTGCCGGCCTGGGCGTAGTCGAGCTCGAGCCGGGCGTCGTCGCGCCAGACGTTCTGGGCCGAAAAGTCGAGCGTACGGTTGCCGTCCGCGCTCGCGCCCCAGAGCTTGAGCAGCGGGATGCGGAATCCGTTGTCGAGGTCCCGGTACTCCTGGAACTTCGAGGAGCTCGTGTCCTGATCGAGGGAAAGCCACTCGATCGCCACGGGGTCGAGGTGGAAGGTGAACGGTCCTTGGCCCGAGCCTCCGCTCGCGACCGCAGCGGGGTCGGCGGCGAACGAGGAGCCGAGCGGCGCCAGCAGAAGCACCAGCGTCAGGATCGGAAGGGAGACGGTTTTTTGAGTTCTCATCTTCTCGCTCCGGGTTGCATGCGGATCAATGGCCAAGGTACGGGCTCGACGGATGGTTGCTGCCATGGATCGAGGCGTGGCAGTCGAGACAGGCACGATTGAAGATTCGGTTGCTCGCCCGCGCGCCGTCGGCCAGCGTGGTGGCGTCGTAGAGCGTGCCGGGATGCCGCGTGTTGGCGTGGCACTGCTGGCAGAGGAACGGCACCGAGGTCTTCTGCAGCTTCAGGTGGTTGGATCCGTGCGGCGAATGGCAGTTCAGGCAGTTCTCGCGGACCGGCGGGTGCTCCCAAAGAAACGGACCGCGCTTTTCGGTGTGGCAGCTGTAGCACTGCTCGTTGACCGAGGCCGCTTCGATCATCTTCGGGGTCTGCGTGCCGTGCGGGTTGTGGCAGTCGGCGCAGGAGATCTTGCCCTCGCGGATCGGATGGTGCGAGGTCTTCCAGGTGTCGGCGCGCACGTCCTTGTGGCAGGAGAAGCACTGCTCGGTGACCGACTCCTGCTTGAGCTGCGCATGCTCCGACTTGGGAGAATGGACGCTGTGGCAGGTGATGCACGACAGGCCGCGCGCCTCGTGGCGGCCGTTGTGCCAGAAGAACTGCTTGCCCCCCGAGTGGCAGCCCTGGCAGACGGCGGAGGCCTTGGCCGCCGTCAGGTTCTCAAGCTTGGGATACAGGGCGGGATCGTCCGGCGTTTCCGCGTGGGCGTTGCCCGGCCCGTGGCAGGTCTCGCAGCCGAGCGACGAGAGCTTGGCGAATCCCGCGCGGCCGTGCGGGGTATTGGCCAGATGATCGGCCTGGTCGCCATGGCAGCCGACGCACGCCTCGCTGCCGGCGTATCCGGAAGATACCGGAACGGCGGGCGCGGAGGTGGCGGTGGATGCCGGAGCGGTCGGAGGGGCGGGGGTCTCGGGGGAGTGTCCCGGGATCAGGGCGAAGCCCAGAGCACCGGCGGCACCGCCGAGCCATAGGGCGGCGACCAGGGTGATGAACGCGACTCGAAGTCTGAGATTCATGCGGAGCCCCTCCGACCGGACGTAAAGGACCGGCTCTCTCTGGTGAAGCTGGATCGAGAAAGTACGACGAGGTTCATTCTTCAGATCGAGGGGAGAAAGTCGCACTCTTGCGAGGTGGCCTCGCTCCTACCCTCCAGGGTAGGGACAAAAGGGTAGCCGCGCGCCGTGGGGTAGACTTCTTGAACAACCGCCGCTCTGGGTCCCTACGCGTGGACCGCGGCGTTACACTCCGGTCGTTACTGACAGGAGAAGACCTCAATGCAAAATCGACGACTACTGGCGGCTTTCACCGTGGGCCTCGCCTTGACCTTCGTTTCGGCGGCCGGAGCTGCTTTGGATGGCAAGGCGATTTTCCTCGCCCAGAAATGCAACCTTTGTCATTCAATTTCGGCGGCCGGAATCACCCAAACCAGCGACAAGATGAAGGCGCCCGATCTCACCGGCAAGGTCAAGGCGGCGGATGCGCCGAAACTGATCAAATTTCTGCGCAAGCTGGAGCCGGGTGGAGAAAAAGGCAAGAAGCACACGAAGGAATTCAAGGGAACCGACGAGGAGATCCAAGCGGTTTTGGATTGGCTGGTAGCTCAGAAGGCCAAGTGAAGCTTCGCTTGAAACGGGAGGGAATCGCCGCATGTCCGGCATGGCCTTGGCCGTCGTCTCGCTGATCGTCTTTGCGATCGCATTGATCGCCGTCGTCGCCGTTCGTCCGAATCTCACCGCCGTTCGCGGCGGCAAGGTTCTGGCGTTCCTGGCGTTTTTCCTGCTGCCCGTGCTGGGCACCGTCTTCGCGCTCGAAGCGCACCTCGAGCGGTCGAAATCGACCGAGTTCTGCCTTTCCTGCCACGTGATGGAGCCGTACGGCAAGAGCCTTCACATCGACAGCGCCGACTTCGTGCCGGCGGCGCACTTCCAGAACCGGCGCATCCCGCGCGACCAGGCGTGTTACACCTGCCATACGAACTACGCCATGTTCGGCGGATTCAAGTCGAAGATCCGCGGCCTGCGCCATCTGTATATCAACTATCTCGGCACGATGCCCGCGAAGATCGCGCTGTACGAGCCGTTCCAGAATCGCGAGTGCCTGCATTGCCATGCCGGATCGCGCGGCTACGTCGAGAGCGAAGGGCACGACGACCAGCTGGAAGACCTCGCGGCCGAGAAGACTTCCTGCATCGAATGCCACAGCGACGTTCACGACGCGGCCAACATCGCCAAGCACGCCCTGTGGAAGGAGCCCAAGCCATGACCGCCTTGGAAGCCGGCGCGGACCCCCAGGCCAGCGATCGACCGACCGACAAGCGCCTGCGCCGGGCGGCGCTGCTGATCGCCCCCGGACTCGCGATCCAGGCGCTCACCTTAAGCTCCGCGCACCCGCTCGCCTTCATCGTCTTCATGTTCCCCGGCGGCTTCCTGGTCGCGGCGGGGATCGTGATGTTCCTCTGGGCGATCGCTTCGGCGTAAGGAAGCGGCCTCGCCGCCGATCTCATCCGGAATGCTCCTGTCCGCGTAGGAGTGTTTGCAGGCGCCAAAAGAGGCCTGCATGAGCTCTCCTGAGACCGAATGCCAATTGAGAGGAATTCCCACATGCGTTCCAAGAATGTGAAAATCTGGATGGGTTTGGCGGCCGCCCTGGTCGCGTCGACCGTCATCGCGGCTCCGAACCATGAGATGGGAACCAAGATGGTTGGTGGTGCGGAGATGTATCCGACCAAGGACATCATCGACAACGCCGTCAACTCGAAGGACCATACGACCCTGGTCGCCGCGGTCAAGGCCGCCGGACTGGTCGATACGCTCAAGGGTCCGGGGCCGTTCACGGTCTTTGCGCCCACCAACGCCGCGTTCGCCGCGCTGCCGGCCGGAACGGTCGAAAATCTGCTCAAGCCCGAGAACAAGGCGACCCTGGTCAAGATCCTCACTTACCACGTCGTCGCGGGCAAATGGGACGCGGCCTCCTTGATGGCGAAGATCAAGGCGGGTGGCGGCAAGGCGACGCTCGACACGGTGGCCGGCGGCAAGCTGATCGCGAAGCTCGACGGCAAAGCGGTCAAGATCTGGGACGAGAAGGGCAACTCCGCGACCGTCACTACCGCCGACGTCTTCCAGAGTAATGGCGTCATCCACGTCGTCGACGCGGTGCTGATGCCGAACTGATTTTCGCCCCTCTCGGGGGGCCTCCCCGCAACCCGGTCGATCGGCTTCCGTACGGATGCCGGTCGGCCGGGTTTTTTCGCATTTCCTCGTTCCGTTCGCGCTCCGCACTCCCGACGGATAGACTTGCGTAGAATCGTTGCAAACGAGGAGGACGCGATGAATCTGGCTCTGGTGAACGTCAAAGGAGGAGTGGGCAAGACCACGACGGCGGTGAACCTGACGGCGGCTTTCGCCCGCGGGGGCTTGAAGACCCTGGTCGTCGACCTGGATCCGCAGGGGTCGGCGAGCTATTCGCTCGGGGTGGGCCGGGCCGACGCCGAGCCTTCGACCGCCGATCTGCTGTTGGGCAAGGTCGAGGCGGCCGAGGCGATTCGGGAGTCGAGCATCGAAGGGGTCTCGCTGATCCCCGGCGCGCTCGCCTTGGCCGGTATGGACCTCGCGGTCGCCCGGAAGCAGGAGCCGGAGAAACTGCTCAAGAAGGCTCTTGCGTCCGTTCGCCGCCGGTTCGACGCGGTGGTCATCGACTGCCCGCCGGGTCTGTCGGTTTTGACGGTCAACGGGCTCGCCGCCTCCGACGCCTACCTCGTGCCGCTCGCGCCGCACCACCTGGACGCCGATGCGCTGGGCGGTTTCTTCGAGCTGTTGGAGCTGAACAAGGACCGGGTGGGCAAGACGCAACTGCTCGGCATTCTGCTCACCATGGTCGACCACCGGACCAAGCTGACCGAGGAGCTGGTGGCCGATCTGCGCAAGAAGTACGGCAGCAAGGTGCTCAAGACCGAGATCCCGATCAACGTCCGCCTCGCCGAGGCGCCTGGCTATGGCCGGAGCATCTTCGACTACGAGTCCTGGTCGACCGGCGCCGCCGCCTACGGCAAGCTGGGCGGCGAAGTGCTGCGGCGGGCGCGGAAAGCCGAGATGCTGTAGGTCGCCGCGCCGATCCAGCTCCTGTGCCTCCAGAATCGCCCCTACCGTTCGAGCCCCCGGCCGGTCGCCAAGTAGGTGGCGAAGCTGCCGAGCCAGTGCCCTCCCTCGTAGTGCTCCCCGGTCACCGCGGCGAGCCCCGCCTTGCGATGGCGCAGGGCGGTGGCGCGCAGCTCCGGCAGGCGGGGATCGGTGGCGGGCAGGCTGGCGACGATCCCTTCGAGCATCCAGGCGCGCGAGAGGTTCAAGCCGTCCAGATGCGCGAGCTTGGGGTCGGTCGGATCGGTGACGATCGCGGGCTCCAGCCACGAGGGCGAGCCGGGGGCTTCGATCGCCTTGGGGATCTGCGGCAGGAAGTCGCCGAGCCAGGCGGCGAAACGCTCGGCCGGCAGGATGCGCCGCATCAGGTCGGCCTCGGCGAGGCAGGGGGAGAGAAAGTCCTGGCCCGACGGTTCATACGACAGCGGGCAGGTGCGGTCGGCGAGGTAGTACGCCTGGCTGCGTTCGAGGACCAACCTTTCGAGATCGGCGTCCTTGGCGGCGCGCGCCCAATCGAGGATCAGCCCGAACGAGAACGCGGTCTGGTCGTGCTCGCCGATCCGGATCGGCCGCGAGAGCTTCGGCAGCCAGTCGGAGATCCGTTTCGCCGCCGCCCGTTCGAGCGGCGCGAGCGCGGCGGACCAGGATTTGGCTTGCGGGTCGTCCCAGCCGCGCAGCTCGGCGCCGAGCTGGAGCAGCCAGGCGAGGCCGTAGGGACGCTCGAACGAGACTCGGCCCGGGCCGTCTAAATAGGCCACCTCGGCGGTGATCTTTTCCGGGGTAAGGCTCGCGGCGAGGGCCGCGCGGGCCGGTGCCGCGAACGGCGCTTCCGGATAGGTCCGCGCGAGCCGGGCGAGCAGCCAATGGCCGTGGACGGCGGAGTGCCAGTCGTAGCAGCCGAAGAACGCGGGGGTGAGCAGGTGCGGCGGCTTGGCGTCGGCATCGCCGGTCATCACGTGGGCGATCTTGTTGGGATATTCCTTGCCGACGCAGGCGAGCGCCAGATCGGCGAAGCGCGCGGCGGCCTGGGCGTCGAACGTCGGCGCCTGGGCTCGGGCGGCCCCGGGGGCGAGCGGAAGGACCAGAACCAGCAGGAAGAGCGGCGTTAAGCGGCGCATGATGCAGGCATCGTAAACGAAACCGGGCAAACCTTCGCCGAGCCGTTGCGTAGCTGTCTTCCAAGTCCATCGAGAGGACATCCACGCCCACCGGGAGGAAACACTGATGAAGCGTTCTTTGAGACCCTGCCTCACACTCCTCACTCTCCTCGCACTTGCTTCCCCCTCCGTCTCCCAGGGCCTCACCCTTCCTCCGAGCGGCGACAACCAGCACTCCGAAGTGTCGCAGCAGATCGGCCGGGTCAACGTCGAGATCACCTACAACAGCCCGAACGTCCACGCGCCGGACGGCACCGACCGCAAAGGCAAGATCTGGGGTGACCTGGTCCCGTATGGACTGGCGAACCTGGGGTTCGGCACCTGCGGCGACCAGTGCCCCTGGCGGGGCGGCTCGAACCAGAACACCACGTTTTCGGTCGATCAGGACGTGGTGGTGCAAGGCAAGCCGCTCCCGGCCGGCACCTACGGCTTGCATTTCATTCCGGGCAAAGAGGAATGGACGGTGGTCTTTTCCCACAACTCGACCGCGTGGGGCAGCTTTTTCTATGACGCCAAGCAAGACGCTTTGCGGGTGACCGCCAAACCGGTCGAGAGCGCCTATCGCGAGTTTCTGACCTACGAGTTCGTCGATCGCCAGCCGGCCACCGCGACGGTCGAGCTGGAGTGGGAAAACCTCGCCCTCCCCTTGAAGATCGACGTGCCGAACGCCGACCAGCTCTACGTCGAAAACATCCGCCGCGAGCTGCAGAACTCCCAAGGCTTCTCCTGGCAGAACTGGGATGCGGCGGCGAACTTCTGCCTCGCGCATCTGGTCAACCTGCCCGAGGGCCTCGCCTGGGCACAGGCCGCGGTAGCCGGTTCGTTCGGCGGTCAGGCCAATTTCACCACTCTCTCCACCCTCGCCGCGCTCCAGGAAGCCAATGGCCAGACCGCGGAATCGGCCAAGACGCTCGATCTGGCGATCAGCCACCCGTCCGCGGGCGCCTTCGAGATTCACAACGCCGGCCGACAGTTCCTGGCGGCAAAGAAGACCGCCCTCGGCATCAAGGTCTTGGAGACCAACGGCAAGCGCTTCCCCGGGGTCTGGCCGACCGAGGTGAGCCTCGGCCGAGCGAGCGCGGCCGCGGGCAAGAAAGACGACGCCCTGCGGCATTTGAAAGCCGCGTTCACGACCGCGCCCGACGACGCGGCGAAGAAGAACCTGGAGAACCTGATCGCCAAGGTGGAGAAGGGCGAGGCGATCGACTAGGGCGACGTTCTCAGGCGCCCAATGCCGTCAACCGCGCGACGATCTTCTGCGCGGTGTGCCGCCAGGTCCAACGTTCGGCGACCTCGCGGGCGGCTTGGGCGCCTTTGGCCCGCGCCTCGTCGCGGTGCTCGAACACCCAGCGCATCAGGTGGCGCAGGTGGTCGGGGTCCGGATCGGCCCAACGGAAACCCGTGTAATAGGGGCACTTTGCGATCGCGGGGATGGTGCCGCGAACGCGCAGCGGATAGGCGTTCCCCTCGTGGACGAACTCGCGATGAGCGCCCCAATCGGTGGCGATCGCGGGAAGGCCGCAGGCCATCGCCTCCATCAGCGGCATGTTCCACCCCTCGCCGCGCGACACCGAGACGAAACAGTCCATTGACCGGTAGAGCGAACCGAGCTGATAGTGGGGGAACTCCTGGTTGAACAGGAACGAGATCCGGCCCCCCTGATCGCGCAGGCGCAGGGCGCGGATCTCCTCCTTGAGCTTCAAGCCGGGATCGCGATTGATCACCTTGCAGACCAGACGCACCGGCTCGTCGCAGCCGAACTCGTCGTTGAAGATCTTGAGCAGCAGACCGGGCTCTTTGCGCTCCCCCCACTCGAATGCGGAGAAGAAGACGTATTCCCCATGCGGGTTGGGGAAGGAGTGGAGCCCGGGATGGAAATAATGGGTGTCGACGCCGAGAGGGACGATCTGGATCGGCCGGGTGAGACCCGAGTCGAGAAATCCCTGCCGGTTGAACTCGCTCGGCACCCAGACCTCGGCCATCTTCTGCGCCGCGCGCACCCAGTCGCGGGGGAAGCCGTCGACTTCGAGCATCGTGTAGCCAATCTTGATCCGGCCGCGGTTGCTGCCAAAGACGTCGGCCTGGCCGTAGACCACCGAGGCTTTCGGGCGCCACGAGACGCGCCGCGAGCGCAGCACGTTCAGCCGGTAGTCCTCGCTGTCCTCCGGCTCGTTGGGCGGAAATACCGTGCGCGGCCCGTAGACGTAGCGGTAGGCGACCTCCACCCCCTCGGCATCGAGCGCGCGCAGGATCTCGCGGCAGCTCATCGCGTAGCCGGTGGGGAAGTTCATGATCGACTGCCAGAGCAGGCGATGCCCGTAGCGGTCCGCCAGATCCGATCCCCATTTCGCCCGGAACGTCGCGCGGCTGGTCTGGAACAGGCGGCCGAGCGAATCGGGGTCGTTTTGGGTCGAGCCGTGCTCGTCATGGATCAGAGTGACGCCGCCGCAGACGACGGTCTTAAAGCCCGCGTCCCGCGCCCGCAAGCAGTAGTCGGTGTCCTCGAAATACGACTCGAAATCGAGCGCCAGGCCGCCGATCTGCGCCATCAGCTCGCGCTTGATATAGGCGCAGGCAAAGACGATCCCCTCGACCTCGCGGACCTCCGCCGTGTACTGGCCGAGGTCCTGTTCGAGCGATCCGATCTGCTGGCCCCACATGGTGTCGGGCAGGATGTAAGTTCCGGCATGGAGCAACCTGCCGTCCGGCAGCCGCAGCCGGGCGCCGACGACGCCGATCTTCGGGTCCGACACGGCGGCCGCGCGCAGGCGGGTCAGCCAGTCGTCCTGAGTAAAAATCAGGTCGTTGTTCAACAAGACGATGTCGTTGGCCGGATCGACGGCGGCGATTCCGGCGTTGTTGCCGCGCACGAAGCCGAGGTTTTTAGGCAGCCGCAGCACGCGGATCCCGCTGATTTCGGCCAGCCGCTCCGGCGTCTCATCGGTCGAACCGTTGTCGACCACCAGAACCTCGGTGTTTCTAAGGTCGGTCGTAAGCAGGGTGGCGAGGCAGCGCTCGGTGAGATCCCAACGATTCCAGGCGAGAACCAGCAGCGTGGCCTTCCGCGACGGGGCGCCGGGAGGCGATGTCGAGGCAAAATCGGTCATCGGGAGGCGGCGACTGTAGGGGTCAGGCTCTGCCAAAGGTCGAGCAGCGTCTCTTCTACGCTCGCGTGGGAAAGTGCGGTCGTCTCGCGCCAGACTTCGAGGTCGTAGCGTCCGTGGGGAACCGGAGGCAGCCCGCCGGCCAGGCGCGACAGGTTCAAAAGCTCCCAGCTCGGCAGATGACGCTGCAGCTCGCGCAACTCCCTGGAGCGGCGCAGCAACGCCTCTTCGAGCGTGGCCACCCGCGCTTCGAGGCGGGCGATCCGTAGCGCGGACTCCAAAGCGTCCCGGTCGTTCGGCATCGTTCCTTTGCGCCCCGATCCCCTACCAGGCCCGTCCGATCGGACGCTTGAGCGCCTGGAGCAGGCGCCAAGATCGCGAATGGAGGAGCGTCCGGTGAAAATCGGCGAGCCGGTCGATCTCACGGCGGAGACGAAGCACTTCCGTACTAGTCGCCACCGGGAGGTCGTCTTGGACCCCGGGACCGAACTGATCCGAGGCGAGCGCCGTCTTTCCCATCAGGTTCTCGCGTTCCCGCTGCTCGATCTCGCGCAGCCCGGCTTCGAATGCCTCGGCCTCCAATCGACCGAACCGCTCGGCATCCTCAATCGCGTTCTCCAGCGAGCGGGAGGCCGGAATAGGCATGGGTCGGGCTTCGGCAGTCTCTACGGAAGGCATCAAGAACCTCGAAAAGGGACCGGAGTATATCCGTAGAACGTGATGGGTGGGGAAGAGAGGGGGACGGACGGCGGCGGAATCGCCGTTCAAGCTGGATTCCTGCCGCGGAGCCCCCTAGACTTCGCTGCCGTGGAAACCGCGACTGGTGCGCCCCGTCTGCAGAAGATCTGCGTCGTCATGCCCGCCTACAACGCGGAGACGACGCTCGAGCGGACGTTTTCCGATCTGCCGTTACGTTGGGTGGATGACGTCGTGCTGGTTGACGACGGCAGCCGGGACCGGACCGTGGCGATCGCCCGCGAGTTGGGGATTCATACGGTCGTCCATCCGCAGAATCGGGGCTATGGCGGCAACCAGAAGACCTGCTACCGCGAGGCGCTCGCGCGCGGGGCGGACATCGTGGTGATGGTCCATCCCGACCATCAGTACGATCCCAAGGCGATCCCCCAGCTGGTCGGGCCATTGATCTCGGGCGAATGCGACGCCGTGTTCGGCAGTCGAATGCTCGGCGGCCGGCCGCTCGAAGGGGGAATGCCGAAGTGGAAGTACCTGGCAAACCTGGGGCTCACCGCGCTCGCGAACGCCACGTTTTACGTTTTCCTGTCGGAATACCACTCCGGCCTGCGGGCCTATAGCCGGCGCTACCTCGAAGGGGTCGCCCTCGAAGCGAACTCGGACAACTTCGTGTTCGACACCGAGATCATCGCCCAAGGGGTCTGGCGCAGATTGCGGATTCGCGAGATCCCGATCGCCACGCGCTATTTCGACGAGGCGTCCCAGATCGGTTTCTGGAAGAGCGTCCAGTACGGTTTTTCGATCCTGGGCGTGCTCGTGCGCTACAAGCTGCACAAGAAGAAGATCCTTCGCTATCCCCTGCTGGCGGCCGCCGAGGCGATCGAATTGACCCCGGCTCCCGCGCAGCCCGGAGAGGCCGAATGATCACGCCGGCTCCCGGGAGCTACGTGCTCAAGGATTTCCACGGCTCCAGTCACCGGCAACTCGCGGCCTGGGTGCGCGAGCTGCCCATAGGGGTTCGCCTGCTGGAGCTGGGACCGGGCACCGGCCAGGTGGCGCGGCTGGCCGGGCGCGCCGATCTCCATTGGGTCGGGCTCGAAGGGAGCTTGGAAGGTTTGGCACCGCTCGCGGAGCGTTTCGCCGGAGGGGCGATCGTCGATCTCGAAACCCTCGACCGACTGCCCCGCAGCTTCGACGCCGCGCTCGCCGCCGACGTGCTCGAACACCTGGTCGATCCGGATCGTACGCTCGCCCAGCTTGCGGCTGCGCTGCCCTCCGGGGCACCGCTGCTGGTCTCGGTGCCGAACATCGCGAACCTGACCGTCCGCCTGGCGCTGTTGTTCGGTCGCTTCGACTACGCGGAGCGCGGAATTCTCGACCGGACCCATCGGGTGTTTCTGACCCGCCGAACCCTCGAACGCCGGTTGGCAGCGGCGGGATTCCGGGTCGAGAGGCGGGCGGTTTCGACCCTGCCGCTCCGCCTCGCGCTCCCGGGTTGGCCGGGCTGGCTGCTCACCCCGGCCGAAGGGCTGCTCGTCGGGCTCACGCGGCTGATGCCGACGCTGCTCGGCTATCAGCTGCTCGCGCTCGCCCGGCGTGCCTAGCCCCTACTGGTAATACCCGTTCACGTCCACGATCACGTGGACCGTGCCGTTGCCGCCGACGAAGGAGTTGCCGGTGAGGACGCCCGTGTCGCTGATCGACAGAACCGCGTTGTTGCCGCGGACCTGATTGGGCGAGAAATTGACCACCGCGGGGACCGGGACTTCGCAGCCGGGTGAGAAGCGGACGAAGCCGCTGCTGGTGGGCGCGACCACGGTGACGTTGGTCGAGATCGCGCGCGCGGTGATCGGAATGCCGCAGACGCCGAAGACCGAGAAGTCGCGCAGGGCACCCGAGGTGAGGGCCGGCCCGCCGTAGGGTCCGTTGGCGTTGCGCGTGTCGAGGATCCGGCAAGGGGAGAGGGTGAAGAACTGACGGGCGACGTTGGAGATGTTGCACACGCCGTGAACCGCGCAAGGTCCCGTTCCCGGGACCACCCCGGTGCGCAGCGGATTTTGGTGGAACATCGGCCAGGGCATGGCGCCGACCCGGTTGATCGGGGTCCAGACGTTGACCTGGGTATCGCTCTGGGTTGAGAACGGCGTTGCGGAGACCACGACCACCTCGGACTGAGCGCCCGCGCCGTTGGTTTCGAGATCGGTGACCGCCACGCCGGAGACGGTGTTGGCGGTATAGAAGCTCGGCTTGACGACCGGATTCGGGTGCGGCGTCGTCTCGGTGAGTTGCACGCCCGCGGTGGTGAACGCCGCGACCTCGGTATTGACCGGCACCAGGATTTCGAGCGCCGTGTCGCCGAGAACGTCGGCGACGATCGGGTCGCCCGCGTTCGGGGTATTGCCGAAAAAGCTCTTCGGCGCCACCGGCGGGAAGATGTCGGTGCCGTTCGCGCGGACGGCGTGAAGTAGGAACGTCGTGGCCGGCGAGGTGTTGTCGGTGGTGAAGAGGACGTCGAGAATGCCGTCGCCGGTGATGTCGGCAAGCGCCGGATCGGTGATCACCTGGCCGGTCACCGCGAGGCCCGGGTTGGCGACGCTACCCCAGACCGGCGAGCCGTCGCAGTGCCAGCCGTAGATCTTTTGCTGGCGGCCGGCATAAAACGAGCCCGTGCCGTGGATGATCTCCGGACGGCCGTCGCCGTCGATGTCGCCCACCGCGGGGGAGCTTACGATCACCTGGTCGACGCACTTGGGAAAGCCCGGGATTTCGCTGATCGGCGAGCCCAACATGGTCATGCTCGATAAGCCGGTGCCGGTGGCGTCGTAGCGGAAGACGCGCAGGCAGCCGCCGTTCGGGGTGAAGAACGGCGAGCCTTCCTGATGGGCGTCGACGCCCAAGATCACGTCTTTCTTGCCGTCGCCGTCGATGTCGTGGAGAACGGGCGACGAGAACACCGTGTCGCGCATGAACTTCGGCCAGCCGGCAAGGTTGTTGCCGGTCGGACCGTCGACCAGGTAGAGGTTGTAATCGAACCCGCCGAACACTACGTCGGGATCGCCGTCGCCATCGACGTCGCCGATCGCCGCCGAGCCGACCACCGGGTCGGGCTGGCCGTCCACGCCCTCCACCCGATCTTCGGTGATCTTCTGCCAGAGCAGCGTGCCGTTGTTGCGGTAGACCCGGAACCCTCCGGGCGCGGGGTTCGGTGGCGCGCCCTGTAGCGTCGAGCCGTAGCCGACCGCGATCTCGGCGACCCCGTCGCCGGTGACGTCGCCGACCGTCGGGCTCGCCGCGATGTGGCTCGGCAACTGCACTGGAAAGCCGGGCGCCACTCCCCAGACGCCGTTGGCCGGATTGCGGTAGATCACGTAGAGCCTGCCGTTGCGTAGGCCGAAGACGATCGATTTGAATCCCGGCGAGAGGCCGAGGTCCGCAGCCACCGGCTGGCTGAACACGCCGTTGCCGTTGCCATTGTTCACGAGCTGGCCGGGAATCGAGATCGGGAAGCCGCTCTTGTTGGCAGGCAGGCTTGGCTGCTGGGCGCGGAGCGCCGGGGTGAAAGAAGCTGCGAGACAGAGAAGGGTGAGAAGAGAGCGGCGTACACCAAGGGCACGAAGGCGAAGGTATTTCATTAGAAAATGTCCCGATTTCTGGTCCGCCGAGGGACCTGAAATTTGGCCTGAGCGGCCTGAGCTGAGATCGATGGGGATCCCGCGAATGGACTCTCGGCCTCACGGCCGGGGGAACTTATTCTAACAGAGCGATAGGCACCGTGTCCCACGCCCAAACGGGTAGGCGTCTGATAAACTTGGGACTTATGACGAATCGACGGGTGCGGGTGCTGATCGCGAAGCCGGGTTTGGACGGCCACGATCGGGGAGCGAAAGTGGTGGCGCGGGCCTTGCGCGACGCCGGATACGAGGTGATCTACACCGGGCTGCGCCAGACGCCGGAGCAGATCGCCGCCGCCGCCGTGCAGGAGGACGTCGACGCCGTCGGCCTGTCGATCCTGTCGGGTGCGCACAACAGCCTGCTGCCCGAGGTGACGCGCTTGTTGCGCGACCAGGGGGCCGCGGACGTGCTGGTCTTCGCCGGGGGGATCATCCCGGCGGCGGACATTCCGAAGCTCAAACTCGCGGGCGTGGATGCGATCTTCCTGCCCGGTACGGCGACCCGAGACATCGTGGACTACTTGAAGCAACGTTTAGAGGCGGCCTGAAGCTAAGGGGCCGCTTTAAGTTTAAGCAGACCGGAGAACGAACCCAATGAGCCGACGCATCCTGCTGGCCGACGACAGCGTGACGATCCAGAAGGTGATCGAGCTGACCTTCATGGACGGTGACTACGAAGTTCGGGCGGTCGGCAACGGCGACGAAGCGATCGCGTTGCTCGACTCGGTCGATCCGGACGTGGTCATCGCCGACGTCCACATGCCGGGGGCGAACGGCTACGAGGTCGCCCGCCGCGCCAAAGCGCTCCGCCGGGATCGGCCCGTGCTCCTGCTGGTCGGCACGTTCGAGCCCTTTGACGAAGCAGAAGCGCGGGCCTGCGGCGCGGATCGCCACCTGAAGAAGCCGTTCGACTCCCAAGAGCTGTTGCAGATCGTCGACGACCTGCTCGCCTCCGGCTCGCCCTCCTCGCTGCCGCCCGCCGCCCTGCCGCCCGCCCCGCCGAGCTTCGCCGACGATCCGTTCCCCGGGCTCGCTCCGGCTGCGCCGCTCGCCGCGGCTCCGATGGCGCCGATGGCTCCGATGGCCCCGCCAGCCCCGACGTTCTCAACGTTTTCGACGCCCCCGGCAGCCCCTGCCAACGACCCGTTCGGCGGCTTCGCGTTCTCGCCCGCTCCGGCGGCCGATCCGTTCCCGGCGTTCGCGCCTCCTCCTCCCGCGCCGCCCGCCGAGCCCGCCTTCACGTTCGCCGACGATCCTCCGGTAGGGGTCGAGCCCGCCTATCTGCCGCCCGCCGAGCCGGTCTGGTCGACCTTCGAGGTGGAAGAGGAGGGCGCGTCTCTGCCGCCGCTCTCCGAGGCCGATCTCGGCCTGCGCGTCGAGCCCGAGCCGCTGTTCGATCTTTCCGCCGACGATCTGCCCGCCGCCCTCTCGATCGCCGAACCGGCGTTCGAGCCGATCCAGGAAGCTCCCTGGACGCCGACGATCTTTCCCGCAGCGCCCGCCGCGGCGGCTCCAGCACCCGTAGCCCCAGCGCCGGCTGCAGCGGCCCCGCCGGCCGCGGCGTCCGCATCGGCCGCCTCGGCATCAATCGCCTCGGCACCGGCGGGTTCCGCCGCCGACTATGCGTTGACCGACGCCGACATCGACGCGATCGCCCGCCGGGTGATCGAGCTGATCGGCGACCGTCCGGTCCGGGACGTCGCCTGGGAAGTCATCCCCGATCTCGCCGAAGTCGTGATCCGCGACCGGATCCGCGAGCTCGAAGCCGCGGTCGACGCCTGAACCTGAAGAAACCTCGGCCCAAATGTGTAGGGGCGGGGTTTCCCCCCGCCCCTACTGAGACGCCTATGGCAGCGAAGAGACCGAGATCATGAGCCCGACCGAACCGACCCCAGAAGCCTCCGATCCCGCGCCCGAAGCCGGGGGAAGCTCGCTCCAGTCCGAGATGGACAAGCGCTTCGAACCTTCGACCTACGAGCAGGTCTGGCAGCGCCGTTGGGCGGAGGCGGGGATTTTTGAAGTCGTCCCGGTTCCCGGCCGGCCGAGCTTCTGCATCATGATCCCGCCGCCGAACGTGACGGGCAAACTGCACATCGGCCACGCGCTCCAATCGACCCTTCAGGACCTCCTGGTCCGCTGGCATCGGATGCGCGGCGAAAACGCGCTCTGGCTCCCCGGCACCGACCACGCTGGGATCGCCACGCAGTTGATGGTCGAGCGGCAGGTCGAGAAGGAAGGCACGTCGAGGAAGGCGCTCGGCCGCGAGGCGTTCCTCGAACGGACCTGGGAGTGGAAGAAGGAATACCACGGCAACATCCGCCAACAGCTCGACCTGATGGGCGCCTCCTGCGATTGGACGCGCGAGCGCTTCACGCTGGACGAAGGGCTCAATCGGGCGGTGCGCGAGGCGTTCGTCCGGCTCTACCGCGAAGGGCTGATCACCCGCGGCGAGTACATGGTCAACTGGTCGCCGGTGCTCGAAACCGCCGTTTCCGATCTCGAAGTCGAGACCAAGACGGTACAGGGCAAGCTCTACCACATCTCATACCTGATCGAAGGGGAGCCCGGAGACCCGGAGGGCACCGGCGAGCGGATCGTCGTCGCCACCACCCGGCCCGAGACGATGCTCGGCGACACGGCCGTGGCGTTCCACCCCGAAGACGAGCGCTACGCCCATCTCGTGGGGAAGGCGGCGATCCTGCCGCTGCTCGGCCGGCGCCTGCCGTTCGTGCCCGACGAGATGGTCGATCGCGAATTCGGCACGGGTCTCGTGAAGATCACGCCGTTTCACGACCCGAACGACTTGGAGGTCGCCAAGCGCCACAACCTGCCCGGCATCTCGGTGATCGACAAGTCCGGCCGGATGACGCCTGAGGCCGGGCCCGATTTCGCCGGGCTCACCCGCGAAGAGGCGCGGATCAAGGTGGTCGAGCAGTTGCGCGCCGCGGGTCATCTGGTGAAGGTGGAGGATCACGTCCACAACGTCGGCCACAGCCAACGGGGCGGCGAGGCGATCGAGCCGCTCGTCTCCACCCAATGGTTCTGCGACGTGTCCGGCATGGCGGCCCAGGCGCTCGCGGCGGTCGAGGACGGCCGGTTGCGGCTGATCCCTGATACCTGGGGCAAAACGTGGGAGCACTGGCTGACGAACATCCGGCCCTGGTGCATCTCTCGCCAGCTCTGGTGGGGCCATCAGATTCCCGCCTGGTACACCGGCGACGGCAAGACGATCGTGGCGCACGACGAGGAAGAGGCGGTGCGTCTGGCAGGGGTGGCGAGCGCCGCGGAGCTGAGCCAAGACCCGGACGTTCTCGACACCTGGTTCTCCTCCGCGCTCTGGCCGTTTTCAACCCTCGGCTGGCCGGAGCAGACGGCGGATTTGAAGACGTTTTATCCCACCTCCGTCTTGATCACCGGCCACGACATCCTGTTCTTCTGGGTCGCGCGGATGGTGATGGCCGGCCTGCATCTCACCGGGGAATCGCCGTTTGCCGCCGTCCACCTCACCGGCCTGGTGCGCGACGCCGAAGGCGTCAAGATGTCCAAGACCAAGGGGAACGTGCTCGACCCCGTGGACCTGATCGATGAGTACGGCGCGGATGCGGTGCGCTTCACGCTCGCCTCGCTCGACAGCCCCGGCCGCGACATCCCGCTCAACCCCGACCAGATCGCCGGTTACCGGGCGTTCGGCAACAAGATCTGGAACGCCACCCGCTTCGCGCTCGCCCGCATTCCGGAAGGGGCGCGCGTCAGGGTGCGGCCCGAAGATCTTGCCGTGGCCGACCTCGCCGCGCCGGAGCGCTGGATTCTCTCGCGCCTCTCGGCCACCGCGGCCGAGGTCCACGAGAAGTTCGAGACCTTCCGCTTCGACGAGGCGTGCAACCGGCTCTACCACTTCTTCTGGGGAGAGCTGTGCGACTGGTACATCGAGCTGGCCAAGCCCGCGCTGCTCGGCTCGGACGCCGACCGCAAGCTCCGGCCGCGGATCGGCGACGTTCTCCTCACCGTGCTCGACCAGGCTCTCCGCATGCTCCATCCGGTGATGCCGTTCCTCACCGAAGAGGTCTGGCAGCGCCTGCCCGGCCGCGCGGAGATCCATCCCTCGACGATCTGCCTGGCCCCCTATCCGCAGGCGAACCCTGTCTGGCGCGATGAATCGGTCGAGGCGCAGATGGATGCGATGTTCGAAGCGGTCACCCGCGTCCGCGCCGTGCTCGCCGAGACCGGCCGCGAGCGGAAAGTGGGCTTGTGGACCGCATCGCCCGTGCTCGAAGCATTCGTCGCCGAGCAGCAGGGGCTGTTCGCCGCCCTCTGCCGGCTCGAATCCCTGGAAGTCAGCTCGCGCGCCTGGTCGACGTCCGACGGCGGACCGGAGGACCTGGTGGCGGGGATCGGAATCAAGATCCTCGGCGCCAAGAAAGGCGGCGACGAGGCGGCCGAGCGGGCGAAGCTCGAAAAGGAAATCGAAAAGCTCGACCTTGAGATCGAGCGGACCCATGCCCAGCTCGCCGACGAGAGCTTCCTCGCCAAGGCCCCGGCCCCGGTGGTGGAGAAACGCCGAGCCGCGCTCGCCCAAATGGAAGACCGCCGGTCGAGCCTCCGTTCGAGCCTGGCGGGCTGAGGAAAGAGCCGGAGCTCATCGTGGATTTTCCGACATTCGCCGCCGAGCTGACGCGCTGGCACCCGTGCGGCGACGAGAACCTCATCATCGTCGCCGACACCGACTCGACGAACCGCCTGGCGCGGATGATCGCCGCCGAGTATGAAGACGAGCGCCAGAATCTGCCGCGCGCCTACCTCTTCGCGTGGACCCAGTCCGCGGGGCGCGGGCGCGAGAAACGGCAGTGGGCAAGCCCGGGCGGTTTGGGGATCTATGCGACGATGCTGACCTGGGTCGCCAATCCGGCGCACTTGGCGACCCTTCCGCTGCTCGCCGGGGTGGCGATCTGCCGCGGGCTCGCGCCGCTTCTCCCCGCCGGCGGAAGCCCCGAGGAAGACCAGGCGCCGCGACTCAAGTGGCCGAACGACGTCATGATCGCCGGCCGTAAGATCGGCGGCCTGCTGATCGAAGCGGCGCACCGAACGGACGAGGGGGCAATCGTGATGCTCGGATTCGGCGTCAACCATTCGCACCGGCCGGAAGATCTGCCGATCGCCGCCGCGACCTCGCTCGAAATCGAAGGGGGGCACGCCTCGCTTTCGGAGCTGGCGACAAGCCTCGCCTGCGCGATCGAAGAGGAGCTGAAGCATCTGGGCGACACCGCCTACGCGGCGGACGCCTATCGCGCTTTGTCGGTCCACCAAGTCGGCGATCGGCTGGTCTGCCGGATGGGCGACCGGACCGTCTCCGGAACGTTCCTCGGCTTCGACGCCAACGGGGGCCTGCGCCTGGCGACGTCGCCGCCCGGCGCGGCCGTTCCCGGAACGCTCGAAGAAATCACGATCTCGGCCGGAGAGGTGATCGCATGATCCGCGCGCGAAAAGCCACGACCCCCGTGACCGACGGCCTGCTGGTCCTGGTCGACGTCGGCAACACCAATACCGTTTTCGGCGTCTACCGCGGCGACGAGCTGATCGAAAGCTTTCGCCTTTCCACCGACGCCGAGCGCACCGCCGACGAATACGGCGCCCTCCTCTTGCCGCTGTTCGAGCGCGCGGGCATCGACCCCACGGCTTCGGAAGCGGTGGTCATCTCCTCGGTCGTGCCGCCGCTCCATTTCACCTTGGACCAACTCGCCGAGCGCTACTTCGGCAAGCGCCCCCTGTTCATCGAGCCGGGGGTCAAAACCGGCATGCCGATCCGCTACGACAACCCCGCCGAAGTGGGTGCCGACCGGATCGTCAACTCGGTCGCCGCAAGAGAACTGTACGGAGCCCCGGTCGTCGTGGTCGATTTCGGCACCGCCACCACGTTTGACGTGGTGAACGCCAAAGGCGAATACGTTGGAGGCATCATCTGCCCCGGCATCACCATCTCCGCCGAAGCCCTATTCGCCCACGCCTCGCGCCTCTACCGCGTCGACGTCAAAAAGCCCGATCAACTGGTCGGCCGCAATACCGTAAACGCCATGCAAGCCGGCATCTACTACGGCTACGTAGGCCTCGTCGACGGAATCCTCGAGCGCCTCGTCGCCGAATTCCCCGGCTTGAAGAACGTAGTCGCCACCGGAGGCCAAGCCGAAATGATCGCCTCCGGCTCGCGGTATATCCAGAAGGTGGATCCCATGCTCACTCTGGTGGGGTTGAAGTTGATCTACGAAAAGAACCGCGGGTAGGAGGCGGCGCGAGGAGCTGAAACCTCTCCCTAGGAGCCTGCGCGCGGGTGATCCCGTAAGTGGTGGTTGTAGCTTCACTTTCCTACGCGGCAATCGTTCATCCGGCGGATTCCGCGAAAATCCGCCGGGGAACGACGCCGAACGGCGCCGTAGAGCCGCTATCGGCCGTCGATGGCGGCTCTGCGGTCTTCGAGACCGGCTATCCGGCTCTGGATTCCGCCATCACCCGTGGAACCCCGCTATCGAGAACGGAATAGCTGGCATTGCTCCTCGAAAGCAGCTATCGCTCGCGAAGAGCGACGTTGCGGCGGCTGCGAGCGGCTAGCGGCCTCGGATAGCCGCTCTAGATCAAGGAATCGCGCGTTTTTCCTTCTGCATCCCGGATTCCGTGCCAGACGCCCGAATCCAGCGGCGGAAAGCCGCTTTCGACGGTCACGCCACCGTGTCGGCGGCCGCATTCGCCCAGCGGGACTCGCTGAGCGCTTGCGCCGCCGCCAGATCGGCTGCCATCACGCCATTGGCTCCGCCGAGGCGGACGACCCTCAGGCTTTCCTGCACGGACATCTCGACGTTGGTTCCCGCCTTACACAAAGCCCACCCCGGGACCGCCGAGCACCAGCTCGGCACCGAAGCGGCGCAAACGTCAAAAACAGCCGAGCTGGTGCTCGGCGGTCCCGGGAGAAGCCCCAGCCGCCGAGCCTCTACCCCAACTCCGCCGTCAAGTCCGCCAGCTCCTCCCGCCGCCGCCCATAGCCATGCGCATCGATCAACCGCCGCGCCTCCCCCAACGCCACGGGGTCCCGGAACAACCGCACCCGCATCAAGGCGATATCGGCCAGAAACAACGGTTCCAGGGAGGATCGAAGAAGCAGGCCACGGCGCCCAGATCGGCGCTGATCGCTCCTAGCTTCTTCGTGCTGAAGGCTTCCTTACCTCGCTGGATGCGGTTCGTGTAGACCTCATCGCACGCCTCCTGCTGCCGGCCCGCGTGGCAGCCGTGGGCGAGCGGACCGCGCGCCACTTCAGATGGCACCAATCCTTCTTCTCATACTCGGCGCAGAGGAAAACGGCGATCAGGTCCGAGTCGGAGTCCTGCCGGACGAAATCGCGATGCTTGCCGGGAAACGAGAGAGCCACCCGGAACCGCTTTCCAGGAACTGGCGCGTCCATGATTCCTCCAGGAACAGCGCAGAGCGTAACACTGGAGAATCCTGGAACCCCCGGCCGCACTCGCAAGCGCCGAGGCCAAGCGCCTTTCCCCGGGACCGCCGAGCACCAGCTCGGCACCGAGGCGGCGAAATTCACTTGAACAGCCGGAATCGTCGCGACGGAGACCCTCCAGGTCACCAGTGATCTGGTGGTGATCTTGGCCAGAACAGTAGTGGTCCAGCTCACCAGTGATCTAGGCTATTCGGGGGGGGGCAACTAACGGCTCGCGGTTACCGCTTCGCCGCTCGGCTTGATTCTCTGGATCAACTTCAACTCCACGGCCTCGTCGAGGTTTGCTCGATAGAGATCCCAGCGCAGCTGCAGGTTCATCCAGAAGTCTGCCGACGTGCCGAAGAACTTAGAAAGGCGAAGTGCCGTGCTCGGCGTCACCCCCCGCCTCTTGTTCACCAGCTCGTTGACGCGCTGATAGGGTACGTGAATTCCATCGGCCAAGTCGCGTTGCGACAAGGACATGGGTTTGAGGAACTCCTCCAGCAGCATCTCTCCCGGATGGGTGGGTTCGCGGTGGGTAGGGACTCGAATCATAAATGCCTCGCTCGGTATTCAGTGACACGCTAGTACGACTGCACGGCTATCATGCTACGGCTAGGACGGAACTAAGCCTTGTTCTCTTCCGCCAGCGCCCGAAGCTCCTCGACATGCGCCGCGTCCTGCTCGGCATCCGGGTGGCCGACTTCCCGCTCGAAATCGACACAGGCCTGCAGGAAGTCGATCGCCCGGGCGATCTCTCCGAGTTTCTCGTAGGCGGCGCCTAGATTCCACGAGGCGTTCGCGCCTCCTCTTCGATCGCCGATTTCGCGGGCGATTTCGAGGCGCTGCTCGTAGAGCTCAATCGCCTTTCGGGTCTCTCCGAGGTCGGCGTGGGCGGTACCAAGATTACCGAGGGCATTGCCTTCGCCGCGGCGGTCGCCCAGCTCGCGTCGGATGGCGAGATCTTGGGCGTATAGCTCGATGGCACGTCGGGTCTCGCCGAGGTCGGCGTAGGTGTTGCCCAGATTTCCGAGGGCGTTCCCCTCGCCCCGCCGATCGCCGGTCTCGCGAGAGATCGCCAGATACTGCTCGAAGCATTCGATCGCTCGTTGGGTTTCGCCCAAGGCGGCATGAGCGATCCCCAGGCCTCCCAGGTGCCCTCCTTCGAGCGACCGATCGCCGAGCCGCCGAGCCGCGGCGAGGCCTTTTTCCACCCAGGCGATCTGCTCTTGCGGGGCAAGGCGCAACTTCAAGAGATGAACGCCGGCAGAAGGGAATCGACCGGCGGCGCGGGCGGCTTCTTCGGAGACTTCCGTTCGAGCGGATGCCCACGCTTGGCCCGCGAGGATGTGGATCCGTTCCCGGTCGAACGACGAGAGCCCTATCAGAATGCCGTCGTTGCCCTCCAGGTATCGCTCGTTCGCGGCGGCGAGGACTGCGAGAAAGTGGTTCGCGTGCCACGACTTGGCCGCTTCCTCCTCAACAGAGGGGAGATTCGCTCGGAGAAACGCGTGCGCCAGGTCATGCAACCGGTAGCGCCTATCTTCTCCGGCGAGAAGGCTGCGGCGCACCAGTTCGCCGAGAGATTCGTCCGTTTCGTCGTCGTTCCCTTGCAGACTCCAGACGGCGGCGACCGCCGCCGCATCGAAGGTCGCCGGGAAGACGGCGAGAGCACGGAAGCGCGTTTGTAGGATCTCGGGAAGCAGCTTGTAGCTAAGGCCAAGCGCGGCTTCCCCGAGCTTGGCCCTTTGTCCTTCTTTCTCCAGTCGCTGAACATAGTCGGCGACGGAGAGGTCCGTGCGCTCGGCGAGGGTGCTCGCCGCGACGCGGAGGGCAAACGGCAGGTAGCCGCAATTGCGCGCGATGCTGGCGGCCTGGTCGCCAATCCGGGGAGAAATCTTCCGGAGGAGCGCGCAGGCATCGTCCGGCGGAAGCTGATCCAGATCCCGGCGAAACAGTCCAGGAAGAGAAAAGCGTTGGCGCGAGGTGACGAGAAGAGCGCACGTGTCGGGCGGAAGTAAAGGCTCGACCTGTCCTCGATCTGCCGCGTTGTCCATCAAGAGAAGAACACGTTTATCGTGGAGCACTTCGCGATAAAGGGCGGCGAGCCGAGAGTCCGCGGGGAGAGGCGCTTCCGGATGGAACGAGCGGATCACATGCGCCGCCCCCTCGGCCGGGGTGAGGGGCCTGGCGCTCATGCCTTGAAGGTCGAGGTAGATCTGACCGTCCGGAAAGTCATCGCGAAACTCGTGCGCCACCTTGAGCGCCAAGGCGGTCTTGCCTACTCCCCCCATCCCTTGAACAGAACAGATCGGGGCGCCTTTCGACATCGCGCCACGCAATTCTGCGAGCTCCGCCTCGCGGCCAACGAAGTCGGCGGGTGGAGCGGGGAGCTGATGGAGGGGACGCAGAGGAGCAGGCGAGGAAGGAGCACGCTTAGGATCGGGAGGTCTCAGCACCGGGACGAACAGGCGCCCATCCGACACGTGAAGAAACAGGACCGGCGTGCCCCAAGAGAGCTGCCGCGGGAACCGTGCGGCCATCGCGTGTCGCCCTTCGGTCACCGCGGCATCGATCGGCTCGCCGGCCGCGAGGCGTCGGTACACCGTTTCGCTGAAAACGATCGCTGCGCTGTCGGTGATCGGAAACTGCATCGCGATCACCGCCGGCACCCCCGCTTGGACCAAGGCGGCGGCCACTCCGCTGAAAGGATTGGGCGCGGCGGATCGGGCGGTACGGCAGGCGTTCAGGAAAACCAACCGGAGGGAGGTCCGATCGCGCAACTGGTCGGCGAGCGTGCGGCCAGGCACTTTCGAGGTACCGCGCCTGCCATCTTCCAAATGAATCTCGCCCTCGCCGGAATCGGAATCGAAATCGCCGTGGCCCATGAAGTGGAGGACGTGAAACTCCTTTCCGTCCGTGAGCGCCCGGCGCAGCGACTCGGGCGTCGTATGGATCAGCGGCTCGACCTCGATCTTGCCCGGTTGCTCTACCGCTTTACGGACCCGTTCGATTTCGTCGTCGAGGGAAAGAATCCTCGCGGAACGAGGCTCGGCGCCGGCCAGCAGAATGCGCAGAGGGCGAGGCAGCTCTCGTCGATCGAGCATCCGCCGCTGAGGAACGAAGCGGACGATCGAGAACCGTTGGTCGAGACCCAAACGGTGGTTGCTCTGTCCTTCAAAGAGCAATTCCCACGGCAGCGTGTGTAGAGGAGCGAGCGCTTGCTCGTGCAGGTCGAGCTGGATCTTGATCCGTAGTCCATCGTCCGGGCGTAGGCGACCGAGACTGAGGTCGAAGAGCCGGCGCACGGAGCCACGAAAGAGGCGTTCGAAAAGCTGTGCTCCGAGGGAGCGAAGAGCTGCCGCAGACAGCTCTTCGAGGCCGCCGAGATCGGATCTCGCGACCCCCGACCGTTCGGCATCGAGACGCGCAGCTGCCGCCCGGGTCACGACGGCGAGATCTTCCTCGACCGGTGGAGGGTCGAAGGGTTCGAGACTTCCTTGCCCGGCCGGCGAATCCGCGACTTTCACGGAGGCGCCGCCCTTGCCATCGGGAACGAAATCGAGCGTGAAGTCGAGGTAATGCATGGAGCGGCTAATCGCCCTGGAAGGGGCGGCAAAGGGCGGACCGTTCTAGATCATCGGGTCTACCCACCATCCCGGTACATCAACAACCGGCCCCCCGTCGGGTCGCAGACATACGCCTGGTGCCGGTCGTCGACCGCGACGCAATGCGCTTTGGCGGCCGTCTTGGCGGTCGCGACGGGGGTGAGGCGGCCGTCATCGCCGACCGAGAAAACGGTCATCGTCGCGGCTTTTCCGCCGGGGACGTAGAGGTGCGAGAGGCCGGCGTCGAAGGCGATGATGTCGACTCCGGCTCCGGATTCCGCGTGATCGAGGCGCTTGGCGTCGTGGTTGAGGTCGAGGACGCTCGCGCCTCCTTCGGCGCAGCCGACGAAGAGGAACCCGCGCCGGGTGTCGAACGCCAGGCCCCGGGCTCCCGTGCAGCCGTTGTCCCAGGTAGCGACGACGGCGCGCTTCACCAAATCGATCGCGACGGTTTTTTCCTTCCACAGGTTGCTGTAGCCCCGTCCGCGGGCGGGGTCGATCTGTAGGGCTTCCGGGCCGCCGGGGACGGCGACGAAGGCCACGTGCTCCGGGATCGGCGGCTTTGACTTCGAGAGGGCAAAGACTTCGATCCGCTCGCCGTCGGGCTCGGTCACCCAGACCTCGTTCGTCGCGGCGACGTAGCGGACGTAGTCGGGGCTCCCCGCGAGGTCGGCTCCGGCGACGATCTTGCCGGCCGCGGGGTCGATCACGTCGAGCCGCTTGGCGCCGCGGTCGATGGCGAACAGGTAGCCCCGGCCCTCTTCGGCCGAGGTAGTCCCTGCGTCGTGGCCACCGGAAGAGCCTGTCGCGGGCTGGAACCCGCCGATGGTTGTGATGGCGTGGGTCGCAGGGTCGATCAATGCCAGGTTGCCGGTTCCACCCGCCGGAGCGAGGAGCTTGCCGAGGCCCGGGGCGAATTGGAGATCGTCGAAGCCGATGCCGGCCGTCCCGCCCGGAAGGGCGATCGGGGTTGCCTCAAGCGTTCGGAGGGCCGCCGGCGGCGGAGGAGCCGGCGCGGCGGCGGTAGGCGCTTCCGGCCGGCCCGCGGCGGGGGCGAGCACCAGGAGCAGGAGCGGCGCGAAGCGGGTAAGGGACATGGCGAGCTTCTCCTCGGTAGGGTTGGGGCGGAGATGGACGATAGCAGAGCGGGATATCATCCCGCGGATGATGGAAACGAAACCTCCGATCGACCTTGCGCTCGCGCCCGAAGCCCAGGTTCCCGATCCCGACGCCGCGAAGAGGGCGGGATTCTGGACCAAGCTGAAGCGCGGGCTGTTGATGACCCACACCGAGATCATCGAACGGGTGGGCGCCGCCGTCGCCGGCCGCGCGGTGCTCGACGCCACGACGCTCGATTACCTCGAAGAGGCGCTGATTTCCGCCGACCTCGGGGTCGAAACCTCGCTGGAGCTGGTCGAGATGCTCCGCAAGACCACCGACACGACCGACCCGCAGGCTCTCCGTTCCCGGCTGGCCGAAGAGGTCGCCCGGCTGCTCGAACAGGCACCGAAGAAGAAACCGATCGGCGACGGGCCGCGGGTGACTCTGGTGGTGGGGGTGAACGGCGTCGGCAAGACCACCTCGATCGCCAAGCTCGCGCGGCGCTCGAAGGACCAGGGGGAGCGTGTTCTGCTCGCGGCGGCCGATACGTTCCGGGCTGCGGCGATAGAGCAGCTGGCGCTCTGGGGCGAGCGGCTGGGGGTGGACGTGATCCGCCAGGCGACCGGCGCCGATCCGGCCGCCGTGGTCTACGACGCAATCCAGGCGGCGCGCGCCCGGGGGGTGACCCGGCTGATCGTCGACACCGCCGGTCGGTTGCACACCAAGGATCACCTGATGGCCGAGCTGTCCAAGATCAACCGGATCATCGACCGCGAGGCCGCCGGCTGGCCGCGCGAGACGATCCTAGTGCTCGACGCCACGACCGGCCAGAACGCGCTGGTCCAGGCGCGGACGTTCGCCCAGGTCGTGCCGGTCGACGGCGTCCTGCTCGCGAAGCTCGACGGCACGGCCAAGGGGGGAATGGCGGTCGCGATCGCGCGCGAGCTCAAGCTTCCGGTGCTGTTCCTCGGGGTGGGCGAAAAGGCGGACGACCTGATCGACTTCGAGCCGCGCGCGTTCGCCAACGCTCTGCTCGGCTGAGGGTCGCTCTTTGCCCCCCGACAATCCCAGTGGCTCGATCGGCTCCCTCGACCTGCGGCATTTGCGGCGCGCGTTGCGCCTGGCGGGGCTCGGGCGCTACCGCACGGCGCCGAACCCTAGAGTCGGCGCCGTCCTGGTGCGCGACGGCCAAGTCCTGGGGGAAGGGTGGCACCGCGAGGTCGGCGGCCCGCACGCCGAGGTGGAGGCGTTGCGCGCCGCGGCCGCCGCTTCGCCGGGCGCCGCGCGGGGGGGCACCCTCTACGTCACGCTCGAACCGTGCTCCCACTTCGGCCGCACCCCTCCGTGCGCCGACGCGGTGATCGCGGCGGGCATCTCCCGGGTGATCGTCTGCGTCGGCGATCCGAACCTTAAAGTGGCGGGTCAGGGCTTCGCCCGGCTGCGGGAGGCGGGAATCGAAGTCGAAGCCGGTGCTCTCGCCGAGGACGCCGTGCGGATCAACCTGCCGTTTTTCGTCTCCCAGGTGCTCGGCCGGCCTTCCGTGACGCTCAAATGGGCGATGAGCCTCGACGGCAAGATTGCGACCGTCGCGGGGGAGAGCCGGTGGATCTCGTCGCCCGAGGCGCGCAAGGCATCCCTCCTGCTGCGCGAGGAGCACGACGCGATCCTTATCGGGGTGGGCACCGTGCTCGCCGACGACCCGCGGCTCGACCGGCGGCTCGGGCGCGCGAAAGGGCCGATCCTCCGCGTGGTACTCGACCGGCGCCTGCGGACGCCTCCCTCGGCGCAGATACTCAAAGTGCCGGGACCGGTGGCGATCTTCACCGAATCCGGGGATTTGGAGAAATCCGCGGCGCTCGCCGCGGCCGGCGCCGAAGTGGTCCGCTTGGCCGAAGTCGAGCCCGTGGCGGTGCTGGCAGCGCTGTTCGAGCGCGGGGTCCGAAGCGTCCTGGTCGAAGGGGGCGGCGAGGTCCATGCGAGCTTCGTCGCCGCCGGAACCTACGATGCCGTGCAGGTCGACGCGGCGCCGCTGCTGCTCGGCGGAGCCTCGGCTCCGAGCCCCCTCGGGGGCCTGGGTTTTGCCCGGTTGGCCGAGGCGCCACGGCTGGAGCGGATCGAAGGGAAACGCCGGGGCGAGGACGTGATCCTTTCCGGCCTGCGCGCCGGATGTTTGAACGAGCTGCTGCGCGCGGTCTGAAAAACGTTTCGGTTGCGGTACCCTCTGGTACCATCGGGATTGTGAAGATCGCAGACCTTACAAAGCGCGCCAATCTCGATGGGAAGGCCCCCGCCTGATGTTCAGCGGCCTGATCCTCGAAACCGGTCGCGTCGCGGGCGATCCTCGGCCGACGCCGGGCGACGGTCGCCGCTTGGCGGTTGATCTTTCGTCTGATCTCGTCGCGCGCCTGCCCTCGCCGCCGCTCGGCGCGAGCGTCGCGGTCTCCGGCGTCTGTTTGACCGTCATGGCGCTCGCCCCGATCTCTCCCGCGATGTTCCGCGCCGCCTTCGAGCTGTCGCCCGAAACGCTTGCGCGCACCGCCCTGGGCGATCTTCGCTCCGGAGCGGAGGTCAATCTGGAGCCGGCTTTGCGGGTGGGCGATCCGCTGGGCGGCCATTGGGTACAGGGCCACGTCGACGGGACCGCGACCGTCATCGATCGGCGCGAGCAGGGTGGGTTTCGGATTCTCGCTTTCTCGCTGCCCGAGGCTCTGGAGCGGTACCTGGTCGAAAAAGGCTCGATTACGGTCGACGGCGTAAGCCTAACGGTCTCCGCGCTCGCCGGGGATCGATTCGAGGTGGCGCTGGTGCCGCATACCCTCGCGGTCACGACGCTCAAAGATCGGGTGCCGGGCGATCGGGTGCACCTGGAGGTCGACGTGCTGGCGAAATACGTCGAACGCGCACTGGCCGCCCGATCCGAGCGGGCTGGACCGGACCTTCCCGTTGCGCCGGTTTTACCCCTGGGAGCCTGGGCATGAGCCTCCGCTGGGCGGCGACCCGCCCCGAGCCGGCGCGCTTTTGGGTGCGCTTCGCGCCTCGCGACTGGCCGGGGGCGAACGAACCCTGGCTCGACCTTTCTCGCGGGCGCCTGGGCGATTCGGGCGAGGGGGTCGATTTTTCGCCTCTCCTCGGCCAACCGCTCGACGATGTCGCCTACCTGCCGCCGGTGCCGCCGCTCCTCGCTACGGCGCGCGACGCTCTCGCCCGCGATCATCTGGCGCGCGGCACTCCGGTGCTTTTGCACCTCTTGCCCGGCGAACGGGCCGAGGCGCCGGGGGCGACCCTGGTGGTCGATGCCCTGCCCGCCGTGCTTGCGGGCGATCTGTCGCTGCTCGATCGGCTGCCGGAAGGGGCGGGGGTGGCGTTTCCGCTGCTCGCCGGGCTCACCGACGACCCGGAGATCTGGGCGATCGTCGGCGAGCGGATGAGCGAGGCGGAGGCCGCCTGGGTCCACGGCGTGGCCCCCCAGCTCACTCCCGTAGAACGGCGGCGGCTGGCGCGCGACGATGCGTTCGAGGCGCTGTTTCACCGCGAGCCGCCGGTCGAACGCGATTTCTCCCGCGCCTTGGCACGCTTCGGCTTCACCCCGTTTCTCCCCCGGCCGCTGCCGCGCCCGCCGATCCAGCTGCGCGACAACCGCCGGATTGCCGGCCTGCTGGGGGTCGCCGCCGAGATCTGGCTCCGGCTCGGCCGTCCGGCGGAACCGGGCCAGGCGCTGTTTCGCGCCTCGCGCTGGGCGGATGCGACGCGCTACGACCTCGCCTCGCTCTGCCGCGAAGGGCACCTCGGGGTGATCGCCGAGCTCGAAGGGCTCGCTGGGACTCTGGTCGAGCAGGCGGTCGCCCGGTCGGGAGCGTCGGGTCTGGCCGCGATGATCGACGAGTACCTGGCCCCGGAACCCGCGAAGCCCAAAGAAGAGCCTGCGGATCTCGCAGTGGCCACCGTTTAGGTTGTTCCCGCGGCACTTCTCGCCTGTCATATTCCTGTAATCCGGAGAGCGTTACCTTTGGCGCTCCAGCCGTTTCTCCCGGAGGATCGGGTCATGCCTACCGCGCGCAAATCATTTCGTCTCCTCTACTTAGGTCTCGCCCTCGGCTTGGCGAGCCTCGCCGCTCCGGCGTTCGCCCGCGGCGGGGGAGAGACCCAGCTCGCCCTGCGCGTCAGCGATGCCGTGGGGCAGCCCGGGGGAATCGTCGCGGTGGTCGTGCGCACCTACGCCGCCCGTCCGATCAAGCAGGGCCAGGTCTGTTTCCGCCCCCGGCGCGGTCCGCAGCGCATTTTGCAAAGCCCACTGGCGGCGGGCGGCCTCACCGGCAACGCCGGGGACCAGCCGTTCGCGGCGCTGATCGGCGCCCTGGTGTTCGGTCCGCGCGGCGCGGTCACCTATCGCGCCGCGCTTCAGCCTTTGGAAACGATGCTCACGTTCGCTTCGCCCGCTGCGATGATCAACCGCTTGGACGGCCCCGTCGCGGTGCTCTACCTGCGGCTCGCAGCGGACCTGCAGCCGGGCGACACCTTTACCCTCGACCTCGATCCGGCCGACACGTTCCTGGTCGACGAGGCCGGCCAGCCGATCTCGATCCTGGTCAAGCCGGGCCAACTGCGGATCGAGGCGCGAGGCGAGTCGATCGAGCTGCGGGCGCCGGGGGCTCGACTGGCCCCGGGCCGGTCGGCGGCTCTCGGCGTCTCGACGATCGAGGCCCGGCCGTTCACCAAAGGCCAGGTCGGCCTGCGTTGGGATCCGGCGATCCAGGCGGCGAAACCCTCGGTGCGGATGGATGCGCGCTTCGGCCATTCGACGTTCACCGTCGATCGCTCGACCCCCGGCCTGCTGATCGTCACGTTCGCAAGCCCGGACGCTTCGCTCAACACGGTCGCGGGAAAGTTCATCGAAATCACCCTCCCGACCAAGGCGTCGGTACCCCACGGCCGAAAAGTTGCGGTGCGGATCGACCCGAACCTCACCTACCTCGCGAACGGACCGGACGACCTGTCGCCGTTCACGATGAAGAACGGTCAGATCACGTTCAACTAGGAAGTTTGGGCCAAGAGATTCCCGTGGCGGCCTGCCAAAGGGCGCGCAGATCTTCCGGTACCGGCGCCTCGAAGACAAGCAGCGCGCCGGTTTTCGGGTGGTCGAATGCCAGCCGCCAGGCGTGCAGCGCGGGCCGAGCGAAATCCCGCACCACCGCCTGGCGCGTCTTCTCCAACGTCTTCCACCGCGCTTCGCCGTAGACCGGATCTCCCACCAGCGGATGACCCAGGTGCTTGGCGTGGACGCGGATCTGGTGCGTCCGTCCGGTGTGGAGATGGAAGGCGAGCAGCGCCAATCCCCCTGCCGTGGCCAACGTCCGGTAGTCGGTGCGGGCTTGCCGGCCGCGCGGGACGACCGCCATCTCCTGCCGGTTCGCCGGATGTCGACCGATCGGGGCGTCGATCGTTCCAGCCGCGATTTTCGGCTCGCCGTGGACGATCGCCAGGTAGCGCTTGTCGATCGCCCGGCCGGCGAAAGCCTCGGAGAGCGCCCGGTACGCTTCGGGGGTCTTGGCGATGACCATTGCGCCGCTGGTGCCGAGATCGAGCCGGTGGACGATTCCCGGTCGCCCGGGTCCGCCGACTCCGGCGATCGAAGCATCGTGGCCGAGCAGAAAGTGGGCGAGCGTTCCGGTCGCCCGTCCGGCCCCCGGATGGACCGCGAGCCCCGCCGGTTTGTCGAGCACGAGCAGCTCGGAATCCTCGAACAGGATCGCCAGATCGCCGCTCTCCGCCACCACCCGGTCGTCGCCGGGGACGGGAGGATCGCAGGCGATCTCGTCGCCCACGGAGACGGAATCCGAGCCGGAGGCGGGTTTGCCGTTCTTGAGCACCCGGCCGTCGCGCAGCCAGCGCTGCACCTGGTTCCGCGGCACGTCGAGGTGGTGGGCGATGTAGCGGTCGATCCGAGACATGCGATCGAGCGCCCCGGCCGCCTCTTCCCCGGATGCGGGAGGTACGACCACCCAGGTGGACGGCACGGGATGTCCCATCGAGGAGGAAGCTACGCCGGTTCCGGGGCCGGATGGCGGCGCTTCACGCTGTCGATCGCCATCAACAAAATGCCGACCGAAATCGCGGCGTCGGCGACGTTGAACGCCGGCCAATGGTGCATGCCGACGAACAGATCGACGAAATCGGTCACGGCCCCGGTGGCAGCCCGGTCGAGAAGGTTGCCGAGCGCGCCGCCGACCACCAGGGCGAGCGCGGCCAGCAGGGTGCTGTCTTTCGTGGGAGTACGCCAAAAGTAGATGCAGACGGCGGCCAGGGCGCCGAGGCCGAGGGCGGTGAGCAGCCAGCTGCCGCTCGAAAGCCCCTGCGCCGCGAACAGGCCGAAAGCGACGCCGGTATTTCTCACATGGGTGAAGTTCGCGAGGCCGCCGAGCACCGGGGTCGAGGCGTGGAGCGGCAGATGGACCTCGATCAGCCATTTCGTCCACTGATCGAGCACCAGCACGGCGAGCGAGACGAACAGGAATCCGAGTTTTTGGGGAGCTTTACGCACGGCGGTCAGGACGTTCTCGGTCACGTGGGAAGCCTCGTTGCGGCGGGGGAGCGCGGCGGAAAAAGTGCGCGGGCGGCGGCGACCAGCGCGGGCAGCTCGACGGGTTCGAGGAAGATCCGAATTCCGGCGATCCCCGCGGCGCCCGCCCGGGCCAGCTCCGGCAGGCGCTCTAGTGTAACGCCGCCGAGCGCGTAGAGGGGAAGCCCGAGGGCCGCCGCGCGCTCGAACGCCGCAAGGCCCACCGGCGGTCCGAACGCCGCCTTGCTCGGGGTCGGATAGACCGGGCCGAACGTGGCGTAATCGGCCCCCTGTTCGAGTGCGGTTTCGATCTCATTGAGCGTGTGGGTGGAGCGGCCGATCACGAGATCGACGCCGAACCGGTCGCGCAGCGCCGCGGTGGGCAGGCCGGTGCTCGGCAGATGGACGCCGACCCGGCACCCGCCCGCGGCGTCGTCGCGCTCCGGGCCCACGGCCAGCGCCACGTCGATGCGGCCGTTGATCAAGAGGGTGGTCTCCGGCGGCAGGAGGTTGCGGGCGGATCGGGCGAGGGCGAGCAGCGCGCGATCCTCCAGGTCCTTCTCGCGGATCTGCACCGCCCCGACCCCCGCGGCTCCGATCTGTTCGAGCCAGGGTTCGAGCGCGCCGCCGGGAACCGCCCGGCGGTCGCTGATCGCCAAAAGCTCAAACCCCGGGGGTTGCGGCACCGGGCGCCCCGGCGTCGAGGCCGGAATCGGCGGGCGGTTCCGCCGGCGGCGCGGCGCCCGTTCCTTCGGAGGTCTTTCCCTTTCCGCGCGGCCAGAGCGAATCGAGGTCGTGAACCCCCCAAATCAGATGGACCATGCCGAAGCCGGCCAGCGCCGCGCGCCCGAACGTGGCGCGCAGGGCGGCGGCGAGCAGAGGGACCGGGAGCTGGGAAACCGTCCGATCCCAGGCGGGGCTCCACGGCACCATGAGCAGGAACATCCCCGCTTCCAAGCAATATGAGACGAACAGAAGGCGGGTGAGCAGGCCGGGACGCATGGGGACGATATTGTAAGCCGGGAGCCGACCGGTCAGTAGACTTCTTCGACCTCCGGCGCGTTCCGCCGGAACAACAACCCCGCAAGGTGGGCGGAGACGAACAGCGCGTAGGTGCCGAGAATCCCGGTGATCGCGCTGCCGGCGAGGGGGATGCCGCCAAGGCCGATGCGAGCGAGCCAGAAGGCGAGGTCGAGGGCGAAGACGAGATTGGCGATGACGATCGCGTCGGCGCCGCAGGCGCGGAACGCGCGGTAATGCAGATCGAGCCGCAGCACCTGGTCGGGATTGAATTTGCCGACCGCGCCGAGCGCCGTCGTGGCGAGGGCCGCGCCGAGCCAGGCGAGAACCGCGAGACCGAGCCAGACGAGGAGGTTCGGCTCCTTGGCGAAGATGGCACCGCGGAACACCAGGACATAGAGCGCCACCAGGCCGTAGCGCCAGATCTGGAGAATCACGAAGACCAGGATGTCGAAGAAGCGCTCGCCGAGCGAAAAGTAATCCGGCCAGTCGGGCAGCTCGTCCTGACCCTCGCTGGTCGATCGAGCGATCTTCAACTGGAGCCCGACGAGCAGCGACCAGAAACCGAACGCGAGCGCGAAGCGGAAGAAATCGATGCCGAAGCGCACCATGATCTCCACCGCGCCCTGGCAGACCAGCGCGGCGACGAAGAGCAACTTCCCCATGCCGCGGAACGGATAGCCGAACGCGTCGACCAGGCGGTACGTCGAGTCGACCGCCGCGCGGCGCCGATGTTGGATCGCGGAGTGAGCTCCGGGCGCGGGACCGACCTCAGGGGTGACTGGGATCGCCCGCTCGCCGCAGACCTTGCAGAACAAAAGGGCGTGGCCCGCCGTGATGCACTGGTCGCAAAGTTGCCGCCCGCAGCCGTCGCAGGCGTAGAGCGCGGCGATCTCCGGATGCTGGGCGCAGACGGGCATCGACGAGCCGCCTACCGCACGCCCCAGACCTTATGTTGCTGGATCGACAGCCGCCAGGCGGGATTCGCCTCCACCAGACGCAGGCACCAGGCGAGCGCCCGCGGGTCGGCCTGGTCGCCGACGAACGCGGGGGAGATCAGATAGTGCTCCGCTTCGACCACGGTCTGCGGGATCGCCTGGCCATGGCCGCGGACGTATTTCACCTCATGGGCCGTTCGCTGGCGGATCGCATGCTCGGCGACTTTCGGGCTCACGGTGATCCAGTCGATTCCGTCGGGGAGCGCGAACGAGCCATTGGTCTCGATCGCGAGCGAGTACCCCGCGGCGTGGAGCGCGTCGATCAGCTCCCGATCGACCTGGAGAGCCGGCTCGCCGCCGGTCAGGATCACCCAGCGGCACGCCGACGAGAGAGCCTGAAACTCGGAGAGGATCTCGTCCAGCGCCAGATCGCGTCCCGATTCGAATTCGGTATCGCAGTCGAAGCCGTGGGTTAGGACCTTACAGGTGAGGTTGCACTTCGAGAAGCGGAGGAAGAGGTTCGCCGTTCCGGCGCGAACCCCTTCCCCCTGCAGGCTGTAGAAGATCTCGTTGACCCGATAGGTCTTTGCCACGAGCGTCGCTTACCCTTTTAGAGCAGACCACGTAGGGGGGCAGCTTGTCTGCCCCCGGCGGGCGGAGGCAAGCTCCGCCCCTACGAGATGCGATTCGCGGCGAGAAGCGGCTTTAGGCACGCACGCCTTTCTCGCTGCGCGTGGCCCCGACGCCGCCGAAGCCCACCAACGCGCCGATCGCGATCAACCCGAGGCCCCAAAGCGCCCGGCCATGCTCCGCCGCGGTGCCGTCTCCGGCGAGAGCCAGAAGCGTCCCCGGCCCCGCGTTGTGCGGAATCGCGAACAGGCCGGCCGCCAGCAGCAGGAAGCCGATCGACGCGATTTTGAGCGTCGGCGGCGTCTTGTCGGAGCGGCCCAAGCCGCGGCCGATCACGCTCTGCGAGTAGCCGAACGAGGTGTAGACCGCGAAGCCGAGCACCAGCCAGCCGATGAACCGCCACCACGAGGCGGGAGGCAGGTAGAACATCAAACCGATGCACGAGACGGCGCCCAGAAGCGGCAGCAGGAACGGCCCGAACGGCACCTGGAACGGCCGGGCGCGGTTCGGGTCCTTCAAGCGCAGGATCGGGATGCCCACGCACACCAGGACGAACGCGAACAGCGTGCCGATGTTGGTCAGGTCGACCATCTCGTCGATGCTGGTGAACGCCGAGAACGCGCCGACCAACACGCCGGTCCAGATCGTCGTCACGTGCGGCGTGCGGTACTTCGGATGAATCTTGGCGAAGCTCTTGGGGAGCAAGCCGTCGCGCGCCATCGAGAAGAAGATGCGCGGCTGGCCGAGCTGGAACACCAACAGCACGGCGGTATGCGCAATCACCGAGCCCAAGGCCACCAGCGTGGTGGCCCAGGTCTGGTGCGGCGCCACGTGATCGAGCGCCATGGTGAGCGGCTCGGCCTGCTGCGAAGAGAGCATCTTCGTCAGCTCGGGATAAGGGATCATGCCGGTGAACACGGCGGCGACCATGGCGTAGAGCAGCGTGCAGATCGCGAGCGAGGCGAGAATGCCGATCGGCAGGTTCCGGGTCGGGTTCTTGGTCTCTTCGGCGACGGTCGAAACCGCATCGAAGCCGATGTAGGCGAAGAAGACGACGGCAGCCCCGGCGAGCGTTCCGCCCCAGCCGTTCGGTTGGAACGGGTGCCAGTTCTGGACCATCTTGGTCGCCGGCACGTAATGGAGCGCGATGCCGACGAAGAACAACAGCACCAGGATCTTCAAGATCACCATCCCGGCGTTCAAAGAAGCCGACTCGCGGATGCCCCAGACCAGGACGATCGTGATCAGCATGACGATGCCGAACGCCAGGATGTTGAAGATGATCGGGATGCCGAAGATGTGCGGCGCGCTCTCGTACAGCCCGGGAATCTTCGCCGCCGTCCGATAGTCGATCGCCATCCATTGAGGGATGTGGATGCCGAAGCCGTCGAGCAGGGTGCGGAAATAGTTGCCCCAGCTGATCGCGACGGCGACGTTGCCCACCGCGTACTCGATGATCAGGTCCCAGCCGATGATCCAGGCGATCAGCTCGCCTAGCGTCGCGTACGAATACGTGTAGGCCGAGCCGGAGATCGGCACCATCGCCGCCATCTCCGCGTAGCAGAGAGCGGTGAACGCGCAGACCAACGCGGTGATCGCAAACGACAGCATCAAAGAGGGCCCGGCGCCCGGCCGAGCCGCATCGCCCGCCGCCGCGGTGCCGATGGTGGCGAAAATGCCCGCGCCGACGATCGCGCCCACGCCCAACAGGGTCACGTTCCACGGCCCCAGCTCGCGCCGCAGGGCATTCGTCTTGTCCGCGGCGGAAGCCAGAATCGCGTCGAGCGACTTGGTCTGGAAGAGTCCTCGCAAGGTGGGTCCTCCGACTCTTGGGGCAAGCGATAGCTTAAAAGCCCCGGTTATTTGCCAGCCGAAAACGGTCGGCGGCGAGTCTGTCACGGGAGGAAGGGAGGGCGCCAGATTGGGCGAGGTTGGGAGCCTGCGCCACGAAAAGCACGCGGGGGGTAGCACCCAGGGGAATCAGGCCGAGTGTTTTTTGGGTAGTGCGGGCCGCACGACGAAGAAGCCCGTAGAGGGCGTCCGGCGATTCTCATTCCCAGGGCAGCCAGCCGCGAGAAAAACCGAGCCCTCCGCACAAAAAGTTCAGCCAACCGTGCGAACAGCGCAGCCACGCTCGAGAAAAGTTCAACCCCGCTGAAGAAGAGCGCAGCCACGCTGAAGAAATATCCAGCCATGCTGGAGAAGACCTCAGCCATGCTCAATTGTTTCTGGGTAAAGCCCGGATAAAACCGGGCCACGTTGGAGAAATCTCCATCCACTTGTGCGAGAAACCCAGCAGTGCGCACAAACGGCCAAGGATGCCCACAAAAAGTCCAGCGAGGCCCGAAAAAGGTTCAGGGGTGTTGCGTCAGAGCTCAGCCAACTTGAACCGGCACGCAGGTGGGATGGATTACGGTGCAGCCTTGCTGGACAAAAGCGCAGCCTTGCTGGCTCGGGCAGAAGGAATGCTGGATAAAAGCACAGCGGTGCTGATTTGGAAAGCAGCGGTGCTGGCCCGGTGGACCACGGAACGCGCTACCATGACATGAAATCCGATTCGGAGGTCCGACCGTGAAGACGCACATCGAGAAGCGAGTCTCCGTCGTATTTGCCAGCCTGCTTCTCGCCTCAGTTCTCGCCCGACCCGCCGGGGCGCAATCCGTCCTCGTCGATTTCGAGAACTTCCCGGGTCCGGACGGAGCCTTCGGAACCGCCGACGACATCCCCGCGCCGCCCTGCCCCGGCGGCATCTGCGGCCCGTTGAGCAACGAGTTCTCGAGCTTCGGAATGACCTTCTCGAGCGGGACGCTCGGTACGATCCCCCTGTTTCCCGGTGCTCCGGTCACCAATCACTACATCACCTCAACGCCGCCCGACGCCACATTCACCCGCCCGGTGGCCGGGATTTCGACCACCTCCTACTCCCTCTGGACGGCAACCCTCTACGCCCTCGATGCGAAAGGCGCCATTCTCGCCTCCGACACGCTCGAACATCCGAGCCCCGGATCGTTCTTCTTCCTGGGTACGCTGAGCGTTTCGACCACCGAGCCGATCGCCCGCTTCGCGATCCTGCCAGCCGGCTGCTCGATCGGCGAGCCTTGCTCCCCGATCCTCAACCTCGACGACCTGACACTGACGGCGCCGGTACCCTCGGTCATTGAGGTCCCCACCCTGTCGGAATGGGGCTTGGCAGGTCTCGCGGCTTTGCTCGCTGCGGTCGGAGGACTGACGCTCCGTCGACGGTTCTCGGTATAGGAGGAAAGAACCTCCCGCCGCAACGGTTTCGGTCGGCGCCGAAAATGACGGCGACATCACGATCGTTCGCAAGCCCGGCGAAGCCGTCACGGTGGACGTGAAAGCGGCAGCCAATTCCAAGTCTTGGCCGATGCATGACTTCACGGCCGAAAATGGCCACTTCATCGTGTTCGTCAGGTTCGGGAAGAACAGGTCCGATTCCCCGCCCACCGCGGAATCCTACGTGCTGAGCTCGCGCGAGCTTCGTTCATGGGCCATGGATCACTATGGGTTCATCCGGATCCAGGATCTTGCCAGAACGGTTAGAGATGCCCGAGAGGCCTGGGACCGTTTGTTGCCGGCAGCCTGAGCTTGCGGCAGAGCGAAGCCGTCATGAGGTAGAGGGTGGTTCCTCGGCCGGATGCGCCGCTGGGGCACGGCCCGGCTGCGCGACGAGGCGAGATCAGCGCCACGCCGCAACGATAGAGAGCGGTTTCCGAGAAATCGAGTAAATGGGGCGGTCGGGGCAAAATGAGAGCGTCGGCGTAGGCTGGCCACGACGGTCCATTCCAATGCGCGAACGAGCGCGTTGGCGGCTCGAAGGCCGCCGTGCTCGACTTCGCTCGGTCGTCGCTAACCGTTGCGCAGCGATTCGACCGGATTGACGCTCGAAGCCCGTTGCGCGGGTAGGGAGCAGGCGAACAGGCCAACCCCGGCTATCAAAGCGGACATCCGCCGAAGATCGCCGGACCATGGCCGCGACGCCGATAAGCGCACAAGCCCGGTTAGGAATTCGGCTCAGTCGTCCGTCTAAACGGTGAGAGAAGGGGGGGGTGCTCGTCCCAAGATCCTAGGGCTGGAGGGAGATTCCTGCTTCCTCAAACCGAAGCGCCGACAAACTTACAATGAAAAAGGGTCACTGGATAGCAGTGGTTGTCCTCGTTTTCGTGATCGGTTTAGTGATACTCCAGAGCAACTGGCACGATACAAGCGCCATCGATAGAGTTCCGTGTCTAGTTACCAAGAACAAACACGACCTGGCCCAAGTCGTGGTGGACAACTACCACCGATACAGAGGGAACTCCATTCGCTGGAGCGCGGTCTACTTCGGCTGCTTGTTTGGAGCTGCGGCTTTCAGCGCATTGTCGGCCCTTCTACTCAAACTCGAAATCCTGGCCGCGCATCCGCGACTTCAAAAGGATCTCCCCGCCATCCTGGCAACGCTAGCAGCGCTTCTGATCACTCTTACCACAAGCGGCGATTTTGCCCGCAAGTGGCAGGCGAATCGAATCGCCGCCTCGGACATGGAGAACCTTGCTTACGATCTATTGCCTCAGCGGACAGGCGTCGACATGTCCGATCTCGTGCAACGTATGCAGACGATAAACACGAAACAAAACCTCGTTATTGTGGGCACGGAGTAAACCGTTGTGAAAGAGTCTCCTGGAGACACCGAGCCGAGTGACAGGGCTCCTGCGACGTCTCCTAGAAATCCATTGCCGACGGATCCAGGCGCAACACCAACGGCCAAGGCGCAATAGTTCGCGACCGAAGATGGCACGTCGATTTCAAAAGTAGGATAGGAAGCCGCCTCGCCGCCAAGCTGCGTTGCGCCCGGCGATCGAGAAATCTGCTGGTGCGGCCTTGGGTTCCGGTTGCCCGCAGTGGTACATGTCCAGGAAAATCCCGTACTCCTTATCCGAGCAAATCACGTCATAGAGATCGACGACATGGTAGTCAGCTTCACCTGGAGCAATGGGTCTTTCTTCCAACATCTGTTGCCGTGCCAGCTCTTCCTCGGATTTCGTGTCAACCGCATTTCGCAATCCGACGCTCCCGGACCGTTCATAAGTGGGAACGGCTCCATCAGGGCAACACAGCCGGGCAAGGTAGGCCTTTTCGCCCGCCGGCTCGCAGACCTCGATCGCGGTCTCGCGGCTGAGGCCGACATTGGACTGGCTCGGAGTTGGAGCTGCCGTCACCGGTAAAGGACCGCGGCTCCTGCCAGCAGTTCCACATCCCGCGAGCAGGCCTGCTAAGAGCATCAACGTCGCATAACGCTTCAACGGTTCCTCGTTCCGGTTGCTGGGGCCTGCTGGCTGCACCAGCTCGCCTCTGCGAGCCTGGAACTAGGGCTCGTCTAAATGCAAGACGTCCACAAGGATCCCCGCGAGTCGAAAGTAAGGAGCCGTTTTTCCCAACCGAAGCCGCCGCTTGGTGTGTAGGTGTAGGACCAAATCGTATGGCCGTCAGGCCTCGAAGCAGTCACCAGGGGGCTTCCAAGCCGCGCTGTCACATCGACAAGAGTTAGCGATTGCCCTGTCTGGTGCGGCTCAACAACCTCGAGGCTCCTGAACATCATCCCAGCGCAGCCAGCCACGAAAAAAACTGTGCCCTCCGCACAAAAAGTTCAGCCATCTGTGCGAACAGCGCAACCACGCTAGAGAAAAGTTCAACCACGCCGAAGAAAAATCCAGCCACGCTCAAGAAAGTTCAGCCAGGCTGGAGAAAACTTCAGCCATGCTCAAGCTTTTCCCGGTAAAGCCCGGATAAAACCTGGTTGAAGAAATCTCCATCCACTTGTGCGAGAAATCCAGCAGTGCGCACAAAAAGTTCAGCAAGGCCCGAAAAAGTTTCAGGCGTGTTGCATCGGAGCTCAGCCAGCTTGAACCGGAACGCAGGTGTTCTGGATCGCGGCGCGGCGTTGCCGGATGAAAGCGCAACGTTGCCGGACGAAAGTGCGGCGGTGTCGGCTCGGGAAGCAGCAGTGCTGGATAAAAGCGCACCGGTGCCGGGATGTCGGCCCCAGAGTCCGCGGCGAGGGCGCGCCCCGAGCGCGGCGACCTCGGCGGCCGGCGAGAGCTTCGTATGAGTCGGTGAGCGAGGGCCTCCGGCGCTCGCTCGGGCTTAATTGCAGGGAAGTGTCGCTCGTTCTGCCTCGTTGGACCTTGCAGACACTCCCCCCGCGTTGAAAGCCGAGACACGGTAGGCGTATCTGGTTCCGCCGCACCGCAGACCGATGCTTCGGTAGGTGGCTGTACTGGTGGAGTTGGCCGGTGCATTAGGCAGTACCGTCCACGTACCGCAGCACTTCCGCTTGCGCTCGACCTTGAACCCGGATTCGTTGCTGGAATTGTCATGCCACACCAGTTTGAGCTGAGTAGGTCTCCCCGGGATGCGATCGACGCGGAGCTCTGTGGGGGCCGCGGGTGGAATGACGTTGACGTTGAAGGTTGCCGTCGCGGAGCGATCCGTATCGAGCACCACTGTGCAGGCACCGGTTCCGGCACAAGAGCCGTCGCCGGCCCACCCGGCGAAGTGGGATCCTGTCGTCGGGGTGGCGGTGAGGGTCACCTGGGTTCCGAAGCTGTAACCCTCCGAGCAGTCGGCTCCGCAGTTGATGCCGGTGGGCGAGCTTGCAACGGTTCCTCCGCCGGTGCCGGCCGTCTCCACGTTGAGAGTCGGCAGGTCGCGCAAGACGATGCGCTTGATGTCGTCGTTCTTCGGGCTTCCCGTCGAGAGCACGAACTGATTGATCCCGAGGAAGTAGGTGCGCCGCCGCTTCAATGCTCCACAGGGTTCGAGGTCGTAGACGTCAATCCCGAAACGCGTTCCGGAGGTGACGTAGATCTGGTCGCCGCCCGAGATCACAAGGTTGTCGGCGAGGTCTATGAGGGAGCAGGCGCCCTGCCCAAAGCCCGGGATCTCTATAGCGGTGAGGTTACCGCCGCGGTTTGCCGGGTTCCCCGCGCTGCCGACGATCGCGCACTGGCTCGCAGAAGAGAAGACCACCTCGCTCGCGAAATCCCCAGGTCCGAGTCCGGTTCCCGTCAAGGCAAGGCTTCCGGAATCATAGAACTGCACCTGCGGGACCGCGCCGCCGTAGGTCGTACGAGCCAGCGTCCCGCCGTCCGGCGATACGGTGTAGTCGCTCAAGAAAGCGCCGCCGAACGACGGGTTGATGGACATCGAGGTGAGCGACGGCCTGTCGATCCGGATGAGGTTGCCGCTCGTGCCGGCGAAGAGGAATTGGCCGTCGGGAGTGATCGCCGGTCCCCCGGGGACCGTCGCTCCTCCGAAGGTGTTACCGCTTACGAGGTTCGCGGGAAGGTGCGACGCGGAAAGGGTGTTCGCCGCACGGTCGACGATTTCATTGCGGGAGTAGAGGAAGTCTCCGAGCGGACTGACGAGGAAGCCGTCGACGGGGATTGGGGAGGTGAACGGGAGCGAAGCGCCCGCGGCGGCGTGCGTAGCCGTATCGATCACGCCGCGGGTGTCCATATAGACCGCGCTACCGTCCGCGGCGACGCCTCTGACATGCTGCTGGTCGAGAAGGCCGAGAATGGTTCCCGTATCCAGATCGAGCACCACGGTTCCGGAGACGCCCGGCGCCACCGAGTCGACGTAGAGGAGCCGTTCGCCGCCGGTCGAGAAGGTGGGCTCGAAATCGATCGTTTTTATGGTCGTCGTTTCGCTCGCGTCAGGCCCAACGATGCGGAGCGTGACCGCGTTTGGACCTACCGCGAGGATCTGAGCGATCGAGACCGGAAAGCGAACGGCGAAGGTTCCGCCGCCATCGACCGGGATCTCGCTGCCGTTGAGGAAAGCGCGGCTTCCCTTCTGCACCGTCCCGGCGATCAGGAACGCAGGAAGATTAGTCGTGACCGCGGCGGGCATGGTGAAGAAATCGACCCGGAAGGGCGGCACCTCGGACGATCCGGCAGCGAAGGCGAGCCGCATCCCATAGTAGGCCTCGCGCGGGATTCGGTCGATGTCGGTGAGGCCCCAGTACTCCTCGTTCGCAAAATCGTCGGGATGACCGTTGACGAAGAGGAAGCCACCGGTCTGCTGCGCTCCCGCAGGCGATACCTTCCACCATTCGTCGCTGAGCGCGAAGACCGTGCCTCCGAGCGCCACCTGGGCCGGATCGTTCGCGGAGAGGTGGGACGCGATCTCGTTCCAGAGAGAGAGATCCCACCGCCGCTGCGTCCTCTCGTCGATCGCTCCCGTGGGTGGATTCGTCCGGGCGCAGGTCGAGGCGTAGGCGTCGGTCCCGAACTCGCCGAGGAACATCGGCTTCGTGCTGATCGACGCCCACTCCGCGAACAGGCTGCCAAAGCTCGACGAACGGTAGACGTTCAGGCTCCAAACGTCCACGCTCGGAGCGACATCATTGACGTAGTGGCTCGTATCAGCGAGGCGAAGACCATCTGAGTTGATGTCGATCTCACCGTAGCTCGTTGCGACCGGATGGTGCGAGTCGAGCGACTTGATCAGCGTGGCCGCCGCCTCGGCCCGCTGTGCGGCGTTCAGGACGGAGCTCGCCTCGCCGTAAAACCTGTTGATGTTCCACTCGTTGCCGATCATCCAGAGGAGAACCGCGGGGTGATCTTTGTAAAGGTTCACGGCCGAGGAGATGCGCGCGGTGTCGTCGACCGTGTCGTCGACGGTCAAGACGACCATGAGGCCGCGGGCGTAGAGCCGATCGAGCACAGCCCGGCCAGCGGCACCTTGGCTCCCGACGCCGGGATCGAGAAACATCCGGACCGTATTCGCGTTCATGCCTGCCATCAGCGGGATATCCGTTGCCGCCCAGAGGGCCAGCTCCGGCCGGCGGACCACGGCGCCGTTCGGATCGTGGGGCGAGGTGTTCGTCGTCTTACTGGCCGGCGACCAGACGACGCCTCGCATGGTGTATGGCGCCGCGGCGCCGAGGGTACCGTCGGGGTTGCGCTTCCGAACGACGAGCTGACGGCCGGAGACTTGGACGATGCTGGGTCCGGGGCCTTGCGCCCGGACGGGAAGATCTCCGAGCGCCAGGGATGGTAGGACGGCAAGGAGGAGACGGCCGAGCAGGGGGGGCGAGAGCATGGAGACCTTCCGATCGTGATCTGGACTTCCGACGCAGTGACAAAGCGCGGAGCAGCGGCTACTCTTTTGAAGTATAGCCTGAACAGAAGCATCTCGCGGCGAGCCCCCAGTCATTCCCCGAAGAATAGGATCAGGGACTCGCTGCTTGCCACGCTAAAGGTCGGCGAGGGCCCGCGGATTCGATCGGCGACCGGGTTCGGGCGGAAACTCGCATTCGGAAGCGCTGCGTCATTACTGAGCCCCGTTTCGGCAGCATTTCGCGCGTATCATGGCCGCGATGACCAGCAAACGCACTGCGATCGTGCTCGGTGGTTCCGGGTCGGTCGGAACTGGACTGCTCCGCGAGTTATTCCACGACGATGGCTTCGACGCTGTCATCACGCTATCGCGCCGATCGCTACCCGAGGCCGTCGCGATGGCTTGTGCCGCCGGATGCAGACTGGTGGAGAAGTTCGTTCCCGACATGAAGCCCGGGCCCCTGGCCGCGGCGACGATCGATGCGGCGAGAGAGCTCGACGGCGAACTGGAAGGATTCAGTGTGCTCGGCGTCGGTGCCGGTACTGCGAAGCTCACCCTTGAGGAGCATCGCGCGGTGGACGTTGCGCTGAACGAGTCGTTCGCACGGGCGCTGCGGGATTCGGGCAAGGTCCGGCATCTCGCGTTCATGAGCGCCGCGGGCGCCGACCCGACGGCGAACGCCAGCGGGGGTGGCGGCGCAGGCATGTCGCGTTACAACCGCGTGAAGGGCGAGTCCGAAGAAGCCGTGCGCGCGAGCGGGCCGGCGGTCGTGAGCGTGTTCCGTCCCGCGATGATCATCGGTTCTCAGCACACGCCGTGGCTTCTCGAGAAGACGTTGCCACTTCTCTCGTTCGTCACGCCTGCGAAGTACAAATCGATCCGTGTAGAACAGATCGCGAAGGCGATGATCGCGACCGCGAAGCACCACCCCGCGATGAGCGCGACGTATGACTACCCGGAGATGATGGCGCTGATCGCGAGCAATAAGTGCCCAACGACCTAGCAGGCCCGGCCCACGGGAAACTTGAGGAATTCCGCGGATGGTGGTGGTGATCTCGGCGACGATCGCCTTGATCAAATAGCCGTAGGCCTACGGGGGGAAGGTCGGCCCACTAGATCTCGTACTGCCTCATTCGCTTGCCTGGGTCGCGATACTCCCATGCCGCCGGATCGAACGCCGTTTCGGACCTATCCGGCTGGCGCGCGTACGCTTCCGCCGTGGCTTGCTCTTCCGCTTCCCAGAGCGCCTTCAAGATCGCCGTTAGAACGAACTCCGACCGACGACGCGACCGAGCAGGAGCAATTTGCTCCAAACGTCCTGCCAGGTCGAGTGCTTGCTTGTAGTGCGGGCCGACACGAACAGCGGAGAACTGCGCAGCGAGGGCTCGCAGCAGGCCGCCGGTGTCAGCGACCAGCCCTTCCTTCACCGCTCGAGGCTCCTGAACAACTCTGATTCTTCACCCAGCTTCGGGTCCGTAGATACGAAGAGGTCCGTTGAGGGTGCCCGTCGATTCTCGTAATAACTTGAAGCCGCGATACGCAGACCCTTTCGGAGGAGATCGGATGCCGACAATCCAGCCTCACGGGCCTTGGCGAGAGCTTCGGCGTTCTCGGGGTCCACCCGGACGGTCGTAGTGAGCTTGCGCGACATGCACTTCACTATACACGCTTCCAAGTTGGCAAACCCTGGAGTTCCTCTCCGAAACCGATTTGGTTTGAGTTCGGAATCATAGAGATACCTCTCAGCAGTCCGGCAGATTGTCCAGGTTGTCCTTACCTGTACTGTCCTGATTCGTACGCAGGTATTTACCTTTTTTGGCATCGTTCACGACGTGAACTCCGACCTCTGCGTCACCAACTTTGACGAAATAGGAGATTTCCCCGCCTTCGATGTCCGAAATTGCAGCCGCCTTCTTACGAGGCGACCACGCCGCATGGGAATTGCAAAGTTCCGTGATATCCCCGTCCTTGTCTTTCCCCGTTGCCAGAACGCGTCGTTTCTCCACTTTTGAGCCCTCCTTGGGATCCACCTTTGTTAGTGGACCTATTGAGAGACGCGAAGACCTCTCGACGAACGGCTCATCGCCGCCAGCGATGTCTCCCTCGAGAACTTCGCTGGCCGGCTTCGGGAGGCAAAGGTCGGGACGGCGGTCCTCGCGAGTCTCATTCCGGTGGTCCACGCCGCGCAGGTTGATCCCATCAACGCCCTGCGCGGCGAGTGAAGTTGGCGGATTCTCGGCAGCCCCCCGGATCGTGGCGCTACCCCCCCCCCCGAATAAACGCCCGAATATCCGCCGAGAGCGCCGCCAGTGAGGCCTCGCGGAGATACATCATGTGGCCGCCCTCGTAGTTCTTGAGGGTGATGCGATCCTTGGGGATGCCGCTGTGGTTGAAGGTATGTTCGACGCCGTAGAAGGTGGTCGTGAGATCGTAGTAGCCGCCCGCCACGAAGATGCGGAAGTCCCGGTTGGTGGCTGCCGCTTGAGCCAGGTAGTCGGTGGTGTAGAGAAAGCCTGAGAATGCCCTCTGTTGGTCGGCGGGGCGCTTCCAGGCGCCGTTCGCCTGCGTGGAGAAGACCTCGTAACGTTCCCCCATTTCCACCTTCAGGTCGTCGGTGAGATAGCCGTTGATGGCCGTGACGAAGGGACTGGCGATGCCGTACATGAAGGGATCCCAGGCGACGAGCTCGCCGGCCTCGTCGGGGTCCTTGCCGCGGAAGCGCGTGTCGTGCACGCCCAGGACCTCGCCGCGATCGCGCAGCAGCTCCTTGAGGAAATGATCCACCGACACGCGTAGATGGCTGCGGCGCAAGTAGGCCTCGGAGAGGCCGGTGAACCGGTGGAGCTTGGCGGCGACTGCCGCGGTCTCCGTCTCGGAGAGGGCGTCACCCCGGAAGAGCGCCGTCAGGTACTCGGTGGCGGCGAACTCGCGCGCTTCGGCGAGGAAAGCCTCGAAGTTGGCCGGCTTCTCCGGAAGCTGGTCGTGGTAATAGGCGGTGGCTGCATAGGTCGGCAAACAGGTCGCGTAGGCAAGGTCGTTGCCCTGCGCGCCGGAGAGGAAGATTCGCACGTCGAGCGCCGTGGAGAGCAGGATCACCCCGTTGAACGCGACGCCGTCCAGTAGGGCCAGCGACAGATCCCGCACCAGCAGGCTGGCGCGAGTGGTGCCGTAGCTCTCGCCGGCCAAGTACTTCGGGGAGCTCCAGCGGCGCTCTTGGGTCAGGTAGGCGCGGATGAAGGCGGCCATTGAGGCGGAGTCCTCGTCGACACCCCAATAATCGCTGTCCTTGCCCTCTCCCAGGGCGTGGCTGTAGCCCGTGCCGATGGGATCGACGAACACCAGATCGGAGACGTCGAGAAGGCTGTATTGATTGGGACGCAGCGCGTACGGCGGGCTCCCGGCGTCGAGAGGATCGGGTCCCAGATCGAGCCGGACGGGGCCGAAGGCGCCGATGTGGAGCCAAGTCGCGGTCGAGCCTGGCCCGCCGTTGAAGAAGAATGTAATAGGCCGTTGGGACGGAGCGTCCACCCCGTCGAGCAGATAGGAGGTACTGAAGACGCTCGCCTTCGGCACTCCCTTGGCGCTCTTGAGAAGGGTCTCGCCCGCGACGGCCCGGTAGTGCAGAATCTTGCCGCCGATCTCCAAGGTGTGGCGGGTGACGAACTCTTTCGGGGAGGCGGGCGGCGGCGGCGGCGGAGTCCCCGGCGAATCCTGGGCCCCGCCCCCGGCGCTCTGCGCGGCCAGCAGACAAGGGATAAGAAGAAGGAAGGACGTAAGAAGAGTGGCGAGGCGCGATCGGCTCGGCATGATGGGCTCCTTTTGGATACCTAGTACGCAAACCGAAAGGGCCGGTTGCATGTGCCCGGCACCCTTGGGGACAGGTGGCTGGCGCCGCCAAAGTCCCCTAGCCGTTGCGCAGCGAGTCGATCGGGTCGACGCTCGACGCCCGGAACGCCGGGAGGAGACAGGCGAGCACGCCGACTGCAGCCATCAGGGCGGACATGCCGCCGAAGGTTGCGGGGTCGAAAGCGGCGACGCCGAAGAGCAGGCTCGCTACGACCCGCGACGAGGCGAGGGCGGCCACGAGGCCCAGCACGAGCCCCAGGCCCACCACCCGCGCGCCCTGCGCCACGACCATCCGCCGGACGTTGGCGACGGTGGCGCCCAAGGCCAGCCGCACGCCGATCTCGCGCGTCCGCTCGGCGACCGCGTAGGAGAGAACGCCGTAGAGCCCGATGGCGCCCAGGAGGAGGGCCAGGGTGGAGAGGACGCCGAGCGTCAGCATGGTGAAGGACAGCTGCGCCATCGAGTCCGCCGCCAGGCCCGCCAGGGTGTAGACCCGGTACATCGGCGCCTCGGGTGCCACCTCGCGGACCAGCTCGCGGATCTCCGGCGTGATGACCTCGGCCCGGGCGGTCTTGAGCACGTAGGCCGGCGAGCTGATCTCCCAGCTCGTAGGCGTCGGCCCCGCCAGCGGCAGGTAGACGAGAGCCTGCGGGGAGTCGCGGAAACCGTCCTGCATTACGTCGTCGACGACGCCCACGACGGTGTTCCAAGTCGTCGCGTCCCGGGCTTGGAGCCGGCGGCCGATGGCGCTCGTTCCGGGCCACATCAGCTTGGCGGCGGTGCGGCTGATGACCACGTTGCCCGGCGTCGTGAGCTGGTCCGCCGTGTCGAACGGCCGGCCTTGGAGCAGTTTGATCCCCATCGTCCGGAAGTAGTCGCCGGCCGTGTAGGTGTAGTTGAGAAGGATGCCCGCGTCCGGATCGGAAGCCATCGCTTCGGTGCGGAATCGATCGTCGGCGGTACCCTCGTTCAACGGGACGTTTTCCACCAGCCCCACCGACGTGACGCCCGGCACCGCCGCCAGACGCTTCAGGAAATCGAGGTGAAAGCGCGCCCACGAGGGGCCGTCCTTCAGTTGCTCCTGCTCGGGCGCGAACTGAAAGGTAAAGACGTCCCGGGTGTCGTAGCCGGGGTCCACCTGGCGGAGCGCCTGGAAGCTCCGCACCAGAAGTCCTGAGCCGATGAGCAGCAAGAGCGCGAGGGCGGTCTGGCCCACCACCAGGCCATCGCGAAGCCAATGTCGTCCGGGGGTGGCGCCGCGCCCGCCGTCCCGCAGGGGAGTGAGGTCGCCAGCCATGGAGGCGCGAAGGGCCGGAATCAGGCCGCACGCGAGCCCCGACAGAAGAGCCGCAACGGCGGTAAACAGGATCGTCGCGCCATCGAGGTGGACCTCGTCGAGGCGCGGAATGCGGGCGGGTGCCGCGCGCAGGAAGAGGGGAAGGGCGACGGCGGCGAGCAGGATCGCCAAGCCGCCCGCAACCGTCGCCACGATCAGGGATTCCGCCAATTGGAGGCGGACCAGCTGCCGGCGGGAGGCGCCCACCGCCCGCCGGATCGCGAGATCCCGGCGGCGCCCCTCGGCGCGCACCATGAACAGGTTGGTGATGTTGGCGCAGGCGATCAGCAGCACGAAGGCGACCGCCGCCAAGAGCACCCATAGGGACTTCGCGGCGGAGCCGAGCATCTCATCCAGAAGCGGGCGCACGACCGCGTGGTGTTGTTGGATCAGTTTTGCGTAGCTCGCCGGGCCTCCGAAGCGCTCCGGCAGCCGGCGGGCGAGAGTGGTCAGCTCGTCGGCCACCGTCTTGAGCGTGGCTCCCGGCGCCATGCGCCCGACCAGACGGACGCCGAAATTGCCGGGCGTGATCTCCTCCGGACGGACCTCGCCGGAAATCCACAGCAGGGTGCCGTCGTTGGGAAACCGGAATTCAGGTCCCATCACACCGACCACCTCGCGCCTCTCTCCCGCGATGTCATAGGTGCGTCCGACGACCTTCGGGTCGGCCCCGAACCAGGTGCGCCACAGCTCATCGCTGATCACCACCACCCGCGACTCGTCGGCGGCGATGGGCAGACGGCCGAGCGCGGGACGCGCGCCAAGCGTCGAGTAAAGCGAGTTGGTGGGCGCGGACATCCGAATTCGCTCCACCCGGTCGGTGATGCGCAAGGTCGAGGTGAACGAGTTGTAGATCGCGATGTCCTTGAGGCGGTGGGACTGCTCGCGATATTGGAGATAGAACTCCTGGCCCACTCCGAATTCTTCGGGAAGGTCGGAGCCCGGCGCGGTGCCAGCGATGTAGACCAGCCGGTCGGGCTGAGAATAGGGGAGCGGATGGACCAGCACCGTGTTGACGACGCCGAACATCCCGGCATTGGCGCCGAGCGCGAGGGCGAGCGTGCCCACCGCCATCAGAGTGAAACCGGGCCGGCGCCTCAAGGAGCGCGCGGCGTGACGGAGATCGGCGGTCCATTGGCTCAGCATGGTCATTTCCTTTGCGGCGGGCCGTCGGAAACGAAAGTGGAGTCGGTCAGGGTCAGAGCGACTGACTCCCAAACCGCCGGATCGAAAATCGTGTTGGGACTGTCCGGCTGGCGTGAGTACACCTCTGCCGTGGCCTGCTCCTCGGCTTCCCAGCGCGCCTCCAAGATCGCCGTTTTAACGAACTCCGCGAGCTTCACCCTACTCCTCCTTGAGCGCCCGCACCGGCTCGATGCGCGTTGCCCGCCGAGCCGGCACGAGGGCTGCGACGAGGGCCACGGTGCCGAGGAGGGCGACGACTCCGAGGGCGATCAGCGGATCTTTCGCGCGCACTCCATAGAGCAGGCTTTCGAGCAGGCGACCGAGCGCGAGCGAGGCGGCGAGGCCGATCCCGAGGCCGATGGCGACCCAACGGCCCGCGCCGCCGAGAACCCAGAGCCCTATGTCGCGGGTGGTCGCTCCGAGCGCCATGCGGATGCCGATCGCGCGCCCGCTGCGGTTCACGGTGAAGGAGAGGACGCTGAAGATGCCGAGCGCCGCGAGGCCGAGCCCGAACAGGCCGAAGCCTCCGGCGAGGTCCGCGTTCATCTTCTGGTCCGCGCCAGCGCGGCGGACCTGTTCGCTCATCGGCTGGAAATCGACCACCGCCACGTCCGGGAAGTTCCGACGCAGGCACTCGGCGAGCGGCCGGGCGAGCGGCCCGTTCGCGCGCACCATCAGGGTCATGCGCTGGCGGAAGCGCTGGGCGAAGGGGTAATAGATCAGCGGCTTGATCGGCTCGGTGAGCCGGCCGAACCGGGAGTCGGCGACCACTCCCACGACCTCGACCTCGCCGCCCGGCACGTCGTCGGCCGCGACGGCGAGCCGCTGGCCGAGCGGTTGGCCCTTGGGAAAGAACTGCGCGACCGCGGCCTGGTTCAACAGCACGGCGCCCGCGGCGTCCGGCCGGTCGATGGTCGAAAAATCCCGACCGGCGACGAGTCGAAGCCCCAACGTGTCCAGGTACTCGGGGCTTACGACGTTCATCGCGACCGGCACCTTGTCGACCGCGCCGGGAAGCGACACCGGATCGGTCGAACTGGCGATCGAAAGCGGCACCCGCGAGGCGAGCCCCGCCGCGCTCACCCCGGGCAACGCCTTCACCCGTTCGAGGATGCTCTGGTAGAGCTTCAATCCTTGCGTGTTGTCGGTGCCGCGGAGCGTTGGAATGTGCAGGGTGACGAGCGTCAGCCGGTCGGAATCGAACCCGAGTTTCTGGCCGCGCACCTCGAAATTCGTCCGTAGCAGGAGGCCGGCGGCGAGCAGCAGGACGACCGAGAGGGCGACCTGGACGATTACCAGAAGGCTCCGGAAGTCGAGGGTGCGGCTCGCGCTATCGCCTTCGCCGCGGCTCTTCAAGGCGCCGACGAGGTTCCGCCGAAGCGCCTCGACGAGCGGCGCGAGGGTCACCAGGAGGGCCGTGCCGAGGCAGAGCGCGGTAAAGAAGATCGTCATGCGGCGCGGGTCGGCGATCAGCGACGAGCCGGCGCTGAAGTCGCCCAGTCCGACCGGCACCGCCTGCAGGAGATAGTGCTCGATCACCCGCGTGATGCCGCGCGCGAGCGCCAGGCCGAGCAGGCCACCCGAGATCGAGAGCAGCAGCGCCTCGGCGAGCAGCCGACGGCCGATCCGCAGCCGGCCGGCACCGAGAGCGGCGTGGATCGCCATCTCGCGCCGCTTTGCGACGGTGCGCGCGAGCACCAGATTCGCGACGTTCGCGCAGGCGAGCAACTGCAGGAGGCCCACCGCGATCAGCAAACCCTTCGAGGCCCGGACGGTCGGATCGGCCAAGACCGTGACGTTCGCTTCCGTTACCGGCTCCAGGTTCACCTTGCGCGCGTCGGTTTCGGCGTGGGCCAGGTCGAGCCCGCGCGCGAGCGCCGCCATCGCCGCCCGGGCGCCCGACCAACGCGGGGTCGCCGCCGAAGTGGTTCTTCCAATAGAAATAATTGAGCACCAGCACCCGCTCGGCGCCCGGCCGATCGTCGTTGTCGTCGAGCAGCCGACCTAACCGGGCGGGCCGGGCGAACAGCGGAAAATACTCGCCGCTTACCGCCATGCCCCAGGCGTGGAGCGTCTGCTCCTTGGCGACCACCGTGGAGCCGAAGATCTGAAAGGCGGGAAGCTGCGAGAAGGTCCGGGCGACGCCCGACCGGAAGTCTTGCCAATCCAGATAGGAATTCGCGCCGTCCGGTGCCTCGCGGGTCCCGGTGTGGACTTTCACGACCCGCCCCGGCTCGGGCGCCTCGATCGTCGGCGCGAGGAAATAGCTCGCGTAACCGAAAAACGCCAGGTTGGCGCCGATGCCCACCGCCAGCGTGACGATGACCGTCAAGGCGAAACCCGGTTGGCGGAGGAGCCCGCGCAGCGTCAGGCGAGCTTCGAGGAGCAGGTTGTTCATGGCCATCTCCCGTGCGAAAACGCGCGGAAAGAATAGCCCGATTCGGCTTCAACGGCCGGACGAACGCCGGCTTTTCAGCTCGGCTTGCGCTCCAATCGGGTTGCCTCCTCGCCGGGTTGCAATAGGAACAGCACGCGGGCCGGCGCTTCCGCGCCGTCGAGCTCGAACCGGAAGCCGTAGCCGAACGGCGCTCCTTCGATGCGGAGCTCGGTTGCGGAGGTCGGGGTGACGCGCAGGTTGGGCTGGAAAGGGGTATCGGCGAACAGCAGGCCATCGACGAGGCGGACCGTGATCTCCATCGCCGGTTCCTTTGAGACATAGGTGCCGGAATATCGGTTGAGCTGGGCTGTGCTCAGCTTAATGGCCGCGGCCGGCGGCTTGGTGGGGAAGGGGGGCCGACGGATCGAGGCGACGCACCGCTCGGTGTCGAGACCTTGGAAGTCCCCTTGTTCGACGAACCGCTGTTCGAGGTCCTCGATGCACTTGAGCCCTTCGAGGCCGTTCGAGCCGTGGGCGCCGTCGGGCACGATCATCGTCCGGCTGTTCGACAACGCCTTGGCCACCAGAAGGGTGTCCCTCGCCGGGGTCACGGGATCGCGCTCGCCCGTCACCAAGAGCGTCGGGATCGTCGAGCGCAACGGTTCCCAAAAGTCGGCCGGCAGCGGCCCTTTCGGCCAGAGCGCGCAGGCCTCGCGCTGCTGGCGCACCCGGTAATCGCCGAGGTAGGTGCCCTGGACGGCCGCAGCGACGTCTTCGTCGTGGATGCGCGCCACGTCTTCCGGGCAGGTGATCGAGAGGTAGAGGCCGTCGGGCATGTTGCCGAGCGCCCCGCCGTAGACGGCGGCGTTCCTCGCGAGGACCGAATAGTCGCCCTGGGCCGCGAGGTGTAGGCCAAGCGGAATCTCTTGCGCGCTCGCCGAGGAGTAGCTCATGTAGCGCAGGGTCTGAACCAAGGTGGCCCAGCTGAGCTCGCGGTCCACGTTTTTGCCGGTCTTCGGATCGATCACCGTGGCCCGCGCCGGACCCGCTTTCGCGCGTTCGAGGACGGCCTTCAGATCGCCCGCGAGGTCGGGAAAGGCCGCCGCGCAGGTCGCCTCGGCGGCGCATTCGGCGAACAGTCCGTCGAGCGCCTTCTGCGCGTCGGCCGCAAAATGGAGCGGCAGGCGGGTGTCATACCCCACCACTCCTTCGAGGATCGCCGTGCGCACGCCTTCAGGATGGCGCCCCATGTAGGCCTGGACCGCGAAGCTTCCGTAGGAACCGCCGCTGAGGTTGACCTTCGTATAGCCGAGGGCGGTGACGACTTCATGGACGTCGTCGACCAATACCGGCGTGGTGTAGGTCGAAAGGTCGTTGTCGGCTTCGAGCTTGGCGCGGCAGGCTTTGACGCCAGCTAGTGGCAAGAACTCTTCGAGCAGGCCGAGCTGGCGGGAGCCGTCCGTCTGGTAGGGGCAATAGAGCGGATTCGACCCTCCCGTGCCGCGAACGTCGACCAGCACGATGTCGTGGCGTTTGAGCAGCGGATCGCCCGCCAGCCCGGCGGCGTCAGCGGTCGCCGACGCTCCCGGCCCGCCTTCGAAGTAGACCATCGGATCCGGAGCCGGATTCGGATCGGTCGCCGGCAACACCACTACCTTGAGCCCGATCTTCCGTCCGCTCTTCGTCTCGCGATGCTCGAAAACCTCGTAGGTGCCGCAGCGAGCCGGGACCGAAACCCCTTCGAGGGTGCACGGCTTGAGCTCGAAACGGGTGGCGCCGGCCGGCCGGGCCGCTGCGGTTGATCCCGTTTTTCCGCTCGCGGTTGTTCCCACGGCGCCGATGGCAGAGGCGGCGAGGCTGATCGCGCCGATCGCGGCAATCGCAAACCTTACGAAGATCCCGAGCCTCTGCTTCGCCCTGCCGCTTCGAACCGTCGAGCTCTTCCGAGTGGTCGCGCGCATCGTTCCTCTCCTCGGCCGTTCCTGGTGGTTTCAAATCCAATTCTCTTACGAGATAGTTGGTCGGCAGGTTTCGGCAGTTCGTCCCAGCGCGGGAGGCGTCCTCAAGGGTGCGGCGAGGTTCCCTCGACCAGCAGCCGGTGGCCATCGGCCGCGCGGGGGGCCACCACCGCGGTGATCCGGTCGCCCGCTTTGAGAACGGTGTCGCGATCGGGCACCACGCTTTTTCCTTCGCGTTCGACGGTGATCAGCAGGCAGCCCGCGGGCAGCTGCAGATCGGCCACGCGGCGGCCGTCGAACGGCGCGCCCGGCCGGATCGACCTTTCGAAGAGGAGGGTTCCTTCGAGCTCGGGCGCGTCCTGGCCGCGCAGGGTGTCGCGTTCGAGCAGCGCCTGATAGATCGGCCGGTCGCCCATCAGGTCGGCCAGGCCGAAGGCGATGAACGTCGCGGCGAGCAGCGGCAGCATCAGCGAGTAGTTCGCGGTCATCTCCAGGATCAGCACGATCGCGGTGAGCGGCGCGCGGACGATCGCGGCGAACAGGGCCGCCATGCCGACCACCGGAAACGCCGAGGAGGAACCCGGAGCGCTTGAGATCGAGGCGCCCCAGCGGCCGGCCGCCAAGCTCACCGCTTGGCCGAGCAGCGCGCCGATCACCAGCAAGGGGGCGAAGATCCCTCCTGCGACGCCGCTGCCATAGGAGAGGATGGTCATCCCGAAGCGCAGCGCGAGCAGGGCGAGCAGCGGCGCCATCGCGATCTGGCCGGCGAATGCGCCTTGGAGCAGCGAAACACCGCCGCCGAGCGCTCCGGGGAGAAACCAGCCGACGATTCCGATCAGCAGCCCCACGAGCGCGGCCGGCAGGCCCACGGGCCAGGCGGCGAGGCGCTCGAAGCCGCGCAGCCCCGCGAGCAGCGAACGGTTGAACAGCACGCCGAGAAGACCCGCGAGAGCGCCGAGCGCGAGGAACGCCGGCAGGCTGCCGAGCGGCGGCGCCGGGGCCGCCGCGAGATGGAACACCGGCAGCTGACCGAGCGCCAGGCGCGACACGAGATCCGCGGTGAGCGAGGCGACGAACGACGAGGTGAGCACCCCCGGCGCGAAATCCCCTTGCAGCTCTTCGAGTACGAAGATCACCCCCGCGAGCGGTGCGTTGAACGCCGCGGCTAACCCGGCGCCCGCGCCGGCCGCGATCAGCACCTGGCGCTCGCGCGGCGTGACGCCCAGCCAGCCGCCGATCAGGTGGCCGGAGGCGCCGCCCATCTGCACCGTCGGCCCCTCGCGCCCGAGCGCGAGCCCGCTGCCGATCGCCAGCAAACCGCTCGCGAACTTGATCGGCACCAGCCGCGCCGAGCGCAAACCGCGCAGGCGGTGGAGCACCGCTTTCAGATGAGGGATGCCGCTGCCGGCCGCCTCGGGCGCGAAGCGGCGGACCAGGTACAGCGAGAGTCCCGCGGCGAGAGCGCAGGCGAGCGGCGGCAGCGGATAGCCCCAAGCTCCCAGCGCCCGCGCGGCGGAGTAGAGCGCCGCGCGGAGATGCTCGGCGCCCTCGATCGACAGGCGAAACGCGATCGCGAGCAGCCCGGCGCACAGGCCGACCAGCGCCGCGCGCGGAACCAGGCGCCGCCGCCGTTCCTGGCGGCTGACGAAATCGCGGATCTCGCCCGAGACGTCCTGCGGAGTGATGCCCAGATCGGGCGCCGGCTCCTCGGATTTCTCAGGCTCGTCGCTCATGACGCGTTGCTCCTTAGCGCGGATTGGGTCTTCGGTTCTTGTCGATCACGCCGCCGATGATCAGCACAAAGGCGAGCAGGCGGAGCAGGTAGAAATAATGCCGGGACTCGTTCGGGACGTCCGCGAGCCCGAGGAGTGCCCAGTGGAGGCTGAAGACTCCGAAGGCTACGGCGAAAACCAGGAACAGCCGGTCGCGGCTGGTACGCCAGAAACGGAGGAAGAAGATGCCGATGAAAAGGCAGACCGCCGCCGACGCGCCCGAGAGGATCTGGCTCATCGCTCCTCCCAGATCAGACCGAACAGTAGGACGGAGACCGCGGTGAGAGCGATCATCGAGCGCCAGAGGCCGAAGTTGATGTTCGGGACGACCACGAGGTCGACGAAGAGGACGAGGTTGTTGAGCGCCAGGCCGACGAAGCAGAGGCAGGTCCAGAGCGCCAGCCGCATGCGGGTCCGGCGGTAGTTGCGGACCAGGAGCCAGGCGCAGAACACGCTCGCGAGCGCGCAGAGGAGGTAGACGACCTTAACCAACATCGTGCGGTCCTCGGATGCGGAAACAGTCGGCGAAGGTCCGCAAGGCGGAAGCGCGTACGCGTTCGATGGAGTTCTTGGTCATGATTTCGATCAGTCGCAGCGTGTTGTCGCGGTACTCCGAGGCGAGCCGGTCGAACAGCTCGCCCCGGGTGCGAAAGTCGTCATGGAGTCGAAATTCCGGCGCGGAGATCTCTCCCCGCCGCGCGAGAAGGCCCACGCGGGCCAGGCGCTCAAGAGCGGCGAGACTCCCGTCCTCGTCCAGCTTGCAGTCCTTCGCGATCTCCGCGGCGGATCGCCACCCCTCCGGAGCTCCCCCCAGGCAGATCAGCGCCTTGAGCTCTTCGTAGCTCTCGACGTATTCGCCGAGAAACGACTCCAGGTCGAGCGGTGCATTCGATTCGGCCAACCTTGACATCTCCTCCGGATCAAAACAACCGGAAGGCGAGCGTCGCCAGGAGCGTCGGCAGGAGCGCCGCAAGCAAGAGCTTGAGCGGCGAGATGCCGCCTTCGAAGAACTGGCCGAGCAGCGCCTGGCCGGCGGGGTTCGGGGCGTTGGCGATCACGGTCAGGCCGCCGCCGGTGACCGCTCCTTGGACCACCGCGATCTCAAGCGCCCGGGGTAGGTTCGGGACGAGAGTTGCCAGATAGGTGATCAGCGCGTTGTCGTTGAATGCGGTGAGGAACGCCGCGCCGAAAAAGAGCGGAGTCTCTTTGAGGCTCGCGAGCACCGGAGCGATCCACCATCCTTGAAGGCCGCCGTGGATCACCAGGCCGCCGAGAAAGAAACCGACCATCAACGGTCCGCGCAGCTCGACTTCGGATTGGTAGTGCGAGGTCGCGCGCACGAAGCCGAGGAAGAACAGGAAGCCGCCGAGAAACAGCACGGGGGAGTGCGCGTTTAAGACCGTCCACGCCATGAACGCGACATGGACCACGGTGATCCACAGCGGCACCGGCAGGAGGACGCCGGGAGACGGTTCCTCGCAGTCCGCGGGTTCGTTCGACGGCTCGGGCACCTCCAGGTCGGGTACGTCCGGACGGGCGGCGAGCGCGCGCAGCTCTTTCCGGAAGATCAGGGAGTAAAGGAGCGTCGCGCAAAAGACGCCGATCACCGCCCGTTCGCCGAAGTGCGCGAGCAGGAACGGTGTATCCCAGCCCCAGGGGCGCGCGACCATCAGGATCGGCGGCGCGGCGAAGTGGGTGAGCGTGCCGCCGATCGAGACGTTGACGAACAGCAGCCCGAGCGTCGCGTACTTGAGCCGCGGGCTGGGCGAGAGGTCATAAAACTGCCGCGCGAGCAGGATGGCGCAGATGGTCATCGCCGCCGGTTCGGTGATCAGCGAGCCGAGTAGCGGCCCGAGCGTGAGGATCGCGAACCACCATGCGAGAGGGGTGCCTTTGCCGAGCGCCGCGACGCGCGAGAGCGCACCCCGGGCAAGGCCGATGATCGGGCGGGTCGAGGCGAGCGCCATGATCACCACCACGAACAGCGGCTCGGTGTAGTTGACCGTGTGGTTCAAGTAGTTTGAGGCGACGTCCCAGCCTTCATAGATCGTCAACGCAACCAACAGCACGAGCGCCCAGAGTCCGAACACCACCTCGACTTCACCAAAGAAGTGGAGGATCTCCGCTGCGACGCTCGGAGTGGGGGGGTGCTTCGCCAAGCCAGCCCGCTCGTCGTGCCGGTGTTGAAGGGTGTGGGCGTAGGCGGAAAAGCGGGCCGCCGCGAACGTGTGGACGATCGCCAGAAGGAAGATCAGCGCCGCGATGCCGTTCCATGGGTCGGCGTGGAGCCGCTCGGACAGAGTCGCAAACAGGCCGTCGGCCGAGGGTGGGGGATATTGGCCGAGCGGAGTCGGAAACGCATGCGCCGCGGCGGCAGCGGCCAGGCCGGAAGTCATTTCGCCACCTTATCGACTTTGGAGACCGGAGTCGATGCAAATGGGATCTTCGTCGTAGCATGGGTACCTTCCAGGAACGAACGCCTATGATCGAGCCCTCCCGCGCCACCGAGGAAATCGCTCCCCCTCGACGATTTCGCCTGCTTCGCGTCTATGCGACGGTCGCCCGCGTCCTCATCGACTACGGTCGGGTCCTCGGGTTCGCCCGCTGGCGCGGGGAACGGCGCCGGGCGGAGCTTCTCGCCGCCTGCCATCGGCGCAGCTCGCGGAGGATCAAGACGACGATCCTCGAAGTCCAGGGGCTGTTCATCAAAGTCGGCCAGCTGGTGAGCGTTCTCAGCAACTTCCTGCCCGCGGACTTCCGCGCCGATCTCGAAGCGCTTCAAGACCGCATTCCGGCGCGGCCGTTGGCCGAGATCGAGGCGCGCCTCCGCGCGGAGCTCGGGCGAGGGTCGGCCGAGCTGTTCGCCGATTTCGATCCGGTACCGATCGCGAGCGCATCGCTCGCCCAGGTCCACGTCGCCACCTACACCGACGGCCCGCGGGGACCGATCCGGGTCGCGGTCAAGGTTCAGCATCAGGACATCGAGACCACCGCCCGCCGCGATCTCCGCGCGCTCGGGCGCATCCTCCGGCTGGTCCAAATCATCCTGCGCATCCGCGGCCTCGTCGACCTCGCCGAGCAGGTGCGGGAGACGATCGAGGAGGAGCTCGACTTTGGTCGAGAAGCGGCTTCGCTCGAATCGATCGCGGCGAATTTCGCAGCCGACGGTGACGACCGTGCGAGGGTCGCGATCCCGCCGGTCTTTCGCTCCCGCTCGTCCCGGAGGGTCCTCACCACCGAATTCCTCGCCGGCGAAAAGATAAGCGACCGCGAGGCCCTCCTCGCCGCCGGCCACGATCCGAAAGCCCTCGCAGAAATCGTCCTCGACATCTGGTGCCGGATGGTCTTCAAGGACGGTCTCTACCACGCCGATCCGCATCCCGGAAACATTCTGGTGCTGGCCGACGGACGGATCGGCCTGGTCGATTTCGGCGCGGTCGCGCGGCTGTCGCCCGCAATGAAAGCCGGAGTCTCCCGGCTGCTCGCCGCGGTGCTGCGCCGGAACCGTCCCGAGATCGTCGGCGCTCTCGAACAGATGGGCTTCGTGCGCCGCGATCCCGAGGACGACGTCGCCGGTCGAGCGATCGACTACCTCTACGGCCGCCTGCTCGCCGGGCTCGACTTCGATTCGTTCCGGCTCGAAGACGTCCAGGCCGACGTTCGGATGAAAGCCGAGATGATGGCCGATCTGTCCAAGCTCGACATCTCGCTCCGCGACCTCACCTCGGTCTTTACGGTGCCGCGCGAGTGGATCTTGCTCCAGCGTACGCTGCTGCTGCTCACGGGCCTCGCCAACGAGCTTGCCCCGGATCTCAAGCCCGCTGCGATCGTTCGCCCCTACGTCGAGGAGCTGCTGCTCGGCCCGGACCGCGATTGGGTGGGGCTTGCGAAGACTTTCGGCAAGGAGCTAGCCGCCTCCCTGTTCAGCGTGCCGGGGGAGCTGCGCGGCCTGCTCGCCAAAGCCAACCGCGGCGAGCTTAAGGTAGGAGTCCGCGGGTTCTCCGAAGGCGTCCTTCTTCTCTATGCGGCGGGGCACCAGAAGATCTACGCCCTCGGCGCCTTCGGTGCCGCCGCTTCTGCCCTTCTCTACCACGCGGCCCGCGGGGCGCCATACGATCTTTGGCTCGCGGCGCTCGCTGGAGGCTTCGCCCTCGCCTACGTCTTTTCGCGCCTCCAGGCCAGACGCCTTTTGCGGCGCCTTCGGCGGGCGGAGCGCTGAAAACGCCCGGGGCGTTACAGCAAACCGTTCCTCCGGGCGTACGCCGCCAGCTCCAGCCGGCCGTTGACCTTCAGCTTCTGATAGATGTTGTGCAGGTGAATCTTCACCGTCGCCTCGCTGATGATCAGCTTTTCGGCGATCGTGCGGCTGCGCAGCCCGCTTTCCGCCATGCGCACGATCTCCAGCTCGCGGCGGGTGAGCACCTTAGCGGCTTCGCGGGCCGCGGCGCCGCGGTGGACCAGACGGTCGAGCGTGCGGCCGAAACTCTCGTCGAGCCAGAGCCCGCCCGCATGCACCGTGCGCACGGCTTGGACCAGGATCTGCGGCGCCACCTCCTTGAGCACTACGCCGGAGACGCCGAGGTGGAGGGCGCGGGCGAGCTGGTCGTCGTCGATCGCGGCGGTAAGCACCAGCACCTTCCCGGCGAGCTTCTCCTCACGGATCGCGGCGAGGACCGCCAGCCCGTCGGTGCCGGGCATCTTCAAATCGAGCACCAGGACATCGACCGGACGCTCGCGCAGCAGGCGCAAGGTTTCTTCGCCGTCGCGGCAGCGGGCGACGACCTCGAAGTCCTCTTCCAGGCGGAACAGTTGGGCGAGCCCGTCGAGCACGATCGGGTGATCGTCGGCAAGCGCGAGCCGGATCGGCGGGCTCATGCGGCCTCCGCGATCGGCAGCCGGATGTCGAGGCGGCTGCCCGCATCGTTGGAAACGAGCAGGAGCGTTCCGTGCAGAGCGGCAACCCGCTCGCGAAGGGACCGGGGGCCGAGGTTTTGGGCCGCCAGCTCCGGCCCGGAAAAGCGTCCGGCGAACGGAAAACCGCGGCCGTTGTCGGCGACGCTCAACGCCACCGACCGGCCCGCGCCGGCATCGATCTCCAGGCGCACCGAGGAGGCCTGGCCGTGGCGCAAGGCGTTCACCAGCGCTTCGCGTACTAGGTGGTAGATCTCGCGCGCGAGGACCGCGGGTAGCGGCCGGTCGAGCCCTTCGGCGTGCAACTCGGCATCGACGCCCCATTCGATCTGCAGCCGTTGGCGCAGATCGGCGAGCCGGGTCGCGAGATCGAATCCGGCATCGTCGTCCGAGGTCTCTTCCGGGGTCAGCTCGCGGATGAAGAAACGCAGGTCGCGCTGCTCCAGGGCGACCAGGCGCTGAAGGTCGGCGAGTCCCCCTTCCTCGCCCGGGAGATCGCTGCCACGGACGGCGATCTGTCGGCGCAGCGCCTCCAGCCGCAGGCCGATGCCGGTGAGCGATTGGAGCACGCCGTCGTGCAGGTCGCGCGCGAGGCGGATGCGCTCTTCGGTGGCGGCGGTTTCGCGCAGGCGTTGGGTCAGATAGAAGAGGTCGAGCCGCGCCCCGACGCGCTCGCCGACCACCTCGCCGAGCAGCAGGTCGTCCGACGTCATCGCCGCCTTGTCGAGTACGAACAGGCGCCCTTCGAACGTCTCGCCGCGCAGCCGGAGCGACAGGACCGAGCGGGCGTGGAGCCGATCCGCCAAGTCCGGATGGAGCGGCCGTTCGCGGCAGCGCTTGAACCCCTCGGCCGTTCGCGCGAGTGCCACGGGCGCGTCGGCGGCCACGTCCGAGCAGAGAAAACTCGCCTGCGCAAGCGGTTCCGGCACCAGCGGCTCGAAGCTCGTGGGCGCCTCACGGTCGAGGGTGAGTCGGCCGTCGTGCCACGTCGCGAGGTAGAGCCAGGGCTCGTCGGGCTCGAACCAGGCGAGCGCCGCGCGCGGCGCCTCGAAGGTCTGCGCGGTGTGGGTGAGCAGGTCGCCGAGCGTCGCTTCCAGAGCGAGCGGCGCGCTGTGCGGCCAAGCCGCGAGCGCGGCCATCTCGCGCCGGGTGCGCTGCTCGTGAACCCCCAGGTAGCCGAGCAGGACCGCGACCACCACCAGATAGACGCCGCGGACGATGAACGGCGTAGGGGCAAACGCCGGATCGCGCAGCCCCTCCGCGAAATAGAGGCCGAGCGCGAGGAACGTGCCGAGGGAAGCCACCGCGGTCCACAGTGCGCCGCGCCACTGCCAGCGCAGGGTGGCGCAGATCATCGAGAAGACGAAATAGGTGGTGAACGGGCTTGCCGGGCCGGCGGTGAAGTAGACGAAGAGCGAAAAGAAGACGAAATCGAAGGCGTGGGTGATCAGCCGCTGGCGGCCGGCGGGAGCGTCCGAGCGCCAGACCAGGGCGGCGATCGCGACCGCGTAGACGACGTAGAGGGCGAGCAGCGCGTAAGCGACCGCGGCGTAGTTGGCCGGCTCGGAAGGGTCTAACCAGACTGCGAACAGCGACGAAGTGGCGAGCGTAACGCGGCCCGCGGCGATCAGCCGTTCGGCGCGGTTGTGGGGTGAATAGAGCGGCTCCATGGGGTGGCCGATGATACGTCCTTGACCGTGCCGAAGCACTCGACCGAAAGATCTAGAAAGATAGGTCCAACCGCCGATTCAAGAGCTTCAAGCTGCTCCCTATACTGTCCCGCGACATCTTGCGAGGCCCGCCTCCGGGCCTCTGGACTCAGAGAGTCGAGCCTTCCGACTCGGGAGAAAACCCATGTCTTACCGTGCATTGACCTCTTTGCTTTGCTTCGCCCTCCTGCTCGGCGGAGCCGCCGGCTGCCGTAAAAAGATGGCGCCGGTCACCCCGCCCGACATCGCGCCGACGATCGCCGCCACCCCCGCGCCGCAGGCATCGGAACCGCCGGATGTGGCACCCACGCCGGTAGCGGAGTCCGATCCGTTCGCCGGCGATCTCGAATCGGTGGCCGCATATGCGCGCGCCCAGGGCCTGCTCGGCGACGTCTATTTCGACTACGACCAGGCCGAGCTGA
>JBDTZG010000044.1:0-47187 GCA_040005235.1 Acidobacteriota bacterium | reverse complement strand
AATCACCGATCCCTCCCGAAGGATCACCGTTTTTGGGCCAAAATCACCGATCCCTTCCGAAGGATCACCGTCTTTGGGCCAAAATCACCGATCCTCCCCGAAGGATCACCGTTTTTGGGCCAAAATCACCGATCCCTCCCGAAGGATCACCGTTTTTGGGCCACAATCACCGATCCCTCCCGAAGGATCATCGTTCTTGGGCCAGGATCGCTCTTCCCTTGGAGCGGCCTACCGCGGCTCCAGCCGGAACGGCGCCGGGAACAGCTCGGCCAGCGTGGTCTCTTCGCGCTCGCCCGCCGGGTTGACCATGACGATGGGCAGGTCGTCCGCGAACTCGGCGAGGGTCTGGCGGCAGAGGCCGCAGGGGCGGGCCGGGGGGGAGGATTCGGTCGCGACGGCTAGGGCGACGGGATGTTTGAGCCCCGCGTTCACCGCTTTCGAGATCGCGTTTCGTTCGGCGCAGATCGAGAGGGCGGGGATCGAGTTCTCGACGTTCGCGGCGGCTTGGATCGAGCCGTCCTCCATTTGGAGCGCCGCCCCCACCGCGTAGCGGCTGTAGGGGGAGTACGAGCGGCCCCGGGCGTCTTCGGCGGCGCGGATCAGCGAGTCCCAGTCGATCGGCATTTCAGTCATTCTGCGCGCCATTCTACGCCTGACGGGCCGGTTCGGCGGGCGGCCCTGCTATAGTCCCACGGCCTGACCAGAAGCTTCAATGGCCGTCCGGCCATTTCGTCCATTCCGCAGTGAGATTCCGTTCTGAGTATGAAGGAGGGGCTCGTGGAGCGCCGATTCAATGACATGACGCCGCCCGCCGACGGGGGCGAGATTCAGTGGCACGCGGCCGAGGGCCGTCTGGAAGTACCCGATCGGCCGATCGTGCCGTTCATCGAAGGGGACGGCACCGGACCGGATATCTGGCGGGCGACCCGCACGGTGCTCGACGGCGCGGTCGCGAAGTCCTACGGCGGCGCCCGCTCGATCGCCTGGTTCGAGGTGCTCGCCGGGGAAAAAGCGTTCACCGCCACGAAGGAATGGCTGCCGAACGACACCGTGGAAGCCATCCGCCATTACCACGTGGCGCTCAAAGGGCCGCTCACGACCCCGGTCGGCGGCGGCATCCGCAGCTTGAACGTCGCCCTGCGCCAGATTCTCGACCTGTACGCCTGCGTGCGCCCGGTGCGCTACTTCGCCGGAGTGCCTTCGCCGGTCAAAGAGCCCGAGAAGGTGGACATGGTGCTGTTCCGCGAGAACATCGAGGACGTCTACTCCGGCATCGAATGGGCGGCGGACTCGGAGGGCGCCAACGCCTTGATCGAGTTCCTGGCCAAGGCCGGCAAGAACGTCCGGCCCGGCAGCGGCATCGGGATCAAGCCGATCTCGAAGTTCGGCAGCCAGCGCCTGGTGGTGAAAGCGATCCGCTACGCGCTCGAATTCGGCAAGAAGAGCGTCACCCTGGTGCACAAGGGCAACATCATGAAGTTCACCGAGGGAGCGTTCAAGGACTGGGGATACGAGGTCGCCCGCGAGCAGTTCGGCGATCGGACGATCACCGAGACCGAGCTCTGGGACCACCACGGCGGCAAGGCTCCCGAAGGCAAATTGGTGATCAAGGACCGGATCGCCGACTCGATGTTCCAGCAGGCTCTCCTCCGGCCCGACGAGTACGACGTGCTCGCGACCACGAACCTGAACGGCGATTACCTTTCGGACGCCCTGGCGGCTCAGGTCGGTGGGCTCGGCATCGCGCCGGGGAGCAACGAGGGGGACGGCTACGCGGTGTTCGAAGCGACCCACGGCACGGCGCCGAAGTATGCGAACCTCGACAAGATCAACCCCGGTTCGCTGATTCTCTCCGGCGCGATGATGCTCCGTTGGCTCGGCTGGCCCGAGGCAGCCTTGGCGGTCGAAGAGGGGCTCGGCCGGACCATCTCTCAGAAGCGCGTCACCTACGACCTCGAACGGCAGATGGAGGGGGCGACGCTTTTGAAGACCTCCGAGTTCGCCGCGGCGATCGTCGAGAACCTGTAAAGGCTCAAAATTCATCCCGAACACGGAGAAACTTCCGATGCAACATAAAGTCACCGTAGTAGGCGCCGGCAACGTGGGCGCGACGCTGGCGCAGCGGATCGCCGAGGCGGATCTGGCCGACGTCGTGATGATCGACGTCGCTGCGGACCTTGCGACCGGCAAGGCGCTCGACATGATGGAAGCCGCCCCGGTGGTCGGCTTCAATGCCAAAATTACCGGCGGCGGAGATTACGCCGCGACGGCAGGGTCGGACGTTTGCGTGATCACCGCGGGTTTGGCGAGAAAGCCCGGCATGTCCCGCGACGACCTATTGAATAAGAACACCGAGATCGTCAAAGGTTGCGTCGAGCAGCTGGTCCTCCACTCGCCGAATACGATCCTCATCCTGGTCACCAATCCTCTCGACGCCATGTGCGAAGTGGCGCGCCGCGCTTCGGGCTTCCCGCGCGAGCGGGTGTTCGGCATGGCGGGGGTGCTCGACGCCGCGCGCATGCGCTGGTTCATCGCGGACGAGCTCAAGGTTTCGGTCGAAGATGTCGACGCCTTCGTTCTCGGCGGCCACGGCGACACCATGGTGCCGGTCTCCCGCTTCGCCACGGTCGCCGGGATTCCTCTGCCGCAGCTCCTGTCGGCCGAACGGATCGAGGCGATCAATCAGCGGACAAAAACCGGCGGCATCGAGATCGTCAACTACTACAAGACCGGCTCGGCTTATTACGCCCCTTCGGCTTCGACCTACGAGATGGTCGCGGCGATCCTCCACGACAAGAAGAAGATTCTCCCCTGCGCCGTGCTGCTCGATGGCGAGTACGGCTTGAACGGGCTGTTCGTCGGCGTTCCGGTCCGGCTCGGCCGCGGCGGCATGGAGCAGGTGATCGAGCTGACCCTCTTGCCGGAAGAGCAGGCCGCGCTCGAAAAGTCGGCCGCCGCTGTGCGCGAGCTGGTCGACGGCCTACCGGCCTGAGGCATTCCTGAAAGCGGGGGGCCGCAACCTGGCGGCCCCCCGGCTCGTACTCTGTTTCGGTCGGATTCGGAGGAGCGACCGAAACGAAGGATTCGCAACCATGCGTAAGGCGACCTGGTTCGGCTGGCTTGGGATCGCGGTGCTCGGCGCCTTGGCCCTCCGCTGGGTGTGCGTCGGCACGCTCCCGACCCTGCCGTCCCCTTGGACGACCACCCGGGCCGAGGCGACTGCGCTCGCGCTCGAAAAGGTCGCTGAGCTGGGGCCGGCGGTTCCCAACCCCTACGTCGCCGTGAGGCTGGACGGTGATCCCCTACTCGAACGCCGGTTGCTGATTTCGGCGCCTCGGCCTTCGCAACGGCTCCTTTCTCGGGTGGTCCATTGGGAAGTCGTGGTCTATCCGCGCGGTGTGACGCGCGACGAATGGACCTATCGCGCCGAGATCTCGCTGTCCGGCGAGGTTCTTTCGCTCGTGCGACGGGTCGATGAGAACGATCCCGGGGCCGCGATCACCGAGGCCGAGGCCCTGCGGCAGGCGCGCGGGTTTCTCGTCGAGCAAGGCGTCGACCTTTCCCCGCTCGGCCCTCCGGAGGTCCGTCGGCGCCAACTCTCGGCCCGCACCGATACGACCGTCCGGTATCCCATGCGTCGTTCGGAGCTCGAAACCGCCAAGGTGGGTTACGGCGTGGACGTCACGTTTTCAGGAGACCGGTTGACCGGGTTCGGTCCTTGGTTCGAAGATCCGCACCGGACGGATTTACAGCCAGTGGTCCGGCAGATGACGTTCGTCAGCATCGGCGGGCTGGTCCTTCTGTTCGCGCTGCTGCTTTCGCTGGCGCCGCCGTTCCTTTCGCGCTACCACGAAGGGTTGATCGGGGTTCGCCGAGCCGTGCAGGTCTTCGGCTTGGTGACCGTGGCGGGGCTGGTGGCGATCGCTCTGATCGTTCGGTCGAGCGCTCAGGGGCTTGGCCTCGGCATTGCGACTCGCGAGCAGACCACCTGGATTTACGCGCTCGTGCTGACCCTGTTCAATGTACTGCCGAGCGGCATCGCCGCCTTCTTCGCCTGGGCGGTGGGGGAGTCGATCTGCCGCGAGCGCTGGGGCGATAAGCTCTCGGCCTTCGACGGCCTGTTCCTGGGCGAATGGGGCAACGCCACGGTGGCACGCTCGGCGCTCGCGGGAGTCTCGGGCGGGCTCGCTTTGGCCGGAGCGCTCGCGCTTCTCTGCCTGGCGCTGACGCGATTCGAAGCCTGGCCGCTGGTCTCGTTCCTCCTTCCCTCGACCGTCGGCTCGACGGCGCCTTCGATCGAAATGGTCACGGAGCAGATTTGGGGGAGCCTCGGTCCCCTGCTCGCCGTCCTGCTCTGCCTGCTGCCGACGGTCGAGCGGCGCTTCGGACCTTGGCTCGGCGGCCTCGCCGGTTCCGTGATCCTCACGCCCTTCCTGCTATCTCCCGCGATGCCGGTACCGGTGCTGCCCGGCTTGCTCGTCGCGTTCGTCCTGGCGGTTGGCGTAGTGGCCATTTTTCGCGGCGTCGATCTTCTGGCGGCCGTTTTGGCGGCGTTCGTCGCCTGCTCCGCCCTCGCCGGCTACCCTCTGCTCGCCGCGGCCGATTCGAGCCTTCAGGCTCACGGTTGGGCGGCGCTCGGCCTCTTGGCGCTGCCGCTGCTTGTGAGCCTCCGGTTTCTGGGTTCGGAGAGCGAGCGGGTCTACCGCTACGAGGACATTCCACCCCACGTGCGCCGGATCGCCGAGCGCGAGCGTCAGCGGGTCGAGTTGGAGACCGCGCGCGGCATTCAGAGCTCGATCCTGCCCGATCTGCCGCCTCGGCTGGGTGGCCTCGATGTCGCCCACACCTATCTCCCGGCGAGCGAAGTGGGCGGAGACTTCTACGACGTACTCGCTCTCGAAGACGGCCGGGTCGCGGTCGCGATCGGCGACGTGGCCGGCCACGGTGTTTCTTCCGGCCTGGTGATGTCGATGGCGAAATCCGCGCTTGCGGTCCAGGTCACGTTCGACCCGGCCATCGAGGCGGTTTTCAGGACCCTCAATCGGACGGTGTTCCAAAGCGCCCGCAGGCGCCTGCTCACCACGCTCTGCTATGCCCTGATCGATCCGATCCGCGGCGAAGTCCATTACGCGAGCGCGGGGCACCTCTATCCCTACCTCGTCTCCAAGAACGGCCGGGTCGAGCCGCTCGAATCGATCGCCTATCCGCTCGGAGTCCGCGGCCGGCTCGACATTTCCCCCCGCGCCGCCAAAATCGCTCCGGGCGATGCGATCTTCCTCTTCAGCGATGGCCTGGTCGAAGCCCGCGGCACCAAGAGCGACGAGTCCTACGGCTTCGAGCGCCTAGAGCAAAGCCTCGCCCGCCACGCCGCAGGCTCGGTCGAGGCCCTCCAAAGAGGAGTCCTCGCCGACCTCGACCGCTTCATCGGCGCAATGCCGCGAGAGGACGACTTGACGATTTTAGTGTTGCGGGTGGGAGAGTAGGGGGCAAGGGTCACTCGCCGAGGAGGATCAGCTCATCTGGAGAACTTCGGGCATGCCTCCTAGGATCTGGTTCTTCGCATCTGGTATGAGACAATACCGGCACCGATTATTCGTTCGGAGCAAGGAGTTGCCATGGGCTTTCTGACCGCCCTGATCTTGAGTTTCGTCCCGGCCTTGGCCTGCGCGGGGTTCGTCTATTGGCTCGACCGCTATGAGAAGGAACCGAAGGTGCTGCTGGGCCTGGTGTTCTTCTGGGGGGCGGTGGTCGCGATCATCGGCGCTCTGGTGGCGCAGCTGATTCTCGCGGGAGCGGTCACTGCGGCGGGCGGCTCGGAAAAGGCGGCCGACGTGGCGGGCTCGACGCTGTTTGCGCCGATCACCGAGGAAAGTTTGAAGGGGCTCGCGGTCCTCGCGGTGTTTCTGGTTCTGCGCCGCGAATTCGACTCGATGCTCGACGGAATCGTCTACGCCGCCGTGGTAGCGCTCGGCTTCGCCGCCACCGAGAACGTCTTTTATCTCTACGGGGAGTTCACCGAGAAGGGGATGAACGGCCTGCTCACCCTGTTCGTCGTGCGGGTGGTGCTGGGGATCTGGAACCATCCCTTCTATACCGCATGGATCGGCATAGGCCTCGCGGTCTCCCGGTTGAGCGGCAAGGGGGTCGTCCGCTGGCTCGCACCGCCGTTCGGCTGGGCGGCGGCCTTGGCTTTCCATTCGCTCCACAACACGCTCGCGACGTTCGCCGAAGGAGCAGCCGGACTGGGCATTCTGATGTTTTTCGTCGACTGGCTCGGCTGGCTCGCGATCTGCATTCTGATTCTGATATCGATTCGACGCGAGGGGCGCCTGGTGGGCACCCACCTTGCCGAGGAAGTCGGTTTCGGTCGGCTCACCGATGCCCAGTACCGGACGGCGATTTCCAGTTGGGCACAGTCCGGCGCCCGGCTGCGCACCCTGGTCGGCGCCGGACGCGGGCCGACCCGGCGCTTCTACCAGGTGTGCGGGGAGCTGGCACACAAGAAAGCGCAGCTTGCGCGGCTGGGCGACGAAGGGCGCAATGCGGCCCTGATCGAACAGCTGCGCGCCGAGTTGGCAGGCCTTTCGAGTCGGGCGCTCGCTTGAGCCGGAGAAGACTTTTTGTTGGTTTCAGATCGTAGTCCACCAACGCAGGACTTAAAGGGGAGAACATGGAAGTAACAATCAAGCACCAGCCCGCATTTGCACTCGCCATCGTCAGACTGGGCAGCAACGAAGAGATCAAAGTGGAACCGGGCGCGATGGTAAGCCACAGCGACGGTCTGACCACCGAGACCAAAGCACAAGGAGGCTTCTTCGGCGGCCTCAAGCGCATGGTGGCGGGGGAGAGCTTCTTCCAGAATACTTGGAAGGCACCCGCGGACGGCGGCGAAATCACGTTGGCGGCGAGTCTGCCCGGCGACCTGATCACGTTGAATATCTCGGGCAACGAATTCCTGCTGCGCAGCGGTTCCTACGTCGCGAGCGAAATGGGCGTCGCCATGGATGCCAGCTGGGGCGGAGCGAAAGGCTTCTTCGGCGGCGGAGGCTTGGTGCTGCTCAAGGTGAGCGGCCAGGGCCAGATCCTGGCCTGCGCCTACGGCGCGATCGAAGAGAGGACGCTCGCCGCCGGACAGTCCTATGTGGTGGACACCGGACACATCGTCGGTATGGAGGCGACCGTGCAGTTCGCGGTACAGGGTTCCGGCGGCTGGAAGTCCACGATCTTGGGCGGCGAAGGTCTAGTCTGCCGCCTCACCGGGCCGGGCCGGGTGCTGATGCAGAGCCGCTCGGAAGAGGCGTTCCTCGGCTGGCTGCTGCCGAAGATCCCGACCAAGACGAGCTAGAAGAAAACCCTCGAAGGACTCCGCCGTCCGGGTCGTGGCGACCCGAACGGCGGAGGGAGTAGAGGTGCTTACTCGACCGAGAAGTCGGTCAGCTCGGCCGGGGTCAAACCGGAGAGCTTCCACATTCCGCGGCCGTGGGTGGCGATGACGATCTGGCCGGACGGGCTGCCGGCGGGGATCGCGACCGCTTTCATGTCCATCACCGCGACGTTCGGCAAGCCGGTGCCGTAAGGGGCCCAGTTGCCGCCGGCATTGAACGAGACGTAGACGCCGACGTCGGTTCCCGCCCAGATGCGGTTGTTGTCGGTCGGATCGACCGCCAGCGCGTTGACCGGGATGTTCGGGATGCCGGTCCCCGAGGGGAGCCAGGTGGCGCCGCCGTCGATCGACTTTCTGACGTTCAGGCCGGCGGTCGCCGAGAAGCCGGAGAGCGCCGAATAGACGACCTGCGAGTTGCTCGGATTGACCACGAGATCCGCGACGAAGATGTTCGGCGAATCGACCAGCGTGAAGCTTGCGCCGGTGTCGGTCGAACGGAAGACCCGGCCGTCGGACGATCCGGTGTAGATGATCGCCGCGTTGGTGCCGCCGTGCGCGGGTGCCTGCGCCGCGAACGTTTCGATCGTGCTGATCGCGCCGCCTCCCGCCGTGAGGTCCTGGCCGGTGGCGCCGGTGCCGAGCGGGAAGAAGATCACGGTCGTCGGGGTCGCCGTCTGGGCGTTCGCGAAGAAGTTCGGCGAGCGATAGAGCTTATGGGTGCCGTAGTAGAACGTGTCGGTGACGCCGCGATCTAGCGCCAGCGGGGCGTAGAACAGCACCCGGTCGGCGAGCGGAATGCCGTTGTTGACCAAGACGCCGCACGAGGCCGCGGAGCAGGCGCCGACGAGCGTCAGGTAGTCGTTCGGGCCGGAGGTGACCCCGAGCAGCGACGTGGTGGCGGCCAGGAGGCTGCCGGACTGGTTGAAGTAGGTGTGGACGACGTTGTTCGGGTCGGTCTGGTCGATCAGGGCGAAGCCGCCGTCGCCGTCATCTCCATGGAGCCAGCCGAACGAGCCGCTGCCGGTGTTCGTGCCGTTGTCCTGGGTGCCGCCGTAGGCGAAGCTCGCGTTGCTCGGGTGGAGGTCGACGCCGGTGAACTGGACGGTGTTGATGTTGGAGTTCTTGGTCGCCCAGTTCGTGCCGCGGTCCGGCGAACGCCAGATACCGCCGTCGGAAGCCACCCACAGCGTCGTGGGGGTCGCCGGGTCGGTGATCAGGTAGTGGGTGTCGGAGTGGACCGCGGTCGTGGCGTCCGCGCTGATCATGATGTCGGTGAACGTCGTGCCGCCGTCGGTCGAGCGGCGGACGTTCGCGCGGGTGTTGCCCGCCGAGGCGACCGCGCCGGCGCCGCCGTGGTAGACGATCATCGGGTTGTCCGGCTGTGCCCAGACCGGCTGGTCATAGAAGCACTGGCCGCCGCAATAGCCGTTCGCCGCCGTCAGCAGCGTCCAGTTGATGCCGCCGTCGGTCGACTTGTAGATGCGGCCCGGGTTCTGTCCCGCGTTGGTGAAGCTGTTTCCCACGAAGTAGGTGGCAGTGGCGTCTGCCGGGGCCTTGGCGACCGCGACGGTCGCGCGCGCCCAGGCTGCCGCGGCGGCCGGCAGGCCGCCCGTGCCGCCGACCTGGGTCCAGGTGGCGCCATTGTCGGTCGACTTGACCAGCCCGCCGTTCAAGGTTCCTGCGCCCAGGCCGGACTGCCAGCCGGCCGCGAACCAGGTCGTCGAGGTGACTGGATCTTGGACGATGTTGTTGTACCGGTTGTTGTCGGTGCCGGCGCCGCAGGTGGTGCAGGTCCAGGTCGCGCCCGAATCGGTCGAGCGGTAAATGCCGCGCGGCGCCAAGACGGCCGGCTGGGCGGCGCCGACGCCGGAGATGCCGGACGCGGTGGCGGCGAGCAGGATGGTCGGGTTGGCGCGGTCGATCGCGATCGTGCCGATGGTTCGGCCGGTGAACTGAGCGCTGCCGAACGGGCCGCTCCAGGTGGCGCCGGAGTTCGTCGACTTGTAGACGCCGACGCCCGCGTAGCTGTCGCCCGAGCCGTTCGCTTCGCCGGTGCCAAGGTAGATCGTGGCGGTCGTCGAGGTGTGGGCGGTAGGGTCGATCGCGATCCAGCCGACGGCGAGCGAGCCCAGGAAGTCGGTGATCGGGCTCCAGGTGGTGCCGTCGTCGGTGGTCTTCCAGATCCCGCCCTGGGCGGTGCCGAGATAGACCGGGAAGGGCGCGGGGACACCGCTGTCGATCGCGATCATGTTCGCGCGACCACTGCAATCGCTGCGGTTGTTGCCGTTCTGCGGCGTCTGGCCCATTTGGATCGGCTGCGGTCCCAGGGGGGTCCAGACCGTGCCGGTCCGGAGCGCCGCAGCGCGTTGGTTCGACTTCTCATTCATCGCCGCGGCGCGGGCGGCGGCGGCGTTGAATTCGCCTCCACCCACCTTTTGCCGTCGAAGGGCGTAGTACTTATCCCTCAGGGAGACGTTCGCCTCCTCCTTGACGGTGTCGTGGGCCTGTTCCGGCAGGCGGGCGGGGGCGATGTGCGTGGTTCGGAGCTCATCTGCGAACAGCGCTCCTGAGGGGCCGATCGCGGCCGCCAGGATCAAGGCGACGGTGAATTTCGAACGATTTTTCACTTTGTTCAAAGAACTCTCCTTATGTTGCTGGACCGAGTGGCAGACCGGGCGAAACACGGGTGTCGACACCCTAGACCTAGAGCCGGGGCCAGTCAAGACCCAAATTGGTGGTTTCGCTGTGCGCCGGAGTCGTTGGATTTCGCCCTGCCGCGTGTTCTTTACACACAGGAAAACTTGTAGGGCCCGATGCGTCGGCTAACCCGCGCTCTTCTCTCGCGCCAGCCGCTGCATGTCCTCGAATTCGTGGTGGAACTCCTCGACGATCCGCTCCGGATCGGGGACCAGGCCCGCGTCGGTGCCGATCCCCAGGCGGACGTGGCCGTTGTAGCTGAAGATGCTGATCCCCAGGCCCACGCGCCCCGATTGGGGTACCCAGAAGAAGATGTCGCGGATGGGGACATCGGCGAGGTACAGCTCTTCGCGCGGGCCGGGCACGTTGGTCATCACCGCGGTGGTCTTGGTCGCGAAGATCGACACCACCATTCGCTGGATGAAATGCGGCAGCTTGCCGAGCAGGCGCAGGATGCCGTAGACCACCACCGGTTCGGTCGACAGCCGCAACTTCTTCGACAGCCGGCGCAGCTCGGCCAGGCGCTCGACCGGGTCGGCGATCCCCACCGGGATCGAAAGGAACACCAAACCGAACCGGTTGCCAAGCGCCGCCATCTCTTCCAAACCCCGCAGGTTGACCGGCATCGCGGCGCGGAACGACACCCGCTCCGCCCGCTCGCCGCGGCCGAGCAAGTAGCGGCGGAGGCCGCCCGCCATTGCGGTGAGCAGCACGTCGTTGATCGAGCCGCCGAACGCCTGGCCGAGCGCCTTGACCTCGGCGACGCTGAGCGGCTGGGACCAGGCGGCTTTCTTCGCCACCCCAAGCGGGCCTTTGAACACCGTCTTCGGATCGGGCCAGCGGGCTACCAGACGGAGGAACGAACCGGCGGAAGAAATCGCGGTCAGCCATCGGTGCGAGCGGAACGCCTCGTTGGGGGCGAGCAGCAGCTTCATCCCCTCCGGCATCAGCTGCTCGGCCTCGGAGCGAATCCCGGCGATGTCTGGCTCCGCCTGCTGAAAGATTCGGGTGAACGGGTTGCCCGGCGGGGGAGCCGCGACCGCCTTTTGCACCGATGCGGCATCGACGTACGGCACCGCCGCTCGCGCGTCCGGGTGGCGGTCGGTGAGCGACAGGAGCACCAGCATCAACGCCATGCCGTCGCCCACCGCATGGTGGATGCGGCCCATCAGCACCGATCCGCCCTGATAGTTGTGGATCAGCCGAAACTCCCAGAGCGGCCGCGAGGGGTCGAGGGGCTCGCCGAGCAGGGGGTTCACCACCTCGGTCAACTCCGGATCGCCGCCCGGATCGGGGAGGGTGACCGCAAAGACGTGCCGGTCGAGCTCGAAATCCGGCGCGATCTCCCAGCGCGACGCTCCGCCCGGCGCGACCACCACCCGCTGGCGAAAGCGTTCGATCGGCAGCAGGCGTTCGACGATCACCGCCCGCAAACGCTCGATCGCAATCGGCGCCGCGAGCGTCAGCACGCCGTTGATCAACATCAGGTTCGTCGGCTCGTCCATCCGCAGCCAGGCGAAATCGATGCTCGACAGCGGCTGGCGGCTACGATCCGGACTGATGGCCACGCGGTTGATCCTCCGAGAGGGCCGCAGTCTATCCCGCGCTGGAGACGCCCCGACGGCCGGCACCCGGACAGGTTGGTGGTTGGAAAGCGGGGCGTCTGTACAACCAGCCTGCGATGGGGTTTGAAAAGCCGGGAACCGCAGCGCCTTTGTATCGGTCCAATCGCTTCAGGAGGTGACGATCATGGACGCAGGTACCGGCCCTTCCCGGGGTATGCGTAGCGAGATCAACATCACGCCGTTGGTCGATGTCGTCTTGGTGCTTCTGATCATTTTCATGCTCCTGACCCCGGTGATCCAGCTGGGCCACCCGGTCCAGGTGCCGCCGACGCAGAAAGGCGCCGCCGTGCCGCCGGAGCCGCAGCTAATCTTGCGTCTCGACGGCGGGGGCCGGATCTACTTGAATTCGCTCGAAATCCCGCGCCTCAAGCTCGCGGCGAAACTGAAGGAAGTGCTCGCTACCCGTTCGACCCAGGTCGTCTTCCTCGCCGCCGACGGCGAGCTGCCTTACGGTCAGGTCGCGGATTTTCTCGATCTCTGCCGGGCGAGCGGCGCGAGCAATATCGGCATCGTGTTCGAGGACCTGAAAGGACCTGAGGACGGGGGACACGCTGCGGCGGAGCAGCCGGCGGGGTAGGAGACGCCCCGACGGCGGTGGACCCGGTTCGTTCGTGGTGGCGTACTGAGGCGTCTCTACTTTCCGCTGGTAAAGTCTGCCCCCATGCCGAACACCACCCCTTTCCACCTCCCGGCCGTCGTCTCCGGCGCCGGTTCCGGCATCGGCCGCGAGATCGCGATCGAGCTGGGCCGGCGCGGTTATCCCCTCGCACTGCTCGGCCGGCGGCTGCCGCCTCTCGAAGAAACCCTCGCCCTCGCCGGAGGGGCGGGGCTGGCGCGCTCGTGCGACGTCGCGGACCCGGCCGAGGTCGCCGCGGCGGCGGCGCAGATCGAATCTCGTTGGGGCGGCGGCGAGATTCTGGTGCCGGCGGCCGGCGTCGCGACGATCGGCCCGCTGGAGTCGCTCGAACCGCAGGCGTTTGCCGCGATGCTCGACGTCAACCTCCGCGGCACGTTCCACCTGCTGCGCGCGTTCCTGCCGGGGATGAAGGAACGGCGGCGCGGTTGGATTTTTCCGCTCCTCTCCGCCGCGGCGCGGCGTGGGTTCCCTGGCTGGTCGGGCTACTGCGCGACCAAATGGGGGCTCGACGGAATGATCGCCGCCCTGCGTGAAGAGCTGACTGGCAGCGGTATCCGCATCTCGGCACTCTTTCCCGGCGCCACCGATACGCCGATCTGGGACGGCATGCCCGGCGACTGGAACCGCGCGAGCATGGTGCCGCCTTCGGAAGTCGCCCGGGCGGTCGCCTGGGCGCTCGACGCGCCGGAATCCACCTTGTTGGAAGAGATCCACCTGGGCCCCGCGGGAGGCGCGCTGTGAGCCCCGCTCAGATGGCCCTGTTCGCGACGCCGCTCCTCGTGCTGCTCGCCTACGTCCCCGGGGGCACCTGGCTGCTGCCGGTCCTCGCGCCACTCACGCTCTACCCGACGTTTCAAGCCCGGGTGAAATCCGGCGATGTGCGCGGTGCCTGGCTCGCCGGGATGATCTGGGCGGTCCTGCTCTCGCTCGGCGTCATCCTCCTCACCCAGCTCGCGCCCGAGACGGCGGCGCACGGCATCCTGAACGGCGAGCCCTACCGCAAAGAGATGTTCGGCTGGATCCTGACCGGCATCGCGCCGGAAAACTCGCCGCGCCAGTTCCTGCCGATCCACCTGCTACACCTGAGCCTGTTCGCCCTGCTTACCTATCTCTCCGCCGGCTATCTGGGTCTCGTCCTGGGCGCCGCGCTCACTGGCTACATGAGCTACTTCGTGGGCTCCTACGCCGCCGCTTCGCACCATCCGCTGCTCGGCTCCCTCGTGGCCTGGGTCCCCTGGTCGGTCATCCGCGTCGCGGCCTTCGTCCTGCTCGGAGCCCTTCTCGCCCGGCCCCTCCTGCTCCGCCGCCGCTGGCCGTTCGAACGGGTAGAAGCCCGCCTCTTCGCCGTCGTAGCCGCCGGCATCGCCGCCGACCTCCTGCTCAAGGCCTTGGCAGCGCCCGCCTACGGCCGGGCGCTGTGGTCGCTCGCCGGAGGAATCCTGGGGATCGCGCCGTAGCATCGCCGCGGTTCGCCCGGCGTTGACTGGCGCCGGGAAAGCAGATCACCCGTCCTCGGGCTGCGCTACTCGACATCCACGTGCTCCTCGCGCTACTAGAGCTCGCCCTTACGCGCGCTCAATGCCTTCTCAAGCGAGCAACTTCCTTCTCACCGTACACGGTTCCCGGTGAAGGTATCGGTGAAGGCGGGAGGCACGCTGGTCGCGCCGGGGCCTAAGGGATCTTCGTCGGTGGCGAAAAGGCGCACCTCGAGCGAACCGGCGACGTGGTTGCAGCCGTTGCCTACCGTCTCCAGGGAGATGTCGATGCGGGCGATGTTTACGAGCGCCTTGTCGTCGTCAAACACGAACGCGAGCAGGATCCCCTTGGCGCCTTCGTTGCCGTCTTTCTTCCAAGTTCCCTGTTGGCTGGAAAAGTTGAAGAGCGGCTGGGTCGAGGTGGTGCCGAAGAACGTTCCGTCGGCTTCCAGGGTCCAGAAATCTCTCGCGCCGGCCCCCTCCTGGGTCAGATAGGTTCCGGCACAGTTCGCCGGGAAACCGTGAGCGAAGAGGGGAGCGGTCAAGCCGGCGAGCACGAGGACGAAGGCTAGGAGGGCGTGGACGATCTTAGCTTTCATGTGGGAATTCTCCTTGAGAACCGCGGAAGTTCAAATCTTTTTCCTGGGACCGCCGAGCACCAGCTCGGCCCGCCTCTCGAACTAAACGGTGCATGGTATCGCGAAGCGCTCGCGAATAAGGTCCATGACGTCGCGGATCCACTCGTCCAGCTGCTCGAAGCGCTGCCGGGTTTCCTCTCGGAGGCTTCCGACCTGCGCCTCCAACTGCTCGAAACGCTGACGTGTTTCGTGGAACTGCCGTTCCAGGTAGGTCGAGATCCGCTGGCGGTCGCGGGGGACTGACTGATCGAGCGGTACGATGCCTTCCTCCGGCAGACGAGTCGGCTCGGTCTGATTCAGCAACCAAGGGGTCGGGGTAGCTCCCCGCCTACCTCCGCTCCACCCCCAGCGCCGCCGTCGCCACGTCGTGGACCGGCGTCTCGACCCTCGCCTGGCGGCCGAGGCGTGAGACGGCGCCGAAGAGGTCGTCGCGCTCGTTTGGCCCGCCCGATTCGAGATCGAGAAGAAAGCTCGGTTTGAGTCCCGGGGCCATGCCGTCGACGAACGAGAGGGTGCGCGCGATGTCCTCTTCGGTCAGGGCGATGCCGCGCGCCCGGCCTACGGCGCTGACCTCGCGGACGGCCCGTTCGATCACCAGGCGGCCGAGCGGCGCGTCGCGGATCGCTCCAATCGGGGAGCGGGCGAGCCCGCAGGCGGCCGCCATGGGGGAGATGAAGCTGAGCTTTCGCCAGAGGTCGAGCGTGATGTCGTCCGACGCCTTGGCGGTGATCCCGGCTTCGACGAAAGCGGCGGCGATTCGCTCCGCGCGCTCGGAGAGTCCGCCGGCCAATTCCCCGACGACCACGCGCTGAAACGAGCTGCGGCGCTCGACCACGCCGGGGGCGAGGCGGGACGCGCTGATCTCGGTCATGCCGCCGAGCACCCGGTCGGCCGGAACGCCGCTCGCGATCAGACGATCCGCGGCTTCGACGCCGTTGAGCAGGGGAACCACGTCCGCCCCCTGCTCGGCGAGTCGCCGGGCGGCGGGAGCGACCTCGGCGAGCGAATAGCCCTTGACCGCCACGATCGCGAGATCGGCCGGCCCCAACTCCTCGAGGCCACCGGCTGCCGTGACCGCCATGGTGAAGCGCTCCTCCGGCGTTCTGACCTCCAACCCCCGCGTCCGCAAAGCGTCCAAATGAGCGCCCCGGGCGAGCAGGGTTACCGCGTGGCCGGAGCGGGCGAGGAGGCCGCCGTAGGTACCCCCAACGCCGCCCGCTCCGAGAATGGTGATGCGCATCAACAGTTTCCTCTCAGGGCGACATCGTATCTCGGCGGGCGAAAGGTCAACCCGGCATGGTGTTGAGTTTCTCCCGCGGATGAGATCATCCCGGGCGCGATCCCCGTCCTACCCGGCTGCGGCGCAATCTCCTGCTCGAAAGTCGATCTTCGAGCAGGGCCGACGAAATGCCCTGCGGTAGAACGTCGCACACCGCTGGATAGCGGCTATCGGCGACGGATAGCGAGCCGCGCGAAGCGGGTGAGTCGAGTCGGCGTAGGAGATCTTCGCCGGGCTCGGTGTGGACCTGGTCGTCTGCGGCCACACCCATATGCCATTCAATCGAAAGATTGGGACCGTGCGCGTAGTGAATGCCGGCAGCGTCGGCATGCCGGTCGGAAACCCCGATGCCCATTGGCTGCTGCTTGGTCCCGGCATCGAGCCGCGGCACACAGCCTATGACTTTGATGCCGCCGCCGAGCGCATCTACGCGACGACGTATCCCCAAGCTGAAGACTTGGCCCTGAAATTGTTGAGGCCTCCGACCGAGGAACAACTGCTGGAGGTGTTTTCTCGGGTCGAGCTCCGCCCATGAGCGAAGCTAACCGCCCTATCGTCCGACCACGAGGCGGTTTACATCACACGCGGATCGGCGGGGTCGAGGGCGAGATCGACGATACCGGAGCTGTCACTGATGAAGAGTACCCTCTGCGGTGCCGGTGCCGGCGTACACGACGCGCGGATTGGAGTCGGACACCGCGATCGCGCCGACCGAGCCGGCCTCGAAGTAGCGATCGGACACGTTGCGCCAGGTCGTGCCGACGTCGGTCGACTTCCACACTCCGCGCAGCTCGCCGGGAAAACCGCCGATGTTGGGCTAGGCTCCCGGACGCGATGCGCCGAATACCTGCCCGCCGCATATTGTTGGTGGCGCTCTTCTTCGGGATGACCGTTGCGGCAGTCGAGCTTGGTTCGCGCGCAGGCTTGTCGACGATCTCATTCCGGCACACTTGAGCCCGCTCGCCAACCAGCTGGTGGCCGAGTACCTGCTCGAGCAACTTCGCGGCTTCGGTCTGGTCGCTGGCGGGAGGTTTGCGCCATGGTGAGGACGCACGGTCTGACCCACATCGCGCTCGCGGTGCGCGACCCGGAGCGCTCGTTTCGCTTCTATCAGGAAGTCTTCGGATGCGTCGCTGTCTACCGGCAACCTGGCTTCATTCAGGCGCAGACTCCCGGGAGTTGGGACGTCTTGGTCTTCGAGACGGGGGAGCGAGCGGTCGGTACGAGCGGAGGCGTCGCCCATTTTGGGTTCCGCTTGGTCGATCCCGCGGACATCCATTCGGCGGCCGAGGTCGTGGCTGCGGCCGGCGGCACGATCCGGAGCCAAGGCGAATTCTGCCCCGGCGAACCGTACCTCTTCTTCCTCGATCCGGACGGCTACGAAGTCGAGATTTGGTACGAGTTGCCGACCGCTGTCGATCCGCCCGGCATAAGCGTCCGCAAAGGGGAAAATACAGCTGGCGGTAATTGAGGCCTGAGAGCGGCGGCGGGACGGGCGGAGTCGTGACGAGGGTGAAAAGCAGCAGCAGTGGGATCAATTTCCGCCTCTTGATGAACCAGCCATTGTAAAATCACATCGCCAGAAAGGGGAATCCGATCCCGGAATTGTTCCGGTGGCACCCCTTCATGGAGATCGCGCAATGCGCTCGAAGACCCTGGTTGCCCTCGCCTTGGTGGTCCTCGCGTCGTCCATTCCTGCCGCGGCAGCTTTTCCGCCGGTGCCGATGGGGCCGGAATTTCGGGTCAACACCAACACGGTAGCCTCTTCCTACTCGCCTTCGATCGCCGCCTTCCCGGACGGCGGCTTCGTGGTCGTCTGGTCGAATTCCGGAGCCACCACAGCCCGGTTTCTCGACTCCGAGGGGAGGCCGGTGAGCGGAGAGATCCGCCTCGCGGGGGCGATTGGGGTCGATCAGGTCGTCGCGGACCGGGACGGCAGTTTTCTCGTGGTGTGGACCGGGGGCATTCCCGATACCCCTCAGTCGATAGTCTTCGCGCGCCGTTTCAATCGCGATGGCACGCCGCGGGGCAAGCGGATCCGGGCCAGCGTTCCCAGCACCTCCAACCGGTATAGCGCCGTGGCCACCATCGGATCGGATGGCCGGTTCGCGGTCGCCTGGGTGTCGGAGGTTCCGGTACCCGCCTTCGATGACGTCCGCTACACCAATGCCGTGGGGCGGATCTTCACGGCCCAAGGGCGTCCACTGACGCCGGAGATCACCCTTCGGGCCGGCGAGGAGCCTACCTCTGCCGGGGATGACACGATCTATGCCTTTCCGAGCAGCCTGGCGCTGAAACCCGACGGCACTCTGGCCGCGCTGGTCCAGGAGGCGGGGTATTGCTTTCAGAGCTATCTCCTGCAGATGCCTCCTGGCGGCGCGCCCTCCGAGTTGAAGAGTCTGGGCTCGATTTTCTGCGGCATACCGAGCCGCAGCGGTCTCGAAGCATCGCTCGCCATGGGCAAGGACGGCAGCCTCGTAGCGACCTGGAGCGATGAGGACGTCGAGGCCCAGCGTTTCGCTCCGGACGGAAAGCCCCGGGGACAGTGGTTCCGCCTCAGCAGCGAGCAGGTGTCCTATCAATTCGAGCCGGCGGCTGCTCTGCAGGCCGGTGGACCTTTCGTCATCGCCTGGACTGAGGAGGACCGCGACGGTGACGGCCGCGGCATCTTCGGCCGAGCCTTCGCGGCCAATGGCACGCCGCGCACCCAGGATTTCCGGATCAACACCACGACGGCCGGCGACGAATACGATCCGGCGATCGCCGCTCCCCGGCAAGGTCCGGCAGTCGTCGTCTGGACCCGTTCGCTCGTCCGCAACGGCCGCAGCGACATTTTCGCCCGCGTCCTGTTGCCGGATCGGTTGTGAACGAACCATCTCCAGGCGGCGTCACCCGTTTCCTCATCGCATGGCGCGGCGGTGACGAGCGGGCGCTCGAGCGGCTGATCCCCCTGGTCTACGGCGAGCTGCGCCGGCTGGCCGGCCGCTACCTGAACCGGGAGCGGGCGAGCCACACCCTCGAGACCCACGACCTCATCCATGAGGCCTTCCTGCGCCTGGTCGACCAGCGACAGGTGGACTGGCACAACCGGGCGCATTTCTTCGCCATCGCCGCGCAGATGATGCGGCGCATCCTGGTCGATCACGCCCGTCGGCGCGGCTACCGCAAGCACGGCGGCGAGTTGCGGCAGCTGGCGCTGGACGAGGTGCCCGATCTCGCCGCCCAGCGCGGCATGGATCTGGTGGCGTTGGACGAAGCACTGACCGAGCTGGCCCAGGTCGACGGCGAGTTGGCGAAGGTCGTGGACCTGCGCTTCTTCGGCGGTCTGGAGCACGCCGAGATCGCAGCCGCGCTCGGCGTCTCGAATCCCACAGTCCGGCGCCGCTGGCGGGTGGCCAAGGCGTGGCTCTACCGCCGACTCGCCAGTGAGGAACCGCATGGCCACTGAGCGCTGGCGCGAGATTGAAACGATCTTCGCAGAGGTCGGTGCGCTGCCGGCCGAGGACCGGGCAGATTGCCTCGCGCGGCGCTGCGGCGACGACGAAGACCTGCAACGGGAGGTCGAGTCTCTCCTCGCCGCCGACTTTGCTAGCGGCGACTTCCTCGAGCAGCCGGCGCTGGCGCCGGCCGTCTCTCCGCCGCCGCCTTCGGCGGTCGGGCGCCGGTTCGGCCCCTATTCCGTCGAGCGGCAGCTCGGCGAGGGCGGCATGAGCACCGTCTATCTCGCGGTGCGTGCCGACGGGGAGTACCGGCGACACGTCGCCATCAAGGTCTTCGCCTACGGCGCGGAGCGCGCCGACCTCCGCGAGCGATTCCGCGCCGAGCGGCAGATCCTGGCCTCGCTCGACCACCTCAACATCGCCGGCCTGCTCGACGGCGGCACCACCGCCGAAGGGCTTCCGTACCTGGTCATGGAATACGTCGACGGCGCACCGATCGACCGCTACTGCGATGAGCATCGGTTGGGTATCGGCGAGAGCATCGACCTGTTCCGCCAGGTCTGCTCGACGGTGGAGTACGCGCACCAGAATCTGGTGGTCCACCGTGACATCAAGCCGTCGAACATCCTGGTTACCTCCGACGGCGTGCCGCACCTGCTCGACTTCGGGATCGCCAAGCTCCTGGGCGACAGCGCACTGCTGCGGGCGGCCGAGACCACGACCGGCCAGCGTCTGATGACGCCGGACTATGCGAGCCCCGAGCAGGTGGAAGGCAAGCCGGTCACCACCGCGAGCGACGTCTACTCCTTGGGCGTCCTGCTCTATGTGCTGTTGGCCGGCCGCCTGCCGTACCGCCTGAACGGCGAGCGGGTGGGGGCGATCGAACAAGCGGTTGTGGAGCAGCAGCCGGAGCGGCCAAGCAGCGCCGTCGGCCCGCGGAAGCTCGCCCGCCAGTTGGCCGGCGACCTCGACAACATCGTCCTGACCGCGCTGCGCAAGGAGCCCGCGCTGCGCTACGCCTCCGTAGGGTTGTTGTCCGAGGATCTGCGGCGTCATCGCGCGGGCCTGCCGGTGCTGGCGCGCCCGGCGACTGTCGGCTACCGCGTGGGCAAGTTCGCGCGCCGCCATCGGCTGGGCGTCGGCGTGGCGGCAATGCTCGCCCTGGTATTCCTCGGGCTTACGGCCAGCATGACCGTCCAGGCGGTGCGCCTCGCCCGCCAGCGCGACGAGATCCGGCGCGAGCGGGACAATGCCGTGCAGGTGGCGGACTTCTTGGAGGAGGTTTTCTCCGTCGCCGATCCGAGCCAGGCACGCGGCGAGACCGTCACCGCCCGTGAGGTCCTCGAGCGCGGCGCGGCGAGGATCAACTCCGAGCTGGTCGGCCAGCCGGAGCTCCAGGCCGTGCTCGCCGGCAGGATCGGCCGCTCCTATGCCGGCCTCGGCGTCTATGACCGTTCGCTCGCGCTGCTCAAGCAGTCGCTGAGAGTGGGACGGCGAGTCTTCGGCCCTTCACACCCCGAGGTGGTCGAGACCCTCTTTGCGCTGGGCAAGCTCCATTGGGCGCGCGGCGAGCTGGGCGTCGCGGAGACCACCTTGCGCCAGGTCATCGAGATGCGCCGGACGCGGCTCGGCGGCGCCGATCCGGCGGTGGCGGAGGGTCTCAACGCCCTCGGCCTGGTGTTCATCACGGACGCGAAATTCGATGCCGCCGAGCCGTTGCTTCGTGAGGACCTCGCCATCAACCGCAAGCACTACGGCAACGACCATGAAGAAGTCGGGAGCAATCTCGGAAACCTTGGGCTGCTGATGAAGCAGAAGGGGGACCTCGCCGCGGCGGAAGCGCTGTACCGCGAGAGCCTGGCGATCTTTCGTCGGGTCTACGGCGGGCCGCACCCTCAGATCGTCATCGAGCTCAACAACCTGGCCATGCTGCAGAGCGACCGTGGGAACTTCGCCGCCGCCGAAGCGAGCTTCCGTGAGACCCTGGCCGTCGGCGAACGGGTCTACGGCAGGGAGCACCCCCAAGTGGCATTGTTCCTCAACAACTTCGCCGGCGTCCTGTCCGTGCGCGGCAAGCACGAGGAAGCCGAGCGAATGGCGCGCGAGGCGCTCGACATTCGGCGGCGGCTGCTGGGCGGCGAGCACGAGCAGGTCGCGAGAGGGCTCAATACCCTGGCCATGGTCCTGGATGAGAAAGGTGACCTCGCCCAGGCCCGACCGCTCTACGAGGAGTCACTGCGCATCTTCCGCCGGACCTTGAGCGAGACACATCCGAGGGTCGGTACCGCGCTGGCCAATCTCGCCAACCTGCTGGCCCAGCAGGGAGATCCCGCGGCTGCCGAGCCCCTGGCCCAGCAGGCCCTCGCCATCCGACGCCGGACGCTCGGCGAGGCGCACCCGGACGTCGGGTCCTCGCTGATGCTCCTCGGATCTCTCCGGCTCGCCCGCGGCGCACCGGCTCAGGCGGAGCCCTTGATGCGCCAGGGCTTGGGGGTGCTCCACGTTGCGCTGTCGGATGCCCATTGGCGGACCGCCGAGGCGCAGAGTCAGCTCGGAGAGTGCCTGGCGGCGCGGGGAAAGGCGGCGGCGGCCGAGCCGCTCCTGACCGCCGGCTACGAGACCCTGGCGACGACCCGGGGACCGAGCCACCGCAAGACCGTGGCCGCCGGCCGGCGGCTGATCGCCTTCCACGAGGCCCGCGGCGACGCCCAGGCCGCCGCGGCCTACCGCACCAAGCTGCCTGGTTGATCGCTTTCGCCGCGGTTTCTCGCGTTGAGGAGGCCACACTTTATCGACCCGTGGCGAAAGGAGAGCATCATGAAAGCCAGGAGCATTCGCCGAGGTCTCGCCGCGAGCCTTCTCGCGGCCGGTTTCTTCCTCGTCGTACCGCAGGCCTTCGGCCAGGCCTGCCAAGACACTTGCTACAGCGACTACAGCTCGTGCACGAGCTACTGCGACCAGCAGTATTACGACTGCTCGAACAGCGGCTGGTGGGGGTGCGACAACCAGCGGAACGACTGCTACAACCAATGCGACGGCCCGCTCAACTCGTGCCTGAGCGGCTGTGGCCCCTCGGACCCGCCACCGCCGCCGCCGCCGTCCGGCGACGGGCACGCGTTGTGCGATGGCTGGGACCGGCAGGGCGATTGCGCTTACAACCACATCGGCGTCGCGAGCGGCGCAGAGCTCAGGCGCTTCGGCGGCGGCGGCGGCTACAAAGGGCAGTCGTTCCTGACTTGGAATCCGGCCGAGTTCAACGGCTTCGGCCGTTTCACGGTTGCCGACGGGAACGTAGGGATCATCTCCACCTCGCAGTTGCAGGGACAGGTGCCGCTGCACCGCTGGAGCACACAGCGAGGCTTCTACTACTCGACCTATTACGGCAATTACGGCGGCGACTACGTCTACGGCGGGATCGCCGGGTACGTGTGGCCCGCCGGGAGCAACCTGGGCTACCCGCTGTACCAGTTCTACAGCCAAAATTATGGCCACTACTACACCAACTTCAAGCGCGAGATCCGCTGCCAGCCGAACTCCACCTGGGACGACCAGGGCGTCATAGCGAACGTGAACTGGCCGGCGCCGTTCACCCAGGCGTTCAGGCTCTGCACCTTCAACCAGACGTTGAATTTCCCGGCGCCCTGCGACCCGTTCGCGGCGGAGAGCTGCCGCCTGGCTGGCCACATCTGGAACCCTGGCAACTGCACCTGCATCTGAGTCCCCCCAAGCCACCCAGAGATCGTTGACGAAGCGGACGATCGGGTAGGCCTGGAGCAGGCCGAGCCGCTGATGGTGCCATGGCGAGTCGATTCCCCTGCCCGGTCTCGGAACGGGTAGGGGCTTCAAAACCGCCGAAGTTGGGCTAGGCTCCCGGACGCGATGCACCGTACACCTGCCCGCCGCCTCCTGGTGGTGGCGCTTTTCCTCGGGATGACCGCTGCGGCGGTCGAGCTTGGTTCGCGCGCCGGCTTGGTCCTGCTGGAGCGGCGCGGGATCGAGTACCGGCCGCTCGTCGTCGACCGGCTGAGTGCGAAGCATCGCGAGTTGCTGGAGGACCTGCTGGCCGGACGTCCCTCGCTCTTCCAGCACGACGCGGTTCTCGGCTGGACGCTACGACCGGGTTTCCGCTCGGAGCTCTCCACTGTCGACGTCGACGGACGGCGTCGAGACCCCGAGCGTCCGCAACCGGTCGCGCCCGCGGTTCGAGTGGCGACTTTCGGCGACTCCTTCACCTTCGGCGGCGACGTTGCCGATCGCGACGCCTATCCAGAAGTGCTGGCGCGGTTGGACGCCGGGCTCTCGGTCGAGAACTTCGGCGTACCCGCCTACGGTCTCGATCAGGCCTTCCTTCGCTATCAGCGGGAGGGCAGGCCGGCCCACCCGCAGATCGTGGTCATCGGCTTCATGTCGGAGAATATCTTCCGCAACGTGAGCGTGTTCCGGCCCTTCTATATGCCGCTGAGTCAGGTGCCCTTGGCGAAGCCGCGGTATCTACCGGGCCTGCCGGGTCGGCCTGACCCGATCCTGGTCGGCAACCCGCTACCGCTCCTTGCAGACTACCGCCGCCTCCTGGCGCGCCCTGCCGAGACGCTCGCGCTGCTGGGACGCCACGATTATTTTTACCGCACGCGGCTCCGCGCCCGAGCGTTCGACGGCAGCGCTGCGGTGCGACTCGCGAAACTCGCGAGGGAGCACCTCTCGCCAGACACTGGGATCGTACGCCGCGGGTACTACAACACCGACGGCGAGGCGTTTCGCGTGACCACCGGTCTGTTCACCTCGTTTTACGAGATGGCGCTACGCGACGGAGCGCAGCCGGTCATCTTGATCTTTCCCGAACGCGGTGATCTCGACCGCTGGCGCAGCACGCACACCAAACGCTACACGCCGCTCCTAAAGTTCCTTGCCACCAAGAGGTACCGAGTGGTCGATGCGATGACAGCCCTCGATGCCGCCGCCAACGATCACCCGGTCGACGATCTCATTCCGGGGCACTTCAGCCCGCTGGCCAATCAGCTAGTGGCCGAGTACCTGCTCGAGCAACTGCGCGGCTTCGGTTTGGTCAGCCCTCGGCCTTCTCGCTAAGGAGGAGGCCGAGGGGGACGTGGGCGCTACTACCCACCTGCTACTGGTAAGTGACCACCAACTGCGGCCGGTTGCCGGCGGTGCCGTTGTCGCCGGAGTAGTAGCCGATGAAGTCGGCGCCGGTGTCGTCATTGTCGTCCAAGTTGAAGTAGGCGCGAAGCTGCGTCGTCCCGGTCTTGTTGAGCACGGCAAGCCCCGCGGCGTTCAAATCCCCGGTGGACCAGGTGCCGTTGCTCGCGGCATTGGACAGGCTGGTCGCCTGCGCCGCCGTCGCCGCGGCCTGGAAGTCGCCGGTCTGAAGCGTCGTCGAGCCCGAGAGGCCGGTGGTGCCCTGTACGTCGACCCAACAGGTGCCATGGGTGTTGAACGGGCTGGTCCCCGAGACGGTACCGCGCTGCAACCGCAGGGTCGCCGAGAGGATGGTCGCGCCGTCGGGGATCGACGAGGTATCGAACGAGACGACGCTCTTGTACTGCTTGTCCTTGTTGTCGTCGCCCAACCGCAAGGCGCTGGTGGAAGTGGCGTTGACGTCGATCGAGCCACCGACGTTGGTGGTCTCGCCCGACTCCAAGACCCAGCCGTCCTGCGCGGCGACGGAGGTGAAGGTGACCTGGGTGGGAGGGGTGCCGGGTACGGTTTGCTCCACGCAGTTGCTCACCTGGAACGGACAGGTGCGGACGCGATAGCCGTAGGTCGAGCCGGCGACGACGGCTCCGTCCACATACCCCGCGGTGGCGGTCGAAGCGATCCCGGCGAAGGTGCCGGCGCAGCCGCCGGCCGCCCGCTCCTCCACGTATTGGGTCACCGGCGGCACGTCGGCCCAGGCGAGCGTTACCTGCTGCGCGGTCGCCGTGGCGCTCACCGAAGCGCCCGCGGCGGGGCAGGCGTAGAGCGGCTCGGCGGTGTGGGCGATCAGCGCGATCGCCGCCTTCTCGGTCGGCCAGGAGAAGTTCTGGTCGAACATCAAGACCGAGCCGCCGACGGGATAGAACTGGTTGATCGTGTCGCGACAGGTCGAGGTCTGGAACTGATCGAAACAGGGGCAGATGTCGTTGTTGGTCAGATCCTCGTTGAGATCGATCGCGGTCACGCCGACGTTCCAGAACGGGCAGTGATCGGTCTGGCACATCTTGGTCGTATTGCGCACGATCTTGGCGGGGGCGATGATGGTGCCGTAGTCGGAGTTGGCCTGCACGAAGGCGTCGCCGAACGCGACGCACGAAGGGCAGCTCGCGGTGCTCCAGTTGTAAAGGTTCATCAGGCCGTTCTTGTTTCCGTCAAACGCGGTCTGGTCCATGTTGAGCACGCGCCACATCGGCGCGGTCGGATGCATGCGGGTGTAGGCGGTCGAGCCGCACAGCCCGACCTCTTCGCCGCTGACGAACAGGAATTTGACGGGATAGCGCCAGGCGTAGTCCTTGAACAGGCGCATCGCTTCGAGCAGCGCCGTGCCGCCGGAGATCGCATCGTCCGCACCCGGCGAGTTGTTGGCGTCGTTGGCGCCGCTCTCCGAGATGGTGTCGTAGTGGACGAGGAAGATGACCTGCTGGTTCTGTGCGTAGTCGACCTGCGCCGGTAGGGTGAAGACCAGGTTCTGCCAGGTCTGCGATCCCTGCCGCGTCGTGCAGCCCGAGTTGGCCGAGGTGTAGCTCTCGCGCGCCGCGTTCGGAGCGGTGAAACCCCAGCCGGCCGCCTTGTTCTCCAGGTACTCGCTGGCGAACGGATTGCCGAGGGGTGTGCCGGTGTTGTTGAGCGGGAACATGTAGTTGGAGGCGCGGGTGCGGATGCGGCAGTTGGTGCAGAAACCGGGGATCGTCACGTCGCTATCGCCGGAGAGGTCGCGGACGAACTGGAACCAGCTCGTCTGGCTGGTGGCGTCGACGATCTGCTGCACGAGCGCGATCGGGGCTGACGGTTCCGGCCCCGCGGCTTCGGTCAGAACGTCGGCGGGGTGCCTTTGGACGGGGGAGAGCGCGACGCGCGGTACGCCATGGAAGAGGGCGTGCCACTTGAGGTGCGGCAGCTCCTGGTCAAAGCCCGCGGGCAGTAGGTAGAGCATCGCCTGGCTGTTGATCGAGAAGCGGACCACACCCTTCCAGGCGGGCGGTTCAAAGCTGCGGTCGTAGCTCAAGACGTGGATCGCCTCGCCACGATCCGGGGCGCTCCACATCGGCTCGATGCCCCGAGCGCGCAGCGCGTCCAGCTGGCGAATCGAAAGCCCGGCGATCACCACGTCCTCCTCGCGATCCCAGATCGAGATCGAGGCCTTGTGGAGGTTCGGCTCCAGGTCGCCCGAGAACACCGCGATCCACGGCTCGCGGTCGACCGACGGCGCCGCCGTTCCGGCAATAGCGGGGGCGGCAACGGTGAATCCAACGAGGCACGCCAGGAGGAGGACACCGGCAACTACGCTTCTCGTCATCGATAGCATGAGACATCTCCTTTTCTTTGGTCCGCACGATGGTTCGCGGACATCGCCGAGCGGCGAGGTGATCGCTCCGGAACGGGCGGGAGACCTGGTGGACTGACCCGATCATTACTCCGCATAGGCAGGAAGGGGCGCCGCGATCTGCGGCGCCCCTGGTGAGCCGGAACGACTGGTGCGTGTCAGCTCGGTTGTTGCTGCTCGGCACGTTGAACGTTTCGTGGCAGAAGGGCTTCTCGAGGAAGTCGACCGCCCCGGCCTTGAGCGCCCGGGAGCACATCGCGACCGTGCCCTGTCCGGGGGTTCCTCCGAGATTCGTTCCAATAATACAGATACGGTTTCTATAAGACCATCCTCTCGGGAGAGGAAGACAAAAAGGGATTGGCCTCCCTTTTTCCCTCCCTAGGGGGGAGACTCGGCCGGGAACCGGCGAAAGTGCCGGGCCGAGACCCCTTCGACCGCGTCGGCTCGGCGCCGCCCGACGGTCATCCTGGCCGAGCTTCACACGGCGATCTTGGCCACCAGCCACGCCCCGGCCGCGAGCGCCATGCAAAGAGGCGAGAAGAGGAACGTGTCGAGCCGCGCGAAGCGGGTGCCGCGGTTGCGCTTGAAGAATCCAACGTGGCGAAATTCTCCGATCGCGCGAAGTAAGAAGACCGCGGCGATCACATACGTCGTACCGCGCAGAAACCCTTTCGGAACGGGCAGCGAAATCATTCCCGCGGCACCCGCGACCGTCAACGCCGCGAGCGCGAGCCCCGCGGCGACGGCGAACGACTGCGCTTGGGTCGGAACGAACAGAGGTTTGCGGTCGACCTCGGGTACCACGGCCAGCCATCCGATCCTTCCACCGAAACCCCAGAAGACGTGGAGCAGAGAGAGCGCTGCGAGCACAAGGACGACGGCGGGACCGACGAGCGGGGGAGTCATTCCGAGAGCGTATCAGCCTGTGGTTTTCCGGTTGCATAGGCCGAAGTTGGGCTACAGCAACTGCAAGGTTTCGACCTGGTGGGCGAGGCGAGGACCCCGCGTCGCGAAATCCCGCCCGCGGGATCGAGAAGGAGGTTCCCATGAAGCCACATTCCTCCGTGCTGGTGGTGCAGCTAGAGCCTTCATTCCCCTGCCCGTACCGGCTTCGGGCAGGGGACCTAGAAATCGATTCGCTCAGCAGAGGTTCGTCCCGCAAGTCGCACCGCAGGTAGCGCAGGTCTGATAGCCGCTCCACTCGCAGGCTTTCGGACCCGTGACGCCCGCAACGGCGGGTTCGAGCGTCCGACTGTCGAGTGCCTTCAGGGTCTCGCGGTGGAGCTTCAGGGCGCAGCTCTTCCTCTTCATCTCGTTTTCCTTTCGAGCCGGCATGGTGGGGCGGCGAAATGCCGAACCCGAGCCGGGCTTCCTGGTAAGAACGGTGCGCGTTACGAGCCGGAGCGAGCCAAACCGCCCGGGACCCACGCTCGCGTGTCCGTTTTCTCAGAAACTCGGCGGGAAGGCCCCGGCCAAAGGAGACGAGCGTGCCGTCGGCCTGTAACGCAGCCGAGCCGAAGCTCAGCATCGTATAAAGACCGGGATATCTATTGAGAGAGTGCGAGAGAAAGAGTGGATGGGGACGAACCGAAATGCTCTGGGCAAGGCTTCCTCTCAAGAGGTGCGATTTCCGCCACCTTCATCCCACTACCTGGGGTGAAGAGGTCAACAGCGTCGCAATGCCGCGGCGCTCAGGGAAAGGAAATCGTATGAAAAGCGCGCGCTGGGCAGGATCGTTGGTTCTCGGTTTGTTTCTCGTGGGCGGCATCGCCAACGCCGGCAGCCAAAACATCTGCGCCAAGCTGTTCTTGAACGGCTTCAACAACAGCAGCGTCACCGCCGGATATCGGGTCACGGATGTCGCCGCCTCGTTTCACTCCTGTTCGGCGGGCAGCGGCAGCAGCTGCTCCGCCTGCGCGGGCGCCACGTTCCAGCCCAAGAACGCCGGCAACTACCTCTGTCTGCCGAGCAATCTCTTGTACTCGATTTCCCCTTCCTGCCAGACCCTGATCACGTCCGGTTCGAGCAACTGCACCGCGAACAACACCAAGGACCAGGTTTGCTCGGGGATGTCGGTCGTCATGCCCGCCTGCAACTGGCGGACGAATGACAACGACAACGAGGCGGACTGGACCTGGTCGCTCAGCTTGAACGGCTCGACCGTGATCGTCAACTGCTCGACCAACAACTACCAGGGCTACGAGCAGTAGATTCCGCGTTCGAGGGGAGGGCCGTATACTCCCCTCCTACCGGAATCTCGATGCGCGGAATCTGTCGTTTTAAGGCACGTTCGTTCCTTGTGCCGGCCGTTCTCCTCGCGATCGTGCCCTCAAGCGGAGGGCCGATCCGGGGAGAGTCGTTGCGTCTCGGGCTCGGGGAGCGGGTCTGCCGCACGCTTTCGGCCGAGGCGTCGCTCGGCGTCGTGATCGCGAGTGAGGGCGAAGAGCCTCTGCGCCTCGCGGTCGAGCAGCGCGGCATCGACATCGAAATCCAGGTCGCCGAGAGCAGGGAAGGTCCGGGGAGGACGATTGACAGCCCGCAGGATCGGCAGGGGGAGGAATCGGCTTGGCTCCCGCAGCCAACCTCAGGTTTTGCGATCGCAATCAAGGCGCGTGAGATCGGCGCCCCGGCCGGCGAGATCTGCATGCGCCTGGAAACACCGGCCGCGGACATCACTGAAGCCTGGGCGGCGATCGATCGCGCGAGCGCTCTCTACGCCCGCGGCGACCGGGCCTCTTGGCGCGAAGCGCTCGCGGCGTACCGCGAGGCGCTCCGCGCGTTTCGCGCCGCGGGAGATCCTTCCGGCGAGGCGCGGGCGCTGTTTTCGCTCGCCGTGGTCTCGCGTTTGGTCGACGAGCCGAAGGCGGCGCTCGCCCAGGGCGCCGAAGCTCTACCGCTCCTGCTGGAGACGGACGGCAAGCTCGCCGCGGCGCTCGCGAACGAGATCGGGCTCGACCATCTGCTGCTCGGAGACAACGACTCGGCGCGCACGTCGTTTCAACAGGCGGAAAAGCTCGCCGAAGGAAACGGCGATCCGTTCAATCAGGCGGTCGCCCAGAGCAATCTCTGCCGGATGAAGCAGGTTGCGGGCGATCTGATCGCCGCGCGGGCCTGCTATGGCGCGGCGCGCCGGGCGCTGGCCGAGGCGCAAGCCCCGGCGCTTGAAGCCGCGGCGTGGATCTCCGCCGGGAGGATCGAAGACGTGTTGGGCGAGCCGGAAAGTGCGCTCTCCGCCTATCGCTTGGCTCTGGCGCTTCAAGAACGGGTGGGCGACGAGCTGGGCCGCGCGCGCACGCTCAACAATCTCGGCCTGCTGGAGCAGGAATTGGGCCGTTTCGATTCCGGCATCGCGGCGTACGGCGAGGCGTTGGCCAAATTCACCCTGCTCGCCGATCGTCGCTGGCAGGCGCGGGTGAGGAACAACCTCGGCCTCGCCTACCAACAGGTCGGCCAACCAGAGGCGGCCGAGGCGCAATGGCAGACCGCGCTGCCGCTCTGGCGCGAAGCGGGGGACGCCGCGGGGGAGGCGTCGACCTCGCTCAATCTCGCTCTCGCGGTGGTCGCGGCGCCGAGGGCGCCCGACGCCGGCCGCGCGGAGGAGGCGGCGACCCGGATCGAAAGGGCGCTCGCGCTCTACCGCGCGGCGGGCGACCGGCGCGGCGAAGCGGTGGGGCTGTCGGTGAAGGCGAAGGGGCAGGCCGCCCGGGGCGAGGCGGAGGCGGCGCGGTCGACGTTCGCCCAGGCGCTCGAACGGCTCGCCGCGATCGGCGATCGCGCGCAGGAGGCGGATGCGGAAAACGGCCTCGGCGAGCTAGAGCTGGCGGCTGGCCGCTACGCCGAGGCGCGTCCGCCGTTCGAGCGCTCGCTCGCTCTCGCGCGGGCCCTGGGCCAGAGGCGGCGCGAGGCGAAGGCGCTTTTCGGGCTCGGTCGCCTGGCGCGCGCCGAAGGAGATCTCCCGTTGGCGCTCCAATCGTTCGAAGACGCGCTTTTGGGCCTGGAGAGCGAGCGAGTCCATTTGGCCGGAGCGGAGGCGCAGACCAGCTTCTCCGCGCTAGCGACCGGCGTTTCGGAAGAGGTGATCGAAACGGCGTTGGCGCTCGATCGCGCCCACCCCGGCACGGGATGGAGCGCCCGCGCGCTCGCCCAGGTGGAGCGCTCGCGCGGCCGGGCGCTGGTCGAGCTGCTCGCGCAGGCGGGCGTTGATCTCGAAGCGGCGGTCGATCCGGCGCGCGCCGCGTCCCGCGCCGAGCTGTCGCGCCGGCTGGCAGCGAAAGCCGAACGCGCGGCAGGCAACGTAAACGACGCGATCCGCGCCCAGCTCGCGCGGGAGGCGGCGGAGATCTCGACCCAGCTCGATTTGCTCGACGCCCAAACCCGCGCACAGTCGCCGGCCGTGGGAGCGCTGCTCGACCCGCCCGCGCTCGATCCGCAGGCAATCGCCGCGACGCTCGATGCCGAAACGCTGGTCCTGGTCTTCCACCTCGGCGCCGAGCGAAGCACGCTCTGGAGCCTCGTCCGCGGGCGGATCGAAAGCTTCGACTTTCCGCCGCGTCGCGAGCTGGAAAGGGCGGCGCTCGAACTGTTTCGCTCGTTGCGCCGGTTCGATCCGGCCGAGCGCGAGGCGGAGGAGAAGGGGCTCGGTACGCTCGGGGACCGCCTGCTCGGACCGGTCACGGCCAGGCTCACGGAGCATCGAAGGATCGTGATCGTCACCGATGGCGCGCTCGCCTACCTGCCCTGGGCGGCGCTCGGGGTTCCGGGCACCGGCCGGCCGCTCGTGGCGGAGCACGAGATCTCGTTCGTGCCCTCGCTTTCCGCGCTCGCCGCGGTGCGCGAACGGGCGGCGAGCCGGGCGCCCGCCCACGGCCTGATTGCGGCGCTGGCCGATCCGGTATTTGCTACCGACGACCCGCGGTTGGCGAAGGGATTCAAGGCCGCCCACCCCCCAGATCTCTCGCTCCCGATCGGAATGACGGAGAAGGAGACGGCAGCGATCGCCGAAGGAGGCAGCCAGGAGAAAATCCCGGACCGGGGCGAGCCGTTCGAGCGCTTGGCCGGCAGCGCCGCGGAGGTCGAGCGGATCGTGGCGCTCGCGCCTGCGGCAACCGCGGGCGATCCACGGCGGGAGCTCTTTGGATTTGCCGCCGCGCGCCTGGCGCTCGCAGAGGGCGGGCTCGCCGATTTCCGCGTGCTCCATTTCGCGACCCACGGCGTGATCGACGCGGCGAATCCCGCCCTCTCGGGCCTTGCCCTTTCGCGCTATACCCCGGCGGGGGAGGAGATCGAGGGCTTCCTCCATCTGCGCGACATTTTCAGTCTGAAGCTGGGCGCCGACCTGGTCGTCCTCTCCGGTTGCGAGACCGCCTTGGGCGAGGAGGTCCGCGGCGAGGGGCTCGTGGGACTCGCCCGCGGCTTTCTCTATGCCGGAGCCTCGCGGGTCGTCGCGAGCTTGTGGGCGGTCGACGACCGCGCGGCGGTCGCATTCATGGAGAATTTCTACCGCGCACTCTGGCGCGATCGCCTGGCGCCCGCCGCGGCGCTTGCCAAGGCCCAACGCGAAATCGCCGCCGGGCGGCGCACCCGCGATCCGGCGTTTTGGGCCGGCTGGGTGCTGTTGGGGGATGGCGACTAGGCCCCTGCCCCCTGCGCCCTGCGAGAATTTGCCCGCTCGTCCCACTTCCGGGAAGAGTGAGAACCTTGCGATGCGACCGCTTACGAGGAGAATCCGATGGCAACCAGCGTCAAGGATTTTGTGGGAATCTGGCGAGTGCGATGGGTCACCGGAGAGAACCCCTGGCTCCAGGAGGGGTGGACGATCGCCCTGGGCACGGGCAATGAAGCACTCGGCGACACGGCGCCCTATCTCGACGGGGAGTTCCAGACCTGCATGGGTTTCGCCGTGCTCGACGGAGAGACGACCAAGCTCTCATCCAAAGAACAGGACGAGTACCGTCAACCGCTCGCGCTGCTCTTTGTCGGCGATACCCTCCGGTGGACCGGCTGGTACGAAGGACAGCCCCTGCGCCTCTACATCTCTTTCTCGTCGACCAAAAACTTATCGGGGGAAACCACCTATGCCTCGCTCTACGGTTCGGCTACGTACGGCGATCCGGATCAGGTCTCGGTCTGGGGGGCGGACGGCGTCGGCAACTGACCCGAACCTCTGGGAGTCGCGTGGTACCATTCCGGCCATCGAGACCGACCGAAACCTGGAGCCGCGGGGGCACGAGACGGATGATTTCGCCACGCTGCTGGCCGCAATTCGCGCGGGCGATCCGCGGGCCGAGGAACGCCTGTTCGCGCGCTTCGGCCGCCCCGTGGCCCTCCTGCTCGACCGCCACGCGCGAGGGCGCGACGAGCAGGAGGACCTGTTCCAGGACACCTTCCGGCTGTTGATCGAAAAGCTCCGCCGCGGCGAGGTTCGCGAGCCGGAAAAGCTTCCCGGCTACGTCGCCCATCTGGCGAAGAATCTCGCGACCGAGCACTACCGGAAGACCGCGCGGCGGAAGACTGAACCCGCGCCGCCCGAGGATCTCGATCGCCCGACTTTGGGCGGCGCGCTCGACGACCTGTTGGCCGCCGAGAATGCGGCGCTCGCCCGCGCGGTGATCGGCGAGCTGGGCACCGCGCGCGACCGCGAGTTGCTGCTCCGCTTCTATCTGGGAGACGAGGACCGCGACCGCCTCTGCCGCGATCTCGATCTCACCAGCGTCCAATTCCATCGCGTGCTCCACCGCGCCCGCCAGCGCTACAAGGAGCTGTATCTCGCGCGCGCCGAGACGCGCGGCGCAACCCAGGCCTCGGCGACTCTCCTCTGGCTCGGTGGCCTGCTCTTGCACCTCGCGTCGCAAGCCCTGGCCACCTCGCGAGCGGGAGCTTGAGTCCGATGGACCACGCCTACGTCCAAGAGCACGGTCTCATCGCGCTTTACCGCTCCGGCCGGCTCGACAGTGAAGAGGAACCGCTTTTCGAGGAACACTTCTTCGCCTGCGCCGCGTGCCAGGAAGAGCTGGATCACCAACGCCGCTTCGAGCGGGGCCTTCAGGCGATGCAGGCCGAGTCGGCGGCTGCGCCGGACGGATCGAAGACGGCGACCGCCGTGACCCCGACCGAAGCTCCGGGAAAACTTCTCCGCTTCCCCCGTCGCCCCGTGGCACTGGGGCTTGCGCTCGCCGCCTCCCTTCTGCTTGGCGCGGCTCTGCCTTTTGCCTGGTTCCGGCAGGGCCGCGCGGACCTCGAACGAGAAGCCGCCACCTGGAGCAGCCGGGCGCAGCTGGGAGAGGCGGAGAGGAAGGCGCTCTCGGTGCGGCTCGCCCAAAGCGAACGCCTCGCTAAAGAGAGCGACGAAAAGGCGCGCCGGCTCGAAACCCAACTCGCGCAAAGCTCCCCCTCGGGAAACCCGCCGGGCGAATCGCTGGCGCCAATGGCACCGATGGCCTCAATGGCCCCGACGGCGGACACGCAGCTCCTGCTGCTCACCCACCTGCGCGGCACCGAGCCGGGCGCCGCCAATCAGCTCGATCTCCGGAAAACCCAGGGCATCGTCCAGCTCGCGCTCGACGCCGGGGACGCCGCGGGTTTCGCCAGCTACCGCGCCACCCTCACCGACGCCGCGGGAAAGAAACTGTTCGCGGCGGACTCCCTCCATCCGAACGCCCTCGAAGTGATCCTCCTCACCTTCCCCCACGACTACTTCGCGGCGGGCGAGTATCGCCTGCGCCTCGAAGGGCGGCGGGCAGGCGGGACGTTCGAGGAGATCGAGGGGTATCGGTTCCGGGTGGCGCGGTAGCGAAAAGTCAATCCGCGGGTTCATTAAATGGAGTGCCGCGCGATGCCCGTTGCGCGCCGTGTCTTCGATACACCCTCGTTAAGAGCCAGCAGGCATCACGATCCAGAGGATCACGTACGCCAGAATTCCGGGAAAGGCGACCGAGACGATCGAGATGGCGACGTAGAGGATGCGCACCAGCGTCACGTCCCAGCCGAGCCACTCGGCCAGGCCGCCGCAAACGCCGGCGATGATTTTGTGTCGGGACGAACGGGTAAGGGGCATGTGCTTAGACCTCCGGTCCAAGCCATCTTACGACCGAGAGTGCCCGGTGGTTTCGCCCGTTATGCCGCCGCTTCCACCTCGGCCCCCGCCCCGTGCCGGGCAGCGACCACCGCCGCAGTAAACATTCCGCAGACGGCGGCGAAGGTGACCAGCGCCACCAGCGACATCCAACCTTTGAGGTCTATGGGTTGAAGGAAAGTGAGCAGCTCCGCCATCGGCGCGAACGGTTTGCCGTCTTTCACTCCTTCGAGGGCGCGGAGGGTCGCGCGGATCAACGCTCCTATCGCCAATCCTCCAATCGCTCCCATCCCTCCGCGGACGGCGAGCTGGGCGGCGGAGAGCGGTTCCTTGAACTTCGGCGGCTCGATCGAGAACTCCGGCTCGCGTTGGCCCCAGGGGACGAAGCGGGCGAGCAGGATCATGCCCGGGATGCCGGCGAAGATCGAGAACCAGAAGAAGTCGGTCCAGCCGATCGCGTGGACCAAGAATCCGGTAATCGGTCCCGAGAGCAGGCGCGGCAGGCCGAATAGACTGGAGAACAGGGCGTATTGCGTGGCCGAGAAGCGCTTCTGCGTGAGGCGCAGCAGTAGCACGCCATAGGCCCCCGTTCCCATGCCGGAGGCGAGCGTTTCAAACGCCATCGCGCCGTACATCAGCCAACGGTTCGGACCAGGCTGGACCGAGAGGATCACGTACCCCAAGTTCGAGAAGATCTGGAGGAAGCCGAACAGCCAGAGCGAGCGGCCGAGGCCGAGTGTGGTGGTGAGCGCACCGCCGAAGAAGACGCCGATCAGATTGCCGAACAGGCCGACGGTCGCGAGCGCCACGCCGCGATCGAAGTCGCTGTAGCCGGCCTGGACCAGGAACGAACGCTGAAGCGTCTGCGCGAGCTGGTCGGCAAACTTGTAAAACAGCACGAAAGCCAGGATTTCAAGCGCCCGGTGGCGCGAGAGAAAGCCGAGAAACGGCAGCCAAACCGCCTCGCGCAGCGTCGTCGGCGCTGGGGACTGACCTTCCGGCTCCGGCGCTTTCCAGGTGATCGCGATCAACGGCAGGTAGCAGACGGAGAGCAGGACCAGAACCAGCGGCCACGAGGTCATCCCGGCGAGCGTGATCGAGAATCCGCCCGCCAAGTACATCGCCGCGCGGTAGATCGCGGTGCGCGCGCCGACCGCCACACCCTGCTCCTCCGGCCGCAGCACGTCGACCGCATAGGCGTCGAGCGCGATGTCCTGGGTGGCGGCGGAGAAGGCGACCGCGAGCGCCAGTGCGGCCACGACCCACGGAGTATCCGGATGGCCGCCGACTCCAGCGAGAGAGAGCGTGGTGGCGAACAGAGCCACCTGGGCGATCGCGATCCACCCCCGCCTGCGGCCCAACCACTGGAGCGGGACATAGCGATCCATCAGCGGCGCCCAGAGGAACTTGAACGTCCACGGCGCCTGCGCGAGCGTGATCAGGCCGACCACCCGTAGATCGACGCCGATCTTGGTCATCCAATCCGGGATCGCGATCCACACGAGCCCGAGCGGCAGACCGGACGAGAACGACATCAGAGAGACCGAAGCGGTCCGCCAAGACGTCATGGCACGGACCAGGGCTTGCCAGGTCGAAAGGCGCTGCTCAGGCTCTGGGGTCATGGCGGGAGAGTGTATCCGACACGATCCGCCGGCCGGGCTAGAATCTTCGCCATCATGCCGCGCGCCGAACGAATCTTCGAAACCTGCCTCTATGCCTCCGATCTCGCCGCGACGGTCGACGCTCTGGGGCGGCGGGTGGGCATGAACGTTGACCACCTCCTGATCGGTGCCCCTGATCTTGCCTCCGGCGTCGCTTGGGTGGCCCATCACCTGGGCGTCACGCCCACCCCCGGCGGTCGGCACTCGGGGCTCGGGACCCACAATGCGCTCGCGGGGTTAGGAGGGACGCGCTACTTGGAGGTCATCGCTCCCGATCCGGAGGGCATGAGGCTGGCACCTCATTTCGCCTGGCTCGCCGCCTGTACGACGCCGAAGCTCGCCACCTGGGCCGCGCGGACGGACGACCTCGTTCCGATCGCCGCCGCGTTCGAATCCTTGGGAGTGCCCCATTCCGGAATCACCGCCGGCTCGCGCCGACGTCTGGATGGGTCGCTGCTCGAATGGTGGATGCTGTTTCCTGGGGAGACCGAGGGCGGCTTGGTGCCGTTCTTCATCCGCTGGCGAGACCCGGCCCAGCATCCGGCCCTGGCGCTCGATCATGCGCTGGATCTGGAGTCGTTGTCGTTCACCCACCCGGAGCCCGAACGGTTGACGAAGATCCTCGGCGCGCTCGGGATGGATGCGCGGATTGAAGAGGGGAAGACGCCCCGCCTGGGAGCGACGGTCCGCGGGCCTCTCGGTTTGCGGGAGATCGTTTAGGAAGCCGTAGGGCTACAGCTTGCCTACCTCGACCGCCAATCGCGTGAGCACGCCGTCGATCTGCGCCAGCTCCTCGCGAGTCCCTGCGAGATGCGTGCGTTCCGACCGGACGAAGCGCGAATACGGCCCTACCCCCTCGTCGATCCGGTGCAGGCTGCGCTCGATCTCGCGGTCGAACTGGCCGGTCAGGGAAGACATCAATTTCTCTCGCAGGGTTTCGATGTTCGCGCGCAGCTCGCGCTTGGCTTTTTCGCGGCGGCTGGGGAGGATGAAGAAGCCGAGGGCCGCGACCGTGCCGGCTGCCACGATGCCGGTGAAATCGGCGGCGGCGGTCGCCGCGAGGTGCACCAGTAGAGCGCCTAGGCCGAGAGCGCCCACTTCGACCAGGGCGGTGTTGGCGACCGCGCCTTTGACCGATTCGGCAATTCGCTCCGCTTCCGCCGCGTGATCGAAGCTCTCGACCGAGCGTTGCGCGGCGCGGCCGACGCTTTCGAGCAAGCGATTGCGGTCGATTTCGAACGAACCCATTCCGGCGTCGCCGACGATCTTGTCGGCGTGGGCCACTTTCCGCTTCGCCAGATGCTCCAGGATCGCCTGCCACTGGCGCAGGTCGGAGGAGACCATCCAATCGATCACCTCGTGCACCCGGCGGTCGATCGCCTTCGGCACGTCGGCAACCACTTCGCGAACGAAATCGTTGCGCGTCTTCTCTTTGTTCAACAGGTCGAAGACTTTTCCCAGGCGGAGCCGCTCATCGAAGAAGGTGGTGCCGCGATTTTCCAGCTCATGCAGGACGGTGTCGACATCCGCCAGCCGAAAGCGGAACTCGCGCGCCATGTCTTCTTTGTAGAGCGCGAGCTGCCGTTCGAGCGTGTCCAGGGTCGTCACGTCGTCGGCGAGCAGGGCGGTCCGCGCATCGGCCACGCCCAGGTACTTTTCGACCAGGTGGGCGGCCACGCCTAAAGGGTTTCCGAGCTTCAGGCGAATGCGTTCTTTTTCGTCGAGCGTTTCGACCAGATACTTTTCGAGCGCGGGGAAACGGCTGGTGGAAAGCAGTGTCTCGTCGTTCGATTCCTTGGCGCGCAGCGCCTGCCGCCCTGAGAGCGGGAACAGCTCGGGGGCGAAACCGAGCAACTTCCGCGCGCTGTCGGAGACGAAGGCGAGAACCTTGGCCAAATCCTCGGGCTTTTCGAGCAGGTCGATCTTGTTGAGCACCAGGACGATTTTCTTGCCCCAGTCGCGGATCGCTTCTAAAAACGCACGCTCGCTCTCGGTGAACGGCCGATCGGCCGAGGTGATGAACAGCACCAGGTCCGAGCGGGGCACGAAATCGCGGGTGATCGCCTCATGTTCCCGGTGGATCGCGTTGGTGCCCGGCGTGTCGACGATTCGAATCTCGCGCAGCAGCTCGACCGGGGCGGCGACCGTGTCGATCAGCCCATCGACCTCCGTGCGCGTAACCTCCGGTCCGTACTGAATGACGTGAATGCGCGTGGTGGTGGGGGTCGGTCCCTCTTCCAGGATGCGGCCGCCGAGCAGAGCGTTGATGAACGCGGATTTGCCCGCGTTGAACTCGCCCGCGACCACCAGCAAGAACAGCTCGTCGAGCTGGCGGGCGGAGGCGGCGAGCGTTTTGACGTCGTCGGCTCCCGCGTCGAAAGTCCCGAGCGCCGCCGCGAGCCGGTCGAGCGCGGTGCGCTCTTCGGCCCGAATCTGGTCGGCCGACTTCGAAAGGATGCGCCGGAGCATGGAAAAACGATAGCACGCTGCCTTAGAGCGCCGACGTCCCCGGCGGCACCAGCGCATCGATCGCCGCCGCGTCTTCGGCCGTGATCTCGATGTCGGGGACGGTGAGGCTGTCCTCCAGCTGTTCCATCGTGCGCGGGCCGACGATGATCGAGGTGACGGCCGGGTTGCGGAGCGCCCAGGCGTTGGCCAGCCGGGCGAGCGAAATTCCTTTGGCTTCGGCGAGCGGCAGGAGCTTTTCCACGATCTCCAGCCGGCGGTCGAACTTCGGGTTTTCGATGTCGCCCACCCAGTTGGCCGCGCGCGCCGAGTCCGCCGGGTTCGCCTGACCGCGGCGGTACTTGCCCGTCAGCCAACCCCCTTCGAGCGGACTCCAGACGATGTTGCCCAGTCCGTGCTTCTGGGTCATCGGGAAATGATCGAGTTCCATCGTCCGGCGCAGGATGCTGTACGGAGGTTGGAGGCAGACGAAACGCTCGAAGCCGTTCTTTCCGGAGAGCCAGAGCGATTCGACGATTTCCCAGGCGGCGAAGCGCTTTTCCCACGGTCCCGGCCCTTCGTAATGGTTGGTCGAGCAGCCGAGGTAGCGGACTTTGCCTTGGCGTACCAAGTCGGTGAGCGTCCTTAGGGTCTCTTCGAGCGGTGTCGTCGGATCGGGGCGGTGGGTCTGGTACAGGTCGATCGTCTCCACCTTCAAGCGCCGGAGGCTCGCCTCCACCTGCTGCTGGATCGCCTTCCTCGACAGGCCGCGATCGTAGACCCCCGGTCCCATCGGCGACCAGACTTTCGTCGCGAGCACGATCTCGTCGCGCTGCGCTTTGCGTTGCGCCAGAGCTTCGCCGACGATCTCCTCGGATTCGCCTGCCGAGTAGTTGTTCGCCGTGTCGATGAAATTGATCCCGGCGTCGAGCGCGCGGTGGATGATGCGGATGCACTCTTGCCGATCCGTATTGCCCCAGGCGCCGAACATCATGGCTCCCAGGCAGAGCGGCGAGACCTTCAAGCCGGTACGGCCGAGGCTGCGGGTTTCCATGTCGATTCTCCTGCTTGCTTCTTATGCGTTGAGCCTGCCGGCGGTCCTGCACGGGCAGGCGCTACCCTTGCGAAACCACTTCGACCGGCCCGAGCGCGGCGAGCTGGGGTCCGACCTGCTCGGCGGGGCCGACCGCGACGATCGCGATCTCCTCGGGGCGGATGTGTCGGTGGGCGAGGCTGAGCAGCTCGGCGCGATCGATGGAGGCGATCCGTTCGAGGTAGTGGTCGTAATAGTCGTCGGGAAGATCGTAGATCGAGAGCACTTCGAGCCTTTTCGCCACGTCGCCGAGAGTCTGCGACGAATACGGGAAGACCCCCATGATGTAGCGCCGGGTCTCTTCCATCTCGTCTTCGGAAACCTGTTCGGTGCGGATGCGCTCCAGCTCGAACAGCACCTCGCGCACCGCGGCGCCGGTCGATTCGGTGGCGACGGCGGTCGAGACCGCGAACGGCCCCGGACCCAGGCGTCCTCCGAGCCGGGTGGTGGCGCCATAGGTGAAGCCGTGGCGCTCGCGCAGGTTCAAGTTGATCCGGCTGGTGAACTTGCCGCCGAGCAGCGTGTTGAGCAGCAGGAGCGGCACGTAGTCGGGATGGCGCCGGCCGACCGCGGCATGGCCGAGCCGCAGCTCGGTCTGGGCGGCGTCGGGCCGGTCGATCAGGTGGATCGTGGTGCCCGTCCGGCTCGTCGGCACGATCTCGGTGGCGGGCGGCGCGAGCGCGGTGGGGCTCCGCCCCAGCTTCTCTTCGATCTCCGCGGCGAGCGCTTCCGGGTCGAGGTCGCCGACCGCGATCAGGGTCGCCGAGCCGAGCGGGTAGTGGCGGGAAAAGAAATCGAGCGCCTCGTCGCGGCCGATCCGGGAGACGCTCTCGATCGTGCCTAGCGGCGATTCGGCGTACGGCGTGCCGAGATAGAGCACCCGGGCGAGCAACTCGTCGGCGAGCGTGCCGGGCTCGAAGCGGCGGCGTTCGAGCTCGGTCGTGCGGAGTTTCTTGAGGCGATCGATCTCGCGCTCGGGAAAGATCGGCGCGGTCGCCACCTCGGTCAACAGGTCGAACGCGGGCTTGAGCTCGCTCGCGAGCAGGCCTACCTCGACCGCGCCGTAGTCCCACTCGGCGTAGCTGGCGAGATAACCGCCGAGATCCTCGGCGCGGCGGGCGATTTCGAGCGACGAGCTGCCCGCCGTCCCTTCGTCGATCAACGAGGCGGAGAGCGTCGCCAAGCCGGGCATGCCGGGGGGATCCCAATGACCCCCGGCAGGAAAGACCAGCTCCAGCGTCGCGAGCGGTACTTTGGGGACCCGCGCGGCGTAGATCCGCAGACCGTTTTTGCACCGCCGGTTGAGGAAGGCGGGGAAGCGGAATCCGCGCGCCGCGGTGGGGGGCGGGGCGTCGTCGCGGCGGATCGGGCTCATGCGGCGTCCTTCGGGACGATCCACAGGCTCGCGCGATCCACCGGCCGGCACCAGGTCGCGACGAAGTGGGAGATCTCCTCGGCGGAGATGGTGCTGTAGGCCTCGGACTCGCGGGCGACGCCGCCGGGATCGCCGAAATACGTCGTCAGTCGGGCCAGCAGGTCGGCCCGCATGTCGAGCCGCTGCAGATTGCCGAAATAATCGGTGAGCGCCCGTTTGCGCGCCCGTTCGAGCGCCTGGGCGTCGATCCGGCCGGCGGCGATCTGCTCCAGATGTCCTCCGAGCCGAGCTTCGATCTCCTCCGCAGCGACTCCCGGCCGCGCGGTCGCGACGAGAGTGAACGTCCCGGCGGCCTCGCCGAGGTGGACCCAGGCGCCGGCCTCCTGGGCGATCTGCCGGTCGTAGATCAGATCGCTGTAGAGCAGGCTCGATTTGCCGCCGGTCAGAAGCGACGACAGAAGATCCGCGACGTACCATTCGCGGCTGCCGTAGGGCGGGGTGGCGTAGGCGATGTAGATCCGCGGCATCAGGACGGCGTCGGCGAACACGTCGCGCCGTTCCTCCTCGGGGCGCTCCGGGCGGCCGTTCGGATAGCTCGGCAGGACCACCGGCGGGATTGCCTCGCCGCGCGGGATCTCGCCGAACCAGGCTTCGGCCCGCTCCAACGCCTCGGCCGGCTCGAAGTCGCCCGCGATCGTCAGCACCGCGTTGTTCGGCGCGTAATAGGTGCGGAAAAAGGCGCGCACCTGGTCGATCGTCGCGCCGACGATGTCTTCGAGCGTGCCGATCACCGGCCAGCGATAGGGGTGGCCCTCCGGGTAGAGCAAGGCGTAAAGGCGCTCGCTCGCTTGGCCGTAGGGCTGATTTTCGATCCGCTGGCGCCGCTCGTTGACCACCACGTCGCGCTGGGTGTCGAGGTTTTCCTGGGTGAGGGCGGGAAGCAGGAACCCCATACGGTCGGATTCGAGCCACAGGCCGAGGTCGAGGTGGGCCGACGGCAGCGTCTCGTAATAGTTCGTCCGGTCGTGGGATGTCGAGCCGTTCGCCACACCGCCTACCTGCTGGACGTAGCGGAAATGGCCGTTGGTCGGCACGTGGGCGCTGCCTTGGAACAGCATGTGCTCGAACAGATGGGCCAATCCGGTGCGCCCCGGCTGCTCGTTCTTCGAGCCCACGTGATACCAGAGGTTGACCGTCACCAGAGGCAGCGACCGGTCGGAGTGGAGAACGACCCGAAGGCCGTTGGGCAAGGTATGGCTTTCGAAGCTGAGCTCGGGCGTGGCGGTCATGGTATGGGTTTTCGGAGCGAACGGCGGATCGGCCGCGATGCGGGCGCCCCGGATTCGAGGTAGACGGCTCGGAGTGTAGGAGCGGCGTCGCGGAGGTGTCAAGGAAGGTGCAAAGGGTTCTTTACACCCCGGCGGGACGAGACTTTGCTGGCCCCGCAGCGACCGGCTGCCGCCGAAGGCGCCCGAAGGAGCGAGGAGGCGAGTAAGGTCCCGTTCCGCCGCACTCTTGCGCCTTCCGCCTTGTTTGCGCTAGCCTTCTCCCATGACTACGAGTCCGGCGTACCTCACCGAGAACCAGAAGAAGATCCTCGACTTCCTCCAGGAATTCCAAGGCAAGCACGGGATCTCGCCGACCCATCGCGAGATCTGCGAGCGTTTCGGTTACCGCTCGTACGGCACCGTGTACAAGCACTTGAAGCTGTTGCAGCAGAAAGGCTTCCTGCACCGCGACTGGAACCAGAAGCGGGGCATCGAACTGATCCGGGCGATCCCCGGAACGGATTTCGGCCAGCCCGAGCCGATGGTCGCGTTCTTCGGCAACATCGCCGCCGGCCGGCCGCTCGAAGCGGTGGAAGACGAGCGCAAGGCCGACAAGATGGGGGTGCCGACCTTCCTGGTGAATGCCCGGCCGAACGACCATTACGTCCTGCGGGTGGTCGGTGAGTCGATGATCGAAGAGGGAATCCACGATGGCGACTTCGTCGTCGTCCAGCGGCGCGAGCGCGCCGAGCCGGGGGAGATGGTGGTCGCCCTGATCCACGACGAGGCGACGCTCAAGCGCTTCTACCCGGAAGGCGAGATGGTCCGCCTGCAACCGGCCCATCCGACCATGGCGCCGATTCGGGTCCCGGCCGCGGACGTCCGAGTGCGCGGCATCGTGGTCGGCCTGATGCGGCGGTTCTAGTAGAGAAACTCGGTGGGCGAATTGGCCGGCTCAACCTCCTTCTCGATCTTTCCCAGCGCGCTCGGCTGGTTGCTCGCGGTGGCGCGCAATGGCGAGCTGATCTGCCTCGAAAACCGGGTTTCGCGAGAGGACTGCGAAAACGCCCGGGCCCGCCGTTGGGCCGACGCGACGGACGATCCGAACGCACCCCCGCTGCCGGAAACCCAGAAACAGCTCGACGAGTACCTGGCGGGCAAAAGGCGCGAATTCGACCTGCCGCTCGGCGTGCTCTCCCCCGGCACCGGCGGCACCGACTTCCAGCGCTCGGTCTGGGCCCAGCTGCTGCGCATCCCGTTCGGAGCCACCGCCACCTACGGCGAGATCGCCCGGACGCTGGGGGTTCCCGGCGGGGCGCGCGCGGTCGGCATGGCGAACCACGACAACCCGATCGGGGTCGTGATCCCCTGCCACCGGGTGATCGGCGCGAACGGCATGCTCACCGGCTACGCGGGCGGCCTGCCCATGAAGCAGAGGTTGCTCGAGCTGGAAGGGGCGCTGCCGGGTAGGTTGGACTTCGGGGAGTAGGGGTCTGCCTTTCCTGGGAGCGTGGCCCTCAGCCGATACCCGCAAACAGGCTGCGGCCCGGTCCGAGGAAAGGAAAGTCGGGGCTCGGCGCGAGAGGGCGAGCTCCGTCTCCTTCGGCCGTCTCCCGCAGGTGCGCGTCGGCGGCCTCCGCGATCTCGCCCGCCTCCCGGCCTCGTTGTTGGCGCAGCAGGACGTTGGCAAGCTCCAGCGCGACCTGCGCGGCGTCGCGGGCGAGTCCCTCCCGTCCTAGACCTTCGCGGGCGATCCGGAAGGCCCGCTCGGCGGTCGCGAGCTGGCCCAGGCCCCCGGCGATCCGTCCTTCCACCCAGGCCCGTCGCCATTGCACTCGGGGCGCGGTAAAGCGCCGGTAGACCGCGCGTGATTCCGCGAGCAGCCGGCGGCCGGCGAGAAAGAGACCGGCTTCGGCAAGAAACGAGATCAGGTTGTGGCGGGCGATCAGCTCCAACCCGGGTTCCTGCGCTGGATCGATCATTGGCAGAGCATTGCGCAGGCGCTCGATCGCGCGCTTGCCGTCCCCCGCGAGGTGCGCGAGGTCGGCGAGCCCCACCTGACTGCGGCCCGCCCGGTGCGGTTCGCCCGCCGTGCGGAAGATGTCGAACGCGCGCTGGAGCAGGTGCTCGGCCTCCTGGATTCGGCCCTGCAGCCGATGGAGGGCCGCCCGTAGGCTCCACAGCTCGGCGCGTTCGAGGGGATCGCGGGTGCCGGACCGCAGGAGTGCCTCGGCGTCGGCAAAGGCGCGCTCCGCGGCAGGCAGATCGCGGCCTTCGTGCCGGGAATTGGCGATCTGGCCGAGGCAACGGGCGGCGAGGTCGTTCAATCGCGCCGAGCCGTAGAAGCCGGCGTCGAGCCGCGCCACCTGGGCATAGGCGAGCTGCGCGAGCCGCTCCGCCTCCGTCGCGTCGCGCGACATTCGTTCGCGGCTCCCTTCAAGCAGCATCTCGACGAAGCCCCACGAGCGGCAGCGAGAATCCTCTTCGAGCGCCGCCTCGATCGCCTCGGGAGCAAGCCGCGCCAGCTCGCTCCAGCGCAGGGCGGCATCGGTCCGCTCGTGCGCGAAGGCCGCCGCCCGTTGCAGCAGATCGTGCGAGCCGCGACCGAGCACCGGGGCATAGTCGGGGCGCGCGGGCCAGGCGAGCACGCGCCCGGCCGGCCGGGCGTTTCCGGCATCCGCCCCGGCGAGCACCCGCGTTCGGGTTTGGCAATCCGGGCAAGAGGCAAGGTGCAGGAGGGCCCGGTCCAGTCCAGCCAACCGCAGAGAGTCGACCAGATTTTGCAGCGTCAGCTCGTCGGGATGGATGCGCGGCATGGACGCTGGATCCGGACGAGACGGGGTACCCCGGGAGGGAAAGAACGGAAGCTCATGGGTGAAGAGTTGCGCGAGAAGGGCAAACCGAGACAGATCGGCGAAAGAAAAGCTCGATCGGAAGGACCGTCCGGGCGCCGTCGCCGCCGCCCGGGTCTCCAAAGGATCACCCGGCGATCACTCCGCCACCAGCGGTTCCAAGCAGTCCGGTGCGTCGTGGGCCGGGCTGTTGACCAGGCGCGACACCTCCCGGGTTTCAAAGCCGGTTTCGGGTGCTGGGCGCAGCAGCGGCGTCACCTGCGCCGGGTCGGCGACCCCCGGATCGAGCCAGAGGTCGTAGTCCTCGGGCGCCAGGATCACCGGCATCCGGTCGTGGATCGGCTTCATCAGCTCGTTCGGCGTGGTGGTGAGGATGGTGAACGTCTCTAGCGCCGGCTCCTCGCGCGGCGCGCCTTTCGGCCGCCAGCTCGCCCAGAGGCCGGCGAACGCGAACGGCCGGCCGTCCGCGCGATGGGTCCAGATCGGCTGCTTGACCTTGCTGTCCTTCCGCCACTCGTAAAACCCGTCGGCGAGCACCAGGCAGCGCTGTTTTTGCAGGCTCCGCTTGAACGAAGGTTTTTCGGCCGCGGTCTCGGCGCGGGCGTTGATCATCCGGTTGCCGATGGACGGGTCTTCCGCCCAGGCGGGCACCAGCCCCCAGCGCAGGAAATCGAGCCGGCGCTTCGCGCCCGGGCCGGGCACGCGCACGACTGCTGCTTCTTGAGTCGGCGCCACGTTCCAGCGCGGCGCGAAGACGGGAACCCCTTCGATTCCGAACAGGTCGGCGATCAGCTCGGGCGGGGTCGTCAAGGTATAGCGGCCGCACATAGGGCTGTGGACTCCGGCCTTAAAACGCCGCGAGCAGGAACGCGACGTCGCCGCCGATCTGCTCCAGGTTGCGATCCATCAGCTCTTCGTAGTCGCCGCCGAATTCGCCCACGGCGGAGCGGCGTTCCTGGTCGAACTTGACCAGCACCTTGCCGCTCTCCGGGTCGAACAGCTCGCCCGAGATCTCGGTCTTGGCCGCCCCCGCGCCGAACCCGACCCAGTATCGGGCGGCCTGCGAGCCCGGGTCCATCTTCTCGACCTTGCCGCGCAGGATCAGTTTCCTCTTCCCCGGATCGATCTCGTCGCGGCTCGCCTCGACGACCTCGATGCGTTGGCCGATCCGCTCGTCCAGCCCCGCGACATACGGGCTCGTCGCGTGCGACAAGGCGCTGTTGACCGGGGCGAAGGCGTTGTCGTCCGAGTCGGGCAGGTCGGTCTTCGAGCCGTCGAGCGGCTCGACCACCACCAGGTCGTAATCCGCGAGCCGGAACGGTTCAAGAATCTCGACCCGGTCGATCTCGTCCTTCCAGTCGCGATAGGTGCCGGGCTCGGTGGGGGATTTCTTGGTGCGTGCGGAAACCGGCGCAGTGGCAAGTAGGAGGGCAGCGGTGATCAAGAGGGTGAGGCGAAAGGCGGGGCGACGCATAAGGGTGTCTCCTTGGGTATCTCTCGGGCATTGAGTTTAGTCGAGTTGATCGCAGGTGACGTGAGATCGCCATCGCCAAAAGGGTTGTCGCGGGCGGAGAGTTCTTTCCCCTTGAGCCAAACGTCTCGACCGCGGGCCCTGGGCGCGCCAGGCTCCAGCCTGGCTGTTTTTCGCCGCAAGGAAGCGCCCGGATGGAGCCTGGCGAGCCCGGGAAAAGCCCCACGGCGATACACTAGCCT
>JBDTZG010000090.1:0-16630 GCA_040005235.1 Acidobacteriota bacterium | reverse complement strand
TCAGCAGGTTCGGCAGGATCGAGGTGTAGAGCGAGCCGGGGCCGAGCAGGATCAGATCCGCCCGTTCGAGCGCCGAAAACGCAGGCGGAAAAGCCGGGGGGGCCGGCGGATCGATCTCGATCCCTTCCAGACGCTCGTTCGAGCCGCCGACCGCCGATTCGCCCTGGTAGAGCGTGCCCGAGACGCCGCGGCCGCGGAGCACCACGTCGGTCAAGGTCGCGGGAAAGACCTTGCCGCGGACCGAGAGGATCGATTCCGCCGTGAGGATCGCCTGGTGGAAATCGCCGGTGATGCCGGTGAGCGCGGTCAAAAACAAATTGCCGAACGAATGGCCGAGCAGGCCGTCCCCCGCGGGAAAGCGGTATTGGAACAGCCGGGCGAGCAGCGCTTCGTCGTCGGCCAGGGCGACCAGGCAGTTGCGGATGTCTCCCGGCGGGAGCACGCCCAGCTCACGGCGCAGGCGGCCGGAGGAACCGCCGTCGTCGGTGACTGTGACCACCCCCGTCAACTGGCGCAGCTGGCGGGTCCCGACGTGGTGCTTGAGCCCCCGAAGCACGACGGACAGCCCCGTGCCGCCGCCGACCGCGACCAGGGAGAGCCCCGCGGCGTGCTGCGCGCGCCTAGGGGAGCTCGAAGAGGTGGCGGTGCTCGGGGTGCCGTCGAAGCTCGACAAAGTCGGCGTCGTGGAACGCATGGACTCGATTCCTGGGGTTGAGCTCGATCGCCTGGCCGAGCGCCTTGGCCGCCTCGTCGAGGCGACCTTCCGCGGCGTGGATCGAGGCTACCAGGAGAGCGAACCGCTCGTCCTTCTTGTCGCGACCGCCGCGGCGCGCCAGCTCCAAAGCGGCCTTGACGTCGCCCCGGTTGCGCAGCATCACCGCTTCGAGGAACGGATCGTTGGGCTCGGCCGAGTCGCCCGAGGGGGCACCCGCCTCCGCGAGCTTCTGGCGGCAGATCGCGAGGAACTGCTTCGCCCGAGCGGTGAGCGACGGCTCGTCGCCCGCGATCACTTTTTCGAGCTCGGCGGCGGCCTTGGCCCACTCCTGCTTTTGCAGCAGCGCGAGACCCTTCGTCAGCTGCTCGACCAGCGGATCGGCCTCCGGGCGCGGCCCGGCCGGGCGCGAGAACGCGACGGTCGCTTTCTCTTTCGGCGCCGGCAATACGCCCACCTCGATCAAGGCGGCGCGCACGGTCTTTTCGTCGGTCTTGAAGCGGACGGCGAGCTCGTCGATGCTCTTCGTCTTGCCGTACCGTTTGAGGTACGAGAGGTCTTCCTTCTGCCAACGTTTGGCCATCTTCTCTGGGGCTCTCCTGGGACTATCGTTTGCGCAGCTCGATCAAGATTTGCTTGGCGACCGATTTCAAAGTGTCGAAGACGCCGATTCCGGTGGTCGCCACCGCCTCGAAAGTCGGCTCGCGCTTGTAATTCAGCACCCGATACATCTGGTCGACCGCCAACGCGCCGGGCAGGTCCCGCTTGTTGAATTGGAGCGCGTAGGGAATGGTCGGCAGATCGTAGCCATGCTCTTTCAGGTTCGCCTCGAGGTTGCGGATCGATTCGATGTTCGCCTCCATCCGCTCCTCCTGGCTGTCGGCCACGAAGACCACGCCGTCCACACCCTTCAGGATCAATTTACGGCTGGCGTCGTAGAACACCTGGCCCGGCACCGTATAGAGATGGAATCGGGTGGTGAAGCCCCGGATGCTGCCGAGATCGAGCGGCAGGAAATCGAAGAACAGGGTGCGATCCGCCTCGGTCGCGAGCGAGATCATCTTGCCCTTCGAATCGGGCGAGGTTTTATTGTAGATATACTGCAAGTTGGTCGTCTTGCCCCCGAGCCCGGGGCCGTAATAGACGATCTTGCAGTTGATCTCCTTGCTGGCGTAGTTGATGAACGTCATGGTCGTACAACCTCGGTCGGCGATTTGGGCGGCTGAAGGATGCGAGAGCGAGAGAAGTTACGTCGCGGGCGCAAACCCCAGCCGTCACTCGCTGAACAGAGCGTCGATGTCCTCGTCGGTAATCTCGGAAAATGGGCTCGCGGGGCCGGTCGAAGAATCCCCTCGCTCCCCCTTCTGCAGCATGGTCTCGAAGATGCGCTCCAGATCGACGCTCGCCCTCTTCACCCGCAGCCGCACCAGCCCGAGCGATGACCGCTCGTCGAAGATGACGACCAGGATCGCCCGCTTGGCGACGATCGAGATGTGGATGTGGTCTTGCTGCCCCTCGTGGAACAGGACCGAGAACTCCCGCTCGCCGATCAGCTTGGCGAGACCGTCGGTCGCTGCGACGTTGCCGGCGGTGAGAGAGGCGAGCGAGGTCGCGTCGAACTGCTCGATCTCCCCCGCGGCCGCGATTTGCTGGCCGTTTTTGTCGATCAGGAAGACGGCTTTGGCGTTGGCTTCCTGGCGTAAACGCCGGAGCGCCTCTTCCAAGCTCGCGTATTCCTCTTCGTAGAGGATGAAATCGGCTGAACCCATCGGGTGACCTCGTATTGGATCGCTCGGAAGATACAACACCCGGCCGCTCCGGTCAAAACGCTGATTCCAAATAACTTGTCTAGGGGTACTTAAAGGAGCTTACCGGAAGTAGCGCCACCCGGTCAGCATGTCCTGCTCGGCGATCAGGACCCGATCCCCTTCTACGCGGTGAGCCAGTTGCACCGGCTCACACCCCCCATGCCCGTTGTTGATCCCGGCGAGCCGGAAGGACTTGTCGCACTTCCTGCAGACCACCCACTCGCCCTGGGCTTTGAAGCCCCGCTTGGTCTTGAAACAGACCTCGCTCGCGTCGAACGCGACCTGGACCGTGCCCTCGGCGTCCCGGCCGACGAAGAATTTGACCTCCTGGTTCGCCGAGTTCAAGAACCGGTAGAACCGAACCTGCAGAGGCCTGAGCTTGCCCACGTCGATCGAGACCTGATGGTCCGGCCCGGGGCTCACCCGCTCGAAGCCGTTCTTGCCCAGCCGACCGGCGAGCGCCAGCTCGGCAATCAACCCGATGACCACGAACAGGCCGATCGCGAGAATGCCATGGATGGGACGGAATCGCACGGCCGGTATTGTGCGTCAAGGAAGGGGTCGGGGCAAGGGCGGAGCCGTCGCGCCGAGGGCGGCCACGAGCTTGCCCGGCATTCCTTCGAACGCTCCGGAGGACATGGTGATCAGCACGTCGCCCGATTTCGCTTCCGCGAGGGCGGCGGCAAGCAGGGCTTCGTTGGTCGGAAACACCTGGGCGCTCACCCCCGAGCGGTTCAGGTCGGCGGCGAGCGCGGCGAAATCGAGCCGCTCCTCGTCGGTCAAGCGCCCGGCGTGGAAAGTCGGGGCGAACAGCACCCGGCCGGCGCGGGAAAAAGCGGTCTTATAGAGGTCGTAGAAGAAGCTTCGGCCGGCGGTGAGGCTCCGCGGCTCGAACAGAACCATCAGGCGCCGGTCAGGGTAGCGCTGCGCGAGACCGCCGAGGGTCTTCTCGACCGCCGTCGGATGATGGGCGAAATCGTCGACCACGGTGATTCCGGGAGCTCCAGCGGGTCCGAAGGTTCCCAGCTCCTCCAGGCGGCGCTTCACTCCTTCGAAGCTCGCGAGCGCCGCCTTCACCTCGTCGACCGGTAGGCCGTCACGCCGGGCCGCGGCCCAGACGCCCAGGGCGTTGGCCACGTTGTGCTCGCCCGCCAGGCGAATCTCGACCTCGGTGGTTCCCGTTTCAGTCCCCCCTCCGGCCCTGGAAGCGCCCCCCGGATCGGCCACCCGAAAACGGCTGCCGGAGGCGGTTGCCTCGATCGGCGCGAGCGGCCGGAGCGTGCATTCGGGTCCCAGGCCGTAGAGAACCACCGGGCAGCGGGCCTCTTGGGCGAGCGCGCGAAGGTGGGGATCGTCGCCGCAAGCGATCAGGCAACCGGTCGGGGCAAGCAGCGCGATCAGTCGCCGATAGGTCTCGCGCAGAGCCTCGGGCGAAGCGTAGAGATCGGCGTGGTCGTATTCGACGCTGGTGAGGATCAGCGTCTCGGGCAGGTAGTGGAGAAACTTGGCACCGCGATCGAAGAACGAGGCGTTGTACTCGTCCCCCTCGATCGCGAACCGGTCCCCGGTGCCGATGTGAAAGCTCGCGGGAAGCCCCTTCGGGACGCCGCCCACGAGGTAGCCCGGGTTCTGCCCGCAGCGGGTGTAGACCCAGGCGGCGAGCGCCGTGGTGGTCGTCTTGCCGTGGGTTCCCGCGATCACCAGCGGCCGGCGCGAGGAAAGAAAGAAGCGCGCGAGCGCCTCGGGCATCGACAGGCGCTCGATTCCCAGCCGCTCCGCCTCGACCACCTCGGGGTTGTCGCGGCGCACCGCGTTGCCCACCACCACCAGATCCGGCCGGGGCGAGAGGTGTCCGACGTCCCAACCGACCTCCGGACGGATGCCCGCCGCTTCGAGCAGCGTGCTCATCGGCGGGTAGAGTGGCCCGTCGGTGCCGCGGACGTGATGGCCCTGCTCTTGCAGCAGGCACGCGAGCGGCGCCATGCCCGTGCCACCGATCGCGATCAGATAGACGTTGAGAGTCGGAGTCGTCACGGCGTCCAGGGTTTGAGAAAACGAGGTTGGATCAGGTTCGATTCGGGACGACAGAGTGTAGCATCCACCTATTCGACCCGTGGGTGATATCAGTCCCTTGCCAAGGAGCAGGCCGCTATGAACCGAAGCACCAAGACCGCCATTTTGACGCTGTGCCTCGCTCTGCCGCTCGCCGCCGCGGCGAAAGGGGCCGACACCCCGGTTCCGACCACCAAGCCGAAAGCGGTCATCGTCGAGGCGACTTTCGACGCCGGAACGGTCGCCAAGGGCGAGCAGGTCGTCCACGATTTTCTGATCAAGAACGAGGGCCAGGCGACGCTGGAGATCCAGCGCGTCGAGCCGGGGTGCGGCTGCACGGTCGCCCAGTTCGACAAGAGCGTGGCACCCGGCCAGACCGGCAAGGTCCACGCGGTGGTCGAGACCACGACGTTCAACGGCCCGATTTCCAAGGGTATCTCGGTCTACACCAACGACACCGACAACCCGCGCATCCAGCTCACCATCCAGGCGAAGGTCGAGCCGTACATCCAGGTCAAGCCCGGCTATGCGCGCTACCTGACGGTGCAGGGCGAGGCGAAGGCGGGCGTGATCATCCAAAGCATTTGGGCGCCGGACGGCTCCGATTTCGCGGTCACGGACGTGGTCTCGCCGTTTCCGTACCTGAAGGCGACGTTCCATCAGGCGAGCGACACCGAGCGCCTGCCCGACGCCAAGGGCAAGCAGTGGCAGATCGAGATGACGCTCGACAATTTCGCCGCTCCGGTGGGCAGCCTGGCCGACTATCTGACGGTTCACACCACCCACCCGAAGCAGAAGCTGGTGCAGATCCCGATCTCCGGTTTTGTCCGCCCGGTGGTCGCGGTCACCCCGCCGGCCGGCGACTTCGGCAAGGTCGTGGTCAAAGAGAAGGTGACCAAGACCCTCAACGTCCGCAACTTCGCGACCGAGGACATCAAGCTCACCTCGATCGACAACCCGATGAGCGGCAAGGGCCTCGAAACGGTGTTCGACGCGATTCAGGACGGCCGGGAGTACATGATCCGCCTGACCCTCTCGCCCGATGCGCCGAAGGGGCCCTTCACCGCGAACCTGGTGTTACATACCGACAGCCAGAAAATTCCGAAGCTCGAAGTCGTGATCACCGGCGACGTGCAGTAAGGTCAAAGACTCTTTAGGGCCGGCTGCGGCCCGGCGGCAAGCACCGCTGCTATGATCCGCGCTAAAGAAGGAGCTCCAGAGCTTCGGATCGTAGGTCGCAGCCCGGCAAACCCCTCGGTTCGGGGTCGCGGTTGCCCTCCTTCCGGGCGAACCGAACATGATCGGCCGGGTCGTTTCTCACTATCGGGTCTTAGAACGCCTCGGCCGAGGTGGCATGGGCGTGGTCTACAAAGCCGAGGATCTGAAGCTCGGCCGTAAGGTCGCGCTAAAGTTTCTGCCGCCCCACGTCAGCCCCTCCGTCGAGACCAATCAGCGCTTCCTCCAAGAGGCGCGCGCCGCCTCGGCGCTCGACCATCCGAACACCTGCACAATCTTCGAGATCGCGGAGACCGAAGAAGGCCAGCTGTTCATCGTCATGGCCTATTACGACGGCGAGACCCTCTCGGCGCGGCTCAAGCAGGGAGCTCTGTCTCCTTCCGAGGCGGCCAACCTGGTGGCGCAGTCGGCGCGCGGTCTGGCGCGCGCCCACCAGCAGGGGATCGTCCACCGGGACGTCAAGCCGGCCAATTTGATGATCACGAAGGAGGGCGTGGTCAAGGTGCTCGACTTCGGCATCGCGAAGTTGGTCGGGGGCACGCCGGTCACCCACGTGGGCAAAATCGTCGGGTCGGTCGAATACATGTCGCCCGAGCACGCCCGGGGCGACGACATCGACGCCCGGGCCGACCTCTGGTCGCTCGGGGTGGTGCTCTACGAAGCGCTCTCGGGGCGAAAACCGTTCCGCGCCGACCATCCGCAGGCCGCGCTCTACGCCGTCCTCCATCTCGATCCGAAACCACTGGTCGACGCGGCGCCGCACGTCCCCGGCCGATTGCAGGACGTCGTGGCCCGGGCGCTACAAAAATCCCCCGAGCACCGCTATCAAAACGCCGAGGAGCTGATTCGCGAACTGGAAGAGACGGACAACTGGACCGGTCCGACCTCCGCGTTTCCCAGCCAGACGCCGGTCCGGCCGCAACCCTCGGTCGCGGTCCTGCCGTTCAAAGACATGAGCGCGGAAAAGGACCAGCAGTATTTCTGCGACGGAACCGCGGAGGAGCTGATCTCCGCGCTGTCGCGGGTCGACGGCCTGCGCGTCGCCTCGCGTACCTCGACGTTCGAGGTGACCAAGGACGGCGAGGCCGACCTGCGGACCGTGCGCGACCGGCTGGGGGTCTCGACCCTGCTCGAAGGGAGCGTCCGCAAGGCGGGATCGCGCCTGCGCATCACGGTCCGGCTGGTCAACACCGCGGACGGCTTCGAGCTGTGGAGCGACCGGTTCGACCGCGAGCTGGAAGACATCTTCGCGATTCAAGAGGAGATCGCCCGCTCGATCGTCGAGACCCTGCGGCCGAAGCTGATCGCCGAGGCCGGCCCCCTGGTGCTGCCCGCGGGCGGCTTCGAGGCCTACAACCTCTACCTCAAAGGGCGCTTCCACTGGAACCAGCGCACCGAGTCGGGGCTCAAGAAGAGCATCGAGCTATTCCGCCAGGCGACCGAAAAAGACCCCGGCTATGCCAAGGCCTACGCCGGTCTCGCGGACGCCCACCTGCTGCTCGGAATCTACGGCGCGGCGGCGCCGGACGAGGTGATGCCCCGCGCTCGCGAATCGGCGGAAAAGGCGCTGGGCTTGGACGGCAAGAGCGCCGAGGTCTACGCCTCGCTCGCCTGCCTAGAGGCGGTCTACGAATGGGACTGGGAGGGCGCCGAGGACGACTTCCGGCGCTCGATCGCACTCGATCCGCGCTATCCGACCGCCCACCATTGGTTCGCGGTGAACGTCCTCGCCCCCTGCGGCCGATTCAAGGAGGCGTTCGAGGAGCTGCGGATCGCCGAGGATCTCGATCCCCTGTCGCTCGCGATCCACGCGAGCGTCGGCCTGGTGTTCATCTTCCAGCGCCGGTTCGAGGAGGCGCTCGACGAGCTGGCCCATGCGATCGAGCTCGATCCCCGCTTCGCCGTCGCCCATTTCTTCCGCGGTCAGGCGCTCTCCCAACTCGACCGCCACGACGAGGCGATCGGCGCGCTCGAACATGCGGCCCAGCTTTCGGGCAGCGCGATCGAAATGCGCTCGGCGCTCGCCTGCGCCTACGCCCGGGCGGGAAGGCTCGAACCGGCGCGGCGCATTCAGCACGAGCTGGAGGTGCGATCCCGCGCCGACTACGTTTCGCCCGTACTGCTCGCGCAGGTCCATACTTCGCTGGGCGAAAACGGCAGCGCTATCGAGGAACTTTCCCGTGCGATCCGCTGGCGCGCGGCCGACCTCGCCTGGCTGCGGGTCCGGCCGGTATTCGATCCGCTGCGCGGCGAACCGCGTTTCGAAGAGCTGTTGGAGGAGATCCACCTCGGCTCCCGCACTCTTTCGGTGTCTCATCCGGGTCCTGACGACGATCTCGCTCCGACGCGGATTCTCTGACGCCCATGCGCTGCACCAGCTGCCAGAACGACAACCCTCCCGGCTTTCGGTTCTGCGGCCATTGCCGGGCAGCTCTTCCGTTTGCCTGCCCGAGCTGCAAGGCGGAGCTGCCGGCCGGTTACGCCCTTCGGTTCTGCGGCTATTGCGGAGGAGCGCTGCTCGGCGGCGCCCCCGAGCCGGTTTTCCCTTCGCTCCCGACGACCACCGTCGAGTCGATCACCTCGACTTTCACGGTAGCCACCGAGGTGATGCGCACGGTCACCGTCCTGTTCTGCGATCTGGTCGGGTCGGTGGCGCTCGCCGACCGGCTCGAGCCGGAGGAGTTGCTCGCGGTCGTCCAAAGCTACCAGCGGGTCTGCTCGGAGGCCGTCGAACGCTACGGCGGCCACGTGGCGCAACTTCTGGGCGACGGCCTGATGGCCTATTTCGGCTTTCCGGCCGCGCTGGAGCACGATCCGCAACGGGCGGTGCGCGCCGGGCTCGACATCGTTCCGGCGGTGGCCGCTCTCAGCACCCAAATCGAAGCGAAGCACGGGGTTGGACTCCAGGTGCGGGTCGGCATCCATACCGGCCGCGGGATCGCGAACCCGGTGGTCGACACGCGCGAGACCCTGGTCGTGGGCCAGGTTTCGAACATCGCGGCGCGCATCCAGGCGATCGCCGAGCCGGGAACGGTGGCGATCAGCGGCAAGACCTACCCGTTGCTGCGCGGGCTGTTCGAATGCGAGTCGCTCGGATCCCGCGAGCTCAAGGGAATCACCAAGCCGATCGAGGTCTTCCGGGTGATCGCCTGGCGCGGCTTCGTGAGCCCGTTCGAGGTCCAGCGCAAAGAGGGGCTGCGGCCCCTGGTCGGGCGCACGGGCGATGCCGTGGCGCTCGATCGCTGCCTCGACCGGGCCTGCGAAGGACGCGGCCAGGTGGTGGCGGTGGTCGGCGAGGCGGGGATCGGCAAGTCCCGCCTGGTGCAGCACCTGAGAGACAAGGCGAACGGGCGTATCCGCACCTGGCTCGACGGCCGGTGCTCGCCGTATCAAACCCATAGCGCGCTCGCGCCGGTCGTCGAGCTGCTTCAGGGGGTGTTCGGGCTCCGCGCGGACGAGTCGATCGACGCCACGATCGCCCGGCTCGAAAAGGGCCTGCGGCCGTACGGCTTGATCGGCGAAGAAATTCCCCTGCTCGCTTCGATGCTGGGCCTGCAGATCACCGACCGCTTCCCGCCGCTCGACCTGTCGCCCCCTCGCCAGAAGGAGCGGACGCTCGAAACCCTCGTGGCGTTGGTGCTGGCGATGGCCGAAAAGGGGCCGGTGGTCTTCTTCATCGAAGATCTTCACTGGGTCGATCCGTCGACGCAGGAGCTGCTCGACATGCTGGTGAGCCAGGCGCCGACCACCCGGCTGCTGATCCTGCTCACCCTTCGGCCCGACAGGGTGCTGCCGTGGGCCGGCCGCGCCTATGCCAGCCAGATCTCTCTCGATCGTTTGACCAACGAAGAGATCGAAGAGCTGATCCTCGAACGGACCGAGGGCCGGCCGTTGCCGCCCGAGGTGCTGCGCCAATTGATCGACAAGACCGACGGCGTGCCGCTGTTCGTCGAGGAGCTGACCCGGATGGTGCTCGATTCCGGCCTGCTCCATCCGATCGACGGCCGCTACGAGCTGGACGGGCCTCTGCCGCCGCTGGCGATTCCGGCGACCCTGCACGACTCGCTGATGGCGCGCCTCGACCGCCTCGCCTCGGTGCGCGAGCTGGTGCAACTCGCTGCGGCGATCGGCCGCGAGTTCAGTTTCGACATGATGCGCGCGGTTTCGAGCCAGCCCGAAGCCGAGCTGCGGCGCGGCCTCGATCAGCTGGTGGACGCCGAAATTCTCTACAAGCGCGGGGTGGCCGAGGCGATCACCTATTCTTTCCGCCATGCGTTGATTCAGGACGCGGCCTACGAGTCGCTGCTCAAGAGCACCCGCCAGCAGTATCACTCGCGGATCGCGCGGGCGATCGAGGAGAAGTTCCCCGACCTCGCCGAAGGGCGGCCCGAGCTGGTCGCCCAGCACTGGTCCGAGGCCGGAATCGCCGAGCGGGCGATCACCTATTGGCTCTCGGCGGGCCGGCGCGCGACCGAGCGTTCGGCGAATCTGGAGGCGATCGGCCATCTCGAACGCGCGCTCAAGCTCTGCGAGTCGCTACCTGCGGGGCCGCCGCGCGACCGAGCCGAGCTGGACCTGCGCACGATGCTCGGCCCCGCCCTGATCGCCACCCGCGGCTACGCGGCGCCGGAGGTCGAGGCGAACTACGACCGGGCCCGCGAGCTATGTACCCAGGTGGGAGAGGCGCCGCAACTCTTCTGGGTGCTCCGCGGCCTCTGGGCTTTCCATCTGGTGCGCTGCTCGTTTGAAACCGCCCTGGAGTTCGCGCGGCGGATGAACGAGATCGCGCTCGGCCGGAAGGACCGCGCGCTCCAGTTCGAGGCCCATCTGTGCGCCGGAATGCCCCAGCTTTTCCTTGGCGAGTTCGACTCTGCGCTCGCCGAGTTCGAGGCCGGCCTGGCGCTCGATTCGCCGGCCCGCGACCGGACTCCGACCTTCATCACCGGATTGGACGTCGCAGTGACGACGCTCGCGATCTCCGGAGTCGCCCTTTGGCACCTGGGGCGCCCCGACGAAGCGGCGGAGCGTTGCGCCTCGGCGATCCGCACCGCCCGCGACGTGATCGCCCACCCCTTCAGCCTGGCCGACGCGCTCTCTTCGGCCGGCTGGGTGCATCAGCTGCGCAGCGAACCGGAGCAGGTGGCGGAGCTGGCCGGAGACCTCTTGGCGCTATCGACCGAGAAGGGTTTCTCCTCCGTGGCGCTCGGCAACCTCCAGCTCGGCTGGGCGCTGGTCAAGAGCGACGATCCGGAGCGCGGAGAAGAGGGCCTGCGTCGCATGTTGGAGGGCTTGGCCGCGTACCGCACGTCGGGCGCCCGGCTTTCGGAGATCTACTTTCTCTCCCTCCTGATCGACGCCTATATCTACCTCGGCCGGCGGGAGGACGCCGAACGAGCTTTCGCCGAAGCCCGGGCGCTAGCCGAGCTTTTGGGACCGCGCTTTTATTGGCGCGCGCAGCTTCTCTGCCTCGAAGCCGAGCTGGCCGCAGGCGAACCGGAACGGGCGCGGTGGCTCTTCACCGAGGCGCTCGAAGTCTCGCGCGCCCAGGGTGCGCCGGGGCTCGCGCAACGCGCCGAGCTCGGTTTGATGAGCCTCTGAGCCGCGTCGGATCTTGTCGCATCGCCGCATGGCTAAATGCCATTGAAAGCATTGAGCCTGTTGATCTTGAGGCGTACCCAAGCCTGTGCTACCGTCGAGTGAGTTATGCCGCACTTTGAACGTACTTACTAGAAGTCGATCGGGAGGGCTTTTGAGATGGCCGACACACTCTTCATCGTCAGTGAATCCGGCAAGGTGTACCAGGTCACGCTGGGAAATCCGAGTGCATCTACCGAGCTTCCGGATACCGATCCTAACGCCATCGCCGCCAAGAGAAAGGCTGCCGAAGGGGTGTTGATCGCCGACGTCCATCCGGAGAGCGAGCAAAAGGCAGCCGCTGCGTCAGGAGAGAAGGCGTTCGCAATCATGGGCACGTTCGTCAATTTGCCATTGATCGGCGACGGCGGAACCACCAAGTATTGATCGTCGAGACTCGCAGGGAATCGAACCAGGAGGGTTTTGAAATGTCCACCATCGTAATCGTCGGCGACGACGGCAGGGTTTATCGCATCACCCTAGGGGATCCCGGTGAGGTCGTGGAGTTGGTGCCGCAGGGTGCGACCGCGGGCGAATCGATTTCACCGACGACGGTTGCCGGTACGGTCGCCGCCGTACAAAAGTTGATGGATGCCGGCGAAAATTGCGCCACGATCTCGACCGCCAAGGTGATCATGGGCACCTTCGTCAAGGTGCCTTTGCTCGATGGTTAGAAGTCGAACGGCGCACGCACCAGGACTTGATCCGAGAGGGATTTAAAATGGCCGACAGGCTCATCGTAGTTACCGACTCAGGCGTGGTGTACAAGGTTACTCTCGGCGGGGCCGGCAAGATCGAGAAGCTAAAGGCTGGTGATCGGACCGCTGTGGCCGCCAGAGAGAAGGCGGCTTCCGGAGCGGTCGTCGGCAAGATCACCAGGGAGACCGAGGAGAGAGCCAGGACTGCCGGCGCGGTCGCCGCGATCATCATGGGTACTCTGGTCAATTTGCCGGAACTGTAGACCGGGACGGCGGGTCGCTTCCTCCAGGCGTGTGATGATTCGTCTGTGAGTGGAGCAACCCTCAAATCCTTCCGGCGCGGGACCCACCGCACGATCGATCCGCAAGCGACGGTCGAGCGGATCTCTGGGCTCGCGCCGATCTTCGGCATCACCCGGGTCGCCAACGTCACCGGTCTCGACGTCATCGGCCTGCCGGTCGTGATGGTCTGCCGGCCGAATTCGCGATCTCTCGCGGTCTCGCAGGGCAAAGGGCTCGATCTCGCCGCCGCTCGCGCTTCCGGCCTGATGGAGGCGATCGAGCTTTGGCACGCCGAGCGGATCGATCGTCCGGTCCGCCTGGCGACCCATAACCAGCTGCGTTTTTCCCATCGGGTCGCGAACCTCGACGGCCTGCCGCGCACCACCGCCGGAATCTTTCACGATGAGCTGAAGACACTCTGGATCGAGGGAGTCGACCTGCCGACCGGTGAGCCGGTCCTCCTTCCCTACGAGCTGGTCCACATGGACACTACCCGGCCGATGCCTCCCGGCAGCGGCTGCTTCGCCTTCTCGTCGAACGGCCTCGCCTCCGGCAACCACGCGCTCGAAGCGATCGGTCACGGCTTGTGCGAGGTGATCGAACGGGATGCCAACACCCTTTCCGAGCTGAGCGGCGAAGCGGCGGAGGACGAAGCGCGTGTGGACCTGGACACGATCGACGATCCGCTCTGCCGCCAGGTCCTCGATCTCTACGCCCGGGCCGGGGTGGCGGTCGCCGTGTGGGACATCACCTCCGATCTGCGGGTGCCGACGTTTCGCGCCCTGGTGCTCGACCGCGAGGCCGATCCGTTTCAAGTTCGCGGCGCCGGCGGCGGGATGGGATGCCATCCGAGCCGGGGAGTCGCCCTGTTGCGGGCGTTGACCGAAGCGGCCCAAAGCCGTCTCACGACGATCGCCGGAGCGCGGGACGACATGCCGCTGCGCAAGTACGAGGCGTGGCGCGACGCCGACGCTCTCGACCGGTTGCGCCGGAGCGTCCTTCTTGCGACCCCGGTTGGCGACTATCACGCCGCGCCGGATTTCGCCGCCGAGACGTTCGAAGAGGATCTCTCGGCGCTCCTCAGCCGACTGAGGGATGCCGGCTTTCCCGAGGTGATCGCCGTCGACCTGACGCATCCAGGCCTCGATCTGCCGGTCGTTCGGATCGTGGTGCCGGGCTTGGAGACCTCTCGCGACATCCCCGGTTGGTTTCCCGGCGCGCGAGCTCGCGCGGCGGCTGCAAATGCCGCGACAAAAACCGAGGAGGGGAGATGAACACTTCCCTCTCACGAACGATCGTCGTCTTTTCCGGCCCGACGCTCATCGCCCATGAAGGCCGACGCGAGGTTCCAGAGCTGGCCGACGCATCGTGGCGACCGCCGGTGGCACAGGGCGACCTGTATCTCGCGGCTCGCGAACGCCCTTGGGGCATCGGAGTCATCGACGGCTATTTCGACCGCCTCGCCTCGGTTTGGCACAAGGAGATCCTCTGGGCGCTCGACCAAGGGGTCCATGTCTTCGGCGCCGCCTCGCTGGGTGCGTTGCGCGCCGTCGAGTGCTCGCCGTTCGGCATGGTGGGCGTGGGCGAAATCTACGCCGCCTTCGGACGCGGCGAGTTGACCGACGACGACGAGGTCACCGTGTTCCACGGTCCCGCCGCGACCGGTTATGCCGCGGGTTCCGAAGCGATGGTCAACCTGCGGGCAACGTTCGCCGCGGCGGAGGCGGCCGGAGTGATCGCCGAGCCGACCCGCGGCGCGCTGGTCGCGATTGCCAAGGCGCTGCTCTACCCGGAGCGCGGGCTGGCCTTGGTGCTCGAACAGGCCCGCCGCGCCGGGCTTCCCGGCTCCGAGCTGGAGGCTCTCTCGGATTGGCTTCCGACCGGTCGAGTCGATCAAAAGAAGTTGGACGCGCTCGCGATGCTGCGGCGGATGGCGGCGAATCGGCACGAGCATCCGGGGCGTTTTGAAGCGACTTTTTTCTTTCAGCACACGGAGGCCTGGGAGGCGGGCCGAATCGCCGCCGACCAGCGGACCGCGCTCGCTGCGGGCGATGGCGCCGAGATCGATCCGCTCGACGAGCTGCGGCTCGGAGGGCTCTCGACCTATGCCGCCCTCCAATCCGTCGCACAGGCGCGACTTCTGGCGCTCGCCCTTGCCGATCGCGGCGGGCTCAAGCTCGACGAGTCCGCCCGGGACCAGGCGGTCGCGCGATTTCGTCGGGATCACGGCCTGACCGAGGAAACCCAATTCGCCGCGTTCCTTGCCAAGCAGCGTCTCGATGCCTCCGGTCTCGCCCGCCTGGCGGCGGACCAGGCACGCATCGAGCGGATTTTGCCGCTGCTCGAACCGATGCTCGATGGCGCCCTGCGCGACGATCTTCGCATCCGCCACGCCTACGCGCCGCTGGCAGAGCGCGCCGAAGCGAAAGCCCGGGCACTTGCCGCTCGCGGTTTCGCCAAACCCGGAATCGCCGATACCGGACTGTCGCTATCCGAGCTCTGGCGGTGGTTTTTCGAAGAGCGTCTTGGCCGGCCCGTGCCCGCCGATCCGGGCGCGCTGGAACGTGCGGCGCGCGACCTCGGATTTGGAGGAACCGACGAGCTTCGACGGGCCGTGGTCCGGGAGGCGCTGTTCGTTCGGGCGTAGTTCGGGGCTAGTTCGGAGGACACAAAAAAACCCGGGCGGATGTTGCCATCCGCCCGGGTTTTTCATTTCACAGTGCCTCAGACCTGCCGGCGCTTCCGGGAGAGGGCGAACGCCACCCCCGCAAGGAGCATCGCCAAGATTGCAATGCCGACCCCCGACAAGGTGGGAATGTCGAGCACCGTACCTTGCACGGTCACCGTACCGGTGGCGGAAGCAGATCCGCCGTCACCGTCCGTCACCTGGACGCTGATCGGAACCACCGCACCGTTCGGCAATCCGATCGCGTTGAAGGTGGGGTTGGCACCGACTTCGTTGCCTCGGGTTGCCGCACCGCCGGTCTCGCCGAAGATCGCGTCTCCGTCGAGATCCCAGACGTAGGTGAGGGGATCGCCGGCGCCCGCGGGGTCGGTACCGATGGCCAGCAAACCGACCGTGCCGTTCAGTACCACGCTGTAGGGACCGCCCGCGACGACCGAAGGATTGACGTTCTGGATCGCGATCGAAACCGGAGCGTCGGTCGAACCGATTCCGTCGGAAGCCCGCAAGGTCACGACGAACATCGAAGGTCCGTCCAGCCCGGCCGCCGAGAATGTCGGAGCAGGACCGGTTTCGTTACCCCGGGTGGCACCGGCACCGGTCTCGCCGAAGATCGCGTCTCCGTCGAGATCCCAAGTGAAGGTGACCGGTTGGGCGTCGAGATCCGTACCGCTGCCGGAGAGGCTCGTCGTGCCGCCCTCGCCCACGGAGTACGGACCGCCCGGGATCGCCGACGGCAGGGCGTTGCAGCCCGGACCCGCTGCGGCGCCGTTCAACAACAGGCCGACGCATTCGATGTTGCCGATGTCGGCGGCTCCCAAGTCGGCGACTTCGAGAGTCCAGTTGCCGTTGACCTGAGCCCCGGATTTGCCGGCGAAAGCCGAGAGCGGAGACTGCGGCCGGAACGAGCCGATGTAGGGCGCCGCGCCGGTGAGGATCGAGGTCGCCGCCTGGTCGTCGAACGTGGTGTCGTTGCCGTCCGCGGGGCAATCGGTGCCAAAACCCGCTCCGGCGCCGCCGACCTGATAGGCGAGGAGCACGACCGTATTGTCCGGGCCGCGCAGGCGAAGGACGAGGTCGCCGTCGAAGGTGTGGGTGATTCGCACCCGAACCGCGACCTTCGAGAGGACGGACGAGAAACTGGCGACCGGAATCGTGATCGCGACGCCGATTCCGTCGTTGTCGGGAATCGCCACCGGCCCGGCCACCGCGAGGGAGGACGGAACGCCACCCGCCGTCACGATCGTGAACGGAATCGAGAGCGGCCCCTGGGCGGTGGTCAGGTTCAGCACCAGGTTCATCGGTTTGCCGGCCGGATAAGTAGGCGAGGTGCGGACCTTGAAAGGCGTCGCATTGGTGCCCGTTCCGCCGGAGCCCGCGATGTCCGGATAGGCCGAGGAACCCTGGAGGATCTGCACCTGGGGCTCGGTCGTGGTGAGGACGGCGTTGATCCCGGTCGCCGCGATCGTGCCGCCGTTGGTCAGCGTGACGTTCAGGAAGAAGCACTCGTTGTAATCGACGATGC
>JBDTZG010000089.1:0-16736 GCA_040005235.1 Acidobacteriota bacterium | reverse complement strand
GAGGGGGGGATTTTTAAGTGATCGGGAGGGGGGAAATTTGGATGATCGTTGACACGGGTACGTTGCGAAGCGGTGCCGGGATGCCGCCCAGCACTTCGGGGATGTCGCGAAGCGGTGCCGTGACGCCGACCAGCACTTCGGGGATGTTGCGAACCGGTCCTGGGATGCCACCCACCGCTTCCGGCATGGTGCGAACCGGTCGTGGGACTTCGCGCACAACTTTCGAGAAGCGCGAATGAGTACGGATCGTAGGGTTCAGTCCGTTTGCCGGGCGTGAGGTCATCGCGAGATGCGAGAATGCTCCCGTCCGGGGAGCTGCCGTGTCCGAGCTCCACCAAGACCGCTACTGGGAGGTTCCCCCTTGAAGCTCTGGATCGATGCCGACGCCGCGCCGCGCGACGTCAAGGAGGTGGTGTTTCGCCTCGCGCGACGCCTGAAGGTCGAGACGCTGCTGGTCGCCAATCAGCCGCTGTCCGCCCCTTGGGATCATCCGTACGTCTCGGCGGTCCGGGTGGCGGGCGGACTTGACGTGGCGGATCAATACATCGCGGACCATGCCGAGGCGGGAGACGTCGCGGTGACGGCGGATATTCCGCTCGCTGCGCGGCTGGTCGACAAAGGGGTTTTCGTCCTCGATCCGCGCGGCCACGAGTACACCGAAGACAACGTGGGCGAAAAGCTGGCCGGGCGCGACCTGATGACCGAGCTGCGGAGCGCCGGGATGGTGGGCGGCGGGCCGCGCCCCTATGGCCCGAAGGATCGGCAGTCCTTCGCCGTGGCGCTCGACCGGGTGGTGGGGCGGGCGCTGCGTTGACGGTGAAAGCTGCTTTCCGGGCACTGCCTGCGACCCATCGGGTTAACGCAGCCTCAGGAGTCCTTCTACGAAGTCCTGCCGCAGCTTGGTGGTTAGCTCGACGAGGTTCTCGTGGCGGAGTTCCGCGGTTTGTGCCGTCCGGTCGTCGGGCCAGAGCGTTTCGATTCCCCGGGCTTGGACGATCGCCGCGTCGCTGAGAGCGATGAGGTTCGGATCCCCGAGGGTGGTCGCGAGATTGAACAGTCGCCATTGCTCGTACCCATAGTCCGGCTCGGTGGTCCGCAGCTGGAGGACGAGCCAGGTCGTCGCGACGTCCGGGTTCCACGCCCGTACGATGCCGAACAGGGGGAGGGCCTCGCCATCCAGGCCTTTCGTGGTGTGGAGAATCGTTTCGAGACGTTTCTTTTGTCCCCCGGTAAGGGACGCGGCGAGGAGAGCGGGCCGATCCCCTTCGATTCCGAAGCGGTCGGCGGCGGCCCGAAGGTTGCTGGTCGCGACGCCGAAAGTCGTCCCTTCCCGCTCCGCGAATTTTCTGAGCGCCTCCACGGCGTCTTGAATCTCGCCGATCGCCTCTTTCTGGGTCTGGGGACTCTCGGCCGTTCCCACCAGCCACTCCATCAGCGCGACCGAATCGACATCTTCTCGGCGCCCGAACTGGGCTTCGAGGTTGACGAGCGCTCCGAGCCGTTGGAGATAGGCGGCCCGTTCGGTGTCGTCCAGCTTTTTGATTCCGAAACCATGGTCCAGGGATTCGTAGGTGGGCTCACCTTGAGATCCCACCTCCTGGGCTCGATCGAGGAACGCCAGAACTCTCGTTCCCGGCTTGAGATCGTTGGAGGGCGTTCCGTCCTGATTGAGGTAGACCGCATGGCCGTAGGTCACGCTACGTTCCGAGACCCTCCCTCGGATCAGCGACTCGATCTTAAGCTCTGTTGCCACCTCGGCGAGCGAGCCCTTGATTTCTAGGATGCGGGAGGGGCCGGCCACCGCCGCGAGGACCAGATCGCTCTCGGCGAACACCTTGCGTAGCGCTTCCGGATTGATCCGGACATCCCCCAGGGTAATGAATTCGGGATCGACTTGGGTTTCAATGTTGAGCCGCTTTACCCGTCCGGAATCGAGGATGACATCGTTGACCGCGATCGTCTGGAACCCATCAAGCTTCGCCACGAGGTCGTAGATCCCGGTCGGAAGAGCAGCGAGCCGGAAGTCCCCGTTTTTCCGGGTGATCGCGGTGTATTGGCGTTGATCCTTCGCATTCCGCACGACGATTTCAGCGCCCGCAAGCGGCTCGCCGTTCTCGTCGGTGATCTTTCCGGTCAACGCTCCGGTCAGTGCGGAGTCGGCGGAGACTTTCGCGTCCGGCGTCGCTTCGAGGAAGTCCTCGTCGGGCTGGCTAGGCCGGGTGCCGATTCCGGCTGTCGGGGCGCCGGGATCGGTCTGCGCCGATCCGACTCCGAAGCCAAGGCCTGCGGCGAGGAGGGCGGCCGCGACCGAGGACGCTCGACGCGGTGTCGAAGGCCGGAGGGGATCCAACGGCTCGACGGGCTCGAAGACGGAGAGCCGCCCGCCGGTGCGCGTCAGGCGGGCGCAGAGCCGGCCGTGGCTCGCTTCGAGGTGGGCGCTGATCTCTCTTGGCGTCAACCGCTCGAAGTCGAGAACGTCGCGCTGACACTCGGCGCAGAACCTTCGGCGGTCGTTCCCTTGCATCGCGTCCCACGACGTATGGCACTCGGAGCCGATCGCAAGCCGGTTGAATTTCTCGGTTCGGGTAGACATGAGAACTCTCCATCTGAGCTTCAAGTCGCCAGAGTGCCAGGTGGCAAAGCGATTTGCAAACGGTAGACGTCGGGCGCGCCGGTCGATGCTCAACGCATTCCAGCAATCCGTGTCTTTATGCGCAGGGCCGATCCGGCGTTCCGCCGCTTGTAACGGGCAGGAGGCGCACGAAGCCCTTTAAGAATCCCAACCCGCGGTCGGGGACGCCCAAATTTCTTGACTTGCCCTATCGGGCACAACTTTTGCCTTTACCCACCTCATCATGCGCTACCTACTCTGGCTCCTCGTCCTCCTTTCGAGCGCCTTCCCGAGCCCTCCTCCGGCTCTTGTTCCCGCGGCCCCGGCGGTCGAGTCTGTCGATCCGGTGACGAACCTCCTGCGCGACCGATTTGCCACCGCTGAACCGCTCCGCCTGGCGCTCGGCGATCAGACGTTTCCAGCCGCTTCCGAGCTCGTCTGTTTCTACCAACGCCGGAGCTTTTTGCCGGCTTGGAGCGCCGAGAACCATCTGCTTCCGGTCGCCGACCAGTTGCTTTTGGCGCTTCAAGTTGCGGCGGACGAGGGGCTCCGCCCGGAGGACTATCGGTTCACGGCTCTTCGAAGTCGTGCCGATGAGGTTCGCCGAGGGTCGGATGCGCCCGAGCGGGCCGAGTTGGACCTGCTGCTGACCGATGCGTTCTTTTCCTTCGCTTCGGATTTGGGCAACGGCCGACTCAATCCGGATGCGCCGAAAGTGAGCAAAGCCAAGGCGTCCGAATGCCTTCCGACAACGACCGACAGCGATCCCGCCGCGATTCTCGAAGCGGCGCTCGGAGCCACCCGGGTTCGCACCGCGCTCGCCGGATTCGTGCCCTCGGAGCGTTCCTATCTCCTCTTGCGCGAGGCGCTGGTGCGCTATCGCGATCAGGCCCGGCGTGGCGATCCCGCGCTGATTGCAGCGGGTCGGAGTCTCGAAATCGGCGGCCGGGGTGAGCGGGTCATCCAATTGCGCGAGCGGCTCTACGCGGCCGCCTTAAGCGCGGGCGCCGAGCTGCCGCCGCCATCCCCGAACCCAGACCTGTTCGATGAGCCTCTGGCTCAGGCCGTTCGCCAGTTTCAAGCGCGCAACGGATTTGCGGAAGATGGCATCGCCGGGGCAGCAATACTTGCCGAGCTCAATCGGTCCTCGGAGGATCACATCCAGCAGATCGAGGCCAATCTGGAGCGGTGGCGCTGGCTACCTTCCGATCTTGGGGCGCGCTACGTGCGAGTCAACATTCCGGCGTTTCGGCTGGACGCCATGGAAGAAGACCGTTCCGTCCTCAGCCTGCGGGTGATCGTCGGAAAGCCGGGGGACACCAGCACTCCGACGCTCAACAGCTCGATGAAAGCCATTCAGCTCAACCCGTCCTGGTACGTGCCGAAGAAGATTCTCGACCGAGAGATCCTGCCGAAGGCCCAGAGGGATCCCACCTTCCTCACCCGGCTGGGGTATGTGTCGTTGTCGGAAGATCGGCTGCGCCAAAAGCCGGGGCCGAGCAACGCCTTGGGTCAGTTCAAGTTCGTCTTCCCCAGCCGGTACGGCGTCTACCTGCACGACACGCCGACGCGGACGCTGTTCAGCCGCGAGTTTCGCGCCTTGAGCCACGGCTGCGTCCGGGTCGAAAACCCATTCGATCTGGCGGTCTGGGCGTTGCGCAATGATCCCGAGTGGACCCCCGAAGCGATTCGCGAGCGGCTCGACACCGGCAAGGAAAAGCAGGTGACGCTTTCTGAGGCCGTGCCGGTTCACATCGGCTACTGGACCGCTTGGGCGGGCGACGACGGCGTCCTCCGTTTCGGACGCGACGTCTACAAACAGGACGCCGAGCTGATTCGCCGGCTGGAAGGCGGGAAGCAGCGCGGGTGAGAAGGGCCTAGCCCCCACCGTAAGCTCTTGGGCGCCCCTGCGCGGACGATCGGCCGAGCCCGGGTAAGAATCGGCCCCTGCCGTCGTTAGACCTCCAGCCGCAGACGGCGATTCTTTCCTGGAGATTTCGGATGCCCCGCTGGACTGGAGCCCTTCGTCATGAAATTGGCATGTCGCTTCGCCGCAAGGCACTGTGGGTCGCCTACGGGTTGCTGTTCGCCTTCTATACCGTGCTGCTGTTTTCTCCTCCTCCCCTGGGGGAGATGATCCGAGGTGAGGTGATCTCGCGCGCCCAGGTCTGGCCGGTGGCCGGCCGGTTCCTGGTCGCGGTCAACGTGTTCTTTCCGGTGGTGGCCGGGATTCTGTCGGCCGATCGGATGCGTCGTGACGTTCGGCTTGGGGTGCGAGAGCTTCAGGAGAGCACCCCGCTTTCCCGTTCAAGCTATGTCGGGGCGAAATACTTCGGCGCTCTCGCGTCGTCGCTCTTCCCGGTGCTTCTCTGGGTGATGGCGATCGGGCTCGCGATGACGGCTCTCGGTCGCTCCGATGCCGCCATTCTCATTGCGCTGCCGGCCGCGTTCCTTTCGATTACCGTTCCTGCGTTCGCCTTCGTCGTAGCGTTTTCGTTCGCCTGCCCGATGGTGATGCCGCTTCCCGTCTACCAGATCCTGTTCGTCGGCTATTGGTTCTGGGCCAACTTCATCCCTCCGGCTCTTTTTCCTACTTTGAACGGCACGCTGCTCACGCCGAGCGGCATCTTTGCTCTCCAGGCGTTCTTCGGCGTCCCCGCGTCCCTTTCGATCCAGGGGGCGGCGCGCTTCACTCCGGTTCAGGCCTGGCTGAACCTGGGGGTTTTGGCGTTGGCGATTCTGGCGGTCCTGGTGCTGCTCGAACGCCTGCTCAAATTTCGCTCGGAGCGCGCTTGAGGGTTCGTCGATGAAGAGCGCGGCGTGGAAGTACTCGTGGCTCACCTACCGGCGCGATGCGTTGTGGTTTCCTCTGGCGTTTCTGGCGCTCTTTGTCGTGATCCTCTCGATCCTCCCTAACCCTGCCATCCGCTACGGCATCGCGCGAGCTTATCTCGGGTTCATCGTGCCGTTGATCGGCGGCATTCTCGCCGCCTACGCCGTCCTGGACGACCCGGCGATGGAGTTGCGCTTCTCGACCCCGGTGCGGGCGGAGCGGACGCTCGCCGCTCGGCTGGGGTTGATTCTGGCGGTTGAGCTCGCCTGCGCGCTGGGCTTTCAACTCTTCGCCCGGGCGCTCGGTGTCGGCCTCTCTCCGCTCGGCGGGTTCTTCGGCGTTCAGCTCGTCTGGTTGGTGCCGACGCTCGCGCTGATGGCTTTGGGTTGCGCCGGATCTCTAGCCGGGGCGCAGACCCTGACGGGCGCCTTTGGCGTCGGCGGGGTCTGGCTGGTGCAATTGATGATGAAGGGATGGTTCGAAACGAACGCCCGGTACCTGTTTCTCTTCATGGGCGTTTTTTCCCCCAGCCACCGGGATCTGGTCGCGAATCAAAGCGTGCTTCTGGCGGGGGCGGTGATCCTGCTCGGCCTCTCCTCTGTGCTGCTGCGCCGTCAAGAACGTTACCTTTAGATCGGGAGCCTCCAGTGATCGAAATCACCGGTCTCACCAAGACCTATGGCCGCGGCAAGAAAGCCGCCCGCGCCCTGTCGGGCATCGACCTTCAGATTCCCTCCGGAATGTTCGGCCTGCTCGGACCGAACGGGGCGGGGAAGACCACGCTGATGCGCATTCTCGCGGGGATCGTAAACCCGAGCGGCGGAACCCTCCGCGTCGCCGGGCACGACCTCCGGACGGAGAGCGGCAAGCGGGGGGTCAAATCGATCCTGGGGTACCTGCCGCAGGATCTCGGGATGTACCCTGAGCTTTCCGCCGCGCAGTTCGTCGATTACATGGCGATCCTCAAAGGCCTGGACGAGCCGCGCGAGCGAGCCCGGCGCGTCGCAAAGGTTCTGGAAATGGTGGCGCTTGGCCCTGCGGCCGACCGGAAGATCAAAGGGTTCTCGGGCGGCATGAAGCGCCGCGTGGGAATCGCCCAAGCCCTGGTGAACGATCCGCGGCTCCTGATCGTCGATGAGCCCACGGCGGGCCTCGATCCGGAGGAGCGCATTCGCTTTCGCAACCTTTTGGTTCATCTGGCAGCGGATCGGACAGTGATTCTTTCTACTCACATCGTCGAGGACATCGGGCAGACCTGTCGCGATCTTGCGGTGCTCGCTCGCGGAAAAATCCTCTTTCGCGGCAGCCCCGCGCAGTTGCTCGAAGCGGCCGAAGGTCACGTCTGGAGCGCAACGAGCCAGCGCCTCGAAGAACCGGAGCCGGGGCTCGCCATCGTTTCGATGCTGCATCTCGCCGACGGCATCCAATATCGGTTGGTGGGGCCGCGGCCGAAAGGCTTTCCTGCCGCGGAGCCCGCCCGGCCGAGCCTCGAAGACGGATACGTGCGGCTGATGCAGGGCGCTCAAGGAGCGACCGAGGCACCGGACAACCGGTAGGCGGCTCGACGGGCGGATCGCTTAAGCGGAATGCACCGGAGAGGATCTTGCAGCTATGCTCTCTTCAGAGGAGGAGCCACCGTGCCCACGAAGAACAAGCCCGCCAAGCCCGCCAAGCCCGCTAAAATCGCGAAATCTGCGCCCACGCCAGACAAGAAGACCGAAGCCCCGATCACCCGCAAGCGGATGGTCGAGCTGCTGAACGAGGACCTCGCCCGCGAATTCCAGGCGATCATCGCCTATGTCGTCTACTCGCAGGTCCTCAAAGGGGCCGCCTACATGACGATCGCCAAGGAGCTCGAAGTCCATGCCGGGGAAGAGCTGGCTCATGCGATCGAGATCGCCAAGCAGATCGATTACCTGGGCGGCATGCCGACGGTGACGCCGAAGCCGGTCAAGACTTCGGACAAGGCTACCGACATGCTGCGCTTCGACCTCGCCAACGAGAACGAGACGATCCGCAACTACCGCGAGCGCGTCCGCCAGGCCGAACAGCTGGGGGAATACGCCCTCTCCGAGCACCTCCGCGAGATCCTGAAGCAGGAGCAAGAGCACCAGATGGACCTCGCCACAGCCCTCGGCGAGGACGTCCCCGACGTAACCAAGGCGAACGAGCGGGCCTGAGCGGCGCCCTCGCCGCGGCCCGAGAAGAAATTGCCCCGCCGAAATCGCGGGCGGCAAGGCGTGCCGCCCGCGTCTTGCATGTTCGGGGGCCTGGCGAAATGGATGCCCGGGCGCAAAACCACCAGGGCCTCAACACAACTCCTCCGTCCGGTTTCTGTAGGAATTGCGTCGCGGGTCCTTCGGGCGCCAAGCGACGGGGGAGGAGTGGACCATGACGGAGGCCGATCGTGAAGAGAGGGTGGCACGCTACCGAGCGTGGGAAACCGAAGAACTGATTCGCGCCGTAAGGTTCGACTGGAACGGCTACACGCCGGAGGCGTTGGCTCTGATCGAAGAGGAGTTGGCGGCGCGAAACCATCCGGTCGTCGAGCGGCGCGATTTGGAAGTTGTCGCTGCGGACTTGCAAGGGCGCGATTTGCAGCGGTTGACAGGCATCAAAGGATGGCTTCTCCTCCTGGTGCTGATCATCTTGATCAACTCCTCCTTCGCCCTGTTCGGTGCAGCCAAGTCCCTAAGGCATCCGCCGCCGGTAGAGTGGGCGTTCGCATTCCTCACAGGAGGCTTCGGCCTCTTCGGCCTGGCGACCTTCGTGCTCCTCCTCACCAAACATCGCCTGGCTCCAGAGTACGCCAAGGCGCTGTTTCTCCTCGCGATGACGATCAGCTTGTTGCAGGCGTTTTACTTCAAGTCTCCGGGTTGGTTTCCCTCCTTTCCACTTGCGGACACAATGCAGGGCGGTGTCTTTTGGATTGCCTACCTATCGGTATCGAAGAGAGTCAAGATGACCTATGGGTCGGCCTGAAGCAGGAGCACAAAATGGATCTCGCCACGGCCCTCGGAGGGGTACTAAAAAGCCCCGGCCTTCGCCGGGGCTTCTGTTCCTAACAAGACGTGGCCGAATTCAGGGAACGGTCTTCACGCAGCCGCTTGCCGCGTTCGACCACTGGTACTGGTAGCCGTAGCCGCCCGTGCCGATGAACGGCGAGGGGGTCCAGGCGCACTTGTCGTCGGCTTCCGCGCCCGAGGAGTCGAACCAGCCGAGGCCGGTCGGGTCGGTCACCGCTTCGCGGGTTTCGTGGCAAACGAAGTGCTCCTGGTTTTGGACCGAGGTCCAACCCGCAACCTGGCAGCCGGAGCAGCTCGGATAGGGCTGGATGGAGTACTTCGTGGCGCCGGTGCCGGAGCCGATCCAGCTGTGGTACGCGCAGTAAGAGAGGTGCGGTCCGCCGCAGGAGCTGCTGCCGCCGCTCGACGAGTACGAGGCCCGCGGGATGACCACTTCGTAGATCGTGCTGGCGTTGAAGCCGAACGAGGCGATGTACGAATTGACCTTGGTCTGGACCTTGGCGTCGGTCACCTTGGCCACCGGGTTCGTACAATCGAACAGGTCGGGGCTGCCGGTACCGAGGTTCGCGAGCGCGATGCCCGAGTACTGCGTGATGGTGTTGTACTCCGGGGTCGTGCCGAACTGGTTCCGGTAGGCCTGGAGGGTCGTGGCGTAGGTGTGATCGACGCCCCCGGTGCAGAAGTCGGCGCCCCAGAAGATGTAGACCACCTTGGCCGAAGTGATGACCGGTCCGCCGTGATAGGTCAGGTTCACGGCCCTGACGACTTTCGATTCGTGCCCGCGAGCCGGGGTGTAGACGATCGGGTTCCTGCTTGCCGCATTCACGGCGATGGAGGCGAGCGTCAATACACCGCAAGACAAGGCCAGGGCAAACTTCATGCTTCCGTTCCGCATTCGACCAATCCTCCACACAATTTTCGCTGAATCTGGGCGCCGCCCCCAAAGGACCGACCCTCCCGATGAGGATCGAGACCCGGACGAGCGGCGGGATCGAGGCAGCGAGCTCGATTCCAAGACGACCCACCGGAAACGGTGCGTTTCCGGGAAAAGTGCAAAAGCGGATCGGAAGTGGGCGACAAGTGCACGCCCCGATCGTAAAGACGTACGGGATCCTCAATAGCGATAGTGCTGCCGGCGCCCCAGAACTGGACCCCATTGCTTCAGAAAGTTTCAGGATCCTTCTATTGCCGCTTTGGCGGTCGACATTTCGCTAGGTCCGGGCAAAAAGGGTGCCTTTTTTGACCTGATTTCTGCGGTTTCCACCTCGACGCCGGACGGCCGCAAGAATCCTGTTCCGCTGAGGGCGCCGGGCTGTCCTAGGACCTATGCTCCCCCTATCTCCCTCCGCGCCGCGTTCTTCGAGTAGGCTTCAGGGGCGGCCGGGTCGTCCCCGGCGGAGATCCCGCTACTGTCGATCCGATCACGCCGATGCCCCTTCCCTCCAACGAACCGGTCAGCCGTCGCGGAGACCAAGCTTGAGCTTCGGCCAGGCGAGCGATGAGGAGCTGATCACCCGAGCGCGGCGCGAGCCGGGTCTCGCCGACGCCTGCTTCGGCGAGCTCTACCGGCGCTACCGCCCGAAGGTCGCCGCCTGGTGCCTGCGGATCGCGGGGGATCGCGAAGAGGCGGCGGACATCGCGCAGGACGTGTTCCTGCGCATCCATTCGCGGCTCGACTCGTTCCGCGGCGACAGCCGCTTTTCGACCTGGCTCTATCAGGTGACCCGGAGCGTCGCGCTCAACCGCGCCGAGTACCAGTCGCGCCGGAAGACCCAGTCGCTCGACGAGGAAAACGCGCCCGAGGTGGCGGACGAGCTGCCCGCGATCTCGGACGACCTCGAAGCCGCTGAGATTCACGCCCGGCTGCGCGAGGCGGTGACGAACGACCTCGAGCCGCTGGAGTCGCGGGTTTTGATCCTTCATTACATACACGGCTTGACCCTCCCCCGGATCGGCGCCGTGCTCGGCCTGACCAATAAATCCGGTGCCAAGGCCTATATCGTGAGCGCCCTGCGCAAGCTCAAAGGGGGTTTCGCCCGCCGCGAGGCGGGGCACGCCGGAAGGAGCGCGTCATGAGCCGTGACCCTCGGGAAGAAACGTTCGCCGACCACCTGTGCGGAGCGTTCAAGGAAGGGTGCCCGGCGCCCGAGCTGTTCCTCGAAGCCGAGTGGGTGAAGCTGCCGGCGGCGCAACGGCAGCGCATCGAAGCCCACGCCGCGTCCTGCCCGGCCTGCGCGGCGGAGCGCGATCTGGCCGGCCGGTGGGATCTCCCCTTCGATGCCGGCGACGTCTCGGACGAGGATTTGGCCTTCGTCGTCGGGCGGATCGAAGAGGCTCAAGGCAAGCAGGCGCCTCCCGTGCGCAGTAACGTCGTGGCGTTTCCGGTCGGCCGTACGGCGCAGAGGATCGAGCCGGTCGTCGTGCCGCAGAGCCTGCCGGCGCGCCGGCCGGGCCGATCCTTTGCGGGATGGGGTCTCGCCCTGGCGGCGCTGCTCGCGCTGGGAATCGGCTTGGCGATCGAGCTGCGCCAGCGCGACCTGCCGGCGCTTCCCCCTCCGCCGCAGGGAGCCGAGATCCACCGCGGCTCGGCCGTCCTACTGCGCGGCCCGGAAGGGGAGCAGCCCAAGGCGCCCTCCGCGCTCGAATGGGAAGCGGTCGCGGGGGCCGCCTCCTACCGCGCGCGGATCGTCGATCCGCTCGGCGTAGAGATCTGGAGCGGCGAGGCGAAGGCCTCGCCGCTTACCCTCCCCGCGGCGGCGGTAACGAAGCTGCAGACTGCGGTGGTCTACGCCTGGTCGGTCGAGGCAAAGGACGCCTCGGGAAAGCGGCTCGCGGGCTCTCCGCCGCTCAAGTTTCGGCTGACGCCTTGACGCGCAACCGTTGCGAGAAGTACGTTGCCCTCCTCTATGACTCGAAGCTACAAGAAGCAGCGGCTTGGCCCGCGCCTGGCCCAGGCTGCGCGTTCGGGGCAACGGTGGCGGGATCTTCACGCGATCATCGGCGGTACCGGGGCGGTGGGCGGCACGGCTTTGCTCCAAATGCTCTCGATGTACGAAGAGATGATGACGGTCGCCACCCCCGGAGCGGACGACGTGCCGATCCTGCTGGCGACGGGCCTGGGCCGGGACGACATCCGGGCCTTCACCCGGCGCCTGTTCCGCTACGTCGAGACGCGTCACGGCGAAGCGCTTCATCCAAGGAAGGTCGGAGCCGGGTATCTCACCGCGAGCGGCGTGTTCGTCGCCTTCGAGCGGTTCCGGCTGAACGTGCTGCCGGGTCTCGGCGCGATCCAAGACGTGGCGATCGACGAGCGCCGCGCCTTCGTCCATTCGTTCATCGAAAAGCTGGCGGCCGGCGGCGGCCAAAAACCGATCGCGACGCTGCTCGAAGCAATCGGCGCGGCGCGGCCGGTGGCGACTTTTCTTCGCGGCTACCTCGAAAAGCATTTCGAGGGTCAGCCCCTGGGGCACTTCCGTTCGGTCACCTTGGGCATCCCGATACCGAGCCTGATCGCCTACCATCAGGACCATCTGCGGCAGGTGGTTAGCCACCTCGACGAGTCGTCCGCCGACGCGGGGGAGGAACTGCAGGAGGCGTTCGTCCGGTCCTTTCGCGATGACCTCGCCGAGGTCCGCGGCTTGGCCGACGAGGTGTTGATCGCCCACACCACGGCGGTCGGCGGGATGTACGACGAGAGCTCGGCGGAAAGCGGCAAACGGCGGAGCATCCGCCTCGGCTTCGCCCACAGCGCAAAAGACGAATTCCTGGTCGACAAGCAGCGCTTCGCCGAGGAGCTGGCCCACGAGTACGGCCAGCTCGGCTTGAAGATCCTGATCACCGCCGCCGCGATCGGCATCGACGAGGTCCGCCTGCGCGAGCCGATTCCGCTCCACGCCCGGCCGTCTCACCTGATCCACGATGCCGCGGAGGAGATCTTCCCAGGAGCCCAAAGAATCGGTTCGGACGGCAAACCCGTGCGCCACATGGTGCGCGTGGCGCCGCCGCTCACCGTCCCGCTCGAAAATCCCCCTGCCGAACGCGCGCGCTTCGAAGCGGGAGAGCCGCTGCGTCCGGCCTATTCGATCCGGAGCGGCGAAAACGGCTTCTTCAGCGTCGCCAACGCCGACGCGCTCTATCGGACGATGCGGGTGGCGAGTGCCTCCGAGCTGGCCCTAGTCCTCGCCTCGGTGGGAGTGCTGGGCGACGACGGCAACGCCCCCTGGTTTCCCGCTTCCGAGAACAACGTCTGCTATTACACCGAGACCGACAACTCGCGCCAGGTGTTCGACCTGCTGAATCAGCCGCCGCTGCTCGCGGCGCAGGTTTCGGGCCTCGAACCGATGGCGCTCCAAGATCTCGGCTCGGCCAAGCACCAGGGAGAGCTGCACGCCCTGTCGCTGCTGATCTTGCTCCATCGGTTGCGCACGGTGGACATCGACGCGATCGACCCCTACGTCGATCTCGACCGCTTCGATCCGGAGCGCTTCCTGCTCGAACGGTCCAAGCCGCTTACCTTCGAGGATCTCGCCCATTGGCCGTTGCCCGACCTCGCCCGCGAGATGCAGATCCTCGTCGGCGCGGACACGGAAGAGGATCTCGCGGTCTTGAACCCCGGGCGCCATGGCGGGCTGTTTCCCAAGAAGAACCAGGCGCAGAGCCGAATCTTCCGCCGCGCGCTGGAGGCCGTCTGGGCGATCCCCTCGCTCGGCTCGCCGATCGTCTTCGAAAGGGACGGAGTCACGTTCGTGCGCACGGGATTCTTCGTTGCGCCGTTTGAAATCCTGTTCGACGGCACCGATCGGATCGCCGGCCACATCGAAAAGAGCCACGCGAGGGGAAACGGCGGAACGCTCGCGGATTTCCGCGACTTTCACCTCGCGACCGGCGGCTTCGTGGACGTCCGCCCTGGAGCGATCGTGACCACCGCGCGGACCGACCGGGAAGATCTTTCCGCACAGGTCTTCCGCTGCGAGGGCGAGCAAGAGCTTCTCTCTGCGATCGACCGGATCGAGCCCTATTCGTTCTTCGCCACCTGCGGCCTCGCGGCACTCACCGCCCGGCTCGGCGCGCTGTACGTCGAGCTGCGCGAAGCGATGCTGGAGCTGGGGTCGCTGCAAGATTTCCGCTGGCAGATGCCGCGCGACGACAACGGCCACATCCTGGTCGTCCCGGGAGTGGTCGAAGCCTTCCGCATGGTCGCCGAGGGGCTCGAAAAAACCACAGGAACCGAGCGCCTCGACGGCCTCTGGGGCTATCGCCGCCGAGCGGTGCCGGTGAGGTGGGATGCCGTTCCGGGATTGCCTCCAAGCGGTTCAGAAACATAGGGGCGGCCGCCGCGCTGCCGCCCCTATATCCCTAAACGTAGTTCCCCTTACGCCTCGGCCTCGGCAACTGCCGGGCTCATCGGCGCCGGTTTAGGCGGGGTCGGCGCGGGCGTGGCGGATTTGCGCGCCGACTTCGTCCGCGGACGCAGCCCGAACTCCCGCAGGCGGTCGGAGTAAAGGGTGAAATGCCCCTGCAGAATGCGAACGAGCCGGCGGTGTTCGTCGACGCTCGCCACTTCGAGCTCTTGACGGCGATGGGTCGCCATCGCCAGCTCGGACTGGAGCTGCTGTTTGCGCGATTCCAGATCCCGCATTTCGGTGACGCTCGCGGCCAGGCGATCCGTCGCGTCGGCGAGGAAGGGAAGCTCCTCTCGGTTCTGTTGCAAACCCGCGAGCAGGTCGCCGCAGGAGAGAAGGGACGAGGCAAAGTTGCTATAGGACACGGTCGTATCTCCTTTTGAATGAGGCTCGACGCGCCACGCGCCGAGCGGTGACACGGGGCGAGTTGCGGACAGGGGAAGCGGGATCATCCGTGGGCGTCGGCGGTGGCCGAGGGGCGATCGGCAGGAAGAAAAATCGATCCGTGGAAGGCCCGCGACGATCCACGGACGCCTTCCAGCGATCGGCGGAAGGCATCCGCCGGTTGTCGAAAGGCATCCGGCGAACGTCGGAGAGCTTCCAGGAAGAGTTGAACAGCGTCCGGCAACCGGTGGAAGGCTTCCAGCGATCGGCGAACGCCGTCCGCTGATTCAGGAAAGCCGTCCACCGATTCGCGGATTTGAATTGCGTGTCCGCGGAAACGGTCCGCCGTATCGCGCACGGCGTCCGCGAAGCCGCAGAGGGCTTCCAGAAAAAGGCGGACAGGCTGGAGGAATGGGCGAGCGGTTTGCGCGAAGCGACGGACAACACCCATCGAATCACGGAAAGCGCCAGCGACTCCCCCGGAGCCCCCCGCATCGCGGAGAGACGGAACGGGGACATGACGGACGAAACGCTACGCTTGGGGTGGGGGCGGTGTCAAGGGGGGAGGCGTTTTTCGTTGGGGTGAAAACTCCAATGCTGATCCAATTGGCGGCTGACCAAAGTCGCGCAATAGTTCGGCGACCACTTTATCGGGTATCATCGCCGATATTTATCTCTTTAGAGAGGGGGTATCCTCATGAAGAACCTTTGCCTGGTGACCATCACAGCTTTCCTTCTGTTGGGGTGTGGAAAAGGACTGTCTCGAGATCAGGCCAGTGTGATAATTCAGCAAGCCCTTGATCAGAATCCAAGAAGGGAAAGATACTTCACCCATTACGAGCGAGATGTTAATTCTGAGGATGCCGCCCCCGCGGTCTTTCTTGGTACCGTCCCAGGCCTGGCTCGCGCGAGAGCGTTGGGGCTTGTAAAGGTTGAGTCGTTGACGGCCGAGAAAAGTAGGATCTCTAGCTCTATGACCTTTATGAAGTTGAGCCTTTCTCTTACAAGCTCAGGTGCGGCGCTGGCGCAGGATTCCCCTATAGGTGGGTACGAAGTGATTGTTTCTAGATTCAAGATTTCTGGAGTTACAGGCATTGCATCCGTGGGTGAGACTCGGGTCGCCACGTTTTCGTGGACGGAAGAGTTTACGGGATTTGGAGAAGTGTTGGGCTTGGCTAATGCTCCAAGAAATGGCGTCGGAAGGGCTGAGTTCATTCTTTTTGATGATGGCTGGAGGATCAATGAATGGGCGTTACAGTAGTGCCGAAATGGTGTATGACTAGCGACTTTGGGTTCTCCCTCGACGCTTGGCACTTCTAGGGAAGCGGTGACGTCAAGGATTTCCAAGGGCTATTCTTGGCTTGCTTTTTTCGTGCGAAAGGCTCCGCCGGCTTGAAATCGAGGCGCGCAGGCTCAAAAGCGAAGCCTCCCCCAAACCGTTCGTTCAGGGCCTCGACTCTCCTCAGAATTGCGGCGCCGCCAGAGTTCGGTTCCCGCTCGACGGCCAGCCGCTCGAGGTCACTGCCGTCCTTCCTCTCCGAAATTCCCTTGAGGTCGCCGAGCAGGGCGAGCTGAGCCTCGGCAACCTCTGCGCTGGTCAGGTCGGTGATCCGGGCGGCCTCAACGTAATCACGAACGGCTTCCTTCACGAGAAAGGGGATATCTCGGCTCTGCCTGGCGGCAAGTTCTCGCAGGCTCTCTTCGACGGCTTCGGGTAGCTCTATCGTCATGACGACATTCTAAGCGCAAGGATGCTCCACGAACCAGGCTGGTAAATTGAGCATGCTCAATGGGTTTGCGTCTGCCCGCCGGACGGCGCTAATCTTCACCCATGAAGCTACCGACCATTTCTTGCAGCCCTGACGTGATGGGCGGAACCGCGGTATTCGCCGGTACGCGTGTGCCTATCCAGACCGCGCTCGACTATATCGAGGCAGGCGAGTCAATCGACGATTTTCTCGAAGGCTTCCCGACGGTGGCTCGGGAGCAGGTGATCGCCTTCCTTGAGGAGGCGAAAGATCTGCTGGTCGCCAAAGCCTCGTGAGAGTTCTGATCGACGAGTGCATCGATTGGCGGCTGTCGAGGCATATCCTCGGTCACGAGGTCAAAACCGCAGGGAAAATGGGCTGGGCGACGATCAAGAACGGCGAGCTGCTGGCCTTGGCGGCACAACAGTTCGATGTCTTTGTGACGGTCGACCGAAACCTGTCGTTCCAGCAGAACCTCGTTGCCTTCCCGATCGCGGTCATCGTCCTTCGGGCGCGCACCAACCGGCTCGCCGATTTGAAGCCCCTCATTCCGGCTCTTCTGAAAGCCCTCGAATCGCCCAAGCCTGGCGTCGCGCATTTCATCGGTAGTTGAGTTTGGGCCGGCGGGGCTGCCCGTTAACCGAGAGTGGCGGCGGGATTCAAGGCCGCCCGCCCACCCAGATCCCTTCCATGAGAAGGCCACCATCTGTCAATGCCGACGCCGTGGCGGCG
>JBDTZG010000001.1:0-324677 GCA_040005235.1 Acidobacteriota bacterium | reverse complement strand
GGCCTCGAGGACCTGGAACTCGACCTGGTCCGCCGCCGGCAGGGTAGTTCCTGGGAAGGGTAGTTCCTGGGAGCGCCGAGCTCCAGCTCGGCTGTTTTGGCGACCTCGCCGCCTCGGTGCCGAGCTGGAGCTCGGCGCCCCCAGGGATCTCAATCGGCGGCTGGATCGAAATGCGCGCTCGACCAACGCCAGGCGTTGGGGCTTACGCAAAGTCCGGCCTTCACGGGGTTCCGATGGATGTAGTCGATTGTCCGCTGTAGATGCGTGTCATCTCGGATAAAGCGGTCCCAAGCCTCCCGCATCCAAAAACCTTTTCCCGGAATGCGGAGCCCAAGCGCGACAGCATGCCGAAGAGCCCAGCGACCGGTGAACGATTTCCAAGACTTCACGATCTCCGGCAAGGGCGCGATGGGTTCAATCAACGAATGCACGTGATTCGGCATGATGCACCAGGCCAGCAGCCGATAGCGCCCGCCGTCGAAATGGAGGAGAGCGTTTTCTACCGTCTCGGCCATTTTGGGATGCGCGAGCGCGCAGCACCCCAGGCCTGCGTCGAGCCAGCTCTCCATTCGTTTGCGCCGCTCCACGTCTCGTATGGAGCTCGGCTGAGCCGCCAGCTCCTGATCCATTTGACGAAGCATTTCCTGGGGCAAGGAATCGGCCAAGCGAAAAGTGAGCGACTGAATCAGCCCCACTTCGTCGCGATGGGGCAAATATCCTCGCGAGGACCATCCCAGGCGAGGAATCGACCCCGGAATGGAGATTTCTCCCCCGCGGGCGTCTCTCCTGGGAGCGCCGAGCTCCAGCTCGGCCGCTTGGGCGGGGGAGCGACCCGGCCACCTCCGGGGGGTTGACAAGAGAGAGAGAGAGGCGCAGCCTGTGCGTGGTATCTGAGAAACGAGGATAGAGATGCGAACCCTACTCTGTGCCCTGGCCTTCTCTGCATCCTTCTCGGTCGCTGGATCTGCCCAGTTCACCTGTCACACTGATGTTCTGAGTTGCGCCCCCCTAGAGCCGGCATGCATTAAAAGTCCGACCTCTTTAGTTCCAGTAACCTTGGTGGCTAACACCGGGGAGGGGTGGAATGCCGGAGGGGCGTGTGGAACCAAGAGTTGCTTCTTGTTAGGGATGATCCCGGCTCGATGTCCTTGTGGCAATCCCCTCTCAACTTCCATTTGTGGTGCCTCGACCGGAGGCGGCGGATGTCGTGAATGCGGAGCCGGCATACCGTGCGATACCTCCCCCGAGATTTTGAATCAAATGCTCCAGCCAGTCGATCAAGACCAGCTTGCCGCTTGGAGCCGGCCCTCGATCCCGCCGGTTGCCCCAAGGTCGGCCTATGTTCCGGTGGGCGGATCACGGGGCCTCGCGCTGCGAACCGAACGGGCTCTACGCGACCTGGTCGCTTTCTACCAGAACCTCCGCTCGGTTAGTTTCCGCGCGGCCGTTTGGGCTTGGCGGCCGGATCGCAGCAGCGAAGGTTCGTTCGCCTATGCAGCAGAAGGGAATCGGGTCTTTGCAAGTGCAGGCATCGATCCCCGGTTTGGGCTTGCTCCCGCGGTCGAAGCGGCATTCGATGGAGCCACGTACCAGCTTTTCTATCCCGAAGATAAACGCCTCCACCTTTCGCGCCGATCGACAGGAGCAGCACCCTTTCCCTTCCCGAATCCGTTGTTTTTACCGGTGGGTTTTCTCGGCTGGGAAGACGACGACTGCTCGCCTTGTATCCCGACCAGAAATTCCATCCTGGATCCAACGCGCTGGCAGGCTCGAGTGGGAGCCGCGATGGGGCGTGAGACGAAAGAAGGTCTGGTGCTTGAGCTTCCCGGGGGCTACCTCGGTGGCGAGGCCTACTTCTTCCGCGTCGAAATCGACGGCCAGGCAAGCCAGGTCCGCCAGATCGAGCTGGTCCGCCCGGGAGGTAGAGTCCTTACGCGATTGGAGCTACTCGACTACCGGACGCCCAAGGGAAGCTCTTTTGCGTTCCCTTGGCACATTGTGCTCGCGGGATTGGGAGAGAACGGCGAATCGCTCGCCGAACTCCACTACACAGTGCAGGAGTTAGGGGTGAACATCGACCTCTCGCCAAAGCGCTTCCGGATCGAGCCCGAGCGCGCTCTCATGATCATCGACGAAGACCAGCGGATCTTCCTGAAGCACCCTCAACTGCGGGTAGACAACGCCCCGCGGCAATCGCCGAACCCGTGAGATTTTTCACACGGCCGCCCCGCTGGAGCGTGCAGCGTTCTCGCCCGGAATGACCCTGGGGAAAAGCTCCACGGCCAGCCCTTCCGCGCGGCTGCTCGCCAACTTCTTGCCGGCCGGGCTCAACCCGCCCCCGACCCCTCAAGCCGCGCGCCGGCCCGTTCGATCGCTTTCGCCAGCTCGCGGGCCATCGAGACGGTGGCGGCCTCGCGCTCGACCGCCGCGACGAACAGGCGGTAGGCGGCGAGCGCTTCGCGCTGTAAGCCGAGGGATTCGAAGATCGGGCCCATCGCGCGGACGAGGGCGCGGACTTTTCCGGTCCGGTCGTCGAGCAGCAGGATCTCCGCCTCGTGAAGGCCCACCAGTGCCGCGTCCGCCGGGAGGGAAAGGGCCGCGAACTCCGCGCGGATCCGGGCCATTTGGGCGAGGGCTTCCGGGCGATGGCCGAGATCCGCTTGGACCGCCCCCTCCAGCCAACGGAGGCGCAATTTGTCGAGGTCGTTGTTCAGCTCCGCGGTGATCCGCCGCAGCTCGGGTAGCCAAGGCTCCGCTTCGGTCGCCCGGCCCAGCTGGATCAGGTTCTTGACCGTGTTGAAATGTAGTACGCAACGGAAGCGTAAGCCCCCCTCGCCTCGTTCGATCGCGGGCCGGGCCTCCGCCAGCGCGAGCAACGCCCGGTCAGGCCGGCCGTCCTGCTCCAGGGTTGATGCTTGGTTCAATAGGATTCTCGTCCGGTTGGCGGGCTGACAGACGGCGAGCGCTTGGTCGAGCAGGGCGAGCGCTTGGCCGAAATCTCCCCAGTTGCGGCGGAGGGACGCTTCGAGGTCGAGCGCCCGCGCCTCGTCGAACCAGCCGGGAGCTGCGTCGCCGGCCACGGCGTAGAACGTCCGGGAGCGCGCGAATGCCGCGTCGGCCGCCGGGAATTCGTTCGCCACCCGCCGAGCGTTGCCGAGGAAGCTCCAGGCATAGCCCAATCCCTTCGACCGTTCCCTTCCGGGTCCGGGTAGCCGCTCGGCGACGCGCAGCGCGAGCCGCGCCCACGCCAGGGAGTCCTCTGCGCTCTTCGCGGCCGCGTCGACGCTCTCGTCGCAGAGTCGTTCGCAGAGCGCGGCACTGCGATACCGCCGCCCCTTCCGGACGATGAACCGGCGCTCTTCTTCCGAGCGCAAAACGAGCCGCTCGAACAGCTCCTCCGCCTCGGCCCGCTGTTCCGCGATGGGGGCCGTCTCGCTCTCCTCCGCTCCGTCGCCGGCCGCCGAGAGAGCGGTGAGGGCCGGGGCGAGGTGGGCGGCAAACCGGCTCGCCAGCTCGGCGGCCAGGTCTTCCGCCCGGTCGGCGGCGCTTTCGACCGGCCCGCGGCGCGAGCTCTGGAGAATCCGATAGGAGGCGACGAACTGCTCGACGAAGGGAAGGCGCCCTTCCGTGGCGGCGGAGATGCGCTCCATCAGGCTCGGCGGCGGCGGCTCCGCGCCCTCCCTTTCGGCGCGCGAGATGGTGCTCGGCGCGGTGCGCAGCCGGTCGGCCAGGTCGCTCTGCGTCCACCCCTCGACCGCCCTTGCGGTTCGAATCACCGTCGGTGAATCGTTCTTGCTTCTCACGGAGAACCTCCTTCCCAGGCCTGACGCACGCCGCCGCTGCACGTCCCATGCAATCGGCGCAACAATCGGTTCAACGGACACTTTCACTTTCGAGGGGTTCCGGCCGGCAGTCCCGCCGGCCGACCGCCCTCGAAACTCAAGGAGACCCACATGACCCTCCCCCCGCACCGCCACGCTTACCGCACCGCCGCTGGTTTCCTGCTCGGCCTGGCGCTCCTCGCCGGACCCGCCGGGGCCGCGCCGAAGGATTGGGCCTTGTTCACTTCTCCCTGGAGCCTGCTGTCGAGGCTCTGGGCGGAGATCGGCCTGGAGGCCGATCCGAGCGGCCGGCCGAGCATCGGCCTCGAAGCCGATCCGGACGGTCGAACTGCGCCGCACCTCGTCATCGGCAACGTCGGCCTCGAGATGGATCCTAACGGACGACCGTTCGCGAATCCTGGTTCGCAAGACGTCGGCCTCGAAGCGGACCCCAACGGCGCACCCCACCATTGATTTAGTTTCATGCGCGGCGCGGCAGCCGGCAGAGCGCGCGGGCCGCGTCGCGCGCCATGGCGGCGGTCGCCGCGTCGCGTTTCACGGCTTCGAGGAACAGCCGCACCGCCGCGAGCGATTCGCGTTCCAAGCCCAGCGCATCGAAGATCGGACGCATCTCCTGCACCAGCGCCCGAATCTCTTCGTGCCGCGCCTCGGCAAGCAGAACCTGCGCTTCATACAGGCCTGCCAGCGCGGCGTCCACCGGCAAGCTCCGCGCCGCAAACTCCCGCCGCACCGCACGGAGCTCGACCAACGCTTCGCTCCGTCGTCCCAGATCGGCCTCGACCACCGCCGCCAGCCAGCGCACCCGCAACGTGTCCAGATCGTCGTCGATCGCCAGAAGCCTCAACTCCGGCAGCAACTCTGCCGCCTCGCCGGGCCGCCCCAGCTGGATCAGGTTCTTGACCTGGTTGAACCACAAAACCCGGCGGGACCGCGGCCCCCCCTCGCCCCGCTCGATCGCGGGCCGGGCTTCTTCCAGCGCTGCGAGCGCCTTTTCCGGCTCCCCCTCCTGCTCCCATGTGACCGCCTGAATCAGCAGGAGCCTCGAACGGGATGCGGGCCAACAGACCTCCAGCGCCTGTTCGAGCAACACCAACGCCTCCCCGTGGCGCCCCTGATTGCGCCGCAGCGAGGCTTCGAGATCGAGCGGCCGGGCGGGGTCGAAAAACTCCGGTTCTTCGGCCGGCCCCTCCGGCCGGATCTCGCGGCTTCGGGCGAACGCCGCGTCCGCCTTGCCGAAGGCGTTGCTCACCCGGTGGCCGTTGGCGACGAACGCCCAGGCCTGGCGCAAGCGGTTGGCACGACGACGCTCCGTGCCCGGTGCCCGCTCCGCGACCTGGAGGGCCAAGTCGGCCAGCTCGACCGCATCCTTTGCACGCCGCGGGGCGGCGTTGACGCTCTCCTCGCACAGTCGGGCGATGAATGCCGGGGTGAGAAACTCGTCGCAGGTCTCGACCGCGAGTTTCCGTTCGCCGGCTGAGTCCGCGGCCAGGTCGTGCCACAGCCGGGCGGCGTCCTCTTTCGCCTCCTCCACCTCGATCGCCCGGAGCTGCGCTTCGAGGAACGCGCGGGCATCGCGGACCGCCGCATTGAGCTCCTTTGCGATGCGGGCGCGGCGGCGGGTGGCGCCGGGCGATGAAGATCCCGCGGCCTCCCGGGCCTGCCGTTCGGCCACCAGCGTCACCAGATGCACGGCGGCCTCGATTTCCTCGTCGGTGACGCCCAGGATCGCGTTCGCGGCGGCCTGGCGCTCTGCGGTCAGCTCGGAGAGATCCGCTTCGATCCGCCAGAGCGTGCTGCGCGAAAGGCCCAGTGCCCGGGCAAACTCCCCCGGGTCCCAGCCAAGGACGGCGCACAGGGCTTTGTATGCGGTCGGCAAGACCGAGGCGATCGGGCGGCTGCGCATGTTGGGATCTCTCTGATTTTGTTGAGTGCGCACCAAGCCTTTTGCGTGACACGGAATTGCGTGTCCTTCGGCCCGTCGAAACGTAATGAGGCACGCCCGATCGGCCATCCCCCGCCCTCGCGTCTTTCCCTGAGATGACTGTGTCAAGCAGCGCAATCCGAATGCAATTTGCAAGAGCTGCGAATACTGCGGTGACGTTTCTGCCTATCGTCCTTCCCATGGGCGACACCCCCACCCGCAATTCGAGCAGAAGTCGCCCAACTCATCCACGGGGCGCGCGGACGGTAAGGATCTACGCGCGTCCCGCTTTTTCCCCGGCGAATTCCCCGGAGCCGCGCGCCGAGGCCGACCTCGCCAGCCTGCGCCGCTTCGGCCGGCTATTGATGCACCGCGGCGAGCAAGCGACCCGAGACGGTGACCATCTAAACGCAGCCGCCCATTTCGAACGGGCCGCCTGGGCTTATGAGGTCGCCGGAGAGCCGCTCGCCGCCGCAGAGGCGACGCTGGAGGTGGGCCGCTGTCTTCTGTATCTGAATCTCCCCGAGCGGCTGCCCGCGCTTGCCGGACGGATCGAAAACCTGGCGCGCGAAGAGGCGAAGAACCTGCCCGAGGGCGGCCTGATCACCTTGCGCGTCTGGGCCGCGATCCTCCGAAAGGGCGCAGCTGACCCGAGCCCTTTCCTCCAATTGATCCGCACGCGCCGCCGCGCGAGGCGCCAAGGCGCCCCCCGGCCGGCCCATCCAACTTCTGGAGGACTCCCCGTCATCGACGGCATGCCGCCTTTGTTTCTGATTCCACCCCTCGGCTTCTCCGCACCCCGGGCAGCCATGGACGACTGGGCATTGAGCCCCGACGGCAACTGGTTCGTGCTCATCTTCGAGGAACCTTCCGCCGCGACGCGGATCGAATCCGGTCGCCGCGTGATCGACCTGGGGCGGCTGCTCAACTGCCCGGCCCGTTGGGAGATCGAGAGAAAGCGGGTGATCGTGAAAGTCGCGGCGGATCACCGCGGCTACGCGCTCATTACCGCGCTGCGCGACCAGGAGCGGCGGGCCGAGGAGACGGTCTCGTGAGGATCGCGCTCGGGGCCGTACTCCGATGAACGAGAAGGTCGAAAAGCACCTGGAACGCCTGGAGGAGGCGACGAGGCGGAGGATCGGCCTGCTGCGGGAGACCGTGCTGCTGCGTTTTCAGCGGATTCCGCACATCCGCGCAGTTCTCGAGTTCGTCACCGAGGCTCTGGTGAGGGAAGCGGGGCCGGCCGATCCGAGCTTGCTCGGCGAATCGGTCGAGCGGTCGGAGATCCGGGCGGTGGGGGGCGAATTCCGCCACCACCAAGAGGTTTTGGGCGAAGCGGCCCGCAGGCTGCGGTGGCGGGGAGAGGCGCGGGCGAAGACCGGAGCCCGGCGCGATCCGGCCGACCTGCGGCTGGCCGAATGGGTGGAAGAGCAGCGCAGGGAAGTCATGCGCCTGGCCGTCCGGTTCGAGCGGAAAATGGGGCCGCCGCCGGGCGGCGGAGCGGCCGCGTCAGAACCCGTCTCCTGAAATAGCCGTACTCCTGTCGGCGGCGAATTTCGCCCTGAAATAACCACGGCTGTGTTCCGGCTTGTTCCAGCGTGCGCAATGATCCTGTAATGCAGATTTCTGTTATGTTTCCAGCAATGGCACCGATGCCCCGGGATCGCGGATCCGCGCCAGCCCCCGGTCCCGGCCGGGAAGCCAGAAAAACTTTCAGGGCCTGCCGCGGCGGTCCGCTGAACGGGAGGATTAACTTGCGAAACGCCCTCATTCCCTTGCTCCTCGGCTTCAGCGTGGCCACCGCCGCGCCCGCCGCCGACATTTTCGACGGTGTGGACCTTCGACCGCTGGTTCGGATGCATTCGACCCGGTACGGATTCAATACGATACCTTCCCCCCCTCTGCTCGAGTTCTCCGACGGTGATTCATTCGTGTCGGTCGGAGGCGCCACGATCAACAATATCTGGCTCCGGACTGGGGATCGACCCTTCAACTCATTCCTGCGCCGAGGCGTAGGCTCACCTATACTGCTGAGTCGACTGCGTAGCGCGCTGACGACAAATCGGGTCGGGATCCATAAAAACTGCCAGATCGATACGGGCGGAGTGCTCAGCGGCTTCATCGAAATTACCTGGTACGGGCAAGGCCCGAGGCGGAACGCATTTCGAGCCTCCTTGGGCGCCGGTGACCTCCCTGACCTTCCGATCTGCTCACAGGAAGTCGAAAGAACAATTCGCGCGATCGACGATTACTTCAATCAGGTCGAGTACTCCGCCGATTTCGATGTTTCCTCTATCCGCTGAGGTGGGCCGGCTGCCGGTCGAAGTCCAGAGCGACAAGAACTTTATCGCACCCGAACATTTATAATAAGGAAATAAAATGCGTCGCAAGCCGAACCTACTGTGCGCTTTTGTGGCCTTTTCCTGTTCATTGCTCACGCTGTCGAGTAGCCTCTACGCCGCTGACGTGGCTTCCGCCTACGAGGGCCTCACCTACCTTCAGATTCAGAAGCGCCTGATCGATCACGGCCGCGACGCCGAGGCGGTCGCGGAACTGCCACCCGGCGAAGTCTACGCGCCGATCCCGAAGGGCGTGACCGCCTTGCTCGGTCCTGGAGCGATCGAGTACGACAGCTTCGTCTCGACCTACCTGCCGGGCAAGGCGGCCGAGAAAGCCCGTCTCGCCGCGGTCGGGAACGGCTTGACCGTTGGGGTCGGACCGGATCGCTGGATCGAGTTGCCCCACTTCGGATTCGATCCCTCCGTCCCGGGGGCGCACGCTCTGGCTGGTGGGGCGGTGGTCGAACCGAAACCGATCCCCGGATTACTGCTCGCTCAGTTCGCCTATCCCTTGCGGGACGAATGGCAGGAAGCGCTCGAAAGCTGCGGCTTCACGAGGATCGCGTACTTCCAGCAGCGCACCCTGCTGCTGCGCGGCGGCGGGCTCGATGCGCTTGCCGCCTGTGGTGTAGCCAGCCGCATCGCCTGGGCCGAGCCCTGGCTCGCCTCGGATCGTGCGGCGGCGGATCTGTTCGAGGGAACCCGGCCCCTCGGTTACGTTCTCCAGTTCTTGCCCGGGACCGATCTGGGCGCCAAGGCCGAACGCTGGCCGAGTGCGGGCCTGTGGAACAACGCGCGCACCTCCGAGCTCGGCTATCCGCTGGCCGAGATCCAGACCACCCCGGCCGCGCTGCGCCAGATCGTCGCCGACGAGCCCGACCTGCTGAGCGTGGTCGCACGAGGTAGTGGCGAGTGGAGCGACGAGCGCCAGGGCCAGATCGTCGCCGGCAACCATGACGGCGCGAGCGTCACGACCCCCGGCTACCGCGCCTGGCTGGTCGCTCGAGGGCTGGAGTCGCCGACCCATCCGCAGGTGGTTGCCATTCATGATTCGGGATTCGACAACAAGGGAGAGGAGGAGGATGTCCCCCATCCCGACCTTGAGATCTCAACGCGTTTCGTCTCGCTCAAAAAGCAGCCCCCCTCCTTGAGCGATACGGGCGACCTAATTGGCCATGGCACCATGGTCGCGGGGATCGTGGCAGGCAACGGAGCAAAAACAAACGAGCTCGACCCGCAAGGGTTCGCCTATGGCACCGGGATCTGTCCGACGTGCAGGGTCGCGGCAACGAAGTTTTTGCATATCGACGACCTCGAAGACCACGAGCAGGCCTACGCCGACGACCTGGCTGTAGGGGCCGCGATTGCGACCAACAGTTGGAATCTTCGTCAAACGGTCAGCGGTGTTGAGCGGGCGGTCGCCTCGTACGACGATAGCGCCCAGTTCTTCGATGCGCGGGTTCGCGATGCGAACAGCTTCATCGCGGGAGCCCAACCGATGACGATCGTCTTTTCGGCGGGCAACCAGGCCTGGGACTACGCGACTTCGACGATCTTTCGCGACACGGTGTCGACACCTGCGACGGCGAAGAACGTCATCTCGGTGGGCGCCTCCGCCAACTATCGGCCGGTCTCGCAGGGGCCTCCCCTCGCCTGCCAGGAGAATCCAAACAACACCCCCCCCCCGACCTCGACGCGCTGCACATCGCGCGGATCGGCTCGTTCAGCGGGCGCGGACGTTCGTACGGACCCCTCCCCGGCCCCGCGATGGCTCATACGACGCGGATCAAGCCGGATCTGGTCGCTCCCGGGGTGCGCGTCTTTTCCACCGTGCCGTTCGATTTTGCCGCGTACGAGAGCACGGTAGCATGCACACTGGTCTACCCAACACCGCCCGTGGGGTACCACTCCTACGGCACCGGGACCAGCTTTGCGGCGCCGGTGGTCGCCGGGGTCTCGGCGCACGCCCGCAAGTGGTTCATGGACCGTGATGGAGATCCGTCCCCGAGCCTGATCAAGGCGGCGCTGATCGCCACGGCGGCCGATCTCGGCAACTTTCTTACCAACGACCACCGGCCGAGTCCGAACAGCGGATGGGGGCGGGTCGATCTGAACCGCCTGACCGATGGAGCAGCTCGCTTCTACCGGAAAGACAATCAGGGCCTCGCCGTTTCAACCGGCCAGCAACGCACCTGGACCCGTACGGTGGACGATCCGGCGCGCGAAACCTTGATCGTGCTCGTCTGGTCCGATCCGCCGACCCAGGCGTTCGGCAGCTCGCAGGCGGCTCTCGTCAACAACCTCGGTCTGCTCGCCGAGGAGGTCGGATCGGGGGCCTATTTCGCCGGCAACAACTTCCATGAGAATCGCGGCGGGTTGGACGACGGGTATTCGCAGCGCTTCCTGCCGGATGCCAAGCCTCCGTTCGTCGATGCGATCAACAACGTCGAGGCGATTTTCGTCCCGGCCGGTTTCTTTGCCGCCGGCCAGCAGCTGACGCTCAAGGTTACCGGTGAGAACGTGGCGGGAGGTGCGCAGAAGTTTGCGATCTACGGTTACAACCTGCGCGATCCGTAGAGTGCGGCCCGAGCCCCACCCGGGGGCCGCATTTGTGGGATTCGAGCATGGTGACGAGCAGGACATCGAACACCACGGCAGCGGCGCGAGATCATGCGAATCGCCGTGCGAATCGAGCGACGGGTCGGTCCGATGCCGGAGCGCGGAGAAGAACGCTAGCCCTTAGCGGCAAAGATTGCCATCAAGCTGGGCCCTTCGCGGGAGCCTTTCTGGGAGTTCCCCGACCGAATCCGGGCAACGCCTTTGCAGGCTCGGGATATGCTCAGGGGCGGTGGGTCGAATCGAGCCGGGTGCGCAGTAGCGCCCGAAGGCGCACGAGCCGTGCCGCGGGCCGCCGTTCTCAGACCCGCTACGATGAAATCATCCACCGCCGATCCCTCCGCCAGCCTTCCTCGCCCTGTGCGCCTTGAGCCGATTCGTGGCGAGATCTTGGGCGCCGATCCGCTGGAGCAGCGCGCCGAGGAGTTGGGCGCCGCGCAGGTCGCCGCGCGCTCCCGCCGCGGCCGGCCGCTGCTGCCACGGCTGCATGACAACCGCACCGCCCTGCGAGCGGCGCGTATCGCGCTTGAGAAAGCGGTTGGCGAGCAGCGGGCGATCACCCTCGGGGCGGCCTGGTTGGTCGACAACTTTTACCTGGTCGAAGAGCAGGAGCGGCAGATCCGGCAGGATCTCTCGCCGCGTTTCTACCGCGAGCTGCCGAAACTCGACGCGGGCCCGTGGGAGGGGCTGCCGCGCGTCTATGCGCTCTCGTTGAGTTTCGTCGAACACACCGACAGCCGCTTCGATCCGGATCTTCTGCTGCGCTTCGTCCGGGGCTACCAGCGCGGCGTCCCGCTGCGCATCGGCGAGCTTTGGGCGATCGGAATCCATCTGCGCATCGCGCTGATCGAAAATCTCCGCCGCTTGGCCGACGGGGTGGTGGCGCGGCTCGCTGCGCGTGCCCGGGCCGACGCGATCGCCGATGGCGTGCTCGGCCTCGGAGCCCGGCAGGACGAGGCCCTAAGCCGGCTCGATCTTTCCCCCGAAAGCCCCGAGTTGGCGTTCGCCGTCCAGCTCCTGCAGCGCCTGCGCGAGCAGGACCGGGAAGCGACTCCCCTGCTCGCCCGGCTTTGCGCGCTGATCGAAGCGAGCGGGGCGGGCGAGGACGAGGTCATCCATCTGGAGCACCAGCGCCAGGCCGTGACCCAGGTGAGCGTCGCCAACGTCATCTACAGCATGCGACGGATCGCGGCCTTCGATTGGGCACGCTTCGTCGAGGAAGCCTCCCTGGTCGACGACGTGCTCCGGCGCGATCCGTCCGGCGTCTACGAGCTGCAGGATTTCGAGAGCCGGGACCTGTATCGCCACGCGATCGAGGAGTTGGCGCGCGGCGCCCGGAGGGCCGAGATCGAAGTGGCCGAACGGGCGATCGAGAGGGTCGGAAACACAGGGACTGGGAACCCCGTGGACACCGGGGCCACCGCGACTCCCGAACCGGCCGGCGAGTCGGCGAAGGGGCACGTGGGTTCCGTCCTGGTCGGCCCCGGCCGCCGCGCGTTCGAGCGCGAGATCGGCTTTCGCCCGACTTTCCGGCAGCGGATCACCCGGGCGGCGGTCGCCGCGGGGCTTCCGGGCTATCTCGGCGGGGCGGCGTTCGTCACCGCCCTGCTGCTCGCGCCCGCCCTCTACTTCCTGCGCCAAGCCGGAGTCTCCGGCCCGGGGCTCTCGCTGCTCGCCCTGCTAGCGCTGGTTCCGGTCTCGGATCTGAGCTTCGCGATCGTCAACCGCCTGGTCGCGGCCTGGGTCCCCGCCCGGCGGCTGCCCAAGCTCGCGCTCAAAGCCGGTCCTCCTCCGGAGTTGAGAACCCTGGTCGTCGTGCCCACGCTGCTCGAAGCGTCGGCGATCGACGAGCAGGTGGAACGCCTGGAGGTCCACTACCTGGCGAATCCCGAGGGCTCCGTGGGTTTCGCCCTGCTCGCCGATTTCGCCGACGCGGCGAGCCAGCAGACGGAGGCGGACGCCGACCTGCTCGGCTGCGCCGCCGAAGGGATCGCCCGGTTGAACGAACGGTACGGACCGCTCCAGGATGGCGATGAGACCGGGCCGCGTTTCTTCCTGCTCCATCGCCGCCGGCTGTGGAATCCGAGCGAGGGGCGCTGGATGGGCTGGGAGCGCAAGCGCGGGAAGCTGCACGAGCTGAACCGCCTGCTGCGCGGCGCCACCGACACCAGTTTCGAAGGGGACGCCGGCCCGCCGGAGGTGCCGTCGGGGGTCCGTTACGTGATCACCCTGGACGCCGACACCCGGCTGCCGCCCGGCGCGGTCGGCGCGATGGTCGGCGCCCTCGGGCATCCGCTGCATCGGCCGCAGTTCGATCCGCGCACCCGGCGGGTGATCTCCGGGTACGGCATCCTCCAGCCGCGGGTCGTCTCGCTGCTGCCGGCCTATGGCGACGACTCGCTCTATCAGCGGAGTTTCTCCGGTCCGACCGGGGTCGATCCCTACGTCGCCGCGATCTCCGATGTCTACCAGGACCTGTTCGGCGAGGGGTCGTACGTCGGCAAGGGGATCTACGAGGTCGACGCCTTCGAGACCGCGCTGTTCGACCGGGCGCCGGAAAACGCCCTGCTGTCGCACGATCTGTTCGAAGGGGGATTCGCGCGCGCCGGCCTCGCGAGCGACATCGTCCTATTCGACGAATTCCCGTCGCACCTGCTGGCCAACGCCTCGCGCCAATCCCGGTGGGTGCGCGGCGACTGGCAACTGCTCCCCTGGCTTCTGCCCACGGCGCCGACCGCCTCCGGCGGGCGCGAGAGGAACCCGCTCTCCGCCCTCACCCGCTGGAAGATGCTCGACAACCTGCGCCGTTCGCTCGCCGCCCCCGCATCGTTCCTGCTGCTGCTTCTGGGCTGGCTGCTGGTGCCGACGGGGGCCTTCGGCGCGGGGGTCTGGGACCTCGCGGTGATCGCCCTGATGATCCTGCCGAGCCTCCTCTCGACGATCGTCGGCCTGCTGCCGACCCGGCGCGGCATCGCCAAGCGCACCCACGTCGGCGCCCTGCTCGGCGACCTCCAGACGGTTCTCACGCAGTCGGAGGTGAGCATCGCCCTGTTGCCCGCCCGGGCCGTCCTTCGGCTCGACTCGATCTTCCGCACCCTCTATCGCCTGATCGTCCGCCGACGGATGCTCGAATGGGTGACCGCCGCGCAGGCCGGGGCGGGAGCCACCCTGGACCGGTCCGGCTTCTACCTCCGTTTGATCGGCGCGCCGATCGCGGCGGTCCTCACCCCGGCGCTGGTGGCGTTGCTTCGGCCCTCGGCGTTTCCGGCGACCTTGCCGTTTGCCTCCCTGTGGCTCCTGGCCCCCCTCTTCGCGCGCATTCTGAGCCTGCCCACGGTTTTCGCATCGCGCGAATCGCTCGAACCGGCGCAGCAGCTGTATCTGCGGCGGATCGGCCGCCAATGCTTCGGTTTCTTCGAGCGCTTCACCAACGCGACCGAGAATTTCCTGCCGCCCGACAATTTCCAGGAAGACCCGCAGCCGAAAGTCGCGCCCCGGACCTCGCCGACCAACATCGGGCTCGCCCTGCTCTCGAACGTCACCGCCTACGACCTCGGATGGGCGGGCCGGATCGAGACGCTCGAACGGTTGGAGGCGACATTTTCGACCCTCGACCGCCTGGAGCGCTACAACGGCCATCTGTTCAACTGGTACGACACCCGGACGCTCGCCACCCTGGAGCCGCGCTACGTCTCGACGGTCGACAGCGGCAACCTGTGCGGCCACCTGATCGCGCTCTCGACCGCTTGCCTGGAGCTGGCCGGCCCGACCGCGGCGGACCCTCGATCGCCGATCCGGCGCGAGGCCGTCAACCGGGGCCTGGCCGACGTCCTGGCGCTCGTCCGCGACTCGGCGGCTCGCGCTCCAGCGACCGGCAAGGGAGGAGCGGTCGGCGCGCGCGACCTCGAAGCGGCGCTCGACGGCCTCGATCGGGCGATCCGCTCGATGCCCGCGGCGCGGAGCGTGAGGAACGCCGGGACCGAGCTGGCGGACATCACCGCGGTCCGCCGCAGCGCCCAAGGGCTCACCGACATCGCGAGCGCGCTGGCCGCGGCGAATCCGGGCGCCGCGGCGGCGGAGGCTCAATCCTGGGCCGAGGCGCTGGAGCGGACGGCGGCGAGTTACGCCCGCGACCTCCAAGCGGCTGAAGACGCCGATCTGACCGCCCGCCTGGCCGAGCGCTTCGCCGCCCTCGCCGAACGCGCCGAGCGCTTCGCGCGCGAGATGGATTTCGCGTTCCTGCTCGACCCCGTCCGCAAGCTGCTGGTGATCGGCTTCCGCGCAGACGAGCGGCAGGCGGACCCCTCCTGCTACGACCTGCTCGCTTCCGAAGCGCGCCTGACGAGCCTACTGGCGATCGCCAAGGGCGACGTGGCGCACGAGCACTGGTTCCGGCTCGGCCGGCCGCTCACGCCGATCGGCCGCGGCTCGGCCCTGCTTTCATGGTCGGGATCGATGTTCGAGTATCTGATGCCTAGCCTGGTGCTGCTCGAACCGGAGCGCAGCCTGCTCGGGACGACCGTCCGGCTGGTGGTCGGCGAACAGATCCGCTACGCCGCCGAGCACGGCGTCCCGTGGGGGATCTCCGAGAGCGCCTACAACGAGCGCGACCTGGAGCTCAACTATCAGTACGGGCCGTTCGGCGTGCCGCGCCTGGGGCTGCGCCGCGCCCCGGCCGACGAGCTGGTGATCGCACCCTATGCGACCGGCCTCGCGACGCTGTTCGAGCCGGAGGCTGCGATCGCCAATTTCCGGCGTTTCGACCAACTCGGCGCGCGCGGTCGCTACGGCTTTTACGAGGCGCTCGATTTCACCAGTCGCCGGGTACCTGAAGGCGAGTCGTTCGCGGTGATCCGCACCTATATGGCGCACCACCAGGGGATGACTCTGCTGGCGCTCGCCGACGTTCTGGCGGACGGCGCGCTGCGGCGGCGTTTCCACGGTCATCCGCTCGGGCGGGCGGTCGAGCTGCTGCTCCAGGAGCGGACGCCGCGCGACGTCGTGGTGGCTCGCCCGGCGCCCGAGGAGAAGCCCGCGCTGCGGGTCCGCGCCGGGGTACATTCCGGTCTGCGCCTGTTCGATACGCCGCACCTTTCGACCCCGCGCATTCATCTGCTCGCCAACCGCGACTACGCCGTCCTGGTCACCAGCTCCGGGGCCGGCTGGAGCCGCTTCCGCGGCCTGGCGGTGACCCGCTTCCGCGAGGACGCGACGCGCGACGATTCCGGCACGTTCTTCTATCTGCGCGATCTGTCCTCCGGCAAGGTCTGGTCCGCCGGCTACCAGCCGACCGCGGTCGAACCCGACAGCTACCGCGTCCAGCTGTCGGCCGAAAAGGTGGAGATCCGGCGCACCGACGGCGCCGTGTCCTGTCAGATGGAGGTGATCGTCTCGACCGAGGAGAACGCCGAGCTGCGGCGGCTGACGCTCACCAACAGCGGCGACGAGCCGCGCTCGATCGAGATCACCTCCTACGCCGAGATCTCGCTCGCTACCCAGGGGGCCGACGAGGCGCACCCGGCGTTTTCCAAACTGTTCGTCGCGACCGAGGCGCTGCGCTGGCCGCACGCCCTGCTCGCCACCCGGCGCGCGAGCGGCTCGGGAGCCGGACCCGCCCCATGGGCGGCCCACGTGCTCGCGGTCGAGGGAGAGACCGTGGGGCCGCCGGAGCACGAAACCGACCGCGCACGGTTCCTCGGCCGGGGCTTCGGCCTGCGCCGGCCGCTGGCGATCGTCGAAGGACGGCCGCTTTCCGGCACCGTCGGCTCGGTGCTCGATCCTGTGTTCAGCCTGCGCCGCACAGTGATCGTGCCGCCCGGGGCCAAAGTCCGCGCGCTGTTCGTCACCGGGGCGGCCGCCAGCCGAGAGGAGGCCGTCCGGCTGGTCGAAAAATTCTCCGAGGCGAGCGCCTACGGACGGGCGTCCGGCCTCGCCTGGACGCTCGCGCAGGTCGAGCAGCGGCATTTCGGCATCCAGCCCGACGAGGCGCACCTCTACCTTCGCCTCGCGGCCGATCTGGTATTCGCCAACCCCGACCTGCGCGCCTCTTCCGCGATCCTCGCGCGCAACCGCCTGGGCGTGAGCGCACTGTGGGGCCACGGGATCTCGGGCGACCTGCCGATCGTGCTCCTGCGCATCTCCCAGATCGAAGACCGCGAGATCGCCCGCCAGCTCGTCCTCGCCCATCAGTTCTGGCGCACCAAGGGTTTGGCCACCGACCTGGTGATCCTGAACGAACAGCCGAGCGCCTACGTCCAGGAGCTGCAGGCGGAGCTGCAGAGCATCGTGCGCACCGCGCAGACCCAAGGGGGCGCGACTTTTGCCCACTCCGGCGCTCCGACCGGGACGGTGTTCGTCCTGCGCGCCGATCAAATGCCCGAGGAACATCGCGACCTCCTGCGCACGGTCGCCCGCGTCGTGCTGGTGGCGCACCAGGGGTCGCTTCCCGAGCAGCTCCAACGCCTCACTTCGGCGCGCATCGCCGCTCCCCCAGCGCTGCCCAGAAGCCCGCTCACGGCCAAGGCTCCGGCGCTGCTTTCCGCTGCAGCCGATCGCGACCTTGCGCAGTGGAACGGCCTCGGCGGATTCGCCCGCGGCGGCCGCGAGTACGTGATCGTCCTCAATGCCGGCCAGAGGACGCCGCTCCCATGGCTGAACGTGATCGCCAACCCCCGATTCGGCTGTCAGATCTCGGAATCGGGCGCCGGCTACACCTGGGCCGAGAACGCGCGCGAAAACCGCCTCTCCCCTTGGTCGAACGATCCGGTCTGCGATCCGCCCGGCGAGGCGATCTATGTCCGCGACGAGGAGACCGGCGAGCTGTGGAGCCCCACCGCGCTGCCGATCCGCGATGAGACGGGCACTTACGTCTGCCGCCATGGCCAGGGCTGGAGCCGGTTCGAGCACGCCGGGCACGGCATCGGGCTCGAGCTGCTGGTTTTCGTGGCGCCGAAGGAGCCGGTCCGGATCGCGCGCCTGACGCTCAAGAACCTGTCGGGACGGCGGCGCAGCCTGTCGGTCGCCGCCTATGTCGAGTGGGTGCTGGGCAACTCGCGCGCCGCCTCGGCCCCGTTCGTGGTCACCGAACGCGACCCGGCGACCGGCGCCCTGCTCGCCGCCAACTCCTGGAACGAGGATTTTCGCTCCCGCGTCTCCTTCGCCTGGCTCTCCGGCGGCAAGGTCGCCGCCACCGCGGACCGGCGCGAATTCCTCGGCCGGCATGGCACGCTCGCCACCCCCGCGGGGATGATCCGACGCACCCCCTGGTCCGGCCGCATGGGCGCCGGACTCGATCCCTGCGCCGCCCTGCTCACCCGCCTCGACCTGACGCCCGGCGGCGGCACGGAGGTCGTCTTCCTGCTCGGCCAGGGCACGGACCGCGCCGAGGCGCTCGACCTGATCGCCCGCTACTCCGCCACCGACGCGAGCGCCCTATTCGAGCAAGTCGAGGCCGGCTGGGACGTGGTTCTCGGCGCTCTCACCGTGCGCACGCCCGACCCGGCGTTCGATCTGCTGGTCGACCGCTGGCTGCTCTATCAGGCGCTCTCCAGCCGGATCTGGGGGCGCACCGCGTTCTACCAGTCGAGCGGCGCGTTCGGTTTCCGCGATCAATTGCAGGATTCGATGGCCCTCGCCGTCGCCGACCGGAACGTCGCCCGCGATCAGCTGCTCCGCGCGGCGTCGCGCCAGTTCGTCGAAGGGGACGTCCAGCATTGGTGGCACGTGCCGAGCGGCCGCGGCGTCCGCACGCTCTGTTCGGACGACCTGCTCTGGCTGCCCTTCGCCGCGGCGCACTTCGTCGCCACGACGGGCGAACGCGCGGTGCTCGACGAGGAGGTGCCGTTCCTCGACCAGCCGCCGATCGCCGCCGGGCAGCACGAGGACTACCGCCTGCCCGAGATTTCCGCCCAGCGGGCGCCGCTCTACGAACATTGCGCCCGGGCGATCGACCGCGCGCTGCTGCCCGGCCCTCACGGCCTGCCGTTGATCGGCTCCTGCGACTGGAACGACGGTTTTTCCCGGGTGGGCCTGGAAGGCAAAGGCGAGAGCATCTGGCTCGGCTGGTTCCTCTTGTCGGTGATCGACGCCTTCGCGCCGTTCGCCGAGGAACGGGGCGAGCCCGAGCGGGCGGCCGCCTGGCGGGCCCGCGCCGCGACGCTCCGCGCCGCGCTCGAAGACGCCGGCTGGGACGGTGCCTGGTACCGCCGGGCCTACTACGACGATGGCGCGACGATCGGCTCGGCGGCGGACGCCGAATGCCGGATCGACTCGATCGCCCAATCCTGGGCGGTGATCTCTCACGCCGCCGATCCCTCCCGGGCGGCGCGCGCGATGAACGCGGTCGATGCCCATCTGGTCGAGCGCGGCAACGGCCTGATCCGCCTGTTCGCGCCGCCGTTCGACCCCTCCTCGCGCGGGGCGGGAAGCCACGACCCCGGCTACATTCAAGACTACCCACCGGGGGTGCGCGAGAACGGCGGCCAGTACACCCATGCCGCGATCTGGACGGTGATCGCCTTCGCCGAGCTGGGCGACGGCGACCGGGCCGGCGAGCTGTTCGCGCTGCTCAACCCGATCCATCACGCCTCGACCCGCGCCGGGGTGTACCGCTACAAGGTCGAGCCCTACGTCGTCGCCGCCGACGTCTACGCCGAGCCGCCGCACGTCGGCCGGGGAGGATGGACCTGGTACACCGGCTCGGCCTCCTGGATGTACCGCGCCGCCGTCGAATGGATTCTCGGCTGCCGCATCCGCGGCGCCGCGCTCCACCTCGACCCATGCATCCCCCGCACCTGGCGCGACTTTTCGATCGAGCTCCGCTTCGGCACCGCGCTCTATCGGATCGAGGTTCTAAACCCCAGCTCGGTGATGAAGGGAGTCGCCTCCCGCGAGCTGGACGGCGCGCCGGTCGAGACGGAGGAGATCCCGCTGGTGGACGACGGCCGGGAGCACGCGGTGCGGGTGGTGCTCGGGTAGAAGGCCCTACCCGCGCGCGGCCCTCTTGCGTATCGGGGTGACTTCGGCCAGCTTCTCCTCGTCCGCTTTGCCGGGCTTTCTCGGGCTCGGCTTGGCCGGCTTGCGGTCGGCTTTGGCGTCGCCTTTGGCCGCCCCGCCCGCGTTCGCGAGGCTCGCTTTCAAGGCTGCCATCAGATCGATGATTTGCGCCTTCGGCGCCTCTTCGACCGCGGCGGTGATCTCTTCACCTTCGACCTTCTTGTCGATCAGCGCGCGGGTCTTCTTCTTCACTTCGTCTTCGTATTGGGCCGGCGCGAACGATTCGCCCGCGATCTGGTCGATCAGCATCTTCGCCAGGTTCAGCTCCTGAGGTTTCACCTCGGCGCTGCCGATCGGCACTTCGGAGAACGAGCGGATCTCGTCGGCGTAGCGCAGCTGCTGCATGACGACGCCCTGCTCGAATGGCCGGAGTAGCACCAGGTAGTCCTTCCCGCGCGCCCGGTAGCGGGCGATCGCCGCACGGCCGGTGTCGCGCATCGCCTGGGAGAGCAGCAGGTAAGGGCGGTCGCCCCCCTTGTCCGGACCGAGGTAATAGGTTTTCTCGAAATAGATCGGATCCACTTTATCCAGCGGGATGAACTCCGTGATGTCGATCGCGTTGGTCGGCTCGGGCATCAGGGCTTTGAGCTCGTCCTCGCTGAACAGAACGTATTGCCCCTTGGTGTACTCAAATCCCTTCACCATCTCGTCTTTTCCGACGATTTCGTTATCGGTCGGACAGATGTATTGCTGCTTCAGCCGCGTGCCGCATTTCTTGTGCAGCATGTTCAAATGGATGCCGGTCGAGGCTTCCCCGGTCGAATAGAGCTTGATCGGGATCGAAACGAGGCCGAAGGAGACGGTGCCGGAAGCGTAGGCTCGTGCGCTCATGCGAGCTATCATACTCTGGTCTAAACGCCGATGAAACCAGAGAAATCCGCCCCCGCTCGAAGTGGCGCCTCAAGCTCTTCGAGCCTCGAGAAGTACCGCGCAAAACGCGACGCGAAGCACACCCCCGAACCCATGGGGGTGGACGGCGAGGAGCGGCCGCGCCTGTTCGTGGTCCAACAGCACAACGCGCGCGCCCTCCATTGGGACCTGCGGATGGAGATTGGCGGCGCGCTCAAATCGTGGGCGGTGCCCAAGGGTCCTTCGGACGATCCGCACGAAAAGCGCATGGCGGTCGCGGTGGAAGATCATCCGCTCGCCTATGCCGAGTTCGAAGGGATCATCCCAAAAGGCAATTACGGCGCGGGGCAAATGATCGTCTGGGATCGCGGCCGATACGTGCCGTTGCTCGACATGGAAGAGGGGTTACAGACCGGCAAGCTGCTGTTCGAATTGAAAGGTTACAAACTGCGCGGCCGGTGGACTCTGGTGAAGCTCAAGAAGGATCCCCAAGGCTGGCTGCTGATCAAAGAGCGCGACGAATGGGCGAACGCCTCCGGCGAGGCGGGGTTCTCGCCCACCTCCATCCTCTCCGGGCTCACCTTCGAAGACCTGCGCGACGGCGATCCACGCGAGGCCCATTTGCGCTCTGAGCTGTCGCGGCTCAAAGCGCCCGAGCGCGAGGTGCAAGCGAAAGACGTGAAGCCGATGCTCGCCGAGACGCGAGAGAAGCCGTTCACCAAGCCCGGGTGGTTGTTCGAGCTCAAGTACGACGGCTACCGGCTGCTCGCCGAAAAGAGCGCGGAGGGAGCGCGGCTGCTCTATCGCAGTGGGCGCGACGCGACGCGAACGTTCCCCGAGATCGCCCGTGCGATCGTCGCCCTCCCCTTTTCCTCGTTCGTGCTCGATGGCGAGGTCGTGGTGGTGGAAGAGTCGGGGCATCCGGGCTTCCAGCGGCTGCAAAAGCGCGGCTTGATCGGCGGCGCCCTCGAAGCGGAAAAGGCGGCTGTGGAAAATCCCGCGACGCTGTTTTCTTTCGACCTGATTGCTTTTGAAGGATATGACCTTCGACCGTTGACGCTGCTCGACCGGAAACACCTCCTGGAGGCCATGCTGCCGAAGGTGGGGGTGATTCGCTATACCGATCACGTGGAAGAGCGTGGTATCGACCTGCACGACGCGGTGGCAGCGCTCGGCCTCGAAGGAATCATGGCGAAGCGGGCGGCGGGTCCTTACCGCAATGGCCGCCACGCCGATTGGCTGAAGATTCGCGTCGACCGGACGGGCGATTTTGCGATCGTCGGCTGGAAGGAATCCGAATCGCGCGGCCGGCCGGGTTTCGGCGCGCTCCATCTGGCGGTGAAGATCCCCGAGGGGTGGAGCTACGCCGGCAGCGTCGGCAGCGGCTTTACCGAAAAACAGCTGAACGACCTGCGGCAAACGCTCGAACCGTTCCGGCGCGACAAGCCGATCGCCACGGGCGTTCTCCCCAAGACCGGCCACCACGTTTGGCTGGAGCCCAAGCTCGCGACGGAGATCCGCTTCAAGGAATGGACGAACGACGGCCATCTGCGCCACCCGGTCTTTCTTCGCCTGCGCGACGACAAGCCGGTCGAGGAGTGCGTGCGCGAGGGAGGTTCGGGCCCGGCCGGGGAAGGCGAAGACGGCGCCGAGCCGCCGACTCCTCCCCCTGCGGCCTCCCTTAAACGCAAGCTCACGTTCACCAACCGGGAGAAACTGTTCTGGCCCGAGGAGGGCTACACCAAAGGGGATCTGATCGACTTCTATCAGGCGATCGCGCCGACGCTCCTCCCCTATCTGTACAACCGGCCGCTGGTGCTCGATCGCTATCCGGACGGCATCGCGGGAAAATCTTTCTATCAAAAAGACGCGCCGAGCTTCCTGCCCGAATGGGTCCGGACGGTCGCGATCCGCAGCGAATCGGGCGAGCAGGGGCCGCGCGACATCCATTACATCCTGTGCGACGACGCGGACGCGCTCGCCTTCCTGGCGAATCTGGGCGTCATTCCGCTCCACGTCTGGGCGAGCCGCGCCGACGATCTCGACCGGCCCGACTGGACGATCCTCGATCTCGATCCCAAAGGGGCGCCGTTCGCCGACGTGATCGCGATCGCGCGTTTCTTGGGCGATTTCTGCCGTGAGATCGCCTGGACGCCGTTCTTGAAGACCAGTGGCGGCTCGGGGCTTCACATCCTGCTGCCGCTCGGTCGCCAATGCGGCTTCGAGCAGGCGCGCCAGCTCGCCGAGGTGATCGCCCGCCACGCGGCTCATACGCTCCCAAAGATCGCGACGATCGAACGCAACCTCGCCGCCCGCCGCGGCCGGGTTTATATCGATTTTCTCCAGAACGGCCGCGGCAAACTGATCGCGGCGCCGTTCTCCGCCCGGCCGCGGCCGGGGGCCACCGTCTCGACCCCCCTGCGCTGGGAGGAATTGAAAAGCTCGCTTTCCCCTAGCAAGTTCACGATCCGCTCGGTCCCCCGCCGGGTGCGCTCGCTGGGAGACGATCCGCTTGCGGGCGTCCTGGAGTTGAAGCCTGATCTCGCGGCGATCCTGGAGGAGCTCCACGCCCGGGTTTCTTAAGGCAGCGCGGCCAAAAAGCCCGCGGTCGCCTCGATCCCCTGTTCCATGTTCAGCGCCTCGGTCCTTCCCGAACGCGCGAGTGGCTTCCACGAGTGCTCACCCGATTCGAGCCATTTGATCCGGATCGCGGGCGAGAGCACATACCCGCCGATGTCGTCCGGCGTGCCGAACGGATCGCGCGTTCCCTGGACGATCAGTGTCGGCGTGCGCAGCGCTTCGAGGTGCGCCGTGCGCGGCTTTTCCGGCCGCCCGGGCGGATGGAACGGATAGCCGAGGCAGACGAGCCCCGCGGCCTCCACCTCGTCGGCGATCAAGCTCGCCATCCGCCCACCGAACGATTTGCCGCCAATGGCTACACGGCCCGCTGCGCCGGCCTGAACCAAAGCGTACGCCGCACGCCAAGCGTCGAGCGCCACGGGGGTCCGATCGGGAGCGCCTCCGCGGCCCCCTTCCCGCCGAGCGTGCATGTAGGGAAATTCGAACCGCGCGACCCGAATTCCACTCTCCGCCAGACCGCGCGCGAACTTTTCGAGGAACGGCGAATCCATCGGCGCACCGGCACCGTGGGCGAGGACAAGGGTGACGGGAGCGTCGTCGGGGCCGTTCCAGAGAAAGGGAGGCATGGCGCTATTTTGATCGAGTTCGAGGCGGCCGTCATCACCGTGAAAGGTCCGCTCGCGGTGTTCCTCGCCTTCTTGGCACCCGTGGCCACGAACCCAACTGCCCTTGATACGACAGCGTTTTGTAGAGACGTCCCCAGTCCATTACTCCAGACAAACCGGTTCCACCAACGTCGGGGCATCTCCCTCCCCGTCCCGATACGACAGCGTTTTTGTAGAGACGTCCCAGTCCTCAACCCCAGATCCTCCAGGTCCACCCACGTCGGGGCGTCTCCCTCCCCGTCACCTCCCGGGCGAAACCTACCGATTGCCCGCGTCTTCCTCGTCGTCGTCGGAATCGCCTTCGGGTTCGAGGTCGCTCGGCACCGGAGACGAGGTACGCGCGGCGCTTTCGCGCTCGGCCCAGACGGGCGCCCTCAAGCCCGCGATCGAATGGGTGCCCGTGTCACCGCGGAGCCCGGCGATCGAGTGCGTGCCGGTCTCGGAGCGGAGCGCCGCGATCGCATGGGTGCCGGTCTCGGTCGCCATCAGGTGCGCCGCCGCCGCGGAGGTCGGCGACCAGGGGGAGAACGGCGCGCGCGGCATGCCGCCGACCGCCACGATGTCCTCGGCCTCCCAGCCTTTTTCGCCCTTTCGCAGGGTGTATTCGAGAATCACTTCGCGGTTGGGCAGGCGGTCGAAGACGTTCGAGTCGCGCAGCTGCGAGATGTGGAAGAAGCTGTTGCCGTAGGGCGAGCCCGGGCGGCGCGAGTCGTAGATCCAGAGGTTGTCGTTGACGGTGGTCAGGAAGCGGATGAAGCCGTACTTCTTCTCTTTGTCGACCCAGTAGGAGATGCCGCGCACGCGCGATCCTTCGTCGTTCCAGTGGCGCCGGTCGGCCTGGCTCGGCGGCAGCAGCAAGTTCGGGATGAGGTAACCGGAGACGAACAGGTCGGCCTGGTTGCGCAGCGACTCGGCGACGTTTTCAAACGCCACCACCTCGATGCGCAGGCCGCGGTACTGGAGCGCCTCGATCACCTTGGTGAAGTCGCCGTCGCCCGTCGCGAGCAGGACTCTGTCGAGCCGTTCGGACTGGAGCAGCATGTCGACGGCCATGTCCATGTCGGCGTTCGCCTTGCCGTAGCGCTCGCCGGTGACCGAATCGAACTGCCACCGAATCGGCTTTTCCACCACCTTGTAGCCGATGTCGCGCAAACGGTTGTGGAACTCCAGCACCTTGGCGTAGGTGGGATCGTTGCGCCGCGACCGCTCCTCGTCGAAGCGCACGTAGGCGTTGATGCGCGCGGCGTCCGCGCCGTCGCGGCAAGCGAATTCGCGCAGCACGTCGTACTGCATGCCGAAACCGCCGTTGCGCGTGATGTTTTCGACGTCGACGTAGATCCCAACCGTCCTACCTGCCATAGGTCCACTCCCCCGCAAGAAGATTTGGCTTTGGATTCCCGGCCCCGGCGTCCGCCGGGAAAGAGGCCCGAGCTTACGGCAGGGTCCGAGGAAAGGCCAGAGGGAACAGAAGGTATCAGGGAGGGCCGAGCGCCGAGAGCGGCAAACGGAACAGCTCGCGCCCGGTCGTGGCGCGCGAGGCGACGAACAGCAGATCGGAGCCTAGGGCGACGAAATCGCCCGGGGAGGAGGGCAAACGTCCCGGCTGCACGTCGCTCGCGAGCCGGGTGCCCGCGGCGGTGCCGTCGGACGACCAGACTTCGAGCCCTGACTTTCCGTCGTCGGCGGCGAAAACCAGTCGATTGCCGATCGCGGTGAGCGATTGGGGTACCGAGGAGCGCGATCCGGGTCGCAGGTCGTCGACCCGTTTCGTTCCCGCGGATGTGCCGTCGGTGGACCAGAGCTCGCGGCCGGTCCTGCCGTCATCGGCGGAAAAGTAGACCCGTCCGCCCAAGGAGGTCAGCTCATCGGGCCAGGAAGACAAAGGCCCCGGGCGCAGGTCGGCGAGCCGCCGCGTGCCCGCGATCGTGCCGTCGCTCGCCCAGAGCTCCTGGCCGTGCACCGAGTCGAAGGCGGCGAAAATTAGCAGGGATCCGACCCGGGCGAGCGAACGGATCGATCCGCCATCGAACCTTCCCGGGCCTTCGAGCAGCTTCAAGGTCCCGGCCGGAGTACCGTCGCTCACCCAGAGCTGCGAAAAGCGATCGACGATGTCGCGGACCACGTAGAAGAATTTTCCGCCGGGGCCGACGATCGCGTCGCCCGCGCGCACGCCGGAACAGGGGGCGCACGGTTCGGCCACCACCTGATGCGTACCGGCGGCCGACCCATCGGTTGTCCAGAGGCCGTCGGCGATGTCGCCCACTTTTCCGTCGGTATTGACCGGCAGGAAGTACGCACTCCGGCCGTCCGGGGCGACGGCGACGGTCACCTGGTAGCCGACGACCGGGTTGAAGCGCTTGATCTCGGCGAGTTGCCCGTTCCCCGTGGAGGTGCCGTCGGCCCGCCAAAGCTCCAGCGTCGCCACGGGAAAGTCGCCCGCCGTAAGGAAGAAGTTCGCTCTGCCGCCGAGGCGGAAACCGGAGTCGGCACTTGGAAACTCCCCCCCGGGGCGGTACAGGTAATCGATGCCCCCGCTCCTCGCCCGGGCGTGGCGGATCGAGCCGTCGGGCGCCTGGAGGGCCACGCCGGTGGCGGTCGGCGCGAGAAAAGCCGCACCGTCGAACGACTCTCCCGGCGGCGTGAGGTCGGCTACGAGTTGAGTTCCCGAGGTCGTGCCGTCGGTCCGCCAGACTTCATTGCCGTGGGTATCGTCGGTCGCGGTGAACAGGACCCGTCCGGCCGTCCGGGTGAGCTGATCCGGGAACGAGGAAGCGTCTCTTCCCAGAAGATCGCGGAGCGGCCGGGTCCCCGCGGCCGTGCCGTCGCTCACCGCCAGCTCGATCCCCAAGCCCTCGCCGAGATCGGCGCCGAAGACGGCGAGCGGCCCGACGGCGGCAAAAGCGGTGCGGACATCGTCCCCCGCACCGAGGGTCGCTATCGAATCGAGCGTTCCGGCCGTATCGATCGTCCAGAGTTTCGAGCCGCCGCGGGCGCCGAACGCCTTGAACCAGAGCCGATCGCCGGCCACCCCCACCGACTCCAGATCGGAAGACTCCGGGCCGGGCGTGAGGTCGGCCACCCGGCGCAGGCTTCCCGCCGCGCCGTTCGTCGCCCAAAGCTCGCAACCTGCGGCGTCGTCGCACTCCCTGTAATACGCCTCTCCCCCCAGGTCGCCGAGGAACAAGGGGTGGGCGCTCTCGGCTCCCGGGTTGGCGTCGCCGAGGAGAAACGTGCCTGCGGCCGTGCCATCGGTTCGCCACAGCTCCCCGCCGAGGCCAGGCACTGTGGCGGCGAAAAGGGTGACCGAGCCGAGGCGGACGAAACCGTAGGGGAACGAGCCTTCCGGCCCCGGAGCGAGGTCCGCGATCGGGCGCGCCACGCCGTCCGCCGCGAGCCAGGGTTCGCAGTCGTTTCCCTCGCCAGCGCCCGAAAAGGAAACCACCAGGCCCCCTGCTGTCACCCGCGGCAGGTCGCTCCGCTCCGTGCAGAAGACCCGGCCGGCTTCCGGCAGAGTTTGGACCGGTCGCGTACCGGCCGCCGTGCCGTCGCTCTCCCAGACCCCGCCGTCACCCCCGACCAAAAAATCCGGAAAATAGAGCCGCTGCCCGCCGGGGAGCCGCCCCAGCGCCGCGGCGCCGTGGGGCCAAGGGAGCGCGCTCGCCGCACCGTCCGCAAGGTGCACGAACGCCGCGGTCCCCGCCGCCGTGCCGTCGCTTTGCCAGAGATCGATCCCCTCGCCGGACGGAGGCAACGTCGCGAACAGCGCGCGGTCACCGCCGCCGATCAGGAAGAGGTAGAAGCCGTCTTCCGGACCGGCTGCCAGGTCGATCATCGGCCGCGTGCCGGCCGCCGTACCGTCGCTGCGCCAAAGCTCCGTCCCGCGCGCGCCGTCCGTGGCGAGAAAGAAGGCATAGCCGGCGACGACGATCGGCGGGTGCGCCGGCAAGGAGAGCGAATCGCAGCTCCCCGGGCAGAGATCGGTGATCAGGGACGTTCCCGCGGCCGTGCCGTCGGTCCGGTACAGCTCGTGACCGATGAGCGGCGTGCTCGCCCAAAACAGCGCGCGGTCGCCGAGCGAGACCATGTTGGAGGGATTCGACGACAGGTTCGGACCGACTTTTCGGCGCACATCGCGCACCAACGCCGCGGGGGTTGCGGCGTAGGCAACCGTCACGAACGAAGCGAGGAGCGCAGCGACGGCCGAAGTGCGGATTGCGCCGGAATGAATCATCGATCGGTTCCTCCAGAGGGGTGTGAAACCGACCCTACCGGGTTTGTCCCAGAATTCACAGAGGTTCGGCGTCAGCCCTCCGGGGTTCGATCCCAAACCCTCAGGGCGTGTCGAGCGCCGCAAGCGGCAGACGAAACAGCTCGCGCCCGGTCGTGGCGCGCGAGGCCACGAACAGCAGATCGGAACCGAGTACAACGAAATCGCTCGGAGAGGAGGGCAATCGTCCGGCCTGCACGTCGCTCGCGAGCCGGGTTCCGTCGGCGGTGCCGTCGCTGACCCAAACCTCAAGCCCGTGCCGGCCGTCGTCGGCCGCGAACACCAACCGGTTGCCGATCGCGGTGAGAGCCTGCGGTACCGCGGAGCGAGTCCCCGGGCGCAGGTCGGAGACGCGATAGGTCCCCTCCTCCGTGCCGTCGGTCGCCCACAGCTCGCGGCCGGCGATCCCGTCGTCGGCCGAGAAGAAGGCCCGGTCGCCGACCACGGTGATCCCATCCGGCCACGACGGCGCTGCGCCCGGACGTAGATCGACCAGGAGGCGGGTACCGCCTGCCGTGCCGTCGCTCACCCACAGTTCCTGGCCGTGCTCCGGGTCGGAGGCGGCGAACAAGAGCAGGTCGCCGAGCCGCGCGAGCGAGCGGATCGGATCGCCGTCGATGAGGTTCGGCGATTCGGCCAGCTTCTCGGTCCCGGGCTGTGTGCCGTCGCTCGCCCAAAGCTGGGAGACGTCTTCGCCGCGGTCTTCGGCAACGTAGAAAAACCGCCCGCCGGGGCCGATGATGGCGTCGCCAAAGTTGCCGGAGCAGTGATCGCACGGGTCGGCGAGAGCGCGCCGGGTGCCGTCCGCGGTGCCGTCGGTGATCCAGAGTCCCTGGGGGATCAGCCCGAACTGGACATCGATGAACGAGGGAATGAAGAAGGCACGGCCTCGTTCAGGATCGACCGCAGAATTCACCGCGTAACCCAAACTGCCGAATCCCGCGATGCCGGCCAGCCGCCGGGTCGTCGCGGGACGTCCATCCGATCGCCAGAGCTCGAACCGCGGAGTCTCGGCGTCGCCCACCGGAGCGAAGAACAGAGCCTTGGCGCCGAGGCGGAACCCCGGTTGGGCTCCGCGAACCTCGCTCGCGGGGCGGAACAACAGGTCGATGCCGCCGCGCCGCGCAGGGGCGTGGCGAATCGAACCGTCCGGCGCTTCGAGCACCACTCCCGAAGCGGTCGGCGCGAGGAGGAAGGGGGAAAGCGCTCCCTCAGGCCGGCCCGGGGTCAGGTCGGCGACCAACTCGGTCCCTGCTGTCGTGCCGTCGGTTCGCCAAACTTCGCCGCCGAGGGCGTCGTCGATCGCGGTAAACAGAAGGCGATCCGCCACCCGGGTGAGCTGTCTCGGGAACGAGGAGGGATCGCCCTCAGCCAGGTCGCGCACCAATCCGGTGCTTCCCGGGAACCCGTTGGTCACCGCCAGCTCGACGCCCAGGCCGAGGCCGAGATCCGCGCCGAAGACCGCCCGCTCTCCGACCGCCGCGAAAGCACCCGGCGCCCCCTGTTCACGAGCGCGCGCGACGGTTCGAATGTCGCCCAAGGACGCGGCCCGAAGCTCGTTTCCCCGATCCGGGTGAGAGGTCCAGAAAAAGAGCCGGTTGCGCGCCACGCCCGCCGGCTGCGGGTCTGAAGAACCCGGCCCGACCACGAAATCTACGAGCGACCGGAATGTCCCCGGAGGTCCCTCGGTCGCCCACAGCTCGCGCCCCTCTTCGGGGGTTTCGGCGGCGAAGTAGGCGCGCGCGGAATGGCTGCCCAGGTAGGCCGGAGAGGTGCCGACACGCGAACCGGCCGGGGAGGCCGGCAGCGTCCGTTCGAGCGTGCCGTCGGTGGTCCACAGCTCGCTTCCTCCTTCGACCCGATCGACCGTGAAGAGCGTCCAGGCGCCTTGGCGAACGAAGGATCTCGGGTGCGAGGAAGTCGCCCCTGCGCCCAGATCCGAGAAAGGCGCGGCTACGCCGTGGGAGACTCGCCAGAGCTCGCAACCGGTGACCGCGGTGCCCGCGGCAAAATAGAGATCGCCCGCCTCAACCCGCGGCAGATCCGGACGATCCGAGCAGATCGACTCTTCCGCGTCGGATGAAAGCGCGAGCACCCGCCGGGTTCCAGCCGCCGTGCCGTCGCTCTCCCAAAGCTCGTCGAGGGAAGCGGCGGGGCTGAAATTGTGCAGATAGAGCCTCCGGCCGCCCGACAGCGGACCTCCGGGCGCGGGGTCTCCAGGGATCACGATCCCACCCTCCGGGCCGTCCGCCAGGTGCGCGAACCGAACGGTGCCTGCGACCGTGCCGTCGCTCGACCAGAAGTCACGCCCTTCGAAGGGCGGGCCGAAGGTCTCGAACAGCAAACGGTCGCCGCCATCGAGAAGGAAGAAGTAAAAACCTTCAGCCGGCCCCGGCGCGACATCCAGAAGGGGCCGCGTCCCCCCCTGTGTGCCGTCACTGGTCCAGAGCTCGTTGCCCCGCGCGCCGTCCTCGGCGAGAAAGAACGCGCGGCCGGCGACCGCGACCGGTGGTTCGGAGTCGATCGAATCGCAGATTCCGGGGCAGAGGTCCGCGACGAGCGAGGTACCCCCGGCGGTGCCGTCGGTCCGGTACAGTTCGTTGCCCAACAAGGGAGTGCGCGCCGCAAACAGAGCCACGCTGCCCAGCGAGACCATCGCGGAAGGGTTCGAAGAAAGGTTCGGGCCGGGCTGATGACGCAGATCGCGCACCAGCATCGCGGGAGTCGCGCCGATTCCAGGAAGGCCCGTGACGGCAAAGACTGCGACAAAGACGGCGATTGAGAGGCGAAGCGCGGCCCGGCGAATCATGACGATCTCCCTCTGACGCCGCGCCGGTACCCGCACGCGGCTCCTCATAGTGTCGGTTCTGTCGATCTTACGGAAGCGGGCCGCAGGGCGTCGCGCCGATTTCAAGAATTCGGACTCCGCACGTAACGTAGCAGCTTCCCCTTCGCCAACTCCAATAGGCGCGTCTGGCGCCGGCCCTGCCCGGAGCGGTCCGGGCTCGCGCTCCGAGCGGAGCTACCCTCTCATGTCCGATCCCAAGTTCAACACTCCGAACGACACCCCTCACGCCGCCAAAGCAGGCGCCGCCGCCGAAGCCGCCGCAGCTGCCACCGCCGCTCCGCTGATCGGCACGTGGCAAGCCTGCCACAAAGCGACCCGCGGCATCGTTCGCGTCGAGATCACCGAGACGGGCGGCGTGCTCAACGTCCACGTCTTCGGCGCCTGCGTCCCCACCCCCTGCGATTGGGGGGCGGTCAAGGGCCTCGCCTACGCGACCTCGGTCGCGGGCGGTCCGGCGATCGCGTTTACTGCGATCTACAACTTCCCCTTCAAGGACACGATCGTCACCGGCCTGCTCGACGCCGGCTCGCTGCGGGTCGAGAACTACAACACCCACCTTCAAGGACGGCAGCGGCCGGCCCAACTACTACGACCGCGGCTATTTCTGTAAGCGGTAAAGGGAAGGCGCTTCTCGGGGGGGAGCCTGCCTACCTCTCCCCCGCTCTCTTGGCGGGGCCTTTCCCTGGGGGCGCCGAGCACCAGCTCAGCCGTTTTTAGGTTCTCCCCGCCGCGATGCCGAGCTGGTGCTCGGCGCTCCCAGGAAAAACTCACCACTCCGCCTCCGCTGGAGGCCGGCTGTGGTATCCATGTTCGTATCAGGAAAGGACCGAGACGTCCTCCTGACTCGAAGGAGTTTTCCCCATGCGTCGATTGACTTCGCCCCTTGTTCTGGCCACTCTGCTTCTCGCGCGATCTTCCTCCGCGGCGCCGCCGGCCCCCGAGCCGAGCTTGGTGTCGTTCTCGTCCGGTGCCCTGGTGGTCCAGAAGCCCCAGGAGTACGGCGAAGGGTGGTCCGCCTTCTGGATCTTCGACGAACGACCGGACACCGGCTGGGCAACGCCCGAGGGGGTGCTCACCCCGCAGATAGTCGTCGTCGCCCTCCCCGAGAGGACGGCCCTCCAGAGGCTCGAGTTCGATACCGGGAGCACCGACGGCGAGAACCGAGGGGCGAAGGATGTCCTCGTCGAGGTCTCGGAAACCAGCGCCAAGGACGGCTTCAAGAAAATCGCCGAGGTCGCTCTCAAGGACAAGGCCGACAACCAGAAATTCCCCGTATCCGCCGAGGTACCCGGCCGCTGGCTGCGCCTGACCATCAAGACCAATCACGGCGCCAAGGACTACATGGAGCTGATGGACTTCCGGGCCTACGGCACGCAGCTCACGAAGACCCCCTTCCCCGACGCGAGCGGAACGTACGAGACCAACTTCAGCGACTTCCACCTCAAGCAGCAGGGCACCTCGGTGACCGGTTGCTACGAGCATGACAGCGGTGTGCTGACGGGCGGCATTGAGGGGCGCGTCATGAAGTTCATCTGGCGGGAAGACGAGGGCCAGAAAGGTCCGGCGATCATGGTCTTCTCCCCCGACGGCAAGCAGCTGTTCGGCCTCTGGTGGAACGAGGGTGAAACCGGGCCCGGAGGCTTCTGGAACGGCACCCGCAAGAGCGCCACCGTGGGCAGCTGCCCCCACTGGTCGGGAGGCGCCCAGGAGCAGATGACCCAGGATCTGCAGACGGAAGGACGGACGCGCGTCTACGGCATCAATTTCGACACCGACTCGGACGTGATCAAGGACGAGTCCAAACCCACGCTCGACCGCATTGCCGCTCTGCTCAAGGCCAACGCCGGCTGGAAGATGATGATCGAGGGGCACACCGACGCGTCCGGCGGCGCCGAGCATAACCAGCCGCTCTCGAAGCGCCGCGCCGAGTCGGTGAAGGCCTACCTCGTCCAGGGCGGCATCGCCGCCGCGCGCCTGACCGCGGTCGGCCTCGGCGCCTCCAAGCCCGTGGCCTCGAACGACACGGCAGTCGGCCGGAGCCAGAACCGGCGGGTGGAGCTGGTGCGCGGGTAGGAGGCTCTCGATCGCCAACCGAGCCGACAAGAGCGGGTACCATGGGGCAAACCAAGGCGGGCGAATCGACGTTTTCGCCCCATGACCTCAGGAGCCTCCATGTTCAACGCGAAAGCCTATTCCACCGACAGTCCGACCTCGCCACTCGCCTCTACGACGATCGCGCGGCGCGATCCCGGCGAGCACGACGTACAGATCGAAATCCTCTTTTGCGGCATCTGCCACTCCGACCTCCACCAGGCGCGGAACGAATGGAGCGGCGCCAGTCCGACGGTCTACCCGCTGGTCCCCGGCCACGAGATCATCGGCCGGATCACCCAGGTCGGCTCGGGTGTTACCCGGCATAAAGCGGGCGACCTCGCCGGGGTCGGCTGTATCGTCGACTCGGACGGTACCTGCCCCCAGTGCCTGGCTCACCTCGAGCAGTTCTGCGCCGCGGGCACCTTTACCTACAACTCGCCAGACCCGCACCTCGGCGGCGTCACCTACGGCGGCTATTCCGACAGCATCGTGGTCAATGAGCGCTTCGTCCTACGCCTCCCGGAAAACCTCGACCTCGCCGGTGCCGCCCCGCTTCTCTGCGCCGGCATCACCACCTACTCGCCCTTGCGCCGCGCGGGCGTCGGCCCGGGCAAGAAAGTCGGCGTGGTCGGTCTCGGCGGGCTGGGCCACATGGGCGTCAAGCTCGCTCATGCGTTCGGTGCCCAGGTCGTCGTCTTCACCACGTCGCCCGACAAGAAAGACGACGCGCTGCGCCTCGGCGCCGATGAGATCGTGGTTTCCAAGAACGCCAACGAGATGGAAAAGCACGCGGGCAGCTTCGACTTCATCCTCGACACCGTCTCGGCCGATCACGACGTCAACGCCTATTTGAATTTGCTCGGCATCGACGGCAACATGACTCTCGTCGGCGCGCCGGAAAAGCCTCTGGCCGTCTCGGCCTTCGCCCTGATCTTCGGACGCCACAGACTCTCCGGCTCGCTGATCGGCGGCATCGCCGAGACCCAGGAGATGCTCGACTTTTGCGGCGCCCACGGCATCACCGCCGACGTCGAGGTCATCCCCATTCAGAAGGTCAATGAGGCGTTCGAGAGAATGCTCCGTTCGGATGTGAAGTACCGCTTCTCGATCGACATGGCTTCTCTCAAATCCGAATGACGATCTAAAGACTCTGGAGGAAAATGATGCAACCGCGCAAGCTGGGAAACAGCGGCCCCGAAGTCTCGGCGATCGAGGAGCACGGTCTAAGATGAGGGTATGAACGAAGAGCGAGCGGCCGTTCTCCTCCGCCCCGCGGCGCCCGCGGACCTCGAAGCGATTGGCCGGCTCGGCGCGCTCTTGGTCCGCACGCACCACGACTTCGACCCGGATCGCTTCATCCCGGCGACGCCGCAGACCGAGCACGGATACGGCGCGTATCTCGGCACGCAGCTCGACGAGCCGAACGTCATCCTCCGGGTCGCCGAGGACCGCGGCGAGGTGGTCGGCTACACGTATGCCGGAGTCGAGGGGACGGATTACATGTCGCTGCGCGGCCCGGCGGGCGTGCTGTACGACATCGTGGTCCATCCGGCACATCGCGGACAGGGCATCGGCCGTCTGCTGCTCGACGCGACGCTTGAAGCTCTCGAAGAGAAAGGCGCGCCCCGGGTCGTGCTCTCGACGGCGGAGAAAAACGGGGCGGCGCAACGCCTGTTCGCCCGCGCGGGATTCCGTCGGACGATGATCGAGATGACGCGGGAATCGGGCCTAAAGCCCTAGGAGGGTTTCAGCGCGTCGAGCAGGAGCTCGCGCGGTCAGAAGAACCCCGGGAGCGCCGAGTACCGCTCCCGGGGGTTAGCGGTCAGCAACTACTCGTCGTATCCATCGCAATGTCCGCGGCACGTGTCTTCACACACCGCTTGGCAAGCGAGTCCGTCGCAGCACTCGTAAGTGATCTCAGGGTTCGCATAGCAATAATAGTCGCCCCAGCAAGCCGTCTCCGCAGGCTTGAACAGGCTCTTGTCCAGCACGGGAGCGCCGCCGCCCTTCTGTGGCGGATCGGTCTTCTTGGCGGAGTCCTGGGCCATGACCGGTGAGACGAGCGCGAGCAACAACAGCGAAAGCCGAAAGATTTTCATGCTTTCCTCCTTAGGGTTGTTGTGACAACGCTAGACCCATACAGGCACCGAATCAACGTACAACTTTTGTCTACAGAGAGACGAGGCACTTCGAAAGGAAAACGCCGGCGAGACGCCGGCGGTCCCAGGACGAGCACACCCTTCGGCCAGGTTGTCGGGGGAAAGTCCTCGTGGAACAGTTGCTTGCTGCCTCCGGTGAGGAGCTTGGGGCGCAATTGCTTCAGTCGGTTCGTGAAATGAAAGCTGGATTGCGCGGACGGGTGCATACCCCCGCGTCTCCCGGCATCGTCGAAGCCCGCCAAGGGGCGGGATTGTCCCAGGCTTCGTTCGCCGCGCTGCTGGGAGTTTCTGTTCGCACGCTTCAGGACTGGGAGCAAGGGCGCAGGGAACCCTCGGGGGCTAAGAAGACTCTAATCAAGGTCGCCAGAATGCACCCTGAGGTCTTGCTAGAACTGGCTCCATAGCGGAGGCGGATCGTTGGTGCCGAGCTGGTGCTCGGCGGTCCCGGGGAAAAGCCCCGCTGCGGGGCGGCATTCATCTCTCTAGTCGGAGCGGAAGAGAAGCAACGCCACGGAGACGGCGGCGGTCCCAGGACGAGCAACACCCGAAAGGATTAACTGTCGGAACGGCGGCGGTTCACGTCCCGTCAGGGACGTCGTTACGTAGCGAGCGGTTTCAACCGCTCGCGGGTTTCCCGGGCTTCAACTCACGGGCAGCAACAGCTCCAGTTCTTCGGCCGACGGCTGGAAGACCACGGCGCCCACGGTTCCCGGGCCGACGTGGGTGCCGACGATCGGCCCCATTTCGGCGAGCAGGAAGTCGGCGATTTGGAATTCCGCGCGGAGGATTGCTTCCAGCCGTTCGGCCCAGAGGGGAGCGGCGGCGTGAGCGACCCCGGCGATCACCGGGCGGCGGGGGTCGACCTTCTTCTTCAATAGATCGACCATCTTGCGCTGTGCCGCCCGGCCGCCTCGAACGCGATCGACCGGGCCGACTTCGCCTTCGGAGAGGCCGAGGATCGGCTTGATGCCGAGCAGTTTGCCCATCATCGCTTGCGCGCGGCCGATGCGGCCGCCTCGGGCGAGAAATTCGAGCGTGTCGACGACGAAATGGGCGTGGAGCCGGCGGCGCATGCCTTCGATGCGGTGGGCGATGTCTTCCACCGCCAGACCGCGCTGGGCGAGCCGGGCGGCGAACAGGACGAGCAGGCCGAGCGGCAGGCTCGCCTGTTCGCTGTCGATCGCGCGGATCGTCGGCAGCGGCGGGTCGATGCCGTCGGGCTCTTCGCGTTCGATCGCCTGGGCGGCGAGCGCCGCATGCTCTTCGGTGAGCGACATCTTGCGCGACAGGTGGATCGAGAGAACGTGCGAGGCGCCGCGCAGCCGCCGGTATTGGGCGGCGAAATCTTCGACCGAGGGCGGCTGGGTGGACGGATGCGAGCTGCGCGAGGAGAGCAGGTCGTAGAACTGCCGCGGCGTCAGATCGACCGCGTCGCGGTAGGTCTGATGGCCGAAGATCACCGACAGCGGCACCAGGTGAATGCCCTCGCGCTTGAGCACCGCGTAGGGCAGGTCGGCGGAGGAGTCGGTGACGATCGCCACCCGTTCGCGGAACAGGCGGACCTCGACCAGGCCGCGAGCTTCGAGCGAGCGGATCTCGCGGGCGATCTCGCCGTCCGGCGCCGCCAGGCCGTCGAGCAGGCGGCCGACCAGAATCCCCTCGCCCACGATCGAGAGAATCTCCCGTTGCAGCGGGGTGAGCGTCGCGTCGAATAGGGCGCGGCCGAGCTTCAGCTCGATTCGCGTCCGCGGATCGGGCGCCTCGCCCAGGCTGTCTTCGATCGCGCGCGCGAGCAGCTCGCGGGTCGGCAGGTCGATCGACCGCTCGGGTGGCGTGCTTTCGGGGTAAAAGCGAAAGATCCCCTCGGCCCGGGGTGCGGCGAGGCGGCAGAACGCCTTCAAGCCGGTCGCCTGGCCCGCGCGCGCGGACGCCACCTCTCCCCGATCGAGAACGATCTCCCCCGCCGGCAGCACCAGCCGGCCCCGCGCCTTGGCGCCTTCTAGGCGCGGCAGAAGGGCGAAGAAGGGCCAGCGCGAGACGTCGCCCACGAGCGCGCCCTGTTCGACGTCGGCGTCGAGGAGCAACTCGCGACCGAGCAGCAGCAGGCGGACCCGTTCGAGCAGCAGGGCGGGTGCGGCGACGGCGAGGGGCAGAATCAACGTGCGATCGGGCGCTGCGGCCTCCTGCGCCGGAGTGGCGGCGAGAAACAGCACGGTGATGCCGGGGGTCTCCGCCCGGGCGAGCAGATCGGCGTACGACTCGGGCGGTTCGGCCGGCGCTCCGGCAAGCACCAGCACCTGCGGATCGAGGCCGGCGGCGAACGCCCGCCCCTGGTCGAGCGTGACGGCGGGGATCACCTCGTAGGCGAGCTCGGAAAGACCGGTCGCGAGAGCGCGGCGCCGCTCTTCTTGCGCATCGATGACGAGCAGGGTCTGCCGCTCCACGTATCGCCCTTTCGCGAGCCCTAGGTCTTTGAAAGCCGGCCGGCCGAGGGGCCGGACTAGAGGAGACTTTCCAAGAACGAAGAGAGATTTTGCGGCGAATCGGCGACCCGGCACCACCGCTCTCGGCCGGCGAGGACCGGGGTCACGGGATCGGCTCCGGCGGCGGTTTTTTCGCTCGGGACCTGCTCGATCGGGATCCAGACGCCGGCCAGGAAACCGGGCGATCGTTCCGCCCGTTCGACGAGCCCTGACGCCAGCTGCGGGTCGTCGTCTCCCCACCAGATGCCGGCGCCGAGGCAGAGCGGCAGGACGTTTTCGGCTCGCGCAAGCGTCGAGGCGTCGAAGGCCAAAAGGTGGAGCGCCACTTCGCCCCCCGGGCTTACGAGCTTGATGCTGCCGCCACGCTCGCGGGCGATCGATTCCAGGCGCTCCCACCAACCCTCGACCGGCGGCACCCAGGCGCCGAGCTGGGCGATGAAACGGTGCCAGGCGCCGGCCGACGCGAGCAGCAGGATGTGGGTAGAGGCGAGACCCCGGGCGCCTCCGTGGAGCCGATCGACCGCGGCGAGCGCGCGCACCTGCTCCCGCCGGCTGGTGGCGACGGGATCGAGCGAGATCAGAGCGCCGTGCTGGGCGAGGGTGGCGAGCAGCAGATCGATCGTCACCGGCGCCGCGAGCCCCCGATCGTGGAGCGCCCGGCGGGTGGTGCTCGCTTCGGCGACCAGCGTGCCGAGCACCCGCTCGCCCCCCGGGCTCAACAGCTCTGGAGGGATCTCCACCGCACTGCGATCACCCAGCCGGATCGGCTCGTCCCAGTCGACCAGAAAGGGGGCACGGTTCGCCATCTCGTCGGACAGCCAGGCCGCGGTCATCAGCAGGTGCGCCACGTCGACCGGCCGCGCTTCGGCCGGCACGCGGGGCGCTTCGTCGAAGAAGCGGAACGTCCCTTCGGTGCTGGTGAGCGCCACTATCGCCGCTTCTTCACCGACCAGCGAAACGCTGCCGCGCACGCTCACTTGGGAGTGGACCAGGCCCCCCTCGCGAAGAATCAGGTCGATCGTCTGTCCGGCCCGCTCGATCGAAATCCGCCCGGAGCGGGCGGAGCGCTCCAGCGACTGCAACAGGTCCCAGAGCGGATAGCCATCGAGCGAGCCCGAGAGCTGGTGAGTCGGCGGTGCTGCGGCCGCCTGGGCGGCCGGCCGGCCGGTGACCAGGTTCTTCACCCGCAGCAGCAGCTCTTCCGGCTCGAACGGTTTCGCCAGGTAGTCGTTGGCCCCTTCGCGCAGGCCGCGTACCCGATCGGCGCTCTCGCCATGGGCGGACAGGATCATCACCGGCAGGTCGCGATGGCGCGGCGAGTCGCGCAGGCGGCGCAAGACTTCGAGGCCGGAGATTTCGGGCAGCGAGAGATCGAGGATCACGGCGTCGAACGCGTGGCGATCGAGCAGCGCTTCCACCCGGCCGGGATGGGAGGCGGTCTCGACCTCGAAGCCGGCGCGGCGCAGCGTCAGCTCGACCAGCAGCAGAATGTCCGGATGGTCGTCGACCGCGAGAATGCGACGGATCGGAGCCGCTGCGCCCCACGAATCCGCGGCGGCGCGCCGGTCGCCTTCCTCCGGCGCAAGGGAATCCACCGCTTCCTTCCGCATCCTCAAATCCTCTTGCGCGCCAGGGGACAAGCCGACCGTTGAAGTCCGAAACCTCACACTTCCGCCGCCATCATCGGGCCAAGATTCGATCCTATCTCTTTCGGCCCAGGCCGCGCGCTTCGAGCGCCTGGCCGCGGCGCAGCTCGGCCGCAGACTCCGCCCCGCGCCCGGCGCGTTTCAACAGGTCGGCGAGGACGTAATGCCCGAGCGCCGCGAACGAGGAATCTGAATCGAGCGCCAGGCCTCGGCGCGCCTCGGCCTCGGCGCCCTTTACATCGCCGGCTTCGAGCAGCGCCTGGGCATGGTAAAAACGACCGACCGCAAAATCCGGATCCGCGGCGACGGTGCGCGAAAACGCCGCTTCGGCCCCGCGCACGTCGCCCCGCCGCGCGAGCAGCCGTCCGAGGTTGAACCACGCCTTGTAGGCGTCGGGGTAATCGGCCACCTCGGCACGGTAGGCCGCCTCGGCGCCACCGACGTCGCCTTCGGACTCTTTCACCAGCGCCAGGTTGTAGCGGGCGTGGCGCGCCTTGGGGTCGATCGCGAGCGCTCGGCCGAGCGCCGATTCCGAGCCGCCGAAGTCTTTTTTGCGAAACGCCACCACCGCCCGGCCGACCTCGGCGCGCGCGGTGCCCGGCTCGATTTCGAGCGTGCGGGCGAACCAGCGCTCCGCCTCGTCATCTCGTCCGGCGTCCAGCAGCACCTGCGCCAGGCGGTAGGAGATCTGGCCGTTGTCCGGGTCCTGGTCGAGGAATTTCCGATAGCCGAGCACGGCGTCGTCGATCCGGTCTGTCGCCACCAGCGTGTCGGCGAGGCCGATCATCGCGTAGTCGTGGTCGGGCCGCCGCTTAAGCGTCTGGCGGAAATCTTCCGCCGCCGCCGCCCATTGCTGTTTCTGGAACTTCGCGTTGCCGCGCCCGAACCAGGCGTCGATCACCTGGCCATCGAGCGCGAGCACTTGGGTATAGGTGGCGATCGCCTCGTCGGATTTGCCGGCGGAGAGCTGCTCGCGCGCCTGGTTCATCAGGTTGTAGACGTCCAGCCGGTCTTTCGGGTCGGGCAGCTCGCGGAAGATCTTGCCCGCCGCGGCGTCGCCCATCGAGCCGACGTAGCCCAGCGCCGCGAGCTTGCGGAGCGTCTCCTCGTCCTCTTCGACCGGCGCCCCCGCCCCCGACTTCGATCCGGCGGGGTGCGCCGCGCGCTCCTTCTCGATCGCGGCGTCCACTTCGCGGTCGAGCGCCGCGAGCCGGCCGCGCAGCTCGGCGACCGTCCGGCGATCGTCGGCCGCCAGGTTTTTCAGCTCGCCCGGATCGGCGGTGAGGTCGTACAGCTCCGGCTTCGGCGCCTCGATGAAGTGCCACTCTTTAGTTCGGATCGAACGCAGCTCGCTCCAGCCATAGTGGAACCGGGAATAGAACGCCTCGCTGTAGCCGGGCGGGTTGTCCGCGGGGGCGGATTGCGAGAGCAGAGGCACGAGGCTCCGGCCCTGACCCACGAGGCGTTCTCCGGCACCGCCAGAACCGCCGGAACCGGCCGGGCCGCCGATCCCGAGCAGGTCGAGCAGCGTCGGGGCGAGGTCGACATTGCGCACCACCGAGGCGATCCGCCGCCCGGCGAGGCCGGCGTACGGTCCCGCGAGCAGCAGCGGCACGTGGGTGGTCGGCTCGTAGAGGAAGAAGCCGTGACCATGCTCGCCATGCTCGCCCAGGCTCTCGCCGTGGTCGGCGATCACCGCGACGAGCGTCCGCTCGGCCAAACCGCGCGCTTCGAGACCCTCCAGCAGGCGGCCGACCAGCTCGTCGGTCCAGGCGATCTCGCCGTTGTAGGGATGCCCCTTGTAGCGCGTCGCGAACGGCTCGGGCGGGTCGTAGGGCGAATGCGGGTCGTAGAGGTGGACCCAGGCGAAGAATTTCTTCCCCTCCCCCCGCTCGCCGATCCATTGCAGGGCGTGCTCGACCGTCACGTCGCCGCGGCGCTGGATGTCCCCCATGCTCATGGTCTTGAACTTGGCGAGATCGAAGTCGTCGTAATAGGTACCAAAGCCCTGGCCGATCCCCCACCGGTGATCGAGCACGTAGGCCGAGACGAAACCGCCGGTCGCCCAGCCTTGGGCAGCGAGGACCTCGGCGAGGGTGACCTTCTCAGGCCCGACGCGAAACCCGCCGTTGTCGCGCACGCCGTGCATCGCCGGCAGCTCGCCGGTCATCAGGGAGGTATGCGCCGGCAACGTCAGAGGAACCGGCGAGATCGCCCGCTCGAACAGCGTGCCCCGCGCGGCGAGCGCGTCGAGGTTGGGGGTTTCCACCCCCGAGGCGCCGTAGCAGCCGAGCCGGTCCGCGCGCGTGGTGTCGAGCGTGATCAGGAGGACGTTCAAGTCGCCGGGGGCGAGACCGCGCGGCAGGCCGCCGAGCGGCCCCGAACGCCGAAGCCCGAACCAGGCGGCGATACCGAGAAGGAGCACCACCCCGGCCGCCAAGACGATCGCCCGGCGCGAGCGGAAGGGACGGAAGGGGCGGGAGTTGCGCGGCGCAACGCCCGCAACGGGAGGCGCTGCGGGAGGCGGGACGCGCGGGCGAGATCGGGCCATGGAGGTCGATATCGTAGCAGCGCCCGCTGTACCCGCTGCGCCTGCTGCAATTACCGGGTCGCGGAACCGGGCCGGCGGACCGCCCTCACTTTTCCGCTTCCTCCCCCGCCGCAGAAGAACCGGTCGACGCCGTCGGACTCAAGCCCCGAAACGTTGATGCCGGGCGGCATCTCCAGCCTCTCCAGGACCTCACCCGTCTGAGGATCGACGCGCCGCAAGTCGCTTTCGTCCCCTTCCCAGGTAGCGTGCCAAAGCTCGCCGTCGAGCCAGGTGACGCCGGTGACGAAGCGGTTGGATTCGATCGTGCGCAGGATCGCCCCGGATTCGGGATCGATCTGATGGATCTTCCGGTCCCGATACTCCCCCACCCAGAGCGTTCCCTCGGCCCAGGTAAGGCCCGAGTCGCCGCCTTTTCCGGGTGCCGGGATCGTCGCTAGAACGCGGCCGGTCTGGGGATCGATCTTCTGGATGCGGTCCTCCGCGAGCTGAAACAGGTGCTCGCCGTCGAACGCGGTTCCGGCATGCGCGGCGACGTCGAGGGAGCGCAGCGGCATTCCGCTTTCGGGATCGAAGGCCTGCAAACGATCTCCCGTAGCGAACCAGACGTTTTCGCCGTCGTAGGTGACGCCATGCACGCGGTCGGCCCCCGGAAACGGGCCGTACTCACGAACGATCTCGGCAGTGGAAGTGCTCATGGCCGGATCTTAGTCAATCGACAGAGGAGCCGGGAGTAACAAAGTCGTCGTGAATCCCAAGGTAGGAGGGGTCATCCAACGTCGGGCGCGCCCGCCGCCCACCGCCTGCACCTTGCCGGATGCCGACAACGAGTCGAGCGCCCGCTGCACGGTGCGCTGGCTCGTCTGTAGCGCGAGGGCGAGGCCTGAGCTGGACCACGATTCGCCGTCGGCGAGAAAGGCCAGCACCTCCGCGTGCTCCCCTTCGGCTTCGACCGGACGCGCGAGGACGACGACCGCGCGTGCCTTGAGCGGCGCGAGAGAGAAACCAAGCTTCGTGGCCCTCACCTCGGCCGCTTCGCCGAGCAGCGCGCGGAGCCGTCCGATTTCGACCCGCAGCCGCGCGCGATGCGATTCGTCGACGAACCGCGAGCCGAAGGCGCGCGAAATCAGCGCGTCCCGCCCGACGTCTCCCGGCCACGCTTCGGCAAGCGCGCGAGCGAGCGCGAACAGCACCGGCCGGGTCGAAAGCGAGACCGCCGCGCCCGCGCAATAGACCGCGTGACGGCACGCATCCACCACGAAGGCGTCCGACGCGAGCAGCACCTCGACCTCATCGAGCCGGAGCAGCCGCTCCTCACCGTCGGCGATCCGGCGCGCGGCGGGCATTTGGAGAACGTTGGCCGCGCTTTCTACCTCCGCCAAGAGCGCGGGGATGCGCGCCTCGCGCGCCGCCCGTTCGGCGCGGGCAAGGGCGGTGCGCGCGACCTCAATCCGCAAGCGCCGCACCGCGATTCCCGCGATCACCAGTTCGTGAGCGGCTCGGAGTGCGGGGGGCAGGGGTGCCGGATCGAGAACGGCGAGAGCGCGCTCCGCTTCGTCCAGGCGCCCGATGAGAAGGTTTCTGCGGATTCCAAGAACCCGCGCGTGCGCCGCGTTGGCCCGGTCGCCAGACCTTTCGAGCGTCGCCCGCGCCGCGTCGAGCGACCTTTCGGGCCAACCCAAGTCGCGCGAAACCAGAGCGATCTCGGCCTCGGCGACGACGCACTTGGCACGGGCCACGGCCTCTTTCGAACCGAAGGCGCGCGCGGCCCTCTGCAAGAGCGACCTCGCCCGGGCGAGATCGCCGAGCTGCGCCATCGCGAGGCCGCGCAGCGCCAGACCCGGCGCGTCGTCGCGGAGGGCAACCCGCTTCAAGGCGCCGAGCGGATCGCCCGCGGCGAGCGCATGCGCCGCGGCAGTGATCAACGAGTCCATTGAAATCCCGTCACATTTGTCACTCCCACCGCTCGAACCCCGGCGCCTAGGCTATCGCAAGACCAACATCCACCCCGGGGTGGAAGGAGAATCGAACGATGACGACTCACAAGATCGGAACCCGAAAAGAGTGGTTGGACGCGCGGCTCGAGCTGCTCGAAGCGGAAAAGGAGCTGACGCGGCAGAGCGACGATCTCGCGCGGCGGCGGCAGGAGCTGCCCTGGGTGCGGATCGACAAGGAATACCGATTCGAAACCGCCAAAGGGACGGCAACGTTGGCGGATCTGTTCGATGGGCGCTCGCAGCTCCTGATCTATCACTTTATGTTCGGACCCGACTTTGCGGCGGGATGCCCGTCCTGCTCGGCGATCGCCGACGGGTTCGACGGCACCGTGGTCCACCTCGCGAATCACGACGTCACGCTGGCCGCCGTGTCGCGGGCGCCATGGGCGAAGTTGCAGGCCTATCAGAAGCGAATGGGCTGGACGTTCCCGTGGGCGTCGTCGTTCGGCGGCGACTTCAACTTCGATTGGAGCGTCGGGTTCACCGAGGAGCAACAGCACGTAGGGGGCATCGAATACAACTACCGCCGCGCCCGCCCGTTGGCCCCGGATGCCGAGGCCGCAGGGCCGGTGGCCGAGATGGCGGCAGGGTCCGGAGTCGACGCGGCCACGTACATGCGCGAGAGGCCGGGCGTGAGCGCCTTCGTACTGGAGGACGGCGTCGTGTACCACACCTACTCCGCCTACTCGCGCGGGGTGGACGGGATCTGGGGCATGTATCAATGGCTCGATCGCGCTCCCAAGGGGCGCAACGACACGGGCGTCTGGTGGCGCCGCCACGACGAGTACAAGGCGGCCTGAGCGATGGGCGGGATGCCGATGCCCGGCGGCTGGACGATGTCGATGGCGTGGATGCGGATGCCCGGCCAGACCTGGCCGGGCGCCGCGGCTTCGTTTCTCGGCATGTGGGTCGTGATGATGGTGGCGATGATGCTGCCGTCCCTGGTTCCGATGCTGTGGCGCTATCGCCAGGCCGCCGAAAGAACCGGCGAAGAGCGCCTCGGCCGGCTGACCGCGCTCGTGGGCGTGGGGTACTTCTTCGTCTGGACCGCGTTCGGAATCGCAGTATTTCCACTCGGGGCAGCCCTCGCGACGATCGCGATGAAGCTGCCGGCACTCGCGCGCATCGCGATCGGCATTGTCGTCCTCCTCGCCGGCTTTCTCCAGCTTTCCGCGTGGAAGGCGCGTCAACTCGCCTGCTGTCGGGAGGAGCCCGGGCACGGTCGCACCCTGCCGGCCGACGCCGGCACGGCCTGGCGGCACGGCCTGCACCTCGGGCTTAGGTGCTTCCACTGCTGCGCTCCTCTCACGGTGCTCCTTCTGGTCCTCGGAGTCATGGACCTGCGCGCGATGGCGGTCGTGACGGCGGCGATTACGCTTGAGCGCCTCGCCCCGTCCGGCGAGCGCGTTGCGCGTGCCGTCGGGGCCGTCGTAATTGTTTCGGGGTTATTTCTGATCGCGCAAGCCGCCGGGCTCGGATGACGAAGGAAAGGGCCATCGGTACTAAACTCGTGCGATGAAGGCGGTGAACCCGAAAATCGGCGCCGTGTTCGGCGTCCATGAAGAGAAGACCCTGGATCAGTTGCGCGATGTCGCCGTCCATGCCGAGCGGGTCGCCCTGATGGCCGACGGCCACCTCGGCTACGTAATGCCGATCGGCGGCGTCGCGGCGTATAAGAACCGGGTCTCGGTGGTGGGTGTCGGGTTCGACATCGCCTGCGGCAACTGCGCGATCCGGACCGATCTCCTCGCCGAGCGGTTCGAGCGGCGCGACCTCACCCGCTTCGCCGACGAGATCGCGGCCGAGATCTCGTTCGGCGTCGGCCGCAAGAACCACTCGGACGACGCGCCGGTCGGCCATCCGCTGTTCGAAGATCCGGCGTGGGAGGGGATTCCCGCGCACCATCGCAGCAACCTCAAAGAGAAGGCGCGCGCCCAGCTCGGCACGGTCGGCAGCGGCAACCACTATGTGGACGTGCTGGTGGACGACGACGGTTTCCTTTGGGTCGGCGTCCATTTCGGCTCGCGCGGCTTCGGTCATACCGTCGCCTCCGGGTTTTTGGCGATCGGCGCGGGAGAGGCTTGGGGCACCCGGGTGCCGGAGACCGAGGTGCTGTTCGATCTCGACTCCCCCGCGGGCGACGCCTATTACCACCTGATGGAGCTGGCCGGTCGCTACGCTTACGCCGGCCGCGAATGGGTGGCGCGGAAAACCGTGTCGATCCTCGGCGGGACAGAGACCGACCTGGTCCACAACCACCACAATTTCGCCTGGCGCGAAACCCACGACGGCGAGGAGCGGATCGTCGTGCGCAAAGGGGCGACCCCGGCGTTTCCGGGCCAGCGCGGCTTCGTCGGCGGCAGCATGGGCGACGACTCGGTGATCTTGGTCGGACGGACCAGCGACGATCCCCAAGTGCGCGCACTCCAGGAACAGTCGCTCTACTCAACCGTCCATGGCGCCGGCCGCGTGATGTCGCGCACCCAGGCCGCGGGGAAACGAAACCGCAAGACCGGCGAGCTGATCCGCGCCGGGCTGGTCACTCCCCAGATGATGGCGCAGTGGCTGGAAGAAAAAGGCGTGATCCTGCGCGGCGGCGGTCTCGACGAATCGCCCCACGCCTACCGCCGCCTGCCCGACGTGCTGGCGGCCCAAGGCTTGACGATCGAGGTTCAGGCGACGCTGCGGCCGCTGATCGTGGCGATGGCAGGGGCGGACGAATTCGACCCGTATAAGGATTGACGAGAAGGCCCTTCGCTCAGAGTCGGCAGCCTCCGCCCGCCAGCTCGCCGCTCGTCCCATCCCGCCTCCTTCGCGCGACGATTCTGTTACGATCGCTCCAGGTTTCTTCGTCTGCCACCCAAGCGCGGACCCGGCCCTTCGGGGGGCGGGAGCCATTTCGAGGAGGCGTGTATGTCGATGTTGTCGCGGCACCGAAAAACATTGGCCCGAACCGCAGCCGCTCTGCTGCTCATCGCGGGCGCCTCGGGCAATCTGTGGGCTCAGAGCAAAACCACCAGCGCGCTCAACGGCCGCGTGGCGGGAGACGACGGCGAGGCCCTGCCCGGCGTGACGGTCGAAATCTCCAGCCCCGCGTTGATCGGCGGCGCCCGCACCGCCATCACCGATTCCGACGGCCGCTTCCGCTTCCCCGAGATCGCACCGGGCGTCTACACCATCAACGCTTCGCTCGAAGGCTTCCAGAGCGTCCGGCGCGAAGGGGTGACCCTGTCGCTCGGCTCCTCGACGGAGCTGCCGATCAAGCTCGGGATCAAAGCTCTCGAAGAGACCCTCGTGGTCGTGGGCGAAGCGCCGACGATCGACGTCCAAAGCTCCGGCACCAGCACCAACCTGCCGACCACTTACCTTGAAAACATTCCGGCGAGCCGCTTTCAGGTCGACGTGATCAACCTGGCGCCCGGGATCAACAACGACTCCGCGTTCGGCGGCGGGGGCTCCTCGGCCAATGCCTACCAGCTCGACGGCGTCGACGTCTCGGACCCCGAAGGGGGCACCGCCTGGGCGTTCGTCAACTTCAACATCGTCGAGGAGGCCCAGCTGGTCGGCCTGGGTGCGCCGGCCGAATACGGCGGCTTTACCGGGGTCGTGTTCAACAGCATCACCAAGAGCGGCGGCAACCGGATCAAAGGAAGCGTCGAGAGCTACTTCACGAACGACGCGCTCACCGGCAACAACTCGGACGTCCCCGGGCTCACTCCGACGACCGACAAGTCGTACGACACGAACGTCCAGTGGGGCGGCCCGATCACCAAGGACCGGCTCTGGTATTTCCTCTCCGGCCAGTACGTCGCGGACGACACGTCGGACGGCGGACCGATCCGCACCGAGCGCGACCCCAGGGTGTTCGGCAAGCTCTCGTGGGCGCCGAGCGAGTCATTTAGCGTCGACGGCTGGAGCGAGTGGGATCGCTTCGACGTCACCGGCCGCGGCGGCGACGCGCAGACGCCGCTTGAAGCGACGGTGACCGAAGACGCGCCGGAGATCGTTTGGAACTTCTCGGCGCACAAGGTGACTTCGTCCGACACCATCTGGAATTTCGCCTACGGCGGCTTTACCGGCTACTACTACCTCGATCCGAACGAGGGATACAACATCCCCGGCCGCTACGACGGCACCAATTTCTCCGACAACTCTTACTACTACTACAAGGCCGATCGCGACCGCCAGCAGGCGAACGCCTCGGTCAGCCACCACGCGGCCGATTTCTTGAAGGGCGATCACGACTTCAAGTTCGGCATGGAGATCGAGCGCTCGACGGTGCGCAGCCGCTACGGCTACACTACGGGAGCCTGGTTCTACGACAACTACGGCACGGCGCCCGATCCGGGGACCGGCTCGGACGAGTACGTCCCGTACACCCTTGGCTATTTCGGCGGCGACTACGATGTCCACGCGACCAACAAGCGCGTTTCCGCCTATGCCCAGGACACCTGGCGGATCACCTCGAACCTGACGATCAACCCCGGCGTCCGGATCGACCTGAACCGCGGCGACGTCACCAACGGCAACGTCTATTCGACCAACCCGATCGCCCCGCGGATCGGCATCGCCTGGGACGTCACCGGCTCGGGCAAGAACCTGATCAAAGCGCACTACGGCCGCTATTACGAGGCGCTGTTCGGCACCTACTTCTACTGGGTCGATCCCGACGCGTTCCACGGCATCGACCAAAGGCGGATCTTCCCAAGTGGCTTTACCGATCTGGTCGTCGAAGGGGCGGGTGGCCGATACGCGATCGACAAGGACTTGAAGCACCCCTACCTCGACCAGTACCTGATCGGCTACGACCGCGAGCTCACTCCCGGGCTCACCCTCTCGACCTCGCTGGTCTACCGGGAGAACAAGGACTTCATCGAAACGGTCAGCCGCGACGGCGTCTTCGTGCCGGTGACCGGCTTCGTCGGGGTGCGCGATCCGGCGACCGGCGACCGCGTGAGCACCGGCCAGCAAGTGACGCTCTACAACTACCTGAACTCGGCCGACGACGTCCTCCTGATTACCAACCCCAAGGGCCTCAAGCGCACTTACAAGGCCGCGACCGTCACCCTCACCCGGCGGCTGCGCGACAACTGGCAGCTGCTCGCCTCCTACGTCTACTCGAAATCGCGGGGAACGATCGACAACGTCAGCTTCTCGAGCACCGGCGGCGGCAATGGCGGACCGGGAGCCTTCCTCGACACGCCGAACTCGCTGGTCAACGCCGATGGCGCCTTGACCAACGACAACACGCACCAGGTGAAGATCCAAGGGACCTACATGATCCCGAAGCTGAACCTGTCGCTGTCGGGCAACTACACCTTCCTCACAGGAACGGCCTACACCCTGCGCAGCAACTGCCTGCTGGTCGACGGCGAGTGCTTCGACTTCGAGCAAGGGGCGTTCCGCTACTACGGCGAACGCCGCGGCAGCCGCCGGCTGCCCGCGCGCAACGAAGTGGACCTTCGCGCCGAGTGGCAGCCGAAGATCGGCGGCGACCGGCTGGGGATCATCCTGGACGTGTTCAACGCGACCAACCAGGGGCGGGCGGTCACGGTCGAAACCCGCGACGGCTCGAACTTCAACAGCCCTCTCACCTACAACGCGCCGCGCCAGTTCCGGCTCGGCTTCCGTTACAACTTCTAGGGTCGGCAAGACCGGGGGCGAGGCATGCCTCGCCCCACGTCGCCTCTCCCCCATTCAGGTCGTTCGGAGCACCTCGGCGCGCGCGGTGAGATCTTCGATCCGGTCGAGGTCGACCGCGACCCCGAGCCCCGGCCGGGCGGGTACGCGGATGCGGCCGTGCCCGTCCATCGTCCATTCGGGGGTGACGACGTCGCGCTCCCAGTAGCGCTCAGACGGCGAGATGTCACCTGGTATGGTGAATCCGGGAAGCGCCGCGAGGGCGACGTTCACCGCCCGGCCGATCCCCGATTCGAGCATGCCTCCGCACCAGACCGGGACGCCGCGGGAGCGGCAGAAATCGTGGATCGAAAGGGCCGAGGCGATGCCGCCGACGCGCCCGACCTTGATGTTGACGATCCGGCCCGCGTCGAGCGCCACCATGTCTTCCGCCCGGTCAAGGTTGGTGATCGATTCGTCCAGGCAGATGGGGGTTAGAAGCCGCTTCTGCAGCTCCGCATGACGCAATAGGTCATCACAGGCGAGCGGCTGTTCGATCATCATCAGGTCAAACTCGTCGAGCGCCACCAGCCGGTCGAAATCGGCGCGGCCGTACGCGTTGTTGGCGTCGGCCATCAGCGGCGCCTCGCTCCCCAGCGCCTCGCGTACCGCGGCCAGGTAGTCCAGGTCCTCCCCCGGCCCAATCTTGATCTTGATCTTTCGATAACCACGCGCGAGGCAAGCCGCCGCCTTCTCCGCCAGATCCCGCGGGCTCGCCTGAATGCCGAGCGAGATCCCCACTTCGATCTCCTTGCGGATCTCTCCCCGGCCTTCGCCCATCAGCACGGCGAGCGGCAGCCCGCGCCGCTGCGCCTCCAGATCCCAAACTGCAACCTCGACGGCAGCCTTAGCCATCGAATGGCCACGGAAGTTGTGCTCCAGAAGCGGCCGCACCGAACACGGTCCGCCGATCTCGCGCCCCAAGACCCTAGGAGCCACCCATTCCGGGATCGCCAGCCAAGCCGTATCGATCGTCTCCGAGCTGTAGTTCGGCTCCTCCCCCGCCGTGCATTCCCCCCAACCGACCCGGCCGTCCTCATCCGTTGCCGCGACCAGAAGAATCCGCCGCATCGCCTGAACGCCCGAAGAGATGCGGAACGGCTCGATAAGAGGCATCCGGATCTCGCGGAGATGGAGGGAGGTGAGGCGCATAGGGGTGGATCTTACGTCCGCACCAATCCATAAAATCGCCGATCCCCTTCGGCGAGCAGCGTGTCCGCCCGATAGCCCACCGCGAGGTAGTGCTCGAAGGCCCGGCGGGTGGAGGTCCGGAAGGCGGCGGCGCGGTCGAGGTTGGCGGCTTTGAGATCCTGGATTGAGCGCGGAACTTCAATCCGGACATGGAGCGCTTCGGGGAGCGGATCGTCCATCCCGTTCTCCGGTGAGACGACGGCTGAGTCCGCGTAGCGCTCCGGGTCTTTCGGCAGCCGGCCCGCGAGCGCCTCTTCGGCACGTTTCGAGGCGAGGTCCCAGCGGACGATGAAGCGGTCGGTGCCGATCCCCTCGGCGAGGTCGGAGCCTTCTTCGCCCGCGTACATCTCTTCGACGTAGCTTTCGACGCCCGCGCCCAGGCGGTCGAGGTTCAGGTGGGCGTTTCTCGCCTCGAGCGGATCGAAGGTCCAGCGGACGACCTCGACCCCCTGTTCGAGCAGGACTTCGCGCTGGTGGCGCTTGAGCCGAACTCCGAGACCCCGGTCGCGGGCGGCGGGAACGACCGCCAGCATGTGCGACCAGTGCGCCGGCCGGCCGCCGACCACGCCGGAGAGGCCGAACAGGAAACCGAGCATCGCCCCGGACGGATCGAAGGCTCCTATGGCGAGCCCTCCCACCTTCTGGCTCACCTTGAGCAGGCTCGCCGGAACCAAGTCGCTGAAATGCAGCCCCCAAGTCGCGCGTTGCAGCTCGACACAGGCGTGAAAATCTTCCGGCGTATCGAGCGAGCGGAGGACGAGCCCGTCATCTCGAGAGGACGGCGCGTCACCCCGAGGGCCTGCGGCGGTCGTTGGCGGAGCGAACATCGGCGACAATCCTGCCACAACGGTAGCGAGCCTTAAGCCCTTGACCCCGACAATTTCAGATCCCTCGCCCTCTCCCCCGCCGGCCCGCGATCGGCGCCGGTATCGAAAGTTGCGCCGGTTCGTGCTGCGGACGTTCGTCCATGCGTTCTGGTGGGACGTGATTTTGGCGTTTCCCCCGCTCGCCCCCTTGCGCCGCTCTCCCGCCGAGCGCTGGCTGGCGATCGCCCGGAGGTATCGCGGGCTCGCGGCCGAGATGGGCGGGGTGCTGATCAAGATCGGCCAATTCCTGAGCACCCGGGTGGACATCCTCCCCGCGGAGATCGCCGCGGAGCTGGCCGGGCTCCAGGACGAGGTGCCTCCAGCCCCGTTCGCCGCCATCCAGGCGCGGATCGAGGAAGAGTTTCCCGGCCGCTCGCCGTTTTCCGAGGTCTCGCCGCAAGTCCTCGGCGCCGCGTCGCTTGCTCAGGTCCATCCGGCGACCCTCTTGGACGGCCGGGCCGCGGTGGTCAAGGTGCTCCGTCCTGGGATCGAGATCCTGGTCGAGACGGATCTCGCGGCGGCGGCGCTTGCGATCCGCCTGCTCCGGGCCTCCCGGAAGATCCGCCGCCGGGTCGACCTCGAACGGCTCGCCGAGGAGATTTCGACCACCACGCGCGCGGAACTCGACCTCGTGAAGGAGGCGGACAACGCGGAACGCTTCGCCGAGCTGTTCGCCGCCGATCCCGGGATTGGCGCGCCGCGAATCTTTCGCGAAGCGTCGTCCCGCCGGGTGCTCGCGGCCGAGAACGTCACCGCACTCAAGGTGAATGACCGCGCCGGGCTGATCGAGGCCGGGATCGATCCGGCCGCAGTCGCGCGCCGGCTGTTCCGCTCGACCATGCGCCAGATCTTCGAGCTGTCGTTCGTCCACGCTGACCCCCACCCGGGCAATCTGTTCGTCCGGCCTTTAGACGACGATGACGATCCGCCGCCGGAGACCGGCACGGGACGGCCGTTCAGGATCATCTACATCGACTTCGGCATGATGGCGACCGTCCCGTCCCACCTGCGCGGCGCGCTCCGCGAATACGCGATCGCCCTGGGCACGCGGGACGCCGCGCGACTGGTCCAGTCCTACGCCGCGGCGGGCGTGCTGCTGCCAGACGCCGACCTCGACCGATTGGAGGAGGTCCACGCCGAGCTGTTCGCCCGGTTCTGGGGCGTGAGCGTCGGCAAGCTGCGCGACGTCGCCATGTCCGAAGCTCGGTATTTTCTGCGGAAGTACCGCGACCTACTGTACGAAATGCCGTTTCAGGTGCAGGTGGAGCTGTTGTTCGTGTCGCGCGCGGTGGGGCTGCTGGCAGGGCTCGCCACCGGTCTAGATCCCGATTTCGACCCCTGGGCCGAGGCGCTGCCGTTCGCCGAGCGGATCGCCAAAGAAGAGATATCGCGCGATTTTGCCGCCCAACTTGCCGAGGTCTGGGCCGGCGCACGGTCGGCGTTCGGTCTGCCGCGCCGGCTCGATGCCTTCCTGGCGCGCGCGGAAAGGGGCGCCCTCCAGATCCGCAGCGAGCCCGGCCGGGAGGCGCGCCGCATCGCCGTGCGGATGGAGAAAGTGATGCAGCGCCTCAGTTGGGCCGTTCTGGCCGGGAGCCTGGCCATCGCGGCGGCCCTTTTGGGCACCGCGGGCAATCTATGGGCGCTGCTGCCCGGGGCGCTGTCGGCAGGGTTCCTGGTCCGATTCCTGCTGTCCCGTCGGGAGTAAAGAGACCCTCGGAAGCGGCGAATCGACCTGGCACACCGCTTGCTTCTAGTGAAAGTCAGTCAACGAGATATCCCACGGGGAAGGAACCGACCTACCAACTACCATCCCACCTAAAAAAGAGATCTCACGATCTCACCCCGTCTCACAGTCCTCCGAATTCCCCTTGTCTACAGGGGTGAAGCCAAAAATCCCACCGGAGAGACGGAACCAACCCCGTATCGACCCCCCTTCCGAGGGGGGTCTTCTCGTTTCTGGATGTCTTTCTGGCGCGCTTTCCGACCTGCCGGATTGGCCGGACGCCGGTTTTTGGCGCGGCATCAAAGTCGAATCGCCAGCCGCTCGGCCAACCGCTCCAGCCGCGCGAGGGCCTCGGCCCCCTCCCGATCCTCCTCCGCCCGCTCGACCAGCAGGTCGGCGCGCTCCTCGAACAGCCGATAGAGGGCGACCTGGGTCGGCAGATGGTCGAGCGCGAACGGCAGCGCGCCCGCCAGGTCGAGCAGCGCCTCCAGCCGGATCGCCGCCCCGGCGTCGAGTGGATCGCGACGCAGCCGCTCGGCTTGCGCCGTCATCGCCGGCTCCAGCAGGTAGCGCACCCCCTCGCGATCGAGCGCCAGACCCCAATCGCGTACCTCGATCAGCCGACGGCGGATCTCGGCGAGATCGCTCCCCGCATCGCGCAAGGCGTGCTTCAACTCGGCGTAGATCGCCATCTCGGCCGCGCTCCGGAGCGCACCGGGCAAGGCGAGACCCACTCCGGCCAGCCGGCGCATCAGCGGGGCGTGGCGCTCGAACTGTTCGCGCCCCTGGCCTTCCACCTCTTCGATCGTCGCGCGCAGGATCCGCTCGAGCAGCCGCTCGCGGTCGTCGCCGAACAGGGCGTCGAGCGCGTGCTGGACCGGAAACCGCCGGTCGAGCCAGCGCACCACCTGCGCCGGATCGGCCAGCCGGAGCGCCTCTTCGACCTCGGCGATCTCTTGCGGCTCGAGCGCCGGTCCGAGGCGCGGCCGAACCCCTACTTGGACGTTCGGGTCGCCCCAGGCGAACGCCGCGTAGGTGAACCCGCCGCTTTCGCCGGTGATTTCGGAGGTGACGTCCACCTCGGCGAGCAGCAGCTTGAGCGGCCCGCCGTTGCCGCGCCTCAAGATCCGGCGGGCGACGGTAAAGGCGTAGATCCGCCCTTCTTCCAACCCCGGCTCGGCGGCCTCGGCGGGGCGAGAGAACAGCGCGGCAATCGCATCGTGGGCGGCGACCGCCGAAAGCGCCACGCGCGCCGGCTTGACCGATGCCTGATAGATCGCCCGCCCATCGCCGAACTTCGGGTCGTTGCTCCGCGCGGCGGCGAGGGCCGCTAAAAACTCCGGCTCGAACGGCTCGCCCAATAGCTCTTCCGCCAGCTCGATCGCCCGCCCGGCATGGAGCAACACCTGGCGCGTCTCGATCCCGGCGAGGTCGCTGAAGAACCAGCCGCAGCTGGTAAACATCGCCATGGCCTGGCGCTCCAGCTCAAGGAGCTTTCTCACCCGCACCCGCTCGGCCGCTTTGAGCGGCCAGCGCGCTTGGGCCGCGAGGAACTGGTCGAGCGTTGTTTCCGAGCGGTCGAGCACGACGTCGATATAAGCGTCGCGCGCCCGCCATGGGTCGAAAAGCAGGTCGACCGCGGCGCGCTCATAGCGCACCGCCAACCGGTCGCGCAGGTCGTCGAGCGCCTGGCGCAGCGGCGCGCGCCAGGTCTGGTTCCATCCCGGGCCGCCCCCCGCGTTGCAGCCGCAATCCGAGCGCCACCGCTCGATGCCGTGGGCGCAGCTCCACGAGGTGTTCGGTACGATCTCGACCTGCCACTCCGACGGATGAAGCGCCAGAAATTCGCCGTAATGGACCACTTGCGCGAGACCGCGCCCTTCCAGACGCAACAGAGTGGCGGCGAGCGCCATCTCGCCGTGCCGATGGTGATGGCCGTAGCTCTCGCCGTCGGTCGCGACATGGACCAGCTTCGCCCCACCCCGCAAGGGAAACGCCCCGGCCAGCTGCTCGGCGAACAGGTCGCCGCTGTGGAGCATCCCCTCGAACGCGATCGAGCGGGAGAGCGGCCCGTCGTAGAAGAACAAGGCGATCTCGCGCCCCGAAGGGAGCACCGCAGAGTAAGCGCGCGAGGGATCGATCGAGGCGCCCGGCACCTCCCGCCAGGTCTTCTCCCCCGTCGGGCGCACCCGGGCCGCCTGATGCGGAGCCAAGATCGTGAACTTGATGCCGCACTCCGCGAGCACCTCCAGCGTCTCGACGTCGACCGCGGTCTCCGCGAGCCACATCCCCTCGGGAGCGCGGCCGAACCGATGACGGAAGTCAGCGATCCCCCAGAGTACCTGCGTCCGCTTGTCGCGCGTGTTCGCCAACGGCAGGATCAAATGGCCATGCGCCTGCGCGAGCGCCGCGCCGTGCCCCGAGCGCTCGACGCTCTTCCGGTCGGCGCCAAGGATCGCGGCATAGGTCTCCGGATCGGCCCGCTCCATCCAGGCGAGCAGCGTCGGGCCGAAGTTGAAGCTGATCCGCGAGTAGTTGTCGAGCAGCCGCACCAGCCGTCCCCGTTCGTCCAACACCCGAGCCCGCGCGTTGACGGCATAGCACTCCGCGCTGATCCGCTCGTTCCAATCGTGGTACGGCCGCGCCGAAGGCTGCCGCTCGATCGCTTCGAGCCAGGGGTTTTCCCGCGGGGGTTGATAGAAGTGCCCGTGGATGCAGACAAACCGGTCGGCTCCCGGGCCCGCGGCCGGCGCCGCAGAAACGACGGCGTTCTGGGGGACACCGAAAGATTCCTTCGGCGCGCGCCGCGAAGGCGCGTCGTCTGAGGGTGGTTTACGCAAAGTGCCTGCTTTCTAGCGTTGGTTTCGCTTCGGCATCAAAGGAGGACTCGGGGCAAAATGCTGCCAGTTTTTTCACCCCGGGTCAAAGAATGTCGTGAGCCCAGGGCGGCCACGGGGGGCCGCCCCTACATCGGGTTTCAGGTGGCGAAGGGAAAATCTGTGTAGGGGCGGCCCCCCGTGGCCGCCCTTCATTCCGATCCAAAAGGGCGCCTGGTATCGTTGACCGACATTCCCTGGGAGCCAAGCCTCCAAAATGATCCGCAACGCCACCCCCGCCGACTTCGAGACGATCCTCGCGCTCAATTTGGAGTCCGAGCACTTCTTGAGCCCGATGTCGAGCGCTACGCGAGCTTTCTCTACGTCGACCGCGTGGTGGTCGCCGGCACGGCTCAAGGCAAGGGGTTCGGCTCTCTCCTGTATGACGACCTGTTCGCCTACGCGCGCGAGATCGGAGGCGGGCGAGCGGGCCGCGAGACTACCCGGCATGCGACCTGTTCGCCTACGCGCGCGAGATCGGAGTGCCGCGGGTGACGTGCGAGATCGACGTCGAGCCGCCGAACGAAGGGTCTCACCACTTCCATGCGAAATTCGGCTTTCGGGAGGTCGGCCAGCAGCCGACGGGAGCCGGAACGAAGAGGGTCTCGATGCAGGTGGCTCCGCTTCGGTCGTAGGACCGCCTGGCCCCGTTTCTCCTCGTCTTCCGCCTCTTGCGTCAGAACCGCAACGCCTGCCCGCGAGCATCGAGCCCGCGGTGTGGGCGGCGCTCTCTCGGAAGAAGGAGACACCCATGCGCAAGTCGATCAAGAAGCTCAATCTCAATCGGGAAACGGTTCGGGCGCTCGAAGGCGAGCTGGAAGGCGCCGTCGGCGCCACGACCGTCCCGGGCTGCATCACCTCGGGCTGCAACACGCTGTATTTCACCTGCAAGAGCAACGTCAACTGCGCCACCGTCGTCAGCCCCTGCGTGACGCAGACCGGCTGCGTCTCTGGGCAGGCCTGCTAGCGACAGCCCGCCGGGCTTGGCGGCCTTTTAGCCCGGCGGGTCTTTCTTTTCGGCCGCCTTAGGCCGGCACCACCAGATGGAGCGCTTCGTCCGCGCGGCGTACGGTGACGCTCTGCCCTCCCAAGAATTCGAGCGCGTCGCTTTCGATGCCGTCGGCGAAGATCGCCCCCCCTTCGGCCATTTCGGAATGGAGCACCAGCCGGGCGCCCGAGGCGAGCAGTCCGAAGTCGAGCGCCACGCCGGTCGAGACGGAGGGGAACGGCTCGCGGACCATCCAGGCGAGATGCGGGTCGGTCGCGCGCGGCAGCTTTTTCTTCACCTTCCGCTGCTCGCAGATCGAGCGCGCCCAGCCGGTCGCTCCGGTGCCGGTGGCGCAAAGGACTCCGGAGGAGGAGTGGCGCTCGCTTTTCCCGCCGACTTCGATCGTGTAGCGGGCCGACTGGTGGGTGCGATGGCCGACGAACACCTCGTTGAGCGCCAAGAGCGTCTGTCCGTCTTCGCGCTCGGCGAGCGCCATCGTGCGGGTTTCGATCCGGAAGGGGCCGCCGGGGCCGCCCGCCGCCCAGTGGAGCAGGATCGGCGCCATTCCGGGCGGGTGGCGGCAGAGCACGCCGTCGAAGCGCTCGGGGTCGGAGTTGATGCCGATCACCCTCTGGCCCGAGAGGTATTTCGCGACGTTCGCGACCAGGCCGTCTTGGCCGACCACAAGGATCAGATCGTCGGGCGCGAACAGGAACCGATCGAGGTCGCCGCGGTCGATCCGCACCCGGCGCTGGTCGGCGGGGATCGCGCCCTCGACCTGCGCGTAGGCGGCGACGAAGCGGTCGTGCGCCTCTTGGTGCCAGGCGATGTCCTGGCCGCGCGAGGCGAGGTAGAAGCGCACCTGATCGAGCGTGCCCCGCGACTCGCGCAGACCTTCGAGGGAGGTCTTGCGGGTCACCAACACGACCCGCGGCCGGCTGCGGGACGGCGCGTGCGCCACGTGCGCTTACTCCCCAGACTGGCGCAGGGCGAAGCGCTGGAGCAGGTCGCCGAGCAGATCGGGCGTGACGTTCAGATGCTCGATCGAGCCGATCTTGCCCGCGAACTGCTGAAGCGCGAAGCCGAGCAGCACGGAGGGCGGCGCGACGGACCAGATTTCCGCCCGTCGCGCTTCGGCGGCGAGATCGGTGTCGAGCAGCAGGCGCTTGGCTTCCGCTTCGCCCGCCGCGCGGGTTTTCGCGTCACGCGAAGCCGCCTCGGCGGCGATCCCCTCGCGCTCGGCCTGCGCCTCGATCGCCAGCCTTTGCGCCCCGGCGTCCTCGCGGACCGAGAGCAGCCGGTTCGACGCCTCCTGGCGGATCAGCTCTTCCTGCCGCCGCGCCAGCTCGACCTCGGTCGCGAGCTCGTTCTCCTTGATCGCCCGCTCTTTTTCAACCGCCATCGCGCGACGCTGGAACGTCGCCTCGTCCGCTTTCTGCTGGATCGCCTCTCGGGTCGGCGTCTGGAGAGCTTTCTCGTTCTCCGCGTTCGGCACCACCTGGTCGACCTGGACGCTCACCAGCGCGAGCCCCATCTCCGCCGCTTCGACGTTGCCGCGGAGCGCCGGATCGAGCGCCGCGCGGATCGTCGCGGCTCCGGTGCGCACGGCGTCGACCAGGGCCAAGCGCATCAGGGTTTCGCGCACGGGCTCCTGCGCCCAGCGCGACCAGAGGCCGGCGAGCCGTTCGAGCGGCTGTTCGAGCCAGGCGCCGGTGCCGAGGCCGATGGTGAAGTTGATCCGCCGGCCGGCCTTTTCGGCGTCCGCCACGCGATAGGCGAGGGTAATCTGCACCGCGATTTCCTGGAGGTCGGCCGAACGCTCCCGCAGCACGAACGTGCTCGCGATGTCTTCCACCGGCACCTGGAGCACAGCGGCCGACAGCGGATGGAACCAGTAGGCGATGCCCGGCCCGCTCCGCGCAAGCTTGCCGCGATGGAAATGGAGGATCGTCTGGTTCGGCTCCGCGCGCAGGTGGCGGAGGAAGAGAAAGCGGCTGATCTGAGCCATCGCAAGGACTCCAAGAAAGGAAGGGGCGAGCCGAAGGATAGCGCGGACGGATAAGATCCGGCCATCCTCCGTCCCTCTACCGATCGCGAGCCCCCCATGATAACGACGCCCCCGGCCGCCACCCTTCTCCGCATGACGGTCCTTGCCGTATTCCTCTTCCCCGCCGCCCTCTTGCCTCAGGTCGAGCTGATCTCGCGCGCCGCGACGATTTCGGATACCGCCATCGGCGAGGTACCTGGGGCCGGCTTCGACCTACGGCCCGCGGCCAGCCTCGACGGCCGGTACGTCGCGTATTCGAGCGATTCGATCGGCCTTGCGGACGGGCAGATCGACGGCAACGACGGTGCGGACGTCTTCTTGTGGGACCGCACCCTGGGAACCACGACGCTAGTGAGCCACACGGTGGGCGGCGCCACGACGGCGGCCGCGGGGACTTCCGGAAATCCGGAGATTTCCGACGACGGTCGCTACGTCGCGTATCTGTCGGGAGCGTCGGACCTGGTGGCCGGGGTCACCGATGCCAATTCCGGTTACGACGTCTATCTCTGGGATCGCACCGCCGGCACCAACGTCCTGGTCAGCCACGCCGCGGGTTTCCCCGCCACCACCGGCAACGGAGGAGTCGTCTCCGCGACGCTCCTGGGCGATGGGGCCTGGGTGGCTTTCGCCAGCGCAGCGACCGACATGGTCGCCGGCCAGGTTGATCCCAACGGTGAAACCGACGTCTTCCTCTGGAGCCGAGATTCGGGAATCATCACTCTCGTCAGCCACGTCGCCGGCAACCCTGCGAAGACTGGCGCTGGGCCGTCGTTTTCTCCGGCGCACTCGTTTGGCAGGGTCGCCTTCCTTAGCTTTGCCGCTGACCTGGTGGCCGGCCAGATCGACACCAACGGCGAGGCCGACGTCTTCCACTGGGACCAGGCGAGCGACACGACCGCGCTAGTGAGTCACGCTGCCGGATCGTTGGTGACGGCGGGCAACGGCAGCGCCACCGGCCGGCTCGCGATCGCCGACGATGCGGTGGCCTTCCTTTCGACTGCAACCAATCTGGTGGCGAGCGGAACCGACACGAACGGCGCGGCCGACGCTTTCTTCTGGCGCCGGCCGAGCGGCTCGACGATCTTGGTGAGCCACACCGCCGTCTCGCCGACGACCACGGGCGATGGCGGCGTCACCGAGCTTTCGATGACGGGCGACAAAGCTTTTCTCTGGGTCGCCTTTGCGGGTTTCGGGAGAAACCATATCGGGGGGGCGGGGGATCCCGACCCGACGACGAGCGATGTTTTCCTCTTTTCCGAACAGAGCGGCGGCATAGCGCTCGCGAGCCACAAGAGCGGCGATTTCAGCGTGGGAGGGACCAACGCCACACACCCGGCGATCTCTCGCGCCGGCGCCGGGCGATGGGTGGCGTTCGCGAGTCCCGATCCCGGGCTGGTGACGGGTCAGGTCGACACCGGCGGCGGTTCCGACGTCTTTCTGTACGACCGCCTTACGGGAGATTTGACCCTCATCTCGCATGCCGCGGGTGCGGCCAACCGGGCCGGCCTCCCCCAGTTCGGCGAACGAGCTCTCGCGATCTCGAGTAGCGGAACGGCGGTCGTCTACTCGAGCCCGGCAGTCGATCTGGTCGCGGGGATCACCGATACGAACGGCACCTCCGAGCTGTTCGAGTGGGATCAGACGACCAACCACCTGATCACCCGCCGAGCGGCCGACCGTCCCTCGGCGACCAACGGCGGAGCGAGCTACGTGCTCGGCCGGCCGATCGCCGCGCTCGACGCGACCGGTCGGTACGTGTCCTTCACCAGCAGCGCGATCGGGCTGGTCGCCGGGCAGATCGGATTCGCCGGCCCGACCCAGGTCTACCGACGCGATCGGACGGCGGCGACGTCCGCGATCGTGAGCCATGCCTCGGGCGCTCCGCTCGCCGGAGGAAGCGATCTTTCAGACGCCGGAATCGCGAGCGCGGACGGCCGTTATTTCGCGTTCTGGAGCGCGGCGACCGACCTCGTCGCCACGCCTCTGCCGCCGGGCACCGTCGGTCTCTACCTCGAAGACCGCGTCGCCGCTTCGGTGCAGAGGATCGCCATCTCGCCCGCCGGCAAGGCGTTGTTCGACGACCCGGCGCCCCATGCGATCTCGGCCGATGGGCGATTCCTCGCGTTCGTGAGCGGCGCGATCAACCTGGTGTCCGGGCAGATCGATACCAACAACGGGCCGGACGTCTTCCTGTTCGATCGAGTCGCCGGAACCACGGTCCTCGCAAGCCACGACAACAGCTCCACCACCACCGCGGCGAACGCCCCGTCCGGACACGTCTCGCTCGACGCCTCGGGTCGCTATCTGGCCTTCGAAAGCCTCGGCTCGAACGTCTCTCCCGGGCAGTTCGACAACCAGGGATTTTTGGACGTCTTCGTGTACGACGCCCAGACCGGCGTCGCCGACTTGGCGAGCCGCTCCTTCGACACCCCGAACGGCCCGGTGGTCGGAACCTCGCATGCGCCGGAGATCAGCGCCGACGGAAGATGGGTCGCGTTTCGCAGCGATGCGTTCGACGTCGTTTCGAGCCAGGTCGAAGGCAATGGCGGGGATGACGTCTTCCTCTTCGATCGGACGACGACGGTCAACGTCTTGGTGAGCCGCAAAGCCGGAACCCCCGCCACCACCGGCAACGCCCCCTGCGACGAGGCGCGGCCGAGCGGTGACGGACGCTATGTCGCCTACTCCTGCCGGGCGACCGACCTGGTGACGGGGCAAAGCGACGGCAACGGCATCTCCGATCTTTTCCTGTTCGATCGGCTGACCGGAACCAGCACCCTCATCAGCCACGCGGTGGGCAATCCCCTGCTCGCGTTCAGCATCGACGCGGCGAGCCCGCCGTCCATCAGCCGCGACGGCCGATTCTTCGCCTACGCAAGCGGCGCGGCGCTCGCCGCCGGTTCGCCGGCACGGACTAACGTCTTTCTCTTCGATCGCCTCCACGCCACGAACGCGCTTGTGAGCCGGCCGTTCGCCGGTCCGACGCCCGGGCCGAGCGGGGCCTCCGCGAACCCGCAGATCAGCGCCGACGGCAGCGTCGTGGTGTTCGCCTCGACGTCGAGCGACCTGGTGGCCGACGACCGAAACCGCGCATCCGACGTCTTCGCCGCCAAAAACGCGAACCTCGGCCAGTACTTCACCGTGACCCCCTGCCGGCTCTACGACAGTCGCAGCGACGGAGCCGGACCGCTCGCCTCAGGAGTGCCCCGCATCCGAGCCGCCCACGGACTCTGCGGCGTGCCGACGACCGCGACCGCCATCGCGGCGAACGTCACGGTGACGGCACCGACTTCACTCGGCTTCCTCACCCTCTACCCCGGCGACCTCCCCGCCCCGGGGGTCGCGACACTGAACTTCAGCGCCGGCCAGACCCGCACGAACAACGCGCTGGTTCAACTCGCGACCGACGGCAGCGGAAGCTACGCGGCCTCGGCGTTCGTGTTGGGATCGGGGACGGTGCATGTGATCGTGGATGTGGCGGGGTATTTTGAGTAGAAGGGAACGAGTCGCCGAGCGGCTTTCCCTACGGGATCCTGGGAGCGCCGGCGTCCCCGCCGGCCTTCGAAGCGCCGACGTTTCCGCCTCGTCGAAGCCGGCGAGGCCGCCGGCGGTCCCAGGGAGCCCGAGGACGAAACGACCTTGGCGTCGAGGCCGACACCGAGGGAGCCTTTACAAGCCCCCCAGAATCGCCTCCGCCTCCTCGTAAGCCACCTTGTACATAAAGTCGTCCCCGTCGCACGTCGCGAGCCGGCGCGCCGCCAAGGCATGCTCGCGGGCCGAGGCGGTCTTTCCCTCCGCGCGATCCAGTTCCGAAAGAAGCAGGTGCGCGTCCGCCCCCTTGAGCACGTACCCGCAGCGCTCCGCGACCGTCATGGCCTCCACTCCCAGCCGCCGTGCTTCGGCCGCGTCGCCCTGCGCCCGTCGCAAGCGGCCGAGGTCGATCAGAATGTCGGCCTCGAACTCGACGAGGTTGATTCGCCGGCACCGCTCCAGCGCCTCGGTCAGGTGCCGTTCGGCTTGCTCCAGGTCTCCGCTCTCGCGCCAGGCCGCGCCGAGCAGCCAATGGGCGCGGACATAGTCGCGCTCGACCGGGTAGTCCGTTCGGGCATATTCGTCCGCCAGCTCCAGGGCGCGACGCGCGGCGGCGAGGGCGTTCTCACGATCGTTCGCCGGATCGAGGGCTTCTCTGGCGCGGAGGCGCAGCAGGTGAAGGAGCGCGCGGTAGGCCTAGACGATGCCTTGGCTTTGGACGTGATCCATTTTCTCGAATCCCGCCAGCGCCGCCGCCAGCTCCGCCTCGTTCTCTTCCCATCGGCCCCGCATTCCGAGCAACCGGCCGAACTCTCGGTGGGCGACCGCCTCCCAAAACGCATCGTCGATCTCCCGGCAGATCTCGATCGACCGCCGGAGGTTGGCCTCGGCGGAACGCAGGCCGCCGATCACGACTTGCGGGGTTGCCAAGTTCCCGAGGCCGATGGCGAGGGCATTCTTATCGTCACGGCGCTCATCGATCACAGCCGCTTGTTCGAACAACGGCACCGCCCGCCGCAGTTGGCCGGAGAGGCCGTAGGAATTGGCGAGGGTGTTGAGGGTCCAGCTCTGGTCGCTCTCCTTCCTAAGCCGGGGCGGGCGGTCTTCGCCGTCGGGGAAGAGGGCGCGCAATAGTTCGATGAGCGATTCGCAGGCGCCCAGCTGGTAGTACATCGCATTGTGGAGCCGGTCGTAGCACAGATCGCACGCCGCCTCATGCTCCCCGGCCCGCACCATGTGGTGGTAGAGCTCGATCACCGGAGCCAGGTCGGCGAGGGTTTGTACCTTCTCGATCGGGGGCACCGCGGCGAAGTAGTCGCGGAGGCTCCGATGGGCCTCTTCCTTTTCTTCCTTTCCCAGACGGTCGTAGGCATAGCGCCGCACGATGGGATGGAGGTCGAACCGGCCGGCACGCTGGTCGCGATGGAGTAAACCGCGCTCGACGAGATCTTGGAGCTGGCCTTCGACCTCGTTCTCGGCGAGCCCTCCCGACGCCGCGCAGAGCGCCTTGTAATCCACCGCCCCGCGGAGGCAAGAGATGCGCGAAAGGAGCCGTCTCCCCTCGACCGGCAAGCTCGCGTACGACTGATCCAGCACGTGATGCTTGCGCTGCACCAGATCGCCCGAAACGTCCAATCGCTGGGCGACCAAGATATCCCGCGGATTCCGGAGATCTTTTACGATCATCCCCGCCAGCAGCCGAAGGCTCAGCGGGTGAAACCCGTAATGCCCGCACACGGTCTCGATCTCGGCTCGCGTGCCCTGGATGCCCTCCGCGTGGAAGAAGTCCACGGCGTCGGCCTTGCTCAACGCCGTCAGCTCGATCTCCCGGCAACCGGCGAGAATCTCGCCCGCGCGCGTTTCGACCGGCCTTGGACGCAGGCGAGTGGTGAGCAACACACGCCCCGCGAGGCCCGGCAGGGAGGACACAGCGCGCAGGAACGCCTCCGCCGCCGGGCTCACGCAGTCTCGTTCTTCCTCCCTGCCCAGACGCTTTTCTTCGTCGTCCAAATGGTAGGCGGCATCTAACTGCGCAAACGCCCGCAGGGCTCGCTCGAAGCCGTCGAGGACGAGGAGGATTCGCGAGCGGCGGAGCGCATCGAGCAACAGGAGCAGCCCGTCTCGGACCGTAAGAGTCTTCGCGTCCAGGCCGAGGTAATTCAACACTTCGCCCAGAAACGCATCGAACGAGGGGTCGTCGTAGAAGCTCCACCAGACCACCCGCTGCCAGAGCGCGGGATCGAGGTCCTCCATAAGCCAATGCCAGACGAGCGCGCTTTTGCCGAAACCGCCGAGCGCTCGGAGTACCAAGAGGGCGGGGCCGTTTTCTTTCTCCAGCCATTCGGTGAGCCGGCCACGCTCGGCCGCTCGGCCGGTGAAATTCGGCGGCATGCCGTAAGGGTGGGCGAGGAGCCACTCGGCACGGGAGGCGGAGCTTCGCTTCAGATCGTCTTCGGGCTCAGGAGCCGCGCGCCTCTTCGCGAGGTGAAAAACTTCCTCCGCGATCGCCACCAGCTGGGCCTCGATCTCGTGCTCGGTCCCCGCGGACAGCGGATGTCCGTCTCTCGGGCGCAGGTTCAATTTCGTCAGCCAAGGAACCAGCTTCCAAGTGCAGGGCCGCACCACGACGGGCACGACCGGCAAGAGGTCGGCCTTGCTCCGCCCGAGCAGGAACGGCACTTCCCTCTCGTTGATGAACTTGGAACCCAGCGAATCGGCCGAGATCAGCAGAATCGCCGCGTCCGCTTCGGCCATGGCCTTTTGGATTTCGGCCTCCCAATCCCCGCCTCCCGGAATCCTGCGGTCGTGCCACGCTTCGACCGCGAGCCCTTGCTGCTTGAAGACACGGAAGTGCCGGTCGAGGAGATCCTTCCAAGCCTCGTCCAGGTGACTGTAGGAGATGAACACGCTCGCCATAAGGTTGCGCGCATTCTACGGCACGGACGTGGTTTCGCCCCCGAGTCCCTTGTAGCGAGGTGGGCGACTGGTTCCTACTTAGCGTTCACGCCGTAGATCGAACCGAAGCCCTGCCGCTCCTCCCCTCGCCCGAGCACCCGCAGCCACCGCAAGTGGGCCAGGAAGGCTCCCGAGAGGGTGCGGTTCTCTCGATAGTTGAGGCCGTATTCGTCCGCCGTTTCCTTGAGGATCCGGGTTAACGCGGGGTAGTGGACGTGGCAGATCGAGGGGAACATGTGGTGGATCACGTGGAGGTTCAGGCAGCCGAGAATCCAGTTCGCGAACGGGTTGCCGCGGGCGTAGTCCGAGGTGGTGTCGAAGATGTGGCGGATGTAATTGTTCGAGATATGGCCTTCTTCGTTCGCTTCGGGGAACGTCGCGTCCTCGTTGAAGTGGTTGGGCTGGAAGATCAAGGCGAGCGAAAAACCGAGCAGGAGATGCATGACGACGAAGCCGGCGACGACCGCATACCAGGGGACGTGGAGGACGAGCAACGGCAGGACCAGCATGTAGGTGAAGTAGAAAGCCTTGCCCCCGAACAGGAGGATCACCTCCGAGAGCGGGTGGCGGATCACTTTCCGATTGCCGAATCGCCGCTCTCGGAAGAACCAGCGGAAGTCCTTGGTCAAGGTCCAGTCGAGGGTGGTCAGGCAATAGATCAGCGGAGCGTAGAGGTGCTGGTAGCGGTGGTAGGGCTTGATCTCGTCCCGCGGGGAAAAGCGAAAGATGTTGCCCGACGCGAATGTCGAATCGGCCTCGCGAACGTTGACGAAAGAATGATGCGAGTCGTTGTGCATCAGCCGCCACATGTAGGAGCTTGCGCCGACTCCGTCGAAGACGCAGGCGAGGATGCGGTTGACTCTCTTGCTGCGCGAGTAGGCGCCGTGGTTTGCGTCATGGGCGATGTTGAACGCCATGTGAAGCTGCGCGAGCCCGTGCACTACGTAGACCCCGACCACCTGGAGCGGCGAGAACCTGCCGGTCAGGAGCCAGATGTAGGTGGCGATCCAGAGGACGAGACCGAGGACGGTCTTGGTGATCATCTCCAGGTTCGCGTGCCGGCCAATCCCGCGGCTCTGGAAATAGTCGTCCACCCTGAGCGACAACGTCTTGCTGAAGCCCGACGTGGTGACGGGCTCGGTAAACTTGAATGGACGGCGTTCGGCCATTTCGAGATCCTCGCGTAGAGCGCAAGCGTCGCTTGGTCTGTTTCGCTCCGATTGTAGCGTGCGGGGCGGCCGGGGCCAACTTCGCCTCCGGCCGATGATCGGTCGACGCTCGCTGCCGGAGAGTCGGCGATGATCACCAATAGGTTGCCGACCGCTCCCAATATGTTGGCGACGACCGCCAATAGGTCGACGATGGCCGCCGTTGGGTTGGCGATGACCGCCATTGGGTCGGCGGCGATTACCAATAGGTCGACGATGGCCGCCGTTGGGTTGGCGATGACCGCCATTGGGTCGGCGGCGATTACCAATAGGTCGACGACGGCCGCTATTGGGTCGGCGATGACCGCCAATAGACCGGCGACGACCGCCGTTGGGTTGGCGACGGCCGCCATTGAGTCGGCGATGACCGTCGAAACTCCGGCAACGGCCGCCGACCCCCTCGTCCCGGCTCAGAGGTACCCGAGCGCCTTAAGACGCTTCTCGGTTTCCGGGTCGAGTTTTTCGGTGGCGTTTCCGAACTGCGCGTGGAGGCGGGCGCTTTCGCTTTGCCAGGCGGCGATCGCTTGGCGCAGGCGCGCGACGGCTTCGGGGCGTTCTGCCGCCAGATTGTGCGCTTCGGCCGGATCGTGGGTTAGGTCGAACAGCTCGACGGATTCCGGGTTCGAGGCGTGAAGGATTAGCTCACTCCCCCCTTCGCGCACCGCGGCGAGTGGAATCGAGGCGTCGGTATCGAGGGTGTGGTGGAAGGCGGTGGTGAAGCCTTCGGCGAACAGAAGGCGGCCGGCAGGCGGGGCGCTTTTGCCCAGGAGCAGCGGGACCAGGCTCTCGCCTTGGACCGGCGGGACGTTCGGGCCGGTAGTCGTGCCTCCTGCCAGCTCGACGAGGGTAGGGAGGATGTCGATCGAACCGACCGGCCCTTGGGCGATCTTCGCGCCCGGGATGCGCCCCGGTCCCCAGAGGATCATCGGCACGTGGAGCACCTCGTCATAAAGGGTTTCGCCGTGGTCGAAGCCGCCGTGATCGAACAGCTCTTCGCCGTGGTCGGAGGTGAGGAGGACGATCGTGTCTTTCTCGAGGCCGGTCGTTTGGAGAAGTTCGACCAGATGCCCGACGAACGCGTCGGAGTGGCGGACCTCGCCGTCATAGCGGGCGCGGAAGGCTTCGACGTCGGACGCGGTCGGCGGGAAGGAGCCGTCCTTGAATTTGTCGAGGACCGCGAGCGGCAGCGACACGTTCGGCAGCGCATACCCACGATGGCCGAGTGCCACGAACAGTGCGTCGTACGGCGGCGGCTGATGGTAGGGCTGGTGGACTTGATAGGTGTGGAGGAAGAGGAAGAACGGCCGCGCGTCACTCCCTGGTTTTTCGCTCGTCTCGGGCTGGGTCGCGAGCCATTCGAGAGCGAGCCTCTGGGTGCCTTGATCCAGATTGTCGTCGTCATGGGCGACGTAGCGGTCAAACCCCTGATCGAAACCGAACTTCGCGGCGACCCAGCCCCCTTCGGTGATCGCCGCGGTGCGATAGCCGAGCCGGCTCAAGCGCTCGGCGAGGGTCGCTAGCTTGTCTGAGCCGCGGATTTGGAAACGCTCGCTGGAGTTTTGGATTCCTGCGAACTGCCGGCGGTCGGGATTCACGCCGTGGGCCGACGGGTAGAGGCCGGTCATCATCGTCATGTGCGAGGGAAGAGTCCAGGGTGCGGCCGCATAGGCGTTCGCGAAGCGGGTTCCTTCGTGCGCCATCGCGTCGATCGCCGGGCTCGCCGGATGAGGTCCGCCGTAGCAGCCGAGCCGATCGGCGCGCAGCGTGTCGATCGAGATCAGGATCAGGTTCGGGCGCTTGGCGGCGGAACGCGTTGCCGCTTCCGCTGCCGCCTTGGCGGGCGGGACCACAACGTTGGCGGCGGCTGAAGATGGCGGCGGCGAATAGAGCGGCGCGAAACGGGCGAGCGACCGTTCCCGCGCCGACGGATCGCCCAGCCGATCGCAGGCGTTCGCCAGCTGATACCACCCTTCCGGCGCGCTCGGCTGGAGCGCCGTGGCCCGCTCCAGCTGCTCGCGCGCCTCGCGGTTCCGCCCCTGCTTCAGATAGACCAGCCCAAGCGTGTAGAGGGGATAGGCGCCCGCCCCGGGAAGAACGAGCGCCTGGCGCAGCTCGCGCTCGGCTTCGGGGAGACGGCCGCGCCGGAGCAGGGCGTCGCCATACCAGGAGCGGAGCTGCGGCTCGCGTGGGAACCGCCGCACCCCTTCTCGCGCGACGGCGAGCACTTCGGTGAGCCGGCCGGAACGGACCAGTAGGCGGCTGAGCTTCAGATAGGCGGGAGCGAAATCAGCGTTTGCGGCCAGCGCCGCGCGATATTCCTGCTCGGCCTCTTGGCGCCGATCGGCTCGATCCGCTTTGAGTCCCCGTTCGAAATGCCGGCGCTCCGCCGGCCGGCAGGCAACGAGCGGGAGGGTGAGGAGCAGCGCGAGGAGGCGGATGCGCCGGGGCATCTCTAGACTCCCAGTGCCGGTTACCGCGGCTCGGGGGGATCGCGACGGAAGGCGGGCGGCAGCCCGGTCTCGTCCAGCGCGGGATCCGGCTCGGCGCAACTCGGCGCGTGCTGTGGATCCCGCCAATCGAGGGGCGGCAGATCGATCTTCTCGCCGCGCGCCGGCTCGACCGGCCCGGTCGGGGTAGGTCCCGAGGCCACCAGGCGCGGCGTGATCACGAACAGCAGCTCCTGCTGCTGCCGGCTTTTCCGGCGCCAGCGGAACAACGGGAACTTGCCCAGTCCGGGCAGGCGCGACTCATCGAAACCCTCTTCGAAGCTGAGCAGCCCGCCGAGCACCAGGCTCTGGCCGGCCGAGACGCGCGCCGTGGTCTGGACGCTTTGGACCTGGAACCCGGGGACGCCGCCGACTCCGAGGCTGGGGGAAGGGCGGATGATGCTCGGCGCCACTTCGAGCGCGATCACCCCGTCTTCGCCTACCGTCGGGCGGATGTCGAGCCGGACGCCGAAATCCTGGAACGAAAAACCCTGCACCGAATTCACCTGCGAGAGCGTGGTGATCGGGATCGGAATTTCTCCGCCGACCAGCACCGAGGCCTCTTCCCCTGAGAGCGTGAGGATGTTCGGCTGGGAGACCGAGCGGGCGAGCTCGCGATCCTCCAGGAAATCGATCGCCGAGATGATCGACAGCGTTCGATCGACGAAGCTGCCGACCAGGCTTCCGGCCACCGAAGAGACGTCGGGAGTGCCGCCGAGCTGGCGCGGCGGGCGCCCTTGCGGGCCGGGGGCGCTGCCGAGCGACAGGTGATCCGCGTCGAACCGGAAGTTGACGCCCGCTTTCTTCGCCTTGGCCCGGTCGACTTCGAGGACGCGGATCGAGACCATCACCTGGGGCAGCTCGTCCACTTCGAGCATCGACAGCACCCGCCCCGACTCGCTGGTGATCGCGAGGCCGCGCGCGATCTGCCCGGCCAGGCCGCCTTGAAGTTTGCTGGAGCCCCCGAGCGATCCGGCGGCTCCGCCGCCCGCTCCGCCGCCCGAGAAGTTCTGGTTGCGCTCGAAGCTCAAGCCGCCGGCCGGCGACGAGACGCGGACGCCCGAGTTGCCGAGCTGGCGTTCGGCCAGGATCACGGCGCGCGTGAGCGCCTGGACGTTCTTGACCCTCCCTTTGAGGATGTAGGAGTCGCGCTCGGGATTGGGCTCCGGACCGACCTGAATGCGTTGCGGCCTGATCCGCGGATCAATCGCCCGGAGCGCCTCGTCCAGCCAGAGGTCGGGAGCCGCCGAGGAAATCGGAGCGTGGAGCAAGCTCACCACCTGCACGGCGCCCCCACCCGCGGCGGCCGTCCCCTCCGCCCGCAGCATGTTGGTCGCGATCCGTTCGGCCTGCTCGGAGGTCTCCCGATCGGCGGTCTCGCCGGAGAGAACCACGGACGAACCGTCCTCGCTCGCCTCGGCCTTGATCCTCGGATCGAGCTCTAAGAGCACCTTCTTGAGGAACGACAGGTCGCGCTCGACCTCGACCTCGTAGCGCAGCCGCTGCCCCCCGGCCAGCCAAACGAACAGCGTGCTCTTGCCGGTGCGCAGGCCGGTGAGCAGGACCTCGCGCCCAGAGACCACCTGCAGCCGGGCGAGCCCTTCGTCGGCCAGCGCCAGGCGTTCGAGGTCGAGCGGCAAGGTGACCAGCCGGCCGATGCCGATCATGGCTTGGAGCGTGCCGCGGCTCTCGACCGTCTGAAGGTCGGGTGCGCCTTGTGCGCCCCCTGCGAGGGCCACTGCGCCGCACAGCGCCACGAGTCCCAGGACGATCGCCGTTTTCATTCTCATGACACTCATTGTGGCGGAGCAGTTCCGGCCAAGGTGATCTTTTCGCGTTTGCCACCGGTAATCACTTCGACCTCGCCGAAGCGCGGCATCGGCAGGGTGAGAATCTTGCCCTTTTCGACTTCGGCGCGACCATGAAGCACCAGGGAGAGCGGCGCGCCCGAGGCCTGCGCCTCGGCGAGCGGCATCGCCTCCCACGGATGGACCGCCAGGAGCAGCGGCGACTGGGCTGCGCCGCCACCTTTTTGACCGGAAGAGCTGGCGAGCGCGTCGGCGATCTGGCCGCCGAGACCGTCGGCTTTCTTGGCTCCCTCGGCGGCCGGCCGTTCCGCCACCCAGCCGACGAAGAAGGCATCATGGACCAACGGCACCGCGCCCTGGCCGCCGCTGCGCAACGCGCCGAATGCGACCACGTCGAACCGGTCGCCGAAGCGGAGCTGCTCGACCAGCTCGGCCAACGGCAGACTCGCGAGCGGCAGGAACACCAGCACCCGCCCCTCGGGCAGGATGCCGGCGAGCCCCGGTCCTTGGTCGGGCGGCGCGAAGTCGGCCTTGAAGAACGGGGTGCCCGCGCGCTTGGCCCGCGCGAGGCGCTTGCCGAGAATCGCACTCTGCTCGCGCAACACCGTGCCCGGCACCTCGCTTTCGCGGACCCGCAGCGCCTTCAAGTTCGTCTTGCCGACCTCGGCTCCGGGAGCCAGGTCGGAGGCGGCGACCCACACTTCGAGATCACCGCGAAAACGTTGAACCTGGCGGTACAGCAAAACGGCGACCAGGATCAACGCGACCGCCAGGACCGCGATTCGCGCCCAGGGTTTTTCCGCGGCATTCCGAAAGGTTTCCCTGCGCATCATGGCGTGGCGCGCAGTTTAGCGGAAATCACCAAACAGCGCCCGGGGCGGCCAAGCCGCCGGATCCAAGAAGACGCCCCCGGCGCGAGTCCCTCGGAAGCCTTTCGGATTCCTTACCTCGGCGGCAGGATTGTGCGACACAGTTCACGGGGTGGGCCCTTCTGCGACAGCCGCCGCCGTGGCGAGAGCGGCACGCCGTGCAAGGTTGTCGGTGAACTCGATGCCCCCCGTCGCATCGAGGCCCCGGCCGGCATTCCAGGCGTAGGCGCGGACCCCGCGTACGGCCAGGAATTCCTCCTCGGAGACGGGCAGGTCGGCGACGAAGCGGGGCGTCGGAAGGTCCAGCGCGGCGCTCCCGAGGATCTCGCCTCGCTCGCCAACGAGATCGATCGCGATCCGACCTGAAAAATGGCTGATCCTCACCTCCCCACCGACGTGGATGATCCGCCCAGCCTCTCGGTCCGCGGTGGAGAGCGCGATGGCGCCCGACGGCAGCGCCATCGGCATGGCAGGGTCGCCCAACAGGTTGTAAGTGGCGACGAAATCCGGGTCCTGGATCTGGTACTTGGCCCGCATCACCGCCTCGCCGATCGTCGCTCCGGGATGGGTCAACTCGGCGATCACAGCCTGCCCCCAGGACGCCGAAGAAGCGTTGCGCCACGAGGCGGCGAGCACCGCGATGGCGCCCTTGCCCGGGATCCGCAGCAGCTTCTCGCCAATCGAATCGGCGTTGGGGTGGTCGAACGGAGCCGAGTAGCAGGTCATGCTGAGGACCACCGGTAACCGGCCGGTCGGTTGCAGCCCGTCGAGGTCGGCGAGCGTGAACAGGTCCTGGTTCTTCACCAGGTCGGGAGGTCCGGTGCGCCAAATGTAGCGGCCGCCATGGCCAAAGAAATGAACGATCGCCGCGCCTCGATCGAAGGCCGCCAGAAGGTTTTGGGTGTTCCGCTCGTTGCTCACTTCCGCGGCGGCCGGATAGATCTTCTCGGTGGCGTAACCCATCGTCGCAACCCACCGGGCGAGGCCGTCGCTGCCGGCCTGGAAGCTCGGCTCGTCGTTGGTGACCAATAGGACGTCGCGCCGCCACGAACCGGGCTCGGGAGCGGTGACGTAGCGCCGGATCTTCTCGACGATCGCGGACACCTCCGCGGGCTCGACGACCGGAAACCGGCCGATCGCCAGGTCGGGAAGGTCGTCGTCGCCGTCGATCGCGACGAACCAGTTGTCGCTCGCCGAATGCCCGTCCCGGGTGGTGTGGATCCAGGTGGGGATCAGATTGCGGTGGTTGAGACCGGCCTCGACCGCATAAGGAGTGCTGGGGATTTTGGCGAAGGGCTCCGACTCCCCGGGCCGGTAGATCGAATCGGGGTAGTTTGCGTCTTCGGCGTGGGCGTTCTTGGCGTCCCAACTCGCGTCGCCGACCAGCAGCACGGACCGCGGCGCCGGCCTCGCCCAATGGTGCCAGGCGAAGTCGAGAAACGAGCGCAGGGCGCGCGGGCCGGCGATGCCATGGCTGAACTCGTCATAGACGTCCTCGACGTCGACGACCATGACCCGGAGCCCCCGTGCCCGGTGGAGCTCGGCGAGCGGCCGGACGGCATCGATCAGCGTCGAGTGGGCGATAATGATGTAGTCGGCCCGGTTGCCGGGATCGGCCAGCCGGGACGGGCGGTCGAGCACGATGGCGGCCGGGGCCGCGAGGCGGGTTGCGGGAGTGACGATCACGGCGCGTTCGCCGGGGGGCGGATCGACGGCCCAGGTGGCATCCCCCACGGCGCGCGCCACGCCGCGCCAACCTCCGTCGCCGAACACCAGGAGCCCTTGGCCCGCCTTGTTCTTATCGCTCCGGATGCGCAGCGGACCCGGTTTGCCGGCGGCGACCAGCGTGAGCCGCGCCTGTTCGTCGCCGATCCACGCCGAGCGCGGATAGGAGATCTCGATCCAGTCGAGCATCACCACGTCGACGAGCGGCGTGCCGGCCGCATTCGCAGCCCGAGGCGGAACTTTGAGCTCCACGATGTTGTCTCCCGGCACCAGGGCGTCGAGCGCGAGGCCGGGAACGTCGAGCCGGTAGAGGTCGGTGCCGTTCCAGGCCGCGCTCGCGATCACCGCCCCGTTGAGAAGGACCTCGACCCGATGGTCGGCATCGCCAGGATCGGCCTTCTCGCGCGGCTGCGACCAGCCGCGAAACTGGAGCGAGAGGGCGGCCTTGCCGACCGAAGCGGACGCCAGATCGCGTAGGTCGAGGGTCTGCCTCCAGGGCTCCTGATCCTGGGTCAGCTTGGCCCAGTACCACAGCTCGTCGCGCCGGCCGTCCACCGGCGGCGGCAGGCGCAAGATCAAGAGGTCCTGCTCTAGGTGGCGCGCCGTGAAGAGTGCGAGCGGGGGACCGGAGGCAGGAGGGGCGGCGATGCTGCCGCGCGCCGGATGGGTCGCGTCGGTACGCAGCACGTAGACGTTCTCGCGGGTGTCCTCGTTGAGGGTGGAGACCTCTCCGGCCAGGCGTCGGCCGAGAAACTCCAGGTGGTCCCCGGGGCCGAAGGTTCCGTCGCCGCCGTCCTCCACCCAGAGGGGCACCGGCAAACCGGCGCAGGTGAGAACCAAGCCCCCACTGGGCAGCCTTCTGCCGAGCCCCGCCGATGCGAGATCCTCGAAGCGCACGCGATAGGCAGCCGTCTCTTCGACAGCGATCTTGAACGTCGGTCGCGCGACCGCTGCGGTCGCAGCGGCCGGCGCGAGAAGCGCCATGAAAGCGGCCGCGAGCCTAATCCACATGACCGATCCAGCTTTCTGTTCCACGCCCTTTCCACGCGGCGCGGGGAGAGGTCACTCGATCGTGAATTTGGTGAGCTCGACTGGAGTCTCCACGAGGTTGGCCAGCAATCCAATGCCGCGGCTCGACGGGTTGCTCCCACTCCCGGCTTCGTTGTAGGTGATGGTCACCCGCGTCAGGGCCTGGGGGAAGGGGTAATTGATATTGAGCGTCCCGGTGTCCGTGTTGGGATTGGCCGTGTCCAGCGAACTGTTGCAGTCCTCGACGCCTGGACTTGCGGGGGGGTTACAGTTGGCGGTCGCCGTAGACGTAGCGTTGTTGATGCTGAACGTGTGGGTCGCCAGCATCGGGTTCTTGAACGTGAGCGTGGGGGTTGCCGCAGGTACGCTCGAGAGCACGACCTGGTCCCGCCGGAAGTCGACGCCGAGCGTCGAGCCGAGCGAATAGTCGATGTCGGAGATGTCGAAGTTCAAGGCATTGATCGCCGGGGAAAAATCCATCTGGATGAGAATCGGCGAGGTGACCGGGGGAGTTCCAGCGGCGGGATTGAACTCGATCCCCAGGTCGTGGGCGGTGCCGAAGTTGTTGTTGGGGCACTGACCCGGCGGTATCGACATCGTAGTGTCACAGTCCTCTGACGGAGTGCCATTCGAAAAGATCCCCGTGGTTCCTCCCGGCTGAATCACCGTGATCGTGACGCTGATGCCGTTGCTCAACACGAACGTCTTCGGCCCCAGGGTGCCGTTTGGCGTCCATGCCGCCGTGTTCCAGTCCAGCCCGGCGGCGCTCGCGGTGGTGACGGATAACGGCAGGAGCACTCCGCAAAGAAGTAGCCCGGCCAGAAGCAGCGGCAAATAGGGGCTACCTGTCGTCTCAGGACTGCTTTGGATTGCGTCGCTCATCTCGGTCTCCTTGTAGGTCATCACACCCCAGCGTTTCGGATGCGTCGTGTGGAAGGCTGCTAAGTCCAAGCCGGCACCTGAGAGCAGGCTGCGGCACGAAAGTGGACCCCGAGAGCCGTAGCCCTCGGAGCCGTTCGACTCTTTTCAACTTTGGCGACCCTTAGCGGCAATTCGTCGATCACGGGATATCGACGACGACCGCTCCCTCGAGGGTCGGCGGTATGCACATCCGAACGCCGCAGGTTCCGCCCGCATCGCAGAAGTCCTGGTGATCCTCGTAGCTGCTGCCACGCCAGAACGCGATGTCCGTTGGATGAACCGGATCGGTGGGATGGCCGACCGCCATGCCGCTCATGCTGTAGCTCTGGTTGAGCGAGCCGATCGCCGAGCCGAGGTCGCCGATCTCGCCGATGATCTTGGCGCAGATCGAAGACCAGCCGATCGCTACACAACAGATCATGATCGTCAGGATAAAAATGATCTCGGCACTGACTATGAAGCCGGCCTGCTTTTCCTTTCCTTTTCGCATCATGGGTGTCGGCTCCTTTCGTGCTGCTCGAGCCCCGAGAAGTGTCACAGGACTCCGAGAGCGAAGGCTTTCGGAGTCCATTCATCTTCTCTGCGAAGCTCAGACCCTTCCCCGGAGTTACGGGGTTGGCAGCGGCGTGCACTCGGGGGCCGGCGGGATACACATCCGAACGCCGCAGGTGCCACCCTGATCGCAGAAGTCCTGGTGATCCTCGAAGCTGCTGCCGCGCCAGAACGCGATGTCCGTCGGATGGACCGGATCGGTGGGATGGCCGACCGCCATGCCGCTCATGCTGTAGCTCTGGTTGAGCGAACCGATCGCCGAGCCGAGGTCGCCGATCTCGCCGATGATCTTGGCGCTGATCGAGGACCACCCGATCGCCACGCAGCAGATCATGATCGTCAAGATGAAAATGATCTCGGCGCTGACGATGAATCCGGCCTGCCCCTTCTTTCCCCTTCGTACCATGGTGCCAACTCCTTTCTTAGGTCTGCGGGTAAAGCTCCAATTTGGAGAACACCCTCCGCCCGGCTCTCGACTCCCGCTCTAGTCGAGGACGAGCCTACCAATGAGCCCGAGAGCGATGTTGCCTTTGACAAGTTGAACTGTAGGGGATCGGCCTAGGCCGAGGCTATCGGCAAGCGTCTGAAACTGAGGTGCAAAAAAACTGATTCTTGGGGTTTCCGAATCCGCCGGCATCGACACTATGCGGAAGCCTCGTCGGTGAGGCCTTCGCGGATGGCGTACTTGGTCAGGCCGGCGATCGAATGGATGTCAAGCTTCGTCATCAGCTGCTCGCGCTCAGATCCCACCGCCTTGAGGCTCAGATGGAGCCGGTCGGCGATCCCCTTGGCCGAAATGCCGTCCGCGATCAGGTGCAGGATCTCGCGCTCGCGCTCGGAGAGCGGCTCGATCGTCGAGGCCGTCCGCGCTTTCTCCGCCTTGAGCGCCTGGACCACGGCGGCGCCGACCTGCGGGCAGATGTAGGCCTCCCCCGCCATGACGTGACGGATCGCCCGCACCAGTTCTTTGTGCGAGGTATCCTTGAGCAGATAGCCGGAGGCATTGGCTTTGAACATGGCCGCCACGAGACGGGGCTCGGCGTGAGCAGAGAGGCAGAGCACCTTGACCGCGGGCAGTTTCGTCGTGATCTGGCGTGTCGCATCGACGCCGTTTAGACCCGGCATGGAGGTGTCCATGACCACCACGTCGGGCGTCTCCGCCATGGCCCGCTCGACCGCTTCCCGGCCGTCCCGCACGACGCCGATCACCTCGAAGCCGGGCTCCCGTTCGAGCAGAGCGCACAAGCCGTCGAGCAGGATCTGTTGCGCGTCGGCCAGCAGGATGCGGATGCTCATGGGTGGTCTCCCCGAAATGGAACGAAACTCTTCCCTCCGGCTTTCTCTCGCCTTCTTCCACTTGAAGGCACCGCAGCGCTGTAATCTTAGGAAGACTGTAGGGAACCGGCGCGACCAATGCCATCGGCGGGCGACTGATTCTGCCCACCGAAAAACCTGATTCTTCCGGTTTGCTTCTACCGCCGGCAGACGGCGGTTTCGGAGGCGAGGCGCTATCCGAGCGCGGCGTCGGTCAGGCCTTCACGAATCGCGTACTTGGTCAGGCCGGCGATCGAGTGGATGTCGAGCTTGTCCATCAGGTGCTCGCGGTGGGTGCCGACGGTTTTGATGCTCAGGAACAGCCGCTCGGCGATGTCTTTGGTCGAATGCCCTTCCGAGATCAGCTGCAGGATTTCGCGCTCGCGTTCGGTGAGCGGTTCGACGGTCGAGGCCGCGCTCGGCCGTTCGGCCTTGAGCGCACGGACCACGGCGTAGCCGACGCGCGGACAGATGTAGACCTCGTTGGCGATGACGTGGCGGATCGCCTGCACCAGGCTCTCCTGGGAGTACTCCTTGAGCAGGTAGCCCGCGGCGTTCGCTTCGAGCATCGCTTCGACGAACCGGGGCTCGGCGTGCGCCGACAGGCAGAGCACCTTGGTTTCGGGCCGCTTCGCCGTGATCTGGCGGGTCGCGTCGATGCCGTTTAATCCCGGCATCGAAATATCCATCACCACGACGTCCGGCGCCAGCGAGCAGGATTTGTCGACCGCCTCCTTGCCGTCTTTTGCCACACCGACGACGGAAAAATCAGCCTGCTTTTCCAGCAGCGCGCGCAAGCCGTCGAGCATGATCTCGTGATCGTCGGCGATCAGGATGCGGATGCTCATGACGGGTTGCTCCGAACCGGCACCGTCACCACCATGCGGCTGCCCTTCCCGCGGGCGGAATCGATCTCCAGACGTCCGCCGAGATGGCGGAGAAGCTGACGCGCCCCAGGAAGGCCGAGCCCGGTGGGCTGCGGCCCGATCGCCAAAGCGTCGAACCCGACGCCGTCGTCCTCGACCGCGATCTGGACGCGATCCTCCGCCCGCCGCACGATCAGCTCGATCGCCCGCGCCTTCGAGTGTTTCGCCGCGTTGACCAATAGCTCTTCGACCACCCGGTAAAGAATCGTTTCTGCGTCCTCGGACAACGGTTTCTGCAGGTGGTCGGTGGTGAAATCGAAACGAAAACCTTGCAGACCGGCGACCCGTTCGCCGAGGCTTTGCAGCGCCGGCTCCAACCCCAGCTCGCAGAGCACCAGCGAGCTGAGCTCGAAGGTCAGCGAACGGGTCTCCTCGACCGCGCAACCCAACAGCTCGCCCACCTGTTCGAACGCCCGGCGCCGTTCTGCACACGGTTCCGTGGCGAGCAGCTGCGCGAGCTGCATCCGGGCGAGGGCGAGGGAATGGCCGACGACGTCGTGCAGGCCGCGGGCGATCCGCCGCCGTTCTCGCTCCTGCACCAGGGCGAGCTGCGCTGAGAGCGATGGCACCGGCCGATCGGCGGACCCCAAGGGTGCCGGCTCGGCGGGAGCGCGATGGTTCTCCACTCGTCGAACGCTGTACATCTCGACTTCAGACCTCATGCCGTTGGATTCCCTCATGGTACCACTCCCTCCATACGAAAGGTCTTGCCGTGCCGAGCCCTACCCTTTCGCCGCACCGCGCGCCAAGATCTCGGCGGGCGTGCTGCCCCGCCATTGGGCGAGGGCGCGTGCAGCGTGCGACAGAAAAGAGAAATTGGCCTGGATCTGATCCGCCGACATGCCGTCGATCGTGCGCACCAACCAGCGTCCGGCGGCGGCGCGCACCGCGCGCGGCGGCAAGATCTCCGGCGGCGCGAGCGACCACCATTCGAGCGCGTGCCCGGTGACGATGAGCCGGTCGCTCAGCCGGTCGCCGATCCGTCCGGACGGCTCCGCCTGAGCTGGAGCCGAGGTCGGCCAATCGCCGTTCCAAAACCCGTCCGGGTGCTGGTGCCGCACCAGCATCGCGGTCACCTCGCGTAGGTAGGAGATGACCTGGCGGCGGGAAGCGGGCGACAGGATCCGCGGCGCTCCCTCTTTGGCCATCCGGTCGTCGATGCGCAGGAAGACCACCAGGGCATGAAGGCGATGATTCCCCGAGCAGACCCCGCGCGGCAGCTCCTCGCGCATCAGGCGTTCGGCGAGTCGGTCGAACGTCATCTCGCGCCCTTCGGAGGTGCGCCAGGCATGGGTCGGCGGCAGGTAGAGCGCGTAAGCGAGCGACGACCATTCGTACTCCGCCTGATTCAGGTCGAAGGTCCGGAGCGACTGTTCGAGCACCGCGCGCAGAGAGGTCGGTTGGCCCGGGGCGACGATCGAGGTGTCGAGCGTCGTGCCCACCTCCCCGAGTGTGGCGAGCAGGTGATCGACGTGCGGGCTGCTCGCGACCCCTTCGAGGACCCGCACGCGCACCCCTGGCTCGTCCTGCCGTCCGATGCTGCCGGTCGCCCGGCCGTCGCTGCCGGCGTAGAGCAGCGACCGCTGGCTCGGTCCGTAGGTGCTGACGAAACGCCAGTTGTTGAGCAGCACGTGCATCATGTCGGGTCCCGAAAGGAAACCCGGATCGGCGAACTGGACGCCCGGCCCCCAGGCGCGCAGGCCGTGCTCGACGTGGCCGATCACAGTTTGCGCGCCCTTGCCGCGCAGGCCGAGGCGCGGCAGGACGCGGGCGAGATCCTGATCCGCGACCACCGCGGGATCGTCGTAGAGCGGCGGCACGGCGTAGGGTTGCGTCCGTAAAGGGGGCAGCGCCCGGGAGCCGAGATCCGCCCGCGCTTGCCAGACGCCCCACGACGCCGCACCGGCCAGCAGCGCCAGTTGCAGCCCGAGCGAGAGGCCACCGAAGCGCGCCGCGCGGGTCGAAGGTCCCGAGGTGGCGATCCCGCTCATAACTTGCCTCCTTTCGTCGAGGTCGGGGCCGTCCGCTCGAAGACGAAGCTCCGGTCGTCTTCGTAGGCGAGGCGCCAATCCTCGGCATAGCGCAGCGATTGGATTTGTCCGTGTTGCGCCTCGCGGTCGAAGATCGCGGTGCGCACGCCATACCGGTCGAGCACCCGTTGCCAGTCGGAGGCGCCGCCCGCGATCCGCAGATAGTCTTGCCAGACTTCCGTCGGCAGCCCCTCTATTTCCGTGGTGGCGAACGGCCGCAGCCGATCGCGCCCCTGTGGCCCTTGCCGCACCAGCCAGTCCGCCCAAACGGTCGGCATGAACGTCAGGCCGCGGGGAGGATGGGCGGCGAGATAGCCGGCGAGAGCGACCGGCGCGCTCGCGGAAAACGCCCGCTCGGGCGGTCGCGCCTCGCCGCGGAGCAGCGACGCGCCGACCGGCGACAGGACGAACGCCGCCCAGAGGAGCGCCAAGGCGAGCACCGATTTGTGCCAGGACGGTTCGGCGAGAAACCCGAACCGTTCCCGCGCGCCCGACGCCCAACGTCCGAAGCGGCCGGCAGCACCTTCGGCGCGAAGGCCGGACGTCAGGTCGTCCAACAGCGCCGCGAATTGAGGGAGCAGGATCAGGACGAACAGCGGAGCGCACGGGGCGAGCAGACCCGCCGCCGCGAGCGCAGCGAGCCCAAGCCCGATCCCCCACAGGGCCTGTGCGACGGGGATCGGCCGGCGCCGCGAGGAGCCCCGGAGAAAGGCCCAGAGCAACACCGCGATCGCCAGGGCGAACGCCCAGCCCCCGGCCTTCTCGACCGACAGCGGTTGCCAAGCCGGCATGCCGGCGAGGTTCGGGTTCGAGCGCAGGCGCCAGACGTGAAGCCAGAGCTCGATGCCGTACGGGTTGATCAACGTCGCCGCCGCGGCGAGCTCGGCGAACAGCAGCCAGCGTCGGAAAGGGCGATCGATCACCAGCGAACGCCAGGCGCTGGACGGACGCTCGCGGCGGCGGGACAGAGCTTCGAGCCCTTTGCCCGCGGCACCGAGCGCCAGAACCGCCAACCCCAGCACGAACGAGACGTGGAGGTTCGCCCACAGCGCGAACAGAACCACCCAACCGGCCGCCGCCGCCAGCTCCTTGAAAGCTCCCCGGCCGGGAGTCGGCGGGCCCTGTTGGTCGGCCTCGAAGCTCGCGATCCGTCGGAGCAGGAAGGCCATGCAAAGCGCGCCGAACGTCGCCGGCCCCAAGGTCTCCCAAGGCCCTCCCGCCCCTCCGGCGAAAGCGAGCACCAGGGCAAGGCCGACAAGGCCCCAAGCCCAGCTTCCCGAGACGCGGCGAAAGGCCGAGAGCAGCAGCGCGGCACCAGCCAGGCGAAGCAGCGCGAACAGTGCCGCGAGCCAGCCGGCGCCCGCGTGGCTTGCCGCCCCGTCACCCGCCCGTTCAACCGTCGCGAGAACCGCTTGCGCGAGCCACGAGGCATCGAGGATCGGCATCCCCGCGGCGAGCGGCTGAATCGGATCGGCGGCCGGCAGCGCCCGGTGTTGGAGCAGCCAGTCCCCGTACGAAAGATGCGCCATCAACTCCGTTGGATCGAGCGGCCGATAGCAGAGCAGCAGAAAGCCGAGCACCGCGAGGCCCCAAAGGACCGTCGCCCGAGCGCCCAACGCCCAGCGCGGCGCAGCCCAGGTTTCGTCGTCAGGGCTCGCCGCCGCCAGGTCGCTCACCGGATTCCGAATCTCTTCCGTCAGATTCACTTCGCACCTCTCCTTAGGGTCGAACGTCAACCGAGAACGGCTCGCACTTCATCCAGCAGCTCCAGGATCGCCGGGAAGAAGGTGAGCAGGAAGAACAGGGGAAAACCGGCGAGCATCACCGGAAACGTCACTTTTACCGCGGCGGCGTTGATCTTCTTGAGCGCACTCTCGCGCCGCTTGGTCCAGAGCAGCTCGGCGTGCGCCGCGAGCGTCGTCTTGACAGGCGTGCCGAGGCGGGCGCCGAGCTGGAGCGCCGAGGCGATGCCGCGCAGCTCGGCCACCCCCGTGCGCTCCGCGAGCGCCCGGAACGCGATCGCGGGATCCTGCCCGGCGTCGAGCTCGACCCCCACGGTCGCCACCTCGCGGGCGAGCGGATGCGAAGGGGAAAACCCTTCGCGCCCGGCGCGCCGGAACGCCTGTTCGAGGCTCAAGCCGGAATGGAGAAAGGCGACCAGGAGGTCGGCGAAGAACGACAGCCCGTGCGCAACCTTCGCCTTGCGCCGCCGCCGCACACCCAGTAGCCAGAGATCCGGCAAGACGAATCCGATCGACGCCGGCACGACGAGCCAGGCGGCCGTGAGCGACGCAGGCACCGCCCCCCAAGGGGCGAGCAGCTCGATCAGCAGCGACGGAAACAGCAGGGCGAAGATCAGGCGCGCCGCGAGGAAGAAACCGGAGAGCGCCGCCGGGTCATAACCCGCTTGGCGCGCCACGGTCGGGAAATAGCCCTGTACCCGGGCCGAGGCCCGCTCCCGCCACCCTTCGGCGGGGGCCGCCCCCGGCCTTGCCACGGCGCCGGAGCCCTGGAGCGCATGGAGGGAGCCGAGAGAACCCAACGACCCGACCGGCCGCGTCCGCACCAGCCAGACCACGGCCGCGATCAACGCCACAGCGAGCAGCGCGTCGAGCCCGCTCACAGCTCGATCCTCAAGATCCGCCCGAGCCACATCCAGGAGACGATCTGAAGCAGGACCGCGACCACCATCAGCGACGGTCCGAGCGGATGGTCGAACAGGCGGTGGATCATGCTCGGCAGCTTCCACAGGAAGATCGGGATCACCGCGTAGGGAAGGAGCGCCACCGCCACAGCAGTCACCCTCGCGCCGCCGAGCTGAGACAGCAAGCGAAGCCGCACCTGGATCCGATCGCGGACGATCCGGCCCACCGATTCGAGCAGCGGCGCGAGATCGCCGCCAACCTCCCACTTGGCGATCAGACTCTGGGCGAACAGGCGCACCCCTTCGGCGTCGTACCCTTCGGTGATCCTCGAGAGCGCCCGCCGGATCGGCATGCCCAATCCCAGCCGGTGGGCGACCTCGGAGAACTCCCGGCGAATCGCGCCGGTCGAAGCCTCGGCGACGCTGGCGAACGCCTGGGTCGGGTTCTCCCCCGCTTGGAGGGAGCCGACCATGAAGCCGAGCGCCTCGCCCAGGCGCGCCTCAAAACGCCGGGCGCGCCAGCGTCCGAGCGAGCCGAGCCAAGCCCAGGGAAGGTAGAGGGCGAGCCCGCCGCCGGCAAACGCCGCGACGGCCAAATTGGGAAACTCGGCGAGCAGGAAAACGACGACCGCCACCAGCCCTAGCAGCACCGCTGCCACAAAGGTCATCGGGCCAATCGGCAGCCCGGCGGCGCGCAGTTTTCGTTCCAACGCCGGCACCTCCTCGCGCCGCTCGGCCTCCGAGGTGCCCACGGCGTCTCCGGCCCCCGCGGAGCGAAGCTCGCGACCGCCGCGCTCGCCCTGGCGCTCCGCCAGGCGATCCAGAAACTGCCGATCGCGCCGCTCGGCGAAACCCGCGCGCAGATAGTCGGCCGCCGCCCCCGCGACCACCAGGGCGGAGGCGAGCAACAGCAGGCTTTCGGCCCAGGCCGGCATCAGGTCCTCTCCCTCACCGGTTCGCCGGCAGGCACGAACAAAGCCTCCGAGAACCCGGGAATCCCCACCAGTCGGGGCAGAAACGCGGGTCGGATGCCGGTCGCGACGTGCCGCCCCGCGCCCCGCTCCCGGCCTCCGCCGTCGGCCTCGAACCGGAACAGCTCGCGGGTGACCAACTGCCCCGCCACGACCTGCACTTCCCGCACGCCGGTCACCCGGCGCGAGCCGTCGCGGAACCGGTTCATCTGGATCACCAGATCGAACGCCGCGCCGAGCAGCTCGCGGATCGCCGCGCTCGGTAGCTCGAAGCCGCCCATCTGCACCAGGTTCTCCAACCGCCGCAGGGCGTCCTCCGGGCTGTTCGCATGGACCGTCGTCAAGCTCCCCTCGTGGCCGGTGTTCATCGCCTGCAACATGTCGAACGCCTCGGGCCCGCGCACCTCGCCGACCAGGATCCGGTCGGGGCGCATGCGCAGGGCGTTCTTGACTAACGCGCGCAGCGACACCTCGCCGGTGCCTTCGATGTTCGGCAGCCGCGCTTCGAGCGACACCACGTGTGGATGGGCGAAGCGCAGCTCGACGGTCTCTTCGATCGTGATCACCCGCTCTTGATGAGGGATGAGCGCCGCGAGCACGTTCAACAGCGTGGTCTTTCCCGATGCGGTGCCGCCGGAGATCAAGATGTTCAACCGGCCGGCAACGGCGGCGGAAAGAAAGGCCCCCACCTCCGGGCTGATCGCGCCGCTCGCGGCCAGCTCTTCGAGCCGGAACGGCACCGGACGCATGCGACGGATCGACACCACCGGGGCGACCGCGAGAGGCGGAATCAGCGCGTGTAGCCGGCTGCCGTCGGGCAGGCGGACGTCGACGTGCGGCGACGCCTCGTCGAGATGCCGGCCTTGGGAGCCGACCAGCCGACCGAGGATGCGGGAGAGGTGCGCCGCGTCGTCGAAGCGGATCCGCGTCCGTTCGAGCCGACCGAAGCGGTCAACCCAAACCTCGTCGGGGCCGTTGACCAGGATGTCGGAGACCGTCGGATCGGAAAACAGCGGCTCGAGCGGCCCCAGGCCGCGGATCTCGGCGACCACCTGGTCTTCGAGCTTGACGCGCTCGCGCGCGTCGAGCGGCGCGATCCCGCCGGAGGAGACCGCGTCGTCGACCAGCCGTCCGACCCGGTGGCGCGCCTCGCGCGAGCCGATCTGGGCGGTGCTGTTCCTCTGGTCGACGCTCTTTAAAAACAGTTCGAGGACCTGCCGCCGTTGGCGCCGCGGCGCGCTCTCATTCGTAGCCGCGTCCCCGCCGAGCACCCCCACCGTCCGTTCGGCCGGCGCGCCGCGCCGATCGTCGTCGTCGTTCTTGCGATGGCGCCAACCGGCGCGCAGCAGCTCGCGATAGTCGGTCATCCGAAGAGGCTCCGGAGCGCGGGCGCCGAACCCGCTCGCGCCGCGCCGGCGAGTGTCGCCTCGGCGAGCCGGCCCACCGCTTGGGAGAACGCCGTTTTCGGTTGGGCGAGGAACATCGGCGAGCCGGTGGCGCCCGCCGGGCGCACCGCCTCGTGCTCGGGCACGATCAGGTCGATCGACCGCCCCAGGTGCTCGGCGACGGTCCGCTCCGACAGAGTTCCCGCGGCCGAGGAATGCCGATTGAGCACAACGCGAAACCGATCGCCGGCGAATCCCTGTTCGGCCAACAGGTCGAGCCAGATCGCGCTTGCCACCACCGTCGGGGCGAGCGCCTCGGTGACCAGGACGATCGTCTCGGCCAGGTCGAGCACCGCGAGGCTCAGCAGGTCGAGGAGGACGGGCGTGTCGACCACCACCAGGCCGAACCGGCGACGCAGAGCGATCAGCACCCGCCCCAAGTCCTCCGGCGAGATCCTTTCCGCCGCGCGCGGATCGCGCGGTCCGGCGAGCACCGCGAGCCGGGTCTTCCCCTCGAACGTCAGATAGCTCATGAGCGCTTCGGGTTCGTCGAGATCGCGGACCAGGTCGGCGAGGTCGACCTCGGGCACCAGCCCGAGCAGCGCCGCGACCGAGCCGAACTGGAGCGCGGCGTCGCACAGCGCGACGCCCGAGGCGACCCGCCCGGAGGCCGCGAGCGCAAGCGCCGTGTTGACCGCCAGCGTCGAGGTGCCCACTCCCCCTTTGTGACCGACAAAGGCGACCACCCGCCCCTCCGCCCGCTCTCCGGCGGGCGAGGCGGCCGCACCGTGTCCGACCTGCGCCGCGCGAAGCGCCGCCGCCAGCTCGTCCTCCGCCGCGGGCAGCGGCACGAAATCGCCGAAGCCGGCCCGCGCGGCGCGACGGAACAGGTCGCCTTCGCGCTCCTGCACCGCGAGCGGGCTGTACAGGCCGACGATCAGCCGGCCCGGGCGCCGCGCCTCGCGGGCCAGCTCGAGCGCCAGGTCGCGGTCTTCGGAGAGATCAACGAGGACGACGTGAGGATCGATCCGCGAGACGTTGCGCAAGCCGTCCAGCAGCGAAGGGGCCTCGTAGATCGCGACCGGACCGAGGGCGGTTCGACGCAGCGCCTGGTCGATCGCCCGCCGGGTCGCCGCGTCGGCATGGGCGATCAGGATACGCAGAACCCTCGGGTCCTCGCCGACGGCAGCGAAACCTGGAGCGATCACCTCATCGCCCTCCTTCCTTCTTGCCGTCGCCCTGCTACCGGCGCCGGACATTGTCTGGAATTTTCAATAACTATACCCGCTGATCGTGGTTCGGGAACGAACTATTTTCAAGAAGCATGCCGCTCCAAATCGAAACGCTTTCATTCGTGCGAGTTGCAACTGAGGTTAGTTTTTTTGGAGGCGAAATTCAGTTTTCCCCTGATGGCGGTCGACTCCATCGGCTCGCAATCTAGAAGTCCGAGAGCGCCGAACCGACGCGTCGGCGACGTGTCGCCGACGCGCCGGGTAGGGTTGCCGATTTCACGATCGACCAAGCGGTATACAAACAGTCAAGATTTCGATAGCACCCCCCGAGTCCGGCGCCGTACTCTCCCCGGCGTTGGATCTCGGGTCGTCCGAGATCCCGCGGCGCGAAGCCGGGGCGATCGTTTCCGCTCCTCTCGGCGATCGTTTCGGCTCGCGCCGCGCAGCTTTAATCTTTCCTTTCGTTTTCTTACCGTTCCCTCGGTGCCCCGTCTCCCCAAAAGATCGGCGCCGTTTTTCACCCTCCGCATCCCCCCCTCCTTTCCTCCGGGCTTCAGTTCGCCCGGAGCCTTCCTCGCGCAAATCCTCCTCCCGGCCGGCCTGGCCTGGAGCGCCACCATGGGCTAGGCTCTTCGGACCCCGGACTCCCCCAACCTCCCTTTCGCGAGGACGCCGCATGCACTCGATCCGCCGCCTGATCCATCTCTCGACCCTCGCACTCGCGCTTTTCCTGTGGACCGGTCCCTTGGCCGCGGGCGCCCCGCCTTCGAGCGACGCCCCGCCGAAAGACGGCACGCAGAAGGTCGACCAAGAGGTCAAGCTCGAAGATCCTCCCGGCGTCAAGGGGCTGAAGTACCGGCTGCTCGGCCCGGCCTGGGGCGGGCGGACGACGCGCGCGGCGGGGGTCCCCGGCGACCCGAACCTGTTCTACTTCACGGCGGCTTCCGGCGGCGTCTGGAAATCGACCGACGGCGCCAAGACCTTCTCGCCGATCTTCGACGACCAGCCGATCTCCTCGATCGGCTCATTCGCGATCGCGCCGTCCGACCCGAACGTGATCTACGTCGGCTCGGGCGAGGCGAACATCCGCGGCAACGTGGCGGCGGGAAACGGCATCTATAAGTCGACCGACGCGGGCAAGAGCTGGAACCACGTCTGGAACCAGGCAGGGCAGATCGGCCAGATGGCGGTGGATCCGCGTGATCCGAACATCGCCTACGCCGCGGTGCTCGGCCATGCCTTCGGCCCGAATCCGGAGCGCGGCGTCTACCGGACGAGGGATGGCGGCCGAACTTGGATACAGGTGCTCAAAAAAGACGAATGGACCGGCGCCTCCGCGGTGACGCTCGATCCGAACAATCCGAACCTCGTGTTCGCCGGCCTCTGGCAGGCCCGGCGGCGCCCTTGGGAGATGACCAGCGGCGGCCCGGGCAGCGGCCTCTGGCTGTCGCGCGACGGGGGAGACACCTGGAAGCAGCTCACCGGCAGCGGCCTGCCCGACGGCATCTGGGGGAAGGTGGGCGTGGCGGTGGCGCCGTCCGACAGTCGGCGGGTCTACGCGCTGATCGAGAACGAGAAAGGCGGCCTGTTCCGCTCCGACGACGGCGGCGAGAGCTGGACGCTCGTCTCCGGCGATCGGCGCATCCGGCAGCGCGCCTGGTATTACTCGACCCTCGCCGTCCATCCGACCAACCCGAACGAGGTCTGGTGCCCGAACGTGCCGATGCTCAAGTCGATCGATGGCGGCAAGACCTTCGACTTCGTCGAGGGGCTGCACCACGGCGACTGCCACGACATCTGGTTCGATCCGAAGAATCCGAAGCGAATGATCGCGAGCAACGACGGCGGGGTGGACGTCTCGTTCGACGGCGGCGAAAACTGGAGCTCGCCGTCACTGCCGATCGGCCAGTTCTACCATGCCTCGATCGACAGCCGCAGGCCGTTCTGGGTGGCCGGCGCGCTCCAGGACATCGGCACCGCGCAGGGGCCGTCCGACACCCTCGCCCACACCGGAATCCGCAACGTCGACTGGCGCGGAGTGGGGGGGGGCGAAGCGGGTTTCGTCGCCTCGGACACCGCCGATCCGGACATCATCTACGCCGGGGAGTACGGCGGGACGATCACCCGCTACAACGGCGAGACGGGCCAGACCCGCAACGTCAGCATCTACCCGGACAACCCTTCCGGCCATGGCGGCGAGGATCTCCTCTACCGTTTCCAGTGGACCGCGCCGATCGCTACCTCGCCGCACGATCCGAAGACCGTCTATCACGGGAGCAACGTCCTCTTCCGCACCCGCGACGCGGGGCAGACTTGGGAGGCGATCAGCCCGGATTTGACGCGCAACGACAAGTCGACGCAGAAGTGGTCGGGCGGGCCGATCACCGGCGACAACACCGGGGTGGAGACCTATGCCACGATCTTCGCAGTCGCCGAGTCGCCGGTCGCCGCGGGTACGATCTGGACCGGTAGCGACGACGGTCTGGTGCAGATCACCCGCGACAGCGGCGCCCATTGGGACAACGTCACGGCCGCGGTGCCCGGCTTTCCGGAATGGGGCACGGTGTCGATGATCGAGCCCTCGGCAAAGGACGCCGGGACCGCCTATCTGGTGGTCGACAACCACCGGATGGACGACATGGCGCCCTATCTCTGGAAGACGACCGACTTCGGCAAAAGCTGGAAGCGGCTGGGAATGGGCGGAAAGCCCGCCTCCGGCCTACGGCGCGACGTCTACCTCCACGCCGTCCGCGCCGACTCCGCGCGGCCGGGGGTGCTCTATCTCGGGACCGAGCGGGGCGTCCTCTTCTCGACCGACGACGGAACCACCTGGCGCTCGCTCAAGCTGAACCTGCCTACCGTGGCGGTTCACGACCTTGCGGTCTCGGGCAACAGCCTGGTGGTCGGCACTCACGGCCGTTCAATGTGGATGCTGGACGACACCTCGCTCCTGTTCCAGCTGTCGGAAGAGGCGAGAAAGGGCGACCTGCATCTTTTCCCCGGGCCCGACGCGGTCCGTTGGACGCTGCGCGAAGGGGTGGCCCGCCAAGGGGTGTGGACCGCTAGCAACCCCGACCGCGGCGTGCGCGTCGCCTACTGGCTGGGCAAGGCGCCGAAGGGCGACGTGGCGCTGGAGGTCTACACCGACTCCGGCCGCCTGGTCGCCCGCCGCAGCAGCAAGGCGGCCGAAGCGACCGGCAGCACGGAGTACGTGAAGGACGAGGTGGACGGCCTCAAAGACCGGGTGCTGGGCAAGGAGCTGGGGCTCAACCTCGCTTCCTGGGACCTCCTCTGGGACGGCGCTGAAATGGTCCCCGGCGGCATTCTGGACGCCGGCTATCCTCTCTACGGTCCGACCGCCCTGCCGGGAACCTACACGTTCAAACTGAGTGTCGACGGACAGAGCCAGAGCATGACCGCCAAGGTCCTCCCCGACCCGCGCTTCCCCGCCGTCACCGCCGACCTCGCGGCGCAGCTCGATCTCTCGCTCGCCGTCCGCGACGACCTCACCCGCCTCACCCGCACGGTCGAAAAACTGCGCTCGGTCAAAAGACAAGTCGCCGCCCGCGCCGATCTGATCCGCAAGGACGATTCGAAAGCTGCCCTAGTCAAAGCTTCTGAGGCCGCGGTGGCCAAGCTCGACGCGCTCGAAGGCAAGCTCCACAATCCGAAAGCGACCGTGATCTACGACATCCTCGCCTTCGAAGGAGGAGCGAAGCTCTACTCGCGCCTGGCGCCGCTGTTCGATACCGTCAAGGGAGGCGACGGAGCTCCGACCCAAGGCATGCGCGAAGAGTACGCCCGGGAAAAAGCCGAGCTCGACAAGGATGTTGCCGAGCTGGACGGTTTGATCTCGGGAGATGTCGCGGCCCTCGACCGGCAGGCCCAGGGGGCTGGGTTGCCGGGGGTCTGGGCAGGGGGAAAGTAGCGACCACCGTTTGACAACTCCGTCCCTTCCCCGCACAATCCGCCTGCTCATCGAGACCGGCTGAGGGAATTGGCCCGCAGACGCCGGGGCAACCTTCGAGGGAGAAATCCCTTGCAGTGGTGCCAAATCCAACGGAAACCCTCCGGAGATTTTTTGCTCCGGGTCGAGCGGTTCGCCGGAAGATGAGTCCGAACGGTGCATGGGGGTCTTCGCCCTCAATTCTAGTTAGTACCGCCGGACGCTTTCCCCGACGACGCTTTACCCCCGCGATCTCCGGAATTGCCCTCGACGCGTTCGTGCGTCGAGACTCAAAGGAGATTTCGCCATGACGACCGCCGCCTCCGCCTCGCCCTCCTCCGGATTCACCTGTTCGGGAAGCTCGCCCACTTCGCCCATTTCGGCCGCCTCTGCCGAGACGCTTCACCCATCCTTAGCCTCGACGTACTCGCCCTCTTCGATTCCCACGCTCCACCTTCTCGGTCCCGGCAAAGTGGGACGCGCGTTCCTCGAACGGATCGCCCGCCTGCCGCTGCGCTTGCTCGCCGTCTCCGATTCGACCGGCACCCTGTTCGATCCCCGCGGCCTGGAGCCGCGCGCCGTCGCGGCTTTCAAATCGCGCGGCGGATCGCTCGGGCCGCATCACGGCGGGCTCGCGATTTCGACCGAGGACGGGCTTGCGTTGGTCGGCGCCGACTTGGTGATCGATGCGACTCCGACCGATCTCGCCCAACCCGAGATCGCCGCCAGCCGCTGCCGCTCGATCCTCGACCGTGGCGCGCGGTTGGCGCTCGCCGCCAAAGACGCCCTCTGCTTTGCCGGCGAGGATCTCCTCTCTCCGCGGAATCATTCGCGGGTCGGATTGAACGCCGTGCTCGGCGGCACGGGGGCGCATCTCACCGCCGAGATGGCGGACCTTCGCGCGACCTGTACCGCAGTGGAGATAGTAGGCAATGCCTCGACCACCGCGTTGATCGAAGAGATCGAAGCGGGCCGGAGCCGCCAAGAGGGGATCGCTTCCGCCACCCGGCGCGGGCTGCTCGAAACCGATCCGGCACAGGATCTCGACGGTTCGGACGCGGCGGTGAAGCTCTCGATCGTCGTGCGCGCGTTGTGGGGTTTCCCGCTCTCGCCTGCAGACGTTGCGAAGTTGAATCTCCACGCGCTCGATCCCGACTTGCTTCGCGAGCGGCGGGATCGCCGGTCCACCACGCGGTTGATCGGCCGCGCCTCGCGCGACGGAAGTTTCAGCCTCGCCTACGAAGAGATCCCGCGCGGCAGCCATCTCGCGGTTCCTTCGGATCGTGTGGTCTATGCCTACAAGACCGGGCGCGGCCTGCGCGTTCACGTCGGCTCCGGCCTGGGGCCGGAGGGGACGGCCGAGGCGCTTCTGGCCGACGTGCTCGCCTTGGCTCGCGGTTTGGGCCGAGCATCGGCGCGAAGCTTCGAGACCGTCGTGGCGGGAGGTGTCGCATGAGCGCGGTCGAGATCACGGCGGGAACCGGCCTGTACCATCTGCCGCTCGAATTTCCGCTCGAGCATGGCGGCGCACTCCGTTCCGGGCTGCTCGCGTTCGAGCTGACCGGGCCGCCCGACGCGCCGCTGGTGGTGGTGCAAGGAGGGATCTCCGCCGGCCGCCACGTCACCGCAACGAGCCTTGATCCTTCCCCGGGCTGGTGGCAGGGGGTGGTTGGCCCGGAACGCGCGATCGACACCGACCGTTGTCGGGTTCTTTCGACCGACTGGCTCGGCGGAATCGGCGCCTCCTCGGGGCCGGCGCGGGGCGCGGATTCATCGAGCGAGTTTCCGATCGTCTCGTCCCAAGACCAGGCGCGGGCGCTGCTCGCGCTGCTCGACGACTTGGGAATCGAAACGATCGATCGCTTCGTCGGCGCCTCGTACGGCGGCATGGTGGGCCTGGCGTTTGCCGCCCTCACCCCCAAGCGGCTCCGCGGCGTGACGGCGATCTCCGCGGCGCATGAGAGCCATCCGCACGCCTCCGCCTGGCGGAGCATTCAACGGCGGATCGTCGAGCTGGGAAGCCGGCACGGCGAAGGGCCGGAAGCCTTGGAGCTGGCGCGCGGCCTCGCGCTCACCACCTATCGCAGCCGGCGCGAGCTGGCCGAGCGGTTCACCGATCCGCCGACGGTGCTCGAAGGCAGGGCGCGTTTCGCGGTGGAGTCTTATCTCGAAGCGCGCGGTCGCGATTTCGCTTCGCGCTTTTTCCCCGAGGCGTTCCTCTCGCTGTCGCTCGCGATCGACCTGCATAGGGTAGAACCGGAAAAGATCAGCTCACCGGTCACGCTCGTCGCCGCCACGTCCGACGAGCTGGTGCCGGTCGAGCAGATCCGCGATCTGGCGGGGCGGATCGCCGGACCGGTTCGACTGATCGAAATCGATACGCGCTACGGCCACGACGCGTTCCTCAAAGAAGAGGAGACGATCGGCGCGATCGTCCGCTCGGATCTCGCGGAGGTGGCGCGATGACCGCCTTCCGTTCGACCACCCGCGCGGTTCGCGCAGGGATCGGTTCCGATCCGACGACCGGCGCCGTGATGCCGCCGATCACGCTTTCGGCGACCTACGCGTTTGCCGGCTTCAAACGGCCCGGCGCCTATGAGTATTCAAGGACCCGGAACCCTACCCGCGACCAGCTCGGCGAGACGATCGCGGCGCTCGAAGGGGGCGCGGGCGCGGTGGTCACGTCGAGCGGCATGTCCGCCGTGGCCCTGATGCTCCATCTGCTCTCCCCCGGCGATCGGCTGCTCGCCCAGCACGACGGCTACGGCGGCACCTATCGCCTGCTGCGCCACTATGCGGAAAAAGGTTGGATCGACGTCGATTTCGTCGATTATGGCGACCCGGCGGCCCTCGGCGAAGCGCTCGCCCGGCGCCCGGCGTGGGTATGGATCGAAAGCCCATCCAATCCCCTATTGCGGATCTACGATCTCACCCGGCTCGCCGCGTTGGCTCATGCGCACGGCGCCCGGGTGGCCGTCGATAACACTTTCCTCTCCCCCGCTCTCCAACAACCAATCGCGCTCGGCGCCGATCTGGTGATCCATTCGACCACCAAATATCTGAACGGTCACAGCGACGTCGTAGGCGGCGCGGTGGTGGCGAAAGATCCGGCCTTGCTGGAACGCCTCGGCTGGTGGGCCAATGCGGTCGGTTTAACCGGCGCGCCGTTCGACAGCTACCTCACGCTCCGCGGCCTACGCACACTTTCTGCCCGGATGCGCGTCCATGAAGAAAACGCCCGCGCCGTGGCCGCGTTCCTCGCCGAGCAGCCAGGCGTCGCCCGGGTCCACTATCCCGGCCTCTCCGACCATCCGGGGCACGAGATCGCGAAACGGCAGCAGGCGGGCTACGGCGGGATGGTGAGCTTCGAGCTGCATCCCCTCCCGGGCGCGGTCGAGCGCTTCGTCCAAGGGCTCGCCTGTTTCACCCTCGCCGAATCGCTCGGCGGTGTGGAGAGTTTGATCGCCCACCCGGCGACCATGACCCACGCCGCGATGAGCGAAGAGGCGCGAGCGCGGGCCGGGATCACGTCGGAGCTGCTGCGCCTGTCGGTGGGACTGGAAGACGTGCGCGACCTGCTGGACGATCTGGAACGGGCGTTGGATCGGGTGGCGGAAGAGGGCGCGAACGTGCGGGAGGTGGTTGCCGCCGTGGGCTGACCGCTACGCGAAAACGACGGCCCGCTGCCCGACATTCCGGACCCGCTTCGCGAACGCACCTTCCCGGTGGCCAAACGCAACCGGGCACGACACGAACGCAATGCACCGGTACGCGGACGCAACGCACAGGTGCGCGAACGCAACGACCTGGATTTCGAACGCTACCGTGCGCGCCGGGAACACAAAGCGCTGCGTTCCGGACGCCGGGGACGGGTCCCCGCGCGCGGCGAACCGCTTCCGGGACGTCGCGCGCCACATCTTGCGCTCGGCGTAGCAGCACTTGTGTTCGGCAGAGCGGCGCTCGCGCTCTGCGTTGCGCTTCTTGCGTTCGAAATTCCGGTGCGTAGCGTCCGCGCACCTGTGCGCAGCGTTCGCGCTGCGCCGCCCAACGTTCGGCACCCAGATCGCAGCGCTCGGCGACCGGGAGCTGCGTTCGCCGCACGGGGGCGCGGAAACCGCCGATCGGTGCGCGGTTTTCGGCTGGTCCCTCGCAACTCCGGGCGCCGGCACGCGGCGTTCCCGGCCTCGTTCTTCGAGTCGCGGTTGCGCTCTTGAGTTTCAACACGGTGCGGTTTGTGTTCGCCATCGAGCACATCGAAGGCTCGGAGCTCAGGCCGGGACCCAATGCTCCACCGGCTTGCCGAGGAACTCTTCGAGCGGGATGCCGTCGCCGCCGACCAGAAGCGAGCGCTTCGGTTGGTAGGCGGCTGCAAACGCTTCGAGGCCCGCGGGGACTTCGCGATTCGTGCCGCTCTTGACCTCGATCGCAGTGAGCGATCGCCCGCGCCGGACGACGAAGTCCACCTCCCGATCGCGCTCCCGCCAATAGAACAGCTCGCAAATCCCCGCTGCGGCGGCGTTCGCGAGATGTGCCCCGACGGCCGATTCGACCAGCCGGCCCCACAGCTCGCGGTCCGCGCGCACCTGTTTCGGGGAGAGCCCCGATGGGGCGGTCATCAGTGCCGTGTTGAGCACCTGAAGTTTCGGGCTTGCCCCTCTCTGCCGCACCACCTCGCCCGCGAACTTCGGCAGTCCGACCAGCATTCCTGCCCCTCCGAGAAGGTCCAGATAGTGCGCAAGCGTCGTGGTGTTTCCGGCGTCCGCGAGCTGCCCTAGCATCTTGGTATACGAGAGGATCTGGCCGGAGTAGCTGCTCCCGAGTTGGAACAGCCGCCGCAGCAGGGCTGGCTTGTCGACCCGGGACATGAGCAGGACATCGCGCGAGATCGTGGTTTCGATCAACGAGTCGAGGACGTAGCGCGCCCATCGCTGCGGCTCCCGGGCGAGAGGTGCCGCACCCGGGTAACCGCCGAAGTAGATATACCGCTCGACGTTCCAGCCGAACGCGTCGTGCATTTCGGAGAACGACCAGTGCGGTAGATAGAGCGTCTCGAACCTCCCCGCCAAACTCTCGGTGAGGCCCTGCTGGATCAGCAGCGGCGCCGAGCCGAGAAGCACTACCCGAAGGCGGCGCTTGGCGCGGGTGTCCTCGTCCCACAGCCGCTTGACGGTCTCGGACCAGCCGGTGAGCTTCTGGACCTCGTCGATAACCAGCACGGCGCCGCGCCCTCCGGCCTCGACGGCCGAGAGACGCGCGGCCTCCCATTGCTGCTCCAGCCAAGACGAACCCCGAAGCGTGGGCTCGTCCGCGCTCGCGTAGCGCGTCACGAGGCCCGAGGCCTCGGTAACTTGCAGCACCAGGGTGGTCTTCCCGACCTGTCGCGGCCCCGCCACGACGATTACCAATCGGCGCGGTTCGCGGAGGCGGCGCGCCAGAACAGCGCTCTGTGGGCGAGTGAAGGGCATCGACGGATTACTCAATACGCTGAGTAATTTTACTCAACGTCCTGAGTAGTGCAAGGTGCAGATCGATCCCGAGGCCGAAATCCGGTTGCGGCTACGTCCAGCTGACCTCTCGTGCTAACATTCTCGCAACAACACCTTGGGGCCTCGGAGTGCTCATCCTCTTGCTCGTCGTTCTGGGAACGTTGTTCCTGCGTCGGAGGGATGCCCCCCGCGCGACTTGACCGACCCTTCCCATGGAACAGTAGGAAAGGGCGGTCCGCTCCGGGCCGCCCTTTCGATCGATGGGGTTCGCAAGAAAATTGAGCGGGCTTTCGAGCGGAAGCTCAGTCCACCCGCCGCGCCTGGTACTCGGTAAGAAAACCCCACTGTGCCACGCGCCGGACATCGGCGAAGCCGGCTTGTTCGAGCGCCTGGAGGATCGCTTCCGGCGGGACGCAGGCATCGATCGTGTCCCAGAAATACTCCATCATCGTACGCGCTTCGCGGGATCCCATGGAGGTGAGCCAGGGGACCAGGCTTTTCAAGTAGAAGCGAATCCAGGCGAGCGTCAGCCGGTTCTTCGGCCGGACGATTTCCAGGATCAGCAGGCGCCCTCCGGCGCGGAGGACGCGGCGGTATTCGATGAAGGTGGCGGCGAGGTCCGCGACGTGCCGAAGGGCATAGCCCATGCTTAGGAAGTCGACGCTGCGATCGGCCACGGGAAGCGCTTCGGCGAAGCCGCGCACACAGCGGAGACCGGGGATGCGCTCCGCTTCGTGGAGCATGCCGGCGCTCGGATCCAGCCCGATGACCTTGCCCGCGGGTCCCACCAATTCGAGCGCCGCGCGCGCTACGACTCCCGTGCCGGTCGCCACGTCGAGCACCTTCATCCCCGCGGTGAGACCCGCCCGCCGGAGCGCATCCTTCCGGTAGAACACTCCGGTCCCGAACGACATCCAGCGGTTGATCTTCTCGTAGTACGGCGCGCCGTCGTCGAACAGGCGGCGAACGAACGGGCGGCGCTCCGCGGAAGAGCCGTAGTAGGCGGGTAAGACCTCGTGGGGCGTCTGGGCGCTGCTCGTCTCTTGCACTCTGCCTCCCCGGCAATTTCGGAAGTGCGAGGTCCTTCGCCGCCAATGAACCTCGGATTTCGGAGCCATCTTAACGGTAACGGGATGTCGAGCGCGGCTCGAAATGAAACGCCGAACGCGGAGCTCTGGAAGTTTGTGGCCATCCGGCCTCACCTCCGGCTCCGATGCTAAACTATGCCCATCGTGTTCATTAGAGCCAAGCTCGCGTTTCTCCTTCTGGGCGGCCTCGCCTCGGTTCCGGTCCGGGGCCAGATCCTACCGCCCATCCTGAATGCGGCCTCGCCGGCCAGCGGCCAGATCCGCATCGCCTGGCACCCCGCGATCAATCAAAGCACGTTCTACAGCATCTATCGCGCCGCCGGCCCGTGCAGCGCACCCGGTCCCGCGACGCGGATCGTGGACCTCTATCCCCAGCTCTCCTATTTGGACACCGGCCTCACCGACGGGCAGGTCTACTCCTACGAGATCGAGGATTCTTTGGTCCCCGGGCCGCATTCGGCCTGCGTCGAGGCGCGATCGGGCGCCCCTTGCGTCGCTCCGCCGGTCTTTCCGGGCCTGGGCGGCATCTACGACGAATCGCAGCAATGCGCTCTCGTGCTGGTTTCGGACGACGCGCGGCCGCTCTGCGGCGCCTCGTCGGTGTACAACTTCTACCGCTCGCCCGCCCCGAATTTCATTCCCGGCCCGGCCAACCGGATCGTCTTTCACACGATCAACAACGGGATCACCGACACCACCGTGACGCCGGGCGTCACCTATTACTACATCCAACACGCGATCGATACGACGAACGGCCTCGAAGAGGGGAATCTCGTCGTGAAGAGCGGCAAAGCGGTCCGCGCCTGCTCGATCCCGGTCGGCGATTTCTACACCCTGAACCCGTGCCGGTTGGTTGACACGAGGAATCCGACCGGAACGCTCGGCGGGCCGGTGCTGCAATCCGGAGAAACGCGGTTGTTCGGGCTCGGGGGCGAATGCGGCCTGCCGATCAACGGCCTCGGCCTGGGCAACAACTCCAAGGCGATCGCGCTCCGGGTCACGGTCACCGGCGCGGCGTCGACGGGAAGCCTCAGGATCGGAGCGGGAGACGTGGCTCCTTCGGGCAACGTCAGCACGATCAACTTCTCGGCCGGCCAAACGCGGACCAACAATGCGATCGTCTCCGTCGGCAGCCTGAGCGGCTCGATCCAGGTGACGAACCAATCGACCGGTCCGGTGCATGTGATCCTGGACGTCGCGGGCTACTTCAACTAAAGCGCGGGCCACCCTCGTTTCTTTCCTGTCAAGGGCGCTTCGGACGACAAGAGGTCGCAAAGGACTCGCCTTCGGCGCCGTCTGGGTTGCCTCTCTGGTTTCGTTTCCGGCTTGCCGCGCGCCGGGCGAATCGCAGGGGGTCGCCCGCCGGCCGATCGTGCTCTGGGCGTGGGAGCGTCCCGAGCGGCTCCTGTTCCTCGACGGAGACACCACGGCCGTGGCCCTGCTCGCCGGCACGGTGCGGATCGATCGGGGCGGGGCGCGGCTCGCGCTGCGCCGCCAGCCGATCGCCCTTCCGGACGCGGTCCCGCGGCTCGCCGTGGTCCGGCTCGAAGCGGCGCACGGTTTGCTGCCGGGTCCCGGACTCCTCGCGCGGGAGATCCCCGACCTCGCCGCCCAGATCGCTCCGCTTCCCGCCCGCTGGCGCGCGACCGGGTTGCAGATCGACTTCGATGCGACGAGGTTGCAGCGGCCGTACTACCGCGCGCTGCTGACCGAGCTGCGCCGCCGCCTGCCCGCCAAGACGACGCTCTCGATCACCGCGCTCGCCTCCTGGTGTCTGGGAGATCCCTGGATCGCCGACCTTCCCGTCGACGAGGCGGTGCCGATGCTGTTTCGCATGGGATCGGAAGGCGGGGCGATCCGCAGCCACTTCGCGCGCGGCCGAGACTTCTCGCTTCCCCTCTGCCGCACCAGCGTCGGACTCGCCACCGACGAGCCCGTGCCGGGAAAGTTCCCCGGTCGTACGGTTTACCTCTTCCCTCCGCACCCCTGGACGCGACATGCTCTGCTATCCGCTCTTCGGGAGATCGATCGATGAATGTTTCCCTTCGTGCCGTGCTCGCCGCCACGCTGCTCGCCAGTCTGCCGCTTCCCGCCTGCGGGCCGGATTTCAGCCCGCCCGAATTCGTCCGGAGGAAGGAACCGGACGATCCGGCACGCTTCCTCTCCGGCCACCTCGACGTGCTCTCCCCGTCGCTCAAAACGGCTTGGCAGGTTCTGGCCTGGCGGCGCCTCTCCGGCTTGGCGACTCCGGCCGGCGACGTGGCGGCCCTCGCGCCGGCCGGCCCGGACGAAAGCGATGTCTGGCCTCTGCCGAACGCCTGGCTGGAGGCGCGGAAGGCGGCCGTTCCGGGCGCCGAAGACGTGTCGATCTCGACCGACCGCTACGTCGAGATCCCCGCGGTCGACGAATCGGGTGAGGCGTACACCGACTCCGTGCCCTACCTGAATTGCCCGGCCGATGCGTTTCGCACCGCAATCGCTACGCTCGCCGACCGGCGAACCCGTTTCCCCGCCGCGGTCGCCTCTTGGGTGAAGGCGCAGGACGCCGTGTTCGCCTCCTGCGTCGACGGCGGCGAAGCGCCGGCCGTCGCGGCGCCTGAGCCCGGCCTGCCGGTAGAGCTGGTGGCCGACCGGCGCTACCAGATGGCGGCGGCGAGCCTCTACGCCGGCCGATTCGACGACGCCCGGTCACGCTTCCAGGCGATCGCCCAGGAGAAGTCCTCCCCCTGGAGCGGCATCGCCCCCTATCTTGCGACCCGGGCGCTCGTGCGGCAGGCCTCTTTGAGCCCCGGGCAGGTCGACCGAAAACGCCTCGCCCAAGCCGACCAGGAGCTGGCGGCGCTGATCGCGGACAAGGACCGCGCCGCGTGGCACCCGGCCGCCGGCCGTCTGCGCGATTGGATCGCGATCCGCGCCCGGCCGACGGAACGGACGACGGAGCTGGCCGGCCTCCTGGCCGCGCGCGAGATCGAACCGGCGGCGTTCGGCCGGCAGCTGGTCGACTATTCCTATCTGCTCCGCCGCGCTGCCCATCCCGCTCAGCCCGATCCGCTCACCGAGTGGATCGACGTCTTCGGCGCGCCGAGCCCGCAGGGGGCCGCCAAGGCGCTCGAACACTGGCGGGCGACACACACCCTACCTTGGCTGGTGGCGGCCTTGACGGTCGCTCCGGGCGACGGCAAGACGCCCGCCGACCTGCTCCAGGCGGCGGCCGACCTCAAGGACGATTCGCCCGGCAAGGCCACCGCGGCTTTCCAGCGCGCGCGGCTGTTGATCGCCGCCGGCAAGGGTGGTGAGGCGCGAAAAGATCTCGACCACCTGCTTCAAAGTCCCCTCTCGCGCGGCTCGGAGAACCTGGCAAAGAGCCTGCGGCTGCGGACCTCGACGAGTCTCGATGATCTCTTGCGCGACGGGGTCCAGCAACGTTTGAGCGACCCAGAAGCCACCGAGGAGGACCGGAAAGAAGCGGCGAGCGCTCGCTATCTGACCGGCGAGGCGGCGTTCTGGTTGAACACCTCGCTGCCGCTCGCCCGCTTTGGCGCGGCGTCAGGCAAAGTGACTGCCGAGGACGTCCGCAAGCGGCTGGCCGAAGCCGCCTGGACGCGCGCCCTGTTGCTCGGCGACCCGGCGATGGCCGAAAGCGCTGCGAAGACGATCGGAAACGAGGTGCCGGAGATCGCCGCGTGGGCCGCCGCCTCTCCCGCCGGCCGCCCGAGCCTGGCGGCTTGGGCGCTGCTCAAGAACCCCGGCCTCGCGCCGGTCGTCGAAGGGGGCTTTCCGCGCTGGGCCGCGGTCGGCGAGATCGACGACTACCGCCGCAACTGGTGGTGCGCGAAGCTCCCGACCGAGGTCGGAGACGACGACAAGAACTCCGACCTGCCCGATCTGTCGGGCAAACCGTCTTTTCTTTCCGCCGCGGAGAACGCCGCCGCCGAGCGCGAGGGAAAGACGCTTGAAGCGCTGGGCGAGGGCTACGACGTGGTGGCCAACCGGGTGCTCGCCTGGGCGCGCGAACGGCCGGCCGACCCGAACGTCCCGGAGGCCCTGTATCTCACCTCCCAGCGAGCCAAAGTCGCCGGCTGCCGCCAGGAGAAGCCGAACTTGTCGAAAGCGACGTTCGACCTGCTCAAGAAAAACTACCCGGAAAGCGAGTGGGCCAAGAAGGCCAAATACTGGTTCTGATGCCAAACCGAAGCCGAGGAATCCCGGCCCGGGGCTCCTCGGCTTCGCCCATCCGCCGTTCGTCCCACAACGGCCGACGCCAACGGGGAAACCGGCCTACTCTCTCCCCATGAACAAAATCCGACCTACCCTCCTGGCCGCACTCGGCCTGGCGTTCTTCTCCGGCACCCTCCCGGCCGCCACCTGGCAGCCGGTCCCCCTGTATGGCGGCCCGATCCTCTCTCTCGCCGCGGCGCCGAGCGCTCCGGGGGTGGTGTATGCCGGCATCCGGCCGAGCGGCGTCGTCAAAAGCACCGACGGCGGCCAAACTTGGAACTCGCCCGGTCGGCAGGCGAGCCTGACCACCGCCTACCGGATCGAAGTGGCGCCCACCAACGCGCGCCTGCTGTTCGCGGAGCTCGGGGCTTTCGCCGGGTCTTTCGCCAAAAGTGCCGACGGAGGCGTCACCTGGGAAGACGTGCAGGTGGGTTCGGGAATCGTACTCGGCTCGGCGTCCGCGTTGACCCTCGATCCGCGCAGCCCGCGAACGCTATGGGCGGCAACCAACCACGGCATCTACCGGAGCCGCAATCTCGGGAACCACTGGGCGCCCTTCGCGCTCCCCGAATTCCAAGCCGAAGCCGTGGGCGTCCACCCCCGGAAGGCGAACCTCCTGTTCGTGATCGGACGGGACGCTCTCACCGAAGGCAAAGTGCTGCGCAGCCGCGACGGCGGCCTCACCTGGGCAGAATCGTCGAATTTTCCCGGCATCGTCAGCCAGCCGCGTTTCGGTTTCAATCCGGCGGGCGACGCGTTCCTTCTCACGTCGGGCACGCTCTATCGCTCGGACGACGAAGGCGCCACCTGGATCGAGTTGGATCGCGACCTCTCGACCTATGTCCGCGATTTCGCGTTCACCCGCACAGGAAGCCTGCTGATCGCAACTTCCGACGGCGTTCTCCGTTCCGGCGACGATGGCGACACCTGGCTGCCGGCGGCGAATGCCCAAGGCGTCCGCCAGGGCGGTCCGGACGGTTCGGTCGCCGCCCTCGCACCGCTTGCCGGCGGAACGATCCTTTCGGGCTCCGATCGCGGCGTCTGGCGCTCGGGAAGCGGGGGCGCCGGCTGGCGCGCATCGAGCCAGGGGATCACCGCCCACCGTATCGGCGGTATCGCCGCTTCGAGCGACGTGCTGCCGCGCGTCCTTGCGCTAACGCCGGAGGTCTTCGCGAGCGCAAATTCCGGGGCGACGTGGAAAAAGGCCACCTCTCCGGGCCACGAGCAGGTGGTCTTCGATCCGAGCGACGGAGATCGGGCCTACGGTCACGGTCCGATCGGCCTGTTCACGAGCCGCGACGGCGGATTGACCTGGCGCCTGCTGCTCCCCCTCTACGCGGGGTACCTTCCCTTCCTCGAAGGCTTCCACTCCGCCTTTGCCATCGATCCCAGCAACCCCAAAAAGCTCTACGTCGCGTCCGTCTATGAAGAGCGTTTCGATCCCGACCGCACGGTGATCCTCGCCCTCTCGACCGACGGCGGCCGGACCTGGCGCCATCGCCAACGCCCGCTTGACGCGACCGCCCTCGCGGTCGATCCCCGGCGGGGCAACACGCTTTACGCGACGACGTTTGCGGACCTCAAGAAGAGCCTCGACGCCGGCACCACCTGGCAGAGCATCGGCGACGTGCATCACCTCTCGTCGCTGGTGCTCGACCCGAACCGCGCCGACGCGCTGTGGGTCGGCGCGCCCGACGGCACGGTCTCCTGGAGCATCGACGGCGGCCGGACCTTTCAGCCGCTCGGCGCGCCGCTCGGCGGCGAGATCGCGACGCTGGTTCCGGACCCGAAGCGGCCCGACGGTGTCTATGCCGGCGTCGCGAAGAAAGGGATCTACCGCTGGGACGCCGCAACCGCCGCCTGGCTGTCGCAGGGCGACGGCCTACCCGCCGATCGATTCTTGGGGGCGTTCGCCCTCGACGGCCGGCGTGAGATCCTCTGGGCCGGCACCGACGGCGAAGGGCTGTTACGGCTCGAAATCGAGTAAACGAACCGGCGCATTCCGGCCGCGGGAGGTCTCGACTCCCGCGGGCATTTCCTGCCAGCCGAGCCCCGGCACCGGCAACGACTGCCTCATTGCGCATCCCCTCCCGGGCGGGGGAACCTGGCATCGCTCTTGCCCTTTTCGAGGGCATGCCGGGCAAAGGTCGTCACCGACTCGCTTCATGTTCGTTCCAAGGTGACGGCTCATCGCCCAATTCGAAGGAGGCCCTCGTGAAGCGCATATCGAACCTATTCCTCTGCCTCGTCCTCGCCGTCGGAGCTGCCGCCTACGCCCAGGAAACCATGAACAAAACGGTCTCGGGGCGCGTGATCTCGTCTTCCGCGTTCGACTTGGTGGTCCAGACCGACGCCGGCACCCGCCTGAATCTGGTGATGGATTCGGCGACCTCGAAGCCGGCGATTGTTTCCGAGGGCGATCAGGTAACCGTCGTCTACCATGCTTTGGATACCGGCGGTTTCCAGGCCGTCCAGGTCGTTGAAGGAACCGAGGCGGCGGCCCCCGCGAAACCGGGCGGCACGACGACCCGCACTCTGACCAACACCGGTACGCCGGGCACGAATGGCCAGACGGGCGAATCTCGCTCGACCGTGGTGGGCACCACCGGCGGCTACCAGGCTCCGGCCAAGCCGATGCAGCCCAACGACCCGAACCGGGCGATGGAAACGACGACCGATTCGACGATGGGCACCACGGCCGCCGCGCCGATGAACGACACGATGGACAAGTCGGCGGACACGATGGACACCAACCACACGATGGCAAACGACACCATGGCCAACGATAAGATGGCCAACGACACCATGGCGTCTAAAAACACTATGGCGAACGACACCAGCCTGCCGCAGACGGCCAGCCCCGAACCGGCGGTCTTCGTCTTCGGTCTCCTCGCCCTCGGCGCCGCCGCTCTTCTGATGCGGCAGCGGACCACCCACTAACCAAACGGTTCCCCCCAATGCTGATCTCACCCAGCGAGGCGATTCGGAGCGGTGCCCGTTCTTTCGAACGGGCACTGTTCCTAGTCGCCTTTCTGGCGTTGGGCTACGTGTCCTGGGTCGAGCTCGACCGCCTCGCCTATCAGCGCATCGAAACCGTCCGGCTCGCGACGGCGGCAAAGAACGCCGTCTCGCAGGGTTTGACTCCCGCCTCGCACGAGCGGAAACCGGCCGCCTCCGAAGTGATCGGCCGCTTGACCATCCCCACGGCCGAAATCGATGCGATCGTCGCCGAGGGAGTCGACGATCCGCTCCTGAATCGCGCCATCGGCCACATCCCGAACACCGCACTGCCGGGCGAGTCCGGCAACGTCGCGCTTGCCGGCCACCGCGACACCTTCTTTCGCGGCCTCGCGAAGCTGAAGCTCGCCGATCCGATTCAGCTCGTCACGACCGACGGAACCTACGACTACCTCGTCGAGGACCTCCGCATCGTCGAGCCCACCGAGATCGGCGTGCTCGCCCCGGGCTCCTCCCCCACGCTCACGCTGGTGACCTGCTACCCCTTCCACTACATCGGCGCGGCCCCCCAGCGTTACATCGTCCGTGCGCGCGAAGTCCGGCGGCCGGCCGCTGTTCGCCTGGCTCCGAACGTCGACCTCGATCGCCTTTGATCGCCTCTGATCGCGCTCCCCGGGGTCCACATTTCCGACTCGATGCACTCCGTTAGTTGGAGGCGCGGATGTTCCCCGCCGCCACTTCGGAGGATTTCGGATGAAATTTTGGAAGATCGCCTCGCTCGCTGGCCTGCTCTGCCTCTCCTCTTCAGTCTGTAGCTTCGCCGGAGACTTCTCGTTGACCGTTACCGACGGATCGGTTAGCAAGGATCTCGCAGCACAGGGTTGGACGGAAGTCTCCACCGGACTCTGGGAGCGCTTGGCAGTCGACGGCAAGAAAGAAACCTACGTGAGCGGCGCGGCCGGGCTCGAAAATGTTCTGCCCTCCTTGCGCGACCAGGAGTCGAAGCTGATGGAGGATTTCCTGGCGAATCCGACGGACGAACACGCCGAATCGGGCGGGGATTCTCAAATCCCCGCCTTATCGAGCAGCAACTCGTAATAGGCCAGCGGCACGTTCCGGTAGACCACCCTGCCCCTTTCGCCAAATCCGCACTTGGCGTAAAAGGTGCCCGCTCCGGCCTCGGCGTCGTAGGCGTCGAGACGGATCGCCTCCGCCGGCCAGGCTCGCGCCGCCGCCTTCGCCTCTTCGACCAGATATCGCCCGATACCTCTTCGTTGCACGGCAGGTTCGACGGCCATGTTCAGAAGATAAAGCGGCCGGCGCACGGCGGTGAAATGCGCCGGATCGATGGCCCAAGGTTTCTTGTTGACCAGGCTGAGCGTGCCCACCAGGCGGTCTCTATCTCGAGCCACGAGCACCCGGTTGTGGTCCATGTTGCGCAGCACGCCTTTTTCCGTCACCACCGAGGACCAATGTCCTTGGCCGAAGTCGCGGGTCAGCCGCTCCGCCACCGCCGTATGCAGAGCGGCGAGGGCCGGAGCGTCGGCAGGCGCGGCGAGCGCGATCGAGAGGTTGCCCATGGGTTCCAGTCTGGCAGTCTCGGCCGGCCCCTGGGAAGCCGATCGATTCCACGGCACCCGCCTTGCACTTTCAGAGGACCGCAAAGGAGGAGTACCCCTATGAACACCAATGCAGTCGGAAAAAATGACCACTCTGGGAGCCCATCCCAAAAAAACCTTGCCGAATTCTCCCAGCGGTCGACGCGTCCCGCGTCGACCTTGCTCGGCCTCGGAGTGGCGATTCTGCTCTCTTCCACGGGCGTTTACGCCCAAAGCGCTTTTCGATTCACCGATCTTCGAGGCGGGTCCCCCTACCTCCCCCAAGCCGGCCCGACCTGCAGCGGCGGAGTCGCCGCGGACGATGGGAGCATCGAGGAGGGCTATCGGGTCGCCGCGCCGGACATTCGCGTGGTGCAGCGGCTGGCCCCGCCAAGCTACCCATCGACGCTCTCGCGTGTCTGCGCCTGTTGGTTGACCGGCAGCAGCCCCTCCGCGATGTCGTTCAACTTCCTCATCTATGATGACGATGGCCCCAACGGAACGCCCGGCAGCTTCCTCGGAAGCGTGCCCTCTTCGGTGGGCATCGGCTCCGCGTTCAACAGCAGCTTCGTTGGGGAGGATTGCACGAACCTGGGCCTGCAACTCGGATCGGGAGGCGCATACGTCGGCGTGCAGTGGGATGGGGTTGCCAATCAGGCGCTGTTCGTTTGCGCCGACGAAAGCGCGGGAACTCCGCTCGCCAAGGTCTTCCAATCGGTCGACGGCGCGACCAGCTGGCAACCGATCACCGATACCTTTGCCACCGACCGGGCGGTAATGTTCCGCGCCGAGTTCACCCCCACCGGCGGACCCGATCCCCTCCCGCCCGACGGACCGTGGCTGACCACGACCGCGCTGCCGGGCTTCCAATTCAAGTCTCGGATCGACAACAGCCGCATCGCAACGAAAGTCACCGATTGCGTGCCGGAGACGCTCTGCCTCGCAGGCGCCATCGCGACCCGCTCGGAGATCTTCGTCCGCATCATCGGCCCGCGCCCGAACGGCTTCCTCTGGCCTGAGGTGATCCGCTTCACCACCTCCCGCGTCGAGCTTTGGATCCAGAAGACGTCGGGCGGACCGATCAACTACTACAACCTCGAAGGCGTCTCGCAGAACAGCGACGTTTTGAACGGCCTGGTCGACCGTGAAGGCTTCACGCCTTAGGCGACCGGCCTGTTGGGTGGGATGAAGGTTGGAAGGCCGGCGGCTGGGTGCCGCCGGCCTTTTCTCGTTTTCGTCGCACTGGCTGGGCGATCCCGATCGCAGATCTGAGAGATAAAGTGGACAGCCCAGATTGGGCTCCTAAACGGCATTGCGGCTAGAATGCCGACGAGAGGATTCCCGTGGATTGCTCACCGCCCCGAATCGACCGACTTAGCCATCAAGTCGAAGAGCGGTTTGTGGAAGGCGCCCGGGAAGCGGGCAGGTTTTTCATGAACAAGTCCAATGTGCATGGGGCGCTCACGCGTCTGGTGGATCGTCTGACGGCGCTGAAGATTCCCTATGCGATCGTCGGCGCATTATCTCTCAATGCCTACGGCTACCAACGGACTACCAGCGACGTCGACGTCTTGCTGCGCCGCGAGGATCTGGAAGCTTTCAAAAAGGCTTATCTCGGACGCGGTTACGTAGAGAAATTCCCCGGAAGCAGAGGGCTGCGGGACGCCACCGAGAACGTCGACATCGACGTGTTGCTCACCGGCGATTTTCCCGGAGACGGCAAGGAAAAGCCCGTTGCATTCCCCGATCCACTGAAAGCGGCCGTGCGCGGCGAGCGTTTCGCGTTGCTGCCTCTCGCGACCCTGATCGAGCTGAAGTTGGCCTCCGGCATGACCGCTCCGCACCGGCTGAGAGATCTCGCGGACGTGATCGAGCTGATCCGGCAAAACGCGGTCGATGAAAACTTCGCTCTGTCACTCAATCCCTACGTGCGCGAGAAATTCCAGGACCTGTGGCAGGCCGCTCAATTCGGGGATGACGAACGCCCGGCCTGATGACCGGCACCTCGGCGGCCTCCGTCGCCCTTCCCCGTCATTTGAAGCAGCCATCTCCGGGGATCTCGGGTTGACACCTGTCCCCCAAGGGGGCAAAATGGACTTGCCAATTCCGATTTGAGCCGCAAAATGGATATCCTGCGCCGGTTTTTCCCCCTTCCTGACCAGAGCTTCTTCCTTTTCGGACCGCGAGGAACCGGCAAATCGACCTTGCTGCGGCAGGTCTTCCCCAACGCGCTGCTGATCGATCTGCTCAAGCCGGAGGTACATCGCGCTCTCGACGCCCGTCCCGAACGGTTGGCGGAGATCGTCGCCGGTTCGCCGCACGCGGAGGTGGTGATCCTCGACGAGGTGCAGCGGGTCCCCGAGCTGCTGAGCGTCGTGCATTCTTTGATCGAGGAACGCCAGGAACGGCGTTTCGTGCTGACGGGATCAAGCGCGCGCAAGCTGCGCCGCGGCGGGGTGGACCTGCTGGCGGGCCGGGCACTCAACCGGACCCTGCATCCCTTCATGGCGGCTGAGCTCCCCAGCTTCGCGCTGGACCGGGCGCTTGTCCAGGGGATGCTTCCCCTCGTGTGGGCGGCGCCTCGGCCGACGGAGGTTCTCGACTCCTACGCATCGCTCTATCTCGATCAGGAGGTTCGACTCGAAGGCTGGGCTCGCGACGCCGGGAGTTTCGCGCGTTTCCTGGAGGCCGTGACCTTCTCCCACGGTTCGATCCTCAACACCACCGAGGTGGCGCGGGAGTGCGAGGTGGAGCGCCGTACCGTGGCGCGCTATCTCGAAGTTTTGGAGGATCTCCTGCTGGCATTCCACGTGCCGGTCTTCACCCGCCGCGCGCAGCGCCGGACCGCAAGTCATCCCAAGTTCTACCTCTTCGACGCGGGGGTCTACCGATCGCTGCGTCCGCGAGGTCCCCTCGACCGCGACGAGGAGATCGAAGGTGCAGCATTCGAAGGGCTCGTCGCGCAACATCTGCGGGCGTGGATCGCCTATTCGGAAATCGACTCCAAGCTCTATTTCTGGCGCACCCGAAAGGGCGTCGAAGTGGATTTCGTGGTCTACGGCCCAAGCGGCTTCTCGGCTATCGAGGTCAAAAACACGACGCGCGTTCGGCCGCAGGATCTGCGGGCGTTGCGGGCCTTCCGCGAAGACTATCCGGAAGCCGAGGCCCTGCTGATCTATCGCGGCACGGAGCGGCTGCGTATCGACGGTATCTGGTGCCTCCCCGGCGAGGGTTTTCTCCGCGGCCTGCTTCCGAATCAGGGGCTCGCCCCGTCGGCCCCGGCCGCGTAAAAGCGCCCCCGCGACTAGCGGCCGGCGCTTCTACGGTGACAGGAATCGAAGACCTAGAGACGATCCCGCCTCAGGTATTCGGCGCAGAGTCGCTCTGCTCGGGTTGGTCCGGCGCGGGCTCTTCCTCCGCGGGTTCTTCCTTCTGGGACTTCGCCAGAAGATCGATTCGCTGGGGCGGATTCTTCACATCGACCACCAGGGTGGTGAAAGTCCATTCCCCGGCGGACTTCTTGGCTTCGAGCTGGATGGTGCCTTTACCCTTGGGGCCGGAGAGGGGGATCGAAAAGGCGGCGTCCCCGGTGGGACCGCTGGTGTTGATGCTGCCGCTGGTGAAAAAACCGGTCGTGATCGGGCTGCCCAACGCCGCGACGACTTCCGGATCGGCCTGGGCTCTGACGAGCGCGTCCTTGTAGACATCGGACGATTTCATTGCGGTGAAAGCCACCATGAGAACCGAGCCGAAGCAGCCCCCCACCAGCAAAATCAGGGTCATGCAGCCGGTGGGAACGAACCACTTCCAATTCCGCCCCCACCAATTCTTATTTTCCGCTGGATACATTTCAATCCTCCCCTTTGAGCCGAGGCTACCACCGAAGACCGAAGCCCAGGGCACGGGAGAGATCTGAAGCTCCCACAGCGCCCGGCCTACCCCGGACCCGGTGTGTGGCGATGAATGATGAACGGGCCTTTCTGCTCTTGGCCGCCTTCCTCTTCGGCGGGTTCGAGGTCGAAGCCGATCTTTCCTTTACCCCCGGGCAGCTGGAGCGAGAGGCGATAAAGGCTCCAAGGGTCGTCGGTCCACCACATGGGGTGGACCGCGCGCGGGCTGTTCAGGTGGACAAAGTAGGCGATGCCGCCATCCGGCCGGAGGATCTTTTCGCCGAACGTTCCACCGCTCACTTCGAGCGTGCTCGGGGCGTTCGGCGCGAGATCGACGAGGACGGAAGAGAGCGGCTTCGGGCTGCCGAGGAGGATCTCGCCTTTGCCGTCACCCTCGACGTAGGCGCGGCCGTCGCGTTGGCCCGCCGGTCCGTCCAGAAACTTGAGCCAGAGGCCGTGGGCGGACAGATCCTGGCCGCCGGGGACGTGGCTCTGCGTGGTCTCGTAAGGCAACAGCTCGCGGGCGATCGCGGAGGTATGGGCATAGCGGCCGTCCGGCGCGATCGGAAACGCCCGCGGATGGGTCCAGAGCGGCCAGAGGAAAGGGGCGGCCAGGGCCGCGATCAGCGCTGCCGCGCCGATTCCCGCGCGGCCTCGGAGCGGTCGGCCGGCGAGAAACCAGAGCGCGGGATAGAGCGGCAGGAAATAGCGATTGCCGATCGCCCCGCCGCCGCCGTAGAAATTGAACGGCCGGATCGCGAGGAAGCAGAGCGCGGCGACCGCCACCGCGAGCGGGATCGCCCGTCGCCCCCGGTCGCCGGAGTAGGCGAAGAGCGCGAGAAGAATCGGCAAGAAGTAGGGGACGACGCCAATGTTTTCGCCGATCAACAAATAGATCGCGTTCCAGCCCCAAAGCTTGAGATCCGGGCTCGGGGTGATCGCCCCTTCCTGCGTCCACGAGGTATTGCCCCATCTTTTGATCGAGCGTTCCCAATCGCTCGCGGGAAAATCCACCTCCGGATAACCGGTGCGCGGGTAGAAACCTTGCCGCTCGCCGCCGTAACCGGTAAAACTGCCGCCGGCCGCCACCTGGATCGTCCCTACGCCGCCGAGCAGCAACAGCGCGCCGAGCGCGAGACCGCCGAGGCCGGCCATCCGTTTGGATCTCGGCACGGCCATCGCCGCGGGGAGCAGAAGAACGAGATAGAACGGCCGAAACGAGCCCGGGATGGCGAGCAGGAGCCCGGCGGCGAAAAAGCGCCAGAACGTACGGCTCGCGGGGATCGTCTCTTCGCCTTCGTAGATCTCCGGCATCGGCGTATCGCGGCGCCGGCTCTCTCCCCACTCCCCCCAATCGTTGCCGCCATAGGCGACCGCGAAGCCCGCGGCGACCGCGGCGAACAGAAACAGGTCGGCGTGAACCCAGAACGCATAGCCGAACGATACCGAGGCGAACACGAACACCGCCACCCAGATCGGCGCCACGGCGCCGAGGCGCCGCCGGAGTGTGCGGGCCGCGAGCCATGACGCGAGCGCCAAAGCGAGGGCGTTGGCGATCAGCGGGCCGCGCACGGGGGCCGCGCGCACGAAAGGCGCGGCGAACAGTGCGTAGGCGACCGGTTTGCCGTAGGTGAGGGCGCGCGGCGCTTTCGACGTCGCGGCCAGGTTGCGGCTCTCGAGGATCAGCCCGTCCGGAGCGCCACCCCATTCGCGGACGAAGCGATCGTAGTCGGCGCGGCTGTACTCCAAGTCGAAATCGAACGCGAGCGACGCCGCCTGCATGGCGTAGGTCGCCTCGTCGCCGACCAGAGATGGCCGGCCCGCGCGGGAAAACGTCGCCGTACCGACCAGGACCGCCGCGAGCAAGGCGAACAGGACCACCCAGCCGAAACGCTCGATGGCACTCATTCCGGTTTGTGAGGGCTCGTTCACAGGTCGCGCTCCCACCAGGGGCCGGAGAGGCGCGAGAATCCGAGACTGCCGAACAGGTGCGGCTCGATACGCAGCCGGGCCGGCCCCGGCGGTCGGCGGATCTCGGTTCGAAACGACGTCTCCTCGCCCGGATCGAGATCGCGCGGCAGCGGCAACCAGTGGCGATCGGAGAGCAGATCCTCGCCCCCCACGCCGCCGTCGAACAGCTTGATCACCAGCGCCAGACCTCCCGGCCCGCGCTCGCCGCCGAGCCAGCGGGCAAAGCCCTTGTTCGCGAGCCGGATCGTCAGCTCGCGGCGTTCGCCGGGCGCCCACGGCAATTCGGCGCCTTCGACTGAAAGGTCGCCCGGAAACTCGTGCCAGGTCAGGCTGGTCGGTGCCGGCGGCGCGGCCCCTTGCACCTCGCCGTCTCCTCGGACCCCCGGACCTCCAAGCGGCGGGGACGAACGCCATTCCAGGCAGGCGGCGACGATCGCGTCCGCCGCCGCCGCCGGATCGTTGTGAGTCCGGACGTGCTCGCGCGCCGCCTCTCCCATGGCGCGCAATCGCTCCGGTCGGCCGAGCAGCTCCCGGAGCGCCGCCGCGAGGGCCGCGGCCTCCCCCTCTCCCGGCGGTACCTTGAGCGCGATCTCCTCCGGCAGCTCGGCGAACTGCGCGTAATCCGAAACGATCGCCGGCCGGCCGACCGCGAGCACCCTGAGCAGCGAGGCCGAAGTCTCGCCCGCGGTCGGATAGCGGAGGTTCAAGCAGAGATCGGAGGCGGCGATCGCCGCCTCGAACTGGTCGTACGGCAGGAAGCCGAGGTGGGTGACCCGCTCGGCGACCCCCGCCGCGCGCGCCAGCCCGTCGAGATCGAGGCCCGACGATTCGCCGACGATCAGCAGGTGGACCCGTTCGAGGCCGGGGGCGGCAAGCGCTTCGATCGCCGCGCCGGTGCGCTTGATCGGAGTCTGGAAACCGAACGAGCCGAGCAGCGGCGCCGCCTCCGGCAGACCGTACCGGGCACGGAACCGCCGGCCCGCCTCGGCGTCGGCTTCGGGCGGTAGCGGAATGCCCATCGGCACCGCGCGTACCCGGAGCCCCGGGTCTTCCTCGCGCAACTCGCGCGCGGCCCATTCGCCGTGGACCAGCACGCCGCGCTGGCGCCGGAGCAGCGTGCGCCGCGCCGGCAGCGCGAACACGGGAGCCTCGCCGTAGGCGCTCCAGCGCTTGACCAAGGCGGCGGCCTCGCCGATCCAGCCTTCGTCTTGGCGCAGCCGTTCGCAGTAGAGATCGAAATCCTCCCGGCCCCGCTCGCGGCCGAGGGTTGAGTCGAGCCGCAGGTGATGGAGGAAGAGGTCGTGCAGCACCACCACGCCGGGACGTTCGAGCGCGAGGCGCAGCACCTCGAAGTGATACCGGTTGTTGCCCATGTGGTAGAGCGGCAGCCGGCCTCCTTCTCCCACCGGGTGCTCGATCGAATCGGTCGGCACCGGATGCCAGGCCGCGCTCACCTCCGGCGCCACCGGCTGGTCGGCCAGGGCGAAAACCCGCACGTCGGCCCGCGCCGCGAGGTTCGGCAGGAGGTCCATCGAGTAATCGGCGATCCCCGAACGCACCGGCGGCAGGGGCGACACGTAGTCGAGCGCGAGGCGGGGTTCGGTCGAGGGGAGGGCCATCGGAAGGGGAGTTTACCCGCTCGGTAAAACTTCGCAGAGAAATCGCGCGTCTCACTGTCCCGTTTACGCTGTGCCGAGCACCCTTAAATATCAGACGCTCGTTTACCTAATTCAGCCCGATTTGTCTCGGTCCCGCGTGAGCCTTGTGTTTTCGCGCCCGGTCGCCCCGCGAAGGTCCGCCCGCCAAGGGCGCTTCCGCCGGGGATCCATCCCTCCGGTGCGTTACCGTAGAAGGAGAAGCGACATGAGCAGAGCGACGAAGTGGATTCGGCGGCTTTCGATCCCGGTTGGGATCGCAGCGGCCCTCGCGTCGGTACCGCTGATCAACGCGATCACCGCCACCGAGGCCCCGGCCGGATTCGACAATCTCACCAACGGCTTCACGTCGCAGGCGACCTTCGATCTCGATCGCGAGACGTTCGAAGGGCGCGAGGACATCGCCGACGGGCTCGGTCCGCTGTACAACGCGCAGGCCTGCGCCGAATGCCACCAGACCCCGGTGTCCGGCGGCACCAGCCAGATCACCGAGCTGCGGGTCGGCCGTTACGACGGCTTCACGTTCACCGATCGGCCGGGCGGCTCGCTGATCAACGACCGCGCGATCAACGCGGCGATCCAAGAGCGCGTGGCGGGCGAAGACAACGTGGCAGACTTCCGCTCCTCGCTCAACCTTCTCGGCGACGGCTTCGTCGAAGCGATCGCCGACGCGACGTTCACGACGATCCGCAACTCCCAGCCTTCCGGCATGAAGGGGCAGATCATCAACGTGCCGGTCGGCGAAGCTCCCGGCCAGACGCGCGTCGCGCGCTTCGGCTGGAAGAACCAGCACGCGAGCCTGCTGTCGTTCTCGGCCGATGCCTACTTGAACGAGATGGGCATCACCAGCCCGCTCCAGCCGACGGAGAACACCAGCAACGGCGTCTCGGTCGCGGCGTATGACACCGTTCCCGATCCGGAAGAGGCGCCCACCGTGACCGAGCCGTTCGGTCCCGACGTCGAGTTCTTCGCCCGCTTCATGCGCGCGACCAAAGCCCCGCCGCGCGACACGGTCGCCGCGGCCACTTCGGACGCGATCACCGGCTCCAACCTGTTCACCAGCATCGGCTGCGCCAACTGCCACCGGACATCGATCACCACGGCCCCGGCCGGAACGATCGTCAACGGCGGCAAGTTCACCATCCCGCCGGCGCTCGGCGACAAGATCATCCACCCCTACAGCGACTTCATGCTCCACGACGTCGGCACCGGCGACTTCATCGTCCAGAACGGCGGCCAGAGCACGCTCACCAAAATGCGCACCCCGCCGCTTTGGGGCCTACGGACGCGTTCGCGCATGATGCACGACACGATCTCCTTCACGCGTAATAACGCGATCCTCGCGCACTTCGGCGAAGCGAATCCGGTGATCAACAACTACATCAACCTGAGCTTGACCCAGAAGAACCAGCTGATCGCCTTCCTGAACTCTCTCTAAACGAGCGCAACAGAGCGCCATCGCATCGCTCACGTCGAATTCTGCCCGGCCGATCGGCAACGATCGGCCGGTTTTCGTTTACAGCTGGCTGCGGATCAACGGCGCGAGCAGTTTGAGCCAGCGGAGCTTTCTGACCTTCGCCTTCGGCACGCCGGGAAACCGCTCGGTCGCCCCTTCCGGCAGGCCCCGTTCGTCGATCCGCCAGGAGCTGGCGAGGTGAGTCGCCATCACCTCCTGCTCGGCGGCCGCAAGCTCCGGGCTGTCGACCTCGACGGCGATCTCGGAATTCAGATACTCGGAACGCGGATCGATGTTGAACGAGCCGACGACCAGCCACCGGCCGTCGATCACCGCAACCTTCGAGTGCAGGCTCTCTTCGCCGTGGTACTCCCACAGCTCGATGCCGCTTTGGACCAGCCGGCGCTCGCTGCCGACGTAGCCGGCCTGCGCCCAGAGGTTGTCGGTGGTCGACAGCGAGTTGGTGAGGATTCGCACTTTGACCCCTCGTTCGAGAGCCCGCGCCAGGCCGCGGCGAAACGCGCGGGTGGGAATCAGGTACGGCGATTCGATCGCGATCGAAACCCGCGCCGACTCCAAACGCGCGAGCAGCTCCGGGCCGACTCCGCGCTCTTGATCCTTGCGGCCGATCGGGTCGTGGAGAAAGCGGAGGTGCTCGACCGGAGTCGGCGCGTCGAGCAGCGGAATGCCCGCCTTGCGGGCGGTGGCGATCCGCGCGTCGAGCCACGCCTGGTAGGCGTCGAGCTGGCGCGCGGCTTCGGCCTTCGCCGCCGGAGAGGCCGGCCGGTTGCGCTTCTTGACGTGATGACTGTTCCACAGCAAGAGGAAATAGTCGCGCGCTTCAGCCGCGAGGGCGCCGCGGACCTCGACGTCGCAATCTAGATAGTTGCGCACCCCCATCTGGGCAGGGCCGAGGCCGAAATACGGGCTCTCGATATTGCGCCCCCCGGCGATCAAGAGCTCGCCGTCAACGATGACCAGCTTGTCGTGAAGGCGGCGGGTGAGCCAGTGGAGGTTGCCCCAGACGAACGGATGGTAGGTCCGGATTTCGATTCCCTCGTCGACCAGGTGCGCCTGAACCGCGACCGGAATCTTGTTCCACTGGCTGTCGATCAGCAGCTTGACCGAGATGCCGCGCCGGGCGGCGTCGCGCAGCAGCGCGAGCGCGCCGAGCGAGAACGGATCGTCGCCGACGATGAACGCCGAGGTGAGGATTTCCTTCTTCGCACCGATCGCCCCCTCGACCCGCGAGGCCGCGGCTTCGAGCACCGTGTCGAGCAGACGGACCTGGTCGCCGCGAGCCGATTCAGCCCGGCCGATCAGACCGGCGAGGAGGAGTGCAATCCCGCAGGAGCGGATCGAGCGAAAGCGAAGGGAAGGGAGCACGCGGCGCAGAGTGTACGATGCGCGGTCGATGACCGCCCCCTCTATCCCCCCCGTGGAAGAAATTCCGCCGCGCCGGCCGCTGCGCCTGTCCATGTGGCTCGGCGCGGTCGGGGCGCTCTGGGTGCTGCCCCTCTGGCTGGTCCGATTTCTCCCGATGGTCGATTACCCGCAGCAGCTCGCCGCGGCCTCGATTCTCCGCTTCTACGGCGATCCCGCCCGCGCCCTACGGCAGACCTACGAGATCGTCCTCTGGCGCCCGCAAGGGTTGTTCGAAATGCTCACCGCGGCTTTCGGGTTCCTGCTGCCGATCGAAGCGGCGGGGAAGCTCGTCGTCTCGATCTCTCTGCTCGCCGTGCCGCTCGCCGCGGCGCTCCTCTGCCGCCGCACCGGCCGGCCGGCGTGGTACGCGCTGCTCGCTCTGGGCATCACCTACAACTCCGCCTTCTCCTGGGGTTTCGTCGACAACCTGATCGCCTATCCGCTGGTGCTCCTAGGGGTGGCGCTCACCGATCGGCTGTTCGATCGGCCGTTTGGCGCTCAGGGCTGGGCGCTGCTCGCCGGGATCGGCCTGCTGTTCTATACCGTCCACCTCGAATTCCTGTTGATCTTTGCCGGTGCCGTCGGCTGGCTCGCGCTGGTCCGCCGTCCGAGCCTGCCACGCCTGGCACTCCAAGTTTCCTCGACGGTTCCCGGTCTCGCGCTGGGCATGGGCGCCTTGGCGTGGGCGCATCTGCACGCCGCCGAGGCGATGACCGGCTACCAGCAGCGGTTGGCGGCCGAGCCTGCGCATTTCGCACCACTTTCCTTACGCATCGCCCATATGCCTTCGAACCTGTTTTCGGGCGCGGCGGACGGCGCGTGCTATCTGCTCGCCGCGATCCTCCTCGGCGTGGTCCTGGTGCTCGCCGTGCCACGCTCCGATCTTCCTCGGAGCGACGACGGCGGCGCTCTGTACCGCACCCGGTTCCTCTCGCTCGCCGGCTGGGTGGCATTGCTCTATTTCATCCTGCCCAACTACACGCGCGGCTATCTGGTCTCCGACCGGCTGCTGCCGCTCGCGGCGATGTTGGCGATCCCGGGCCTCCCCCGGCTCCCCGCCGGCTCCCCGCGCCTGCGCCTCGCGGCGCTGCTCACGGCCGGGCTGCTCGCCGGGCAATTCCTACGGACGGCGACAGGCTTCCTCGCGTTCTCCGCCGAAACCGCCGGCCTCTCCGAGCTGCTCGATTCGACCGAGCCGGGCCAGGCCCTCGCGGGTCTGATCTACGAACCCGGCGGCGAGCTGGGAACCGAAGGCTGGGAGGAACCGCCGCTGCTGATCCATACCCCCGCCTATTACCAAGTCGCCAAAGGAGGCCGCATCCATTTCTCCTTCGTCCAGTTCTGGAATTCCCCCGTCGCCTACCGGCCGGGCAAGAACGAGGACGACGCCCTGCTCGCAGAATGGGACGAGTGGAATCCGCGAAAGTTCGTCTACGAGCGGCATGGGCCCCACTATCGGTACTACCTCGTACGAGGTGGCGCGGAGAAACTGACGGCGGCGTTCGGACCGCACCTTGCAGAGATGCAGGTCAAGCGGGCGGGGCGGTGGTTTCTGGTGGAACGGCGGCAGTGAATAGCGCGATGTAGGGGGCGTAGAGAAATCGGCGGTTGCTCGTAGCACGATGTCCTGCGCGCGCTTCCAATTCCCTGGAATGGCGGAGCCAATGGCGTGATGGCAGCCGATCTGTCGGCGGCGCAAGCGCTCAGCGAGTCCCGATGGGCGAATGCGGCCGCCGCCACGGCGGCGCGACCGTCGAAAGCGGCTTTCCGCCGCTGGATTCGGGCGTCCGGCGCGGAATCCGGGATGCAGAAGGAAAAACGCGCGATTCCTTGACGTAGAGCGGCTATCCGAGACCGACAGCCGCTCGCAGCCGCCGCAACGTCCTCTTCGCGAGCGATAGCGGCTTTCGAGGCGCAAGGCTCGCTATCCCGTTCTCGATAGCGAGGTTCCACGGGCGATGGCCGAATCCAGAGCCGGATAGCCGCTCTCGGAGGCCGCAGAGCCGCCGTCGACGGCCGACAGCGGCTTTACGGAGCCGTTCGCCGCCGTCTCCGGCGGATTTTCGAGGATTCCGCCGGACTCCCCGGCCAGGGAAAAGGCCCTACTCCGCGAGCTTCGCCGCCAGGATCTCCGCCAGGCGCGCCACGTTCGGCGGCTGGAGCATCGACTCGTGATCGCCGGGCACGTCGTGGACTTCGACGCCGCCTGCGGCCAACGGGAGCCAGGAGGTCTCGGGGCGGTCCGGCTCTCCCGGCAAGCGAATTTCCGCGCGGCAGAACAGCAGGCTGCCGCTGTAGGTTTGCTCGCGATAGCCGGCGCGGGCTCTTAAGTTCGCCTCGATGACGCGGCGGAGTCGGGCGATCCGGTCGCGACTGACCCCTTCGGTCGAGATTCCGCGCGCTGCCGCCTCGGCGAACACCCGGTCGATCTGCTCGTCGGGGGTGAGTCCCAAGAGCTGCTCGGGCGGAATGCGGAAGCGCCCTTCGGTGAGCATGTGGACCATGGCGACCAACGCGGCGCGGTCGTCGATCGCCGTGGCGCTGCCGCCCGCCGTGTCGAGCAGGGCCGCCATGCCCATCTGTTCCCCGCGGGCCGCCAGTTGCCGCGCCATCTCGAACACCAGCAGGCCGCCCAGCGAAGCTCCGGCGAGGTGAACCGGTGCCCCCGCGCGTCGCACCGGGGCGATCGCCGCCAAGAAGAGCTCGGCCAGCGCTTCGAAGTCGTCGATCGGTTCCTGGTCCCCTTCGAGCCCCGGAGTCTGCAGGCCCCAGACCGGTTGATCGGGGCCGAGCTCCTGGGCGAGAGCGCGGTAGAAATAGACCGTGCCGCCGAGCGGGGGCAGAACGAACAGCGGCGCGCGGGTGCCCAGGGGTTGGATCGGCACCAGCACGCTCGATCGCTTCGAATCGACCTCCGCGGCGCCCTTCGGTTCGAGAGCCGAGGCGAGCTGGCGCACGGTCGGATGGCGGAACAGCGCGACCAGCTCGACCGTCCGGCCGAGGAGAAGCTCCAGCTGCGCCTGGACTTTGAGCGCCACGAGCGAATGGCCGCCGAGATCGAAGAAATTGTCGTCGAGGCCGACCGATTCGAGGTGAAGCACCTGGCGCCAGACCGCCGCCACCTGGATCTCCATCTCGGTCCCCGGCAGCTCCCCTCCGGCACCGCCGCGCGCCTCGCGCGAGGGATCGGGGAGCGTTTTGCGATCGACCTTGCCGTTCGGCGTCATCGGCAACGCGTCGAGCCTGACGAACTGGGCGGGCACCATGTAATCGGGCAGCCGCTCCTTCAAATGGGCGCGCAGCTCCGCCGTGGCGATCTCCCCGCCGTGATCGCCGTCCCGGGCCACGAAATAGGCGACCAGCTCGTGCTCTGCCCCCGCTTCGCCGGCCCGGGCGATCACGACCGACTGCGCGATCCGCGGATGAGCGGCGAGCACCGACTCGACCTCGCCCAGCTCGATGCGGAAGCCGCGCACCTTGACTTGGGTGTCGATCCGGCCGAGGCACTGGAAACGGCCATCGGGCATCCGGCGCGCGAGGTCTCCCGTTCGATAGAGCCGCGCGCCCGGCTGCCGCGAGTAGACGTCCGGCAGGAAACGCTCCGCGGTCAAGTCCGGCCGGCCGTGGTAGCCGCGCGCAACGCCCGCGCCGCCGATCCACAGCTCGCCCGACGCTCCCGCGGGCAACAGACCGCCGTAGGCGTTCACCACGTACAGCCCGGTCGCCGCGATCGGCCGGCCGATCGAGATCGGCCCCGCGCCCACCTCGTCCACCGTCGACCAGACCGCCGTCTCGGTGGGACCGTACATGTTCCACAGCGTTCCTACTTTGCCGCGCAGCTCCGCAGCCAGTGCCGGGGGAAGCGCCTCGCCGCCCACCAGAGCTTTCAGGCCCGGGTCGCCCGGCCAACCCGAGCCGAGCAACACCCTCCAGCCCGAGGGGGTCGCTTGCAGAACCGTGGCGCCGCTGCGGGCGAGCAGATCGCCCAGGAGCGCTCCCCCCATCACCTCGTCCTGCCGGGCGATCACCGTGCGGGCGCCGACCAAGAGCGGTGCGTACAGCTCCAGCCCCGCGATGTCGAACGACAGCGAGGTGACGGCGACCAGAACGTCTTGGGCGTCGAGGCCCGGGCGCTCGATCATCGCGTCGAGGAAGTTCGCGAGCGCGCCGTGCGACAGCTCGACCCCCTTCGGTAGGCCGGTAGAGCCGGAGGTGTAGATCGTGTAGGCGAGGTTTTGAGCCGCCGTGTCGGCGGCGGCGAAAGGCGCATCCTCCCCGCCGTCGATCGAACCGTCGGGGTGGATCAGAACGGCGATCGACGCGTAGCCCGCGAAGCGCTCGGGATCTGCCAAATCGTCGCTTGCGATCACCGCCGCGAGCCCCGAGTCCGCCGCCATGTAGGCGAGGCGCTCGGCCGGATAGGCGGGATCGAGCGGCACGTACGAGGCGCCCGCGCCCAGCACGCCGAGCGTCGCGACCGGCAGCGCGAGCGACCGCTCGACGGCGATCCCGACCCGCGATTCGACGCCGATTCCGAGACGACGCAACCGCCGCGCCAAGCGGTCGGCCCGCTCCTGCAACTCGGCGTAGGTGAGCGCATCGGTTCCGGCGATCACGGCGACCGCCGCCGGAGTGCGCAGCGCCTGGGCGGCGATCCGTTCGTGGACCGGGCCTCCTCCGCCTGCGGCCGAGGGACCGGTGCCGGTCGCCAGAAGCTCCGCCCGTTCCGGCGCGGAGAGCAGCGGCAGATCCGACAGCTTGCCCTCCGGCCGTGCCACGGCTCCCTCGATCAGCGATTCGTAGGCGCGGCCGAGGCGACGGATCGTCGCCTCCTCGAACAGGTCGGAGGCGTACTCCCAATAGAGGTGGAACGCATCGGGCGCCTCGATCAGGTAGATCTGGAGATCGAACAGCGCCGTCGCCGGCTGGACGTCGAGCGCCGGCCGGTCGGCGGTATCCGGCGGCTCTCCGGCGCCGTCCCGCCGCGACGCGCCCTCGGCGGCCGGGGTGTTGATCAGGTTGAACATCAGCTGGAAGAAGGGATTGCGCGCCAGGTCGCGGCGCGGCGACAGCTCTTCGACCAACCGTTCGAACGGCATGTCCTGGTAGGCGAACGCGCCGAGCGCCGTTTCTTTGGTCCGCGCGAGCGCCTCGGCGAAGCTCGGATCGCCGGCAAGGTCGGTGCGCAGGACGAGGGTGTTGACGAAGAAGCCGATCAGGCGCTCCACCTCGCGCCGCCGGCGGTTCGCGATCGGCGTGCCGAGAACCACGTCCTCCCCCGCGCCGTAGCGGACCACCACCGCCTGGAACGCCGCGAGCAGCACCATGAAGGGGGAGGCTTGGGCGCCGCGGGCGATCCGGGCGACGCCCGCGGCGAGACCCGGACCGACCGCTGTGCGCAGGCCGCGCCCGCGATAGGACGAGACGGCCGGCCGCGGCCGGTCGGTCGGCAGCTCGGTGCCCGGCGCGCCGGCCAGCCGGCCGCGCCAGTAGTCGAGCTGGCGAGCGAGCTCGCCTTCAGCCAGCCACGAGCGCTGCCAGGCGGCGAAATCGGCGTACTGCACCGGCAGCGCCGGCAGCTCCGGGGCTCGGCCCGCGGCGAGCGCGGCGTAGCTCGCGGTGATCTCGGCGACCAACAGGCCGAGCGACCAGGCATCCGAGACGATGTGGTGGATCGCGTAGAGCAGCGCATCTTCCGCGGCTCCGAGCCGCACCAGCCAGAGGCGCAGGAGTGGAGGACGGCCGAGGTCGAAGGGTTGCGCGAGCTGCAACGAACCGAGGCGCAGCGCTTCCGCCGCGGGCGCCGCGAGGCCCGCCAGGTCGATCTGGCGCGGCCGGACCCCGACGTCGCCGTGGATCGTCTGGGTCGGCTCCCGATCGTGCTCGCCGAAGCTCGTGCGCAGCGACTCGTGCCGCGCCACCACCGTGCCGACCGCCGCGGAGAACAGGTCATAGCGCAGCCGCCGTCCAAGGTGGATCGCGCTGCCCAAGTTGTAGAACGGATTGCCCGGAGCCAGCCGATCGAGCAGCCAGAGCCGCGCCTGGGCGAACGACAGAGGCAGCGGCCCCGTCCGCGGCAGGGGGACGAGCGCCTCCTCGGCGCCTCCGGCTTCCTCGGACCCGGCGGCCAGGGCGGCCTCGACCCGGGCGGCGAACAGGCCCAGCGTCGACGCCTCGAAAATGGCGCGCAGCGGCAGGTCCAGGCCGAACGTTTCGCGCAGGCGCGACGCCAAGCGCATCGCGAGAAGGGAATGGCCGCCGAGGGCGAAGAAATGGGACTCGACCCCGATGCCCGCGACCCCGAGCACCTCCTCCCAGATCGCCGCGACCTGCTTCTCGAAAGGCGTGCGCGGCGGGGTCGCCGCAGCGCCCATCTCGAAGTCGGGAGACGGCAGCGCCTTGCGGTCGACCTTGCCGTTGGGGGTGAGCGGCAGCGCCGCCAAACGGACGAAGACCGAAGGCATCATCGACTCCGGCAGCCGTTCGAGCAGGAACGGCGCGAGCGCGTCGCGCAGCGAGATCTCCTCTTCTTCTCCCGGCCGCAGGACGACGTAGGCCGCGAGGCGCCGATCCTCGCCCTCGCCGAACAGCGTGACCGCCGAGGCGGCGACCGCCGGATGGCTGCCGAGCACCGCTTCGATCTCGCCGAGCTCGATGCGATGGCCGCGCACCTTCACCTGATGGTCGATCCGGCCGAGGCACTCCAATCGACCGTCCGGGCGCCAGCGCCCGAGATCGCCGGTGCGGTAGAGGCGCGCGCCCGACTCCGCCGACCAGGGGTCGGGTAGAAAGCGCTCGGCGGTGAGGTCGGGGCGCCCGCGGTAGCCGCGCGCCACGCCCGCGCCGCCGATCCACAGCTCGCCGGGGACCCCCTGCGGCAGCAGGTCGCCCCGGCGATCGACGACGTAGGTTAGGGTGGCAGCGATCGGCCGGCCGATCGAGACCGGCCCCGCGCCCACCTCGTCGAGCGTCGACCAGACCGCCGTTTCGGTCGGGCCGTACATGTTCCACAACGAGCCGACGAGCGAACGCAGCTCGCCGGCCAACGCCGGGGGGAGCGCCTCGCCGCCGACCAGCGCCTTCAAGCTGCGATCGCCGGTCCAGCCCGCGGCCAGCAACACCCGCCAACCCGAAGGGGTAGCCTGGAGCACCGTGGCGCCGCTCCGCCGGAGCAGCGCGGCGAGCAGGCTGCCGTCCGTCGCCTCGTCGCGCCGCGCGATCACGGTCCGCGCCCCGACCAGGAGCGGCGCGTACAGCTCCAAACCCGCGATGTCGAACGACAGGGAAGTGACCGAGACCAGCACGTCGGAGGCGACCACGCCGGGACGCTCGATCATCGCGTCCAAGAAGTTGGCGAGGGCACCGTGCGACAGCTCGACCCCCTTCGGCTGACCGGTTGAGCCCGAGGTGTAGATCGTGTACGCCAGGTTTTCCGCCCCGACCCGGGAGGGCAACGGGGTCGAAAGCTCGGCGCCGTCGATCTCGCCATCCGGCGCGATCCTCACCACGACCGGCGCGTAGGCGGCAAAGCGCCGATCGAGATCCTCCAGATCGCCGCTTACGACCAGCGCCGCGAGCCTGGCGTCCGCGGCCATGTAGGCGAGCCGCTCCGCCGGATAGGCCGGATCGAGCGGCACGTAGGAGGCGCCGGCACCGAGCACGCCCAGGGCCGCCACCGGCAACGCGAGCGAACGCTCGACCGCGATGCCGACGCGCGACTCGACGCCGACGCCCAGGCGGGCGAGGCGCCGCGCGAGCCGGTTCGCCCGCGCCGTCAGCTCGGCGTAGGTGAGGGTGTCGGAACCGGCGGCGAAGGCGATCGCAGCGGGCGTTGCCGCCGCCTGCTCGCGGATCCGCTCGTGAACCCGGCCGCTCGCGCCCGCCGCGCGACCGGTGCCGGCGGCGACCAGCTCGGCGCGCTCCGCAGCGGAGAGGAGCGGAACATCCGACAGGCGCGATTCCGGCCGGGCCACCGCGGCGGCGAGCAGCGACTCATAACCCCGGGCGAGGCGGCGCATCGTCGCCTCTTCGAACAGGTCCACCGAGTATTCCCAATGGAGATCGAACGAGTCGGAGGTTTCGACCCCATAGACCTGCAGGTCGAACAGCGCCGTCGCGTCCTGGGCCGGCGAAGATCCGACATCCCGGGGAGACTTGGCGGAGCGTTCGCCCGCCTCGGCCTGAGAGGAACCGATCAGGTTGAACATCAGCTGGAACAGCGGGTTCCGCGCCATGTCGCGATGCGGCGCCAGCTCTTCGACCAGGCGCTCGAAAGGCAGATCCGGGTGGGCGAAGGCGCCGAGCGCGGTCTCCCGCGTCCGATCGACCGCCTCGGCGAAGCTCGGGTCGCCGTCGAGGTCGGTGCGCAGCACCAGGGTGTTGACGAAGAATCCGATCAGCCCTTCGACCTCGCGGCGGCGACGGTTCGCAACCGGCGTGCCGATGACGACGTCGTCCTGGCCGACGTAGCGGGCGACCAGAGCGTCGAAGCCGGCGAGCAGGACCATGAACGCCGAGGCCTGGCGCTCGTGCGCCAGCGTGCCGAGGGCGGCCGCGACGTCCGTGGCGAGCGCGGTGCGGAACCGCCGGCCGCGGTAGCTCGACACTGGCGGGCGCGGCCGGTCGACGGGCAGCTCGGTCGCCGGCAGGCCGGCGAGCTGGGTCCGCCAGTAGCCGAGCTGGCGGTCCAATTCGCCGCCCTCGAACCAGGCGCGCTGCCAGACCGAAAAGTCGGCGTACTGGATGGGCAGCTCGGGAAAGTCCGGCCTCTGCCCTTCGGCGAGCGCGGCATAGGCCGCGGTGATCTCCGAGATCAGGAGGCCCATCGACCAGGCGTCGGAGACGATGTGGTGGATCACGTAGAGGAGCACCGACTCGGTCGCGAGCCGGACCAGCCAGAGGCGCAGGAGCGTCGGCCGGCCGAGGTCGAACGGCTGGGCGAGCTGGAGCGCGCCGAGCCGCAGCATTTCGCGTTCGCCCGCGGCGAGCGCGGCGAGGTCGATCTGCCGGGGCCGCACCGCGGCCTCCGGATGGATGATCTGAATCGGCGCCAGGTCGATCTCGTCGAAGCTCGTGCGCAGCGTCTCGTGGCGGCGCACCACGATCTCGATCGCCGCGGCGAACAGGTCGAAACGGAGACCGCTCCCCAAACGCTGAAGGCCGCCCATGTTGTAGAGCGACCCGCCCGGAAGCAGGCGATCGAGCATCCAAAGGCGGGTCTGCGCGAACGACAGCGGCAGCGCCTCGCCGCGCGACAGCGGCAGGAGCGCGGGCGCGGCAACCCCGCCTTGGCTCTCCTTCAACCCGGTTTCGATCCGGGCCGCCAACGATTCGAGCGTCGGCTCGTCGAAGATCGCCTGCATCGGCAGGTCGAGACCCAACCCTTCGAGGATGCGCGAGGTCAATCGCATCGCGAGGAGCGAATGTCCACCGAGCTCGAAGAACGCGGATTCGAGCCCGACGCCCGAGACCGCCAGCAGCTCTTCCCAGATCTCGGCCAGGCGCCGCTCGACCGGCGTCCGCGGCGGGGTGACCCCCTCCACCAGCTCCACTCCGGGCTCCGGCAACGCCTTGCGATCGACCTTGCCGTTCGGGGTCAAGGGCAACGCGGCGAGCATCGCGAAGCGTCCCGGCACCATGTACTCGGGGAGGATCGTGCGCAGATGCTCGCGCAGCTCCGCTTCGAGGGTCGGGGAAGGTGTCGCCGCCAGATACGCGATCAACCGCCGGTCGTCGTCCTCGCCCTTGACCACCACCACCGCCTCGCGCACCTCGGGGTGAGCGGTCAAGGCGGCCTCGATTTCCCCCAGCTCGACGCGATATCCGCGGATCTTGATCTGGAAATCGATCCGGCCGAGGTATTCGAGGTCGAGGCCGGTCGGCTGCCGGGGCTCCGGCCGCCAGCGAGCGAGGTCGCCGGTCCGGTAGATCCGGCCTCCCGGCGAGTCGCCCTCCCCGCCGGCAAGCGGATCGGGCACGAAGCGCTCGGCGGTGAGATCGGGCCGGCCGTGGTAGTTGCGGGCCAGGCCAACGCCCCCGATGACGATCTCGCCGGGAGTGCCGACCGGCACCGGCTCGAACCAGCGATCGACGACCCGGACCTGGACGTGGGCGAGCGGTTGGCCGAGCGGCAACGGACGATCGGCCGAGAGCGTCGCGCCGGACAGGTCGGCGACCGTGCCGCACACGGTGGTCTCGGTGGGCCCGTAGGCATTGAGGAATCGCCGGCCTGCCGCCCATCGGGCGGCGAGCTTCGGCTGGCAGCTTTCGCCCGCGACGATCAGGTTGGCGAGGTCCGGCAGCTCGCTCTCCGTTCCGGCCGGCAGGGTGGCGAGCAGGGAGGGAGGAAGCGTCGCGGTGGTCACCCGCTCGTCCTTGAGCAGCCGGATGAAGTCGGCGCCGGGCAACAGCACCTCGCGCGGCGCCATGACCAGCGCGGCGCCCGCCTCGACCGCCATCGCGATCTCGGAGACCGAGGCGTCGAACGCGGGAGAGGCGAACTGCAGCACGCGACCCTCCGGCGCGACGCCGAACAGGCGGCCCTGCTCGACCCCCAGGCTCGCGAGGCCGCGATGGGTGACGACCACCCCTTTCGGCCGCCCGGTCGATCCAGAGGTATAGAGCAGGTAGGCGGCGCGCTCCGGCTCGAACCCTTCCGGCGCCGGCGCCTCCGCGCTCTCGCCCGCAACCTCCGGGCCGTCGACGCAGATAACCAGCGGCGCGCCGAGCAGCCGGGCGAGCGGTTCGTTCGCCTCGTCGGTGAGCACCGCCAAAGTACCCGAGTCGGCGATCTGATACGACAGCCGCTCTTCCGGGTAACCCGGGTCCAAGGGCAGGAAGGAAGCGCCCGCCTTGAGCACGCCGAACAGAGCGAACAGCAGCTCGGGGCAATGATCGAAGCAGAGGCCGACCGTGAGCTCCACGCCGAAGCCGAGGGCCTGGAGGTGGCGCGCCACGCGGTTCGACGCGGCATCGAGCTCGGCGTAGGTCACGACCCGGCCGCCGAACCGCACCGCCGGGGCATCCGGTCGAGCCGCCGCCTCGCGGGCGAGACGCTGGTGAAGGAAATGGTCGGGAAGCGGGTTCGAGCTTGGCCCCGCGGCGGCGGCGAGCAGCTCGATCCGATCGGCGGCCGAAAGGAGCGGCAGCTCGGAGAGGCGGGTCTCCGGCCGCGCGAGAGCACCTTTGAGCAGGCTCGTGAAGCCCCGGGCGAAACGCCGGACGGTGGCCTCCTCGAACAGGTCGAGCGAGTACTCCCAGACCAGCTGGATCGATCCGGGGGTCTCGATCCCGAACAGTTGGAGGTCGAACAGCGCGGTCGCCGACTGCAGCTCAGGAGCCGGCGAATCCGCCTCCGCGGTGAACCCGGGAGAGCCCTTGGCCGAGGTCTCGCTCGGTGTGTTCACCAGGTTGAACAGCAGCTGGAACAGCGGATGGCGCGCCGGATCGCGGCGCGGCGCCAGCTCTTCGACCAGGCGCTCGAACGGCAGATCCTGATGGCCGAACGCGCCGAGCGCCGCGTCGCGGGTCCGGTCGAGCGCCTCGGCGAAGCTTGGATCGCCGGAAAGGTCGGTTCGCAGGACCAGGGTGTTGACGAAGAAGCCGATCAATCCCTCGATCTCGCGCCGCTGGCGGTTGGCGATCGGCGAGCCGACGACGACGTCGTCGCGGCCCGACCAGCGGGCGATGATCGCGTCGAAACCGGCGAGCACCATCATGAAGATCGACGCGCGGTGATCGTGCGCGAGCGCCAGGAGCGCATTCGAGGTCGCGCTGTCGAGCGCCGTGCGGAAACGCCTGCCGCGGAAGCTCGACACCGCCGGACGCTTGCGATCCGTCGGCAGCTCGCTCGGCTGCGCTCCGGCCAGTCGTTCGCGCCAGTAGCCGAGCTGGCGGGCGAGCTCGCCGCGCTCGAACCAGTCGCGCTGCCAGACCGCGTAATCGGGATATTGCACCGGCAGCGCCGGCAGGTCGGGCCATCGGCCGGCCGCCAAGGCCTCATAGGCCGCGGAAAGCTCGGAGACCAGAACGCCCATCGACCAGCCGTCCGAAATGATGTGGTGCATCATGTAGAGCAGGACGTCGCCCGCGGCACCGAGCCGGACCAGCCAGATCGACAGAAGGGGCGGCCGGCCGAGATCGAACGGAGTGCCGACCTGGAGCGCGCTCAGGCGCACCATCTCGGGTTCCGGCGATCGGCTGAGCGCGAGAGCGGAAAGATCGATCAGCCGCGGCCGGACCTCGACCTCGCGGTGGATCATCTGGACCGGATGGGAGTCGATCTCGGAAAAGCCCGTGCGCAGCGATTCGTGCCGGCGCACCACCTGGTCGATGGCCGCGGCGAGCAGGTCGAGCCGGAGCCGCGCGCCCAGGCGCTGCGTGCCGCCCATGTTGTAAAGGGTGTCTCCGGGGCGCAGCCGGTCGAACATGAAAAGCCGCGTCTGCGAGTAGGAGAGCGCGACCGGCCCGGTGCGCGCGAGGGCGACGAGCGCCGGCTCGGCGGAGGTGGCGTCGAGCGCCTTGCGAGCCGCTTTTCCGGCCGTCCCGCCCACCCCCTCGCCCAATCCTTCGATCATTCCCTCGACCGTGCGAGCGAACGCGCCGAAGATGGGCTCCTCGAACACCAGGGTGACCGGGATTTCCAGCTCCAGCGCCTCGCGCACGTGCGACGACAGGCGCATCGCGAGCAGCGAGTGGCCGCCGAGCGCGAAGAAATCGGATTCGAGGCCGACGCCCGCGACGCCGAGCAGTCGTTCCCAGATCTCGGCCAGGCGAAGTTCGAGCGGCGTGCCCGGCGGGGTGAACCCGCCCCCGAGGTCGATCTCCGGCGCGGGCAGCGCCTTCTTGTCCACCTTGCCGTTCGGGGTGAGCGGCAGCGCGGCGAGCGGCACCAGGAACGACGGCAGCATGTGCTCCGGCAGGCGCGCGCGCAGGTGCTCGCGCAGCTCCGCTTCGAAGCTGGCCAACGGCGCGTCCGGAGGTGCCACCAGGTAGGCGACCAGGCGCCGGTCGTCCCCGTCGCCCCGCACCACCGCCACCGCTTCGCGCACGCTCGGGTGCGCGGTCAATGCCGCTTCGATCTCCCCCAGCTCGATGCGGAAGCCGCGGATCTTCACCTGCAGGTCGATGCGCCCGAGATATTCGAGCTCGAGCGTCACGTCCAAAGCCGCGGGGCGACGCCGGGCGAGGTCGCCCGAGCGGTACGACCGAGCGCCGGGCAGTGTTGAATAGGCGTCGGGAACAAACCGCTCGGCGGTCAAATCGGGGCGCGCGAGATAACCCCGCGCGAGGCCGTCGCCGACCACGTGGATCTCCCCCGGCACTCCCACCGGCACCAGATCGCCGCGCGCGTCGAGCAGGCGTAGCGCGAGGTCGGGGATCGCTTCGCCGATCACGCTCGCGGAGCCCACATCCGCTTTGCCGAGCGGCCGATACGTGACGTGCACGGTGGTCTCGGTGATGCCGTACATGTTGACCAGGCGGGGGCGATCTTCCGGGTGACGGCCGAACCAGGGGGCGAGGGCACCGAGGTCGAGCGCCTCGCCACCGAACACCACCGTGCGCAGCGCGAGCGGGAAAGCCCCCTCCCCCGCCTCTTCGTCCGCGCGCTGGAGCTGGTGGAACGCCGACGGGGTCTGGTTCAACACGGTGACCCGCTCCGCGGCGAGCAACGCGCGGAAATCGCGCGGCGAGCGGCTGACCGCGTACGGGACGACCACCAGCCGGCCGCCGTAGAGCAGCGCACCCCAGATTTCCCAGACCGAGAAGTCGAAGGCGTAGGAATGGAACAACGTCCAAACGTCGTCGGTGCCGAAGCCGAACCAGCGGTCGGTCGAGCGGAACAGCCGAGCGACGTTGGCATGCGTGACGACGACGCCTTTCGGCTTACCCGTAGAACCCGAGGTGTAGATCACATAGGCGGCGTTGTCCGGCGTCGCACCATCGGCGAGCGGCGCCGCGCTTTCGTCTGCGAAATCCTCGCGGTCGAGCAGGAGCAGCCTGGCGCCGCCTTCTTCCCCTGTACAAGGCGGCAGGGCGTCCGCCAGGTCGCTTTGCGAGATCACGACCGGCGTTTCGGCATCCGCGAGCACGAAGCCGAGCCGCTCTTGCGCATAGGTCGGATCGAGCGGCACGTAGGCGCCGCCGGCTTTGAGCACGGCGAGGATCGCGACCAGCATCTCGGCCGTCCGGTCGAGGCAGAGGGCGACCCGCACCTCGGGGCCGACGCCGAGCGCGCGGAGCCGATGCGCCAGGCGGTTCGCCCGGGCTTCGAGGTCGCCGTAAGGAATCGTCTCGGCGCCGAAGGTGACGGCCGGCGCGAGCGGTCGTTCGGAAGCGATCTGCTCGAAGCGGCGATGGAGGCAAAAGCTCCCTTGGGCGTCGGCCGGTTGCGGCACTGAAACCAGCGCGGCCGCTTCGGCCGGCGACAGGAGCGCCAGCTCGCGGAGAGCGGCCTCGGGCGCATTCGCCATCGCGGCGAGCAGGTTTTCCAGGTGGTCGACCAGCCTGGTGGCGGTCGCCGCGTCGAACCGGTCGGTGTCGAACGAGGCGCGCAGAAACAACCGGTCGAGCGGCGCCGCGACGAGCGCGAGCGGCAGGTTGGTCCGTTCCTCGAAACGCACGTCGCGAACCGCGGCGAACGGCTCGGCGCCCGCTTCCGCGGCGGCGCTTTGGGCGACCGCCTTCTCGCGCGGATAGCTCTCGAACACCAGGATCGATTGGAACAACGGGCGGCCGGGATCGACCTCGCTCCACGATTGGACGTCGACCAGAGCGCTGTGCTCGTGCTCGCGCATTTCGAGCTGGCGCTCCTGGACGTCGCGTAGCTGCGCCCCGAGCGCCCGGTCGGGCGGCGAGACGACGCGCGCGGGCAGCGTGTTCAAGAACAGCCCGAGCATGCTCTCAATGCCGGCAAGGCCCGGCGGCCGGCCGGAGACCGCGGTCCCGAAGACCACGTCGTCTTGCCCCGAGTAGCGGGCGAACAGCAATCCAGTCGCCGCCTGGACCACCGTATTGAGCGTCACCTGCTCGCGTCGGGCGAGGGCATCGAGCGCGTCGCTGGTCGCGCGCGGCAGCGAGCGCTCGACCGTGCCGGCGTCGTGCCCCGTCCGGCCGAGAGGCGCCGGACGATCGACGACCAGCGGCGTCGGCTCGCGGAAGCCGGCGAGGGCGCGTCGCCAATAGGCCTCGGAAGCGCCCCGGTCGCGGGTGACGAGCCAGGCGATGTAGTCGCGGTAGGGGCGGCGGTGCGGCAGCTCGGGCGCGCGGCCGGAGCGCAGGCCGGCGTAAAGCGCGAACAGCTCGGCGGTGAACGACTGGTACGACCAGCCGTCGAGGATCGCGTGATGGTTCGCGAGCACGAGGGTCCGCTCGTCCTCGTCGGTGCGGATCAGCCGCGCGGCGACCAGCGGCGCGCGGTCGAGCGCGAATCCGGCGCGGCGGTCGGCTTCGAGCAGCGCCGCGAGGCGCCCCGGGATCTCGCCGGCCGGTACGTCGCGCCAATCGTCGATCAGCAGCGGCGGCTCGACTTGGTGTTGGACGACTTGCAGGAGGCTTTCGCTCCCCTGCCAACGGAACGAGGTGCGGAGGATCGGGTGCCGGGCGAGGACCCCGGCGAGCGCGCGGCCGAACAGGTTGTCGTCGACCGGGCCGGAAAGGGTCGCCGCAAGCTGCTCGTAATAGACCCCCGAGCGGGGCGCCGCGAGGGTTTGGAACACCATCCCCTCCTGGAGCGGCGCGAGCGGATAGACATCTTCGACCGTGCGATCGTCGCCGAACAGGCGGTCGATCGTGGCCTGGTCGAGGCGGGCGAGCGGGAAGTCCGATGGCGTGTAGCCGAACGCCTCGGGCGAAGCGCAGTGCTCGGCGAGCGCGAGGGCTTCCGCGCGGAAGGCGGCGGCCCAGGCTTCGACGGTTTCTTTGGCCAGCCGCTCGGCGCCGTAGATCAGCTCGACGCGGAGGGCGCCGCCCGAGATCACGGCCGAGACTGCCAGCTCGTGCGCGCGGGTGGCGAGCGGCGAGAGGGTGGGGCCGGGGTTTTCGCGGGCGATAGCGAGGGTGGAAGGCGAGGCGGAAGAGGCTTGCCCCGCTCCGCGGGCGGACGCGTCGGCCTGCCCGAGGTAGTTGAAAGAAACCTCAGGGGGGGAAAAAGCGGCGAGCGCTGTGCGCGTTTCGGACCGTCCGAGCCAGCGGAGAACGCCGTGGCTCAAGCCTCGGCTCGGGAGGGTGTGGAGGCGTTCTTTGATCGACTTCAGGCGCTCTCCGGGGCCGGCGTTCGCGGGGACTTCGAGGGTGACCGGATAGAGCGTGGTGAACCAGCCGACGGTGCGGGTGAGGTCGACGTTCGGGACGAGATCCTCTTCGCGGCCGTGGCCTTCCAGCTCGATCGGCAACGGCGAATCGCCGGCGAGGGTGGCTTGGAGGGCGGTGAGCAGAAGGTCCTGGATCTGCGCTCGGTAAGCAGCGGGCGCTTGGAGCAGGCTGCGAGTCTCTTCGGCGTCGAAAGAGACCGCGACGCTCTTGGCGGCGGAGACGAGATTCTCGCCGCGCGGCTCGATCGGCAGTCGGAACGAGATCTCCGGCCGGTCTTGCCAATCGGCGGCTTCGCCTTCGAGGTCAAGCGCCGCGAGCTTCTCGGTCCAGGCTTTCCACGAGGTGGTCTTGGCCGGCAGGTCGCGGCCCGCGAGCGCATTCTCCAGGTCTTCGAACAGAATGCGCCAGGAAACGCCGTCGACCGCGAGGTGATGGATCGCGAGCAACAGCCGGCGCGGCTCGTCGGCACCTAGATCGAACAGGGCGGCGCGGAGGATCGGTCCATTTTCAAGATCGAGGCTCGACTGCAGGGCGGCGCATTTCGCTTCGAGCGCGGCTCGCCGCTCCCCTACCGGCAGATCCGAGAGGTCGACGTGCACAAAGGGCAGGTCGCTCGCGGAACCCACCGGCGCCAGCTCTTGCCTCCATCCCTCGGTGAGCTTTTTTTCGAACCGCAGCCTCAGCGCGTCGTGATGCTCGACGAGAGTTGAGATCGCCTGCTCGACCGCCGCCGGTTCGACCCCGCGCTCGACGCTCACCAGGAATGACTGGTTGAACCAGTGGCGGTCGGGCCGGTCGCTCGCGAGGAACCAGCTTTGGATCGGCGACAGCGGCGCCTCGCCAGTCACCGCTCCCTGCTCCGCTTCGACCGCGTCGATGGTGCCGGCGACGGCGGCCAGCTCGGCCACGGTCTGGTGCTGGAACAGCTGGCGCGGCGCGATGCGGCAGCCGGCCTGGTTGGCCCGCGCGACGATCTGGATCGACAGGATCGAGTCGCCGCCGAGCGCGAAATAGTTGTCGTGAATGCCGACGCGGGAGAGACCGAGCGCCTCGGCCCAGATCGCCGCGAGCAGCGTCTCGGTCTCGGTACGCGGCGGCGCGTAGCCGGAGACGGTCGCCGCTTCGGCGGGAGGCGCGGGGAGCGCTTTGCGATCGACTTTTCCGGTCGGCGAAAGCGGCAGCTTTTCAATCGCCACGAACGCCGCGGGCACCATGTAGGCCGGCAGCTCGGCGGCGAGCCGCTCGCGCAACGCGCGCGGTAGATCGGAGGGTTCCGCAGGCGCCTCGGCATCGGCGACCTCAGGGACGAAGTAGGCCACCAGCCGCTTCTGGCCCGGCGTGTCCTCGCGATCGATCACCGCCGCTTCGCGCACTCCCGGGCAGCGATAGAGAGCCGCTTCGATCTCCCCCAGCTCGACGCGGAAGCCGCGGATCTTGATCTGGCCGTCGATCCGGCCGACGAAATCGATCGCGCCGTCGGCGCGCCACTTCGCGAGATCGCCTGTGGCGTAGAGCCGCTCGCCGGGGGTCTCGGAGAAGGGGTTCGGCACGAATGCCGCGGCGGTCATCGCCGGCCGGTCGAGATAGCCGCGGGCGAGGCAGATGCCGCCGAGATGCAGCTCGCCCGGTACGCCTACCGGCGTCGGCTCGCCTTCGCGGTCGAGCAGATAGACGTGGGCCTTGGCGGTCGGCCGGCCGATCGGCAGAGAGCGCTCGGCGGCGTCCGGCCGGCAGAGCCAGGAGGTGACCGAGATCGTCGCCTCGGTCGGCCCGTAGCGGTTGTAGACGTCGATCCACGGGAGGCGCTCGTGAACCCGGTTCGGCAGATCGGCCGGCACGGTCTCGCCGCCGGTGACCAGCAGCCGCAGATCGCGGCACTCGTCGAGCGCGCCCGAATCGAGCAGCAGGGCGAGGGTCGAAGGGGGAAACGACGCCTGGGTGATCCGCCGCTCGGCGATCAGGCGCACCAGATAAGCGGGATCGCGATGCCCTTCGGGCTCGGGCAGCACGGTGCGCCCGCCGGAGACTAAAGGCGCAAAGATTTCGAGCACCGAAACGTCGAAGCTGATCGTGGTCTTTTGGAGGAACACTTCGGCGTCGGTCGCAAAGTCGGTTGCGAGGGCATAGCGCAGCCGGTTGCCCAGAGCGCCGTGAGTCACCACCACCCCTTTGGGCTGACCTGTCGACCCGGAGGTATAGATCACGTAGGCCGGGTGCTCGCCCAAAGCCGCGGGCAACAGGCGCTCCGCCGGTTCCTCAGCGATCGCCGCGGCGGTCGCCGCATCGTCCAGGAGGACGAGATGCGGCCCCCCGAAGCGATCGAAGCGATCGGTGCGATCAGTGCCGAGCCGTTCGACGAACCGGCCGACCGTGACGACCACCGGCGCCGAGGCGTCCGCCACCAAATGGCGCAGGCGATCCTCCGGCAGGCTCGGGTCGAGCGGCAGGTAGGCCGCCCCCGCCTTCAGGACGGCAAGCAGCGCTACGGGCAAGTCGAGCGAGCGCTCCAGGCAGACGCCGACGCGCGTTTCGGGTCCGACCCCCGCCCGGCGCAGATGGCGGGCCAGCCGGTTCGCCCGCGCGTCCAGCTCGGCGTAGGTGAGCATCGAGAATCCCGCGCCTCCGGCCGCCCTCTCCGATTCGGTGCGGGAATCGAATTCGACCGCGATGCGCGCCGGCCCGGCATCGACCCGTTCCTCGAACATCTGCGGCAGGTAGCCTTCGGACGGGTGCACGACCGCCGGCTCGTTCCATTCGATCAGCAGGGTGCGCCGCTCCTCCCCCGAGAAGAGGTCGAGCGTCCCGACCGGCCGGTCGGGCTGATCGAGCAGCGCATGGAGCAGCGCGTGGAGATGGCCGAGAATCCGCTCGACCGTCGCCGCCTCGAACAGCGCCGTGCTGTAAACCACCCGGCAGGCCAGCCGCGGTCCCAGCTCGATCGCGTTCAGCGTCAGGTCGTATTTCGACACCTCGCCCGACATCGCGAGGCCGGAGATTTCCAAGCCAGGCAATTCGAGCGGCCGGTCGGGGTTGTTCTGCAGCACGAGCATCGATTGGAACAGCGGCGAGTAGGAAAGATTGCGCTCCGGCGCGATCGCCTCCACCAGCTTTTCGAACGGCAGATCCTGGTGCGCGTACCCTTCGAGCGTCGATTCGCGCACCGTGCCGAGCAGCGCGCGGAAGCTCTGCCGCGGCGCCACCCGCGTGCGCAGGACGAGGGTGTTGACGAAGAAGCCGATCAGCCCTTCGACCTCCGCCCGGTTGCGGTTCGCGATCGGAGTGCCGACCGGAATGTCGGTCTGCCCGGTATAGCGATAGAGCAGCGTCGACCAGCCGGCGAGCAACGTCATGAACAGCGTCGCGCCTTCCGCCCGCGAGAGCGCGTGCAGGCGCTCGACGGTTCCCGGAGCCGAGGGCCGCGCGACCGAGGCGCCGCGGTAGCTCTGGATCGCCGGCCGCGGCCGGTCGGTGGGCAGAGCGAGCAGCTCGGGCGCGCCCAGAAGGTGCCGGCGCCAATGATCGATCTGGCGCGCGAGGACGTCGCCGGTGAGCCAGCCGCGCTGCCAGGCGGCGAAGTCGGCGTACTGGATCGGCAGAGGCGGCAGGACATTGGCGTCGGGCTCGCGGCCTTCGACCAGCGCCGAGTGGACCTCGGCCAGCTCGCGCACGAAAACGCCCATCGACCAGCCGTCGGAAATGACGTGATGGACGGTGAGCAGCAGCGCCTGCTCGGTCGCCGGCTGCGGCGACAGATGCACCAGCACCACGCGGCCGAGCGGCCCGGTCGCCAGATCGAAAGGCCGGATCGCCTCTTTCCCCGCGAGGCGCAGCGTCTCCACCTCGCGGCGCGCCTCCGAGAGGGCGGCAAGATCCACCCGGGCAAAGAGCAGCGCCCCCCGGGGCGAATCGACGGAATCGGGCGCCGCGATCTCCTGCGCCGCGCGCCCGGCCCGGGTGGGGAATGTAGTGCGCAGCGACTCGTGGCGCCGCTCCAGGTAGCGCAGCGCCGCGGCGAGCCGCAAAGGATCGAGCGCGCCGCGGACGCGCAGGGCACTCGGGATGTTGTAGGTCGGGCTTCCCGGCTCCAACTGGTCCAGAAACCACAACCGCTCCTGCGCGAACGACAGCGGCAGATCCGCCCCGGCCACGCGCGGGCGGCGTTCGATCGGCCCGGATTCGAGGCCGCGCGCTTCGCGCTGCGCCGCCTCGATCGCGCGGGAGAAGCTCGCGATCGTCTGCGCCTCGAACACCTGGCGCAGCGCCAGCTCGACGCCGAATGCGTCGCGCACGCGGGACAAGAGCTGGGTGGCGAGCAGCGAGTGGCCGCCTAAGTCGAAGAACGAATCGTGGATCGAGATCTCGCCGGAAAGGCCGAGCACCTCGCCGAAGACCTCCGCCACCAGCGTTTCGATCGCGTCGCGCGGCGCCTCGTAACGCACCCCCTCGACGTGCAGATGCGCCAGCTCCGGCGTGGGCAGCGCCTTCCGATCGACTTTGCCGTTGGCGGTGAGCGGAAAGGCCCCAAGCACCACGAATGCCGCGGGCACCATGTACTCCGGCAGCCGCGCGGAAAGCGCCGCCTTCAAATCGGCCGGCACCAGCTCGCGCTCGGGCTCGGCGAGCAGGTAGGCGACCAGCCGGTCCGCATTACCACCCGATAAACCGCCGCCCGAATCGTTGCGCGCGAGCACCACGACCTCTCTGACCCCCGCCTGCGCGCGCAACGCCGCCTCGATCTCGCCCAGCTCGATGCGGAAGCCGCGCACCTTCACCTGATGGTCGATCCGGCCGAGGAACTCGATCCGTCCGTCGGCCAGGCGCCGCACCAGGTCGCCGGTGCGATAGAGCCGCGCGCCGGGATCCCCGAAATCGCCGCGTTCGGCGGCGAAGGGGTGCGGCACGAAGCGCTCGGCGGTCAAATCGGGGCGGTTCAGATAGCCACGCGCAAGGCCCCGGCCACCGATCAGCAGCTCGCCCGCGACACCCACCGGCAGGGGTTCGAAACGGGAACCCAGCACATGGATCTCGACGTCGGAAAGCGGCCGGCCCAAGGTGAGCGCCTTGCCCTCGACGAAGAGCTCGGCGGTGGCGCAGACCGTCGCCTCGGTCGGGCCGTAGGCGTTGACGAATCGGCGCCCGCGGCCCCAGATCGCCGCAAGCTCGGGCGAACAGGCTTCGCCCGCTACCACCAGGGTGCGCAGGTCCGGCAGCTCGGCTTCGGCTCCGGCCGGCAGCACGGCGAGCGCGGAAGGCGGAATCGTCGCCTTGGTGATCCGCCGGGAGGCGAGCAGCCGCACCAAGCCCGGCCCGGGGAGCAGATCGTCCGGCGCCCCAAGCACCAGAGCGGCGCCGGCACAGAGCGCCACCGCGATCTCGGCGACCGAGGCGTCGAACGACACCGAGGCGAATTGGAGCACCCGGCTTTCCGGCCCCACCGCGAAGATTCGCGCCTGCTCGGCGCACAGGTTCGCGAGGCCGTCGTGCGCGAGCATCACGCCCTTCGGCCGGCCCGTCGAGCCCGAGGTGAAAATCACGTAGGCGAGGTGCTCAGGGCAGGGGCCGGGCGGCGGCTCCGGCGTTGCCCCGTCTCCCGCTTCGTCGCCACCATCCCCCATCATCGCGGCCATCTCGTCCGTCCGGTCGAGGTTGATCACATAGGCGGTGCCCGCCGGCAGCGCGTCGAGCGTGGCGTCTTGGGCGAGCAGCAGCATCAGGCCCGCGTCTTCGATCATGCCGGCCAGCCGGTCGATCGGATAGGTGGGATCGAGCGGCAGATAGGCGCCGCCGGCCTTCTGCACCGCGATCAGGCCGACCACCAGATCGAGCGAGCGCATGAGGCAGAGCCCTACTCTCACCTCGGGTCCGACGCCGAACATCGCCAGGTAGCGCGCGAGCGCGTTCGAACGCTCGTCCAGCTCGGCGTAGGTCAGGGACATGTCCCCCATCTCGACCGCGATCGCTTGGGGGCGGCTCTTCGCATGGATCGCCACCCATTCGGGCAGCAGGGTCTTCTGGGAAAACGCCGCCCGGGAGGAAGGCGGGTTCCATTCGAGCAGCAGCTGGCGCCGCTCGTCTTGCCCGATCATCGCGATCTCGGACAGATGGCGATCGGGCTCGGCGACAAAAGCCGCCATCAGATTCTCGAAGTAGCCGGCCATCCGCTCGATCGTCGCGGCATCGAACAGATCGCGGTTGTATTGCAGCGCGAGCCGACGACCCCCTTCGGCGATGGTCATCGACAGGTCGAACATCGACATCTCGTCGCCCGAGGTGAGAGGCGTGAGGCGCAAGCCCCCCATCGCCCTGGTGCGCGCCGTCTCGTCCGCGGCGTGCGCCGACGCGTCGGCGCGGCGCTGACCCTCGAACGCCATCAGCTGCACCTGGTAGATCGGCGTGGTCGACAGGTCGCGCTCCGGAGCGAGCGCTTCGACCAGCAGATCGAACGGCACGTCCTGGTGCGACAGGATCGCGAGCGTCTCCTCGCGCGTCCGCACCAGCAGCTCGCGCGCCGTGGGATCGCCTCGAAGCTGGGCGCGGAAGACCAGGTTGCTGACGAAGAAACCGATCACGCCTTCGGTCTCGATCCGGTGGCGCCCGGCGATTGGCGATCCGATCAACGCGTCGTCGCTGCGGGTGAGGCGGCCGAGCCAGGCGTGTCCGAGCGCCAACGCCGAGGCGAAATAGGTCACCCCTTCGCCGCGGACCAGGCGGTGGAACGCTTCGGTGACCGAATCGGCGACCAGGCGCGCGACCTTACCGCCGCGGAAGTTGCGCACCCTGGGACGCGGCCGATCGGTCGGCAGCTCGGCCAAGAACGGCGCATCGGCGAGATGGTCGCGCCAGAAAGCGAGCTGATTTTCGAGCACCTCGCCGCGCAGCCAGTCGCGCTGCCAGAGCGCGAAGTCCGCGTACTGAATCGGCAGCGCCGGAAGCGTTGCCGGCTGATTCTTCGCAAAGCCGGCGTAGAACGCGGCGAACTCGCGCTGGAAGATCGACAGCGACCAGCCGTCGGCGACGATGTGATGCATCGTCACCAGCAGCACGTTGTCTCGGGGAGCCATCTCGATCAGGGCGAAGCGGAGGAGCGGACCCTGTTCGAGGTCGAAGCCGCGCGACTGGGAAAGCCCCGATAGACGAAGAGACGTCTGGAGCGCCAGGGAAAGCGGCAGCAGCGACAGGTCGATCCGCGGCAGATCGACTTCGCGATGCCGGGCGATGACCTGGAAACCTTCGCTCGACCCGCGCGCGCCGGCATTGCCGTCGGCGGTCGAAAACGTCGTGCGCAGGCTCTCGTGGCGATCGACCAGAGCCTGGAGCGCGGCACGGAGCGCCCGGATGTCGAGCTCCCCCGAGAGCCGCTGCGAGGCCGGGATGTTGAACAGCGCCGTGCCCGGATCGAGCCGATCGGCGATCCACAGCCGGCGCTGCGACAGCGACAGCGGAATCCGCTCGGGCGCCGTCGCATGTCCGATCGCCGCGGCGGGAGCGGCGGCCTCCTCCGCCTCCTCTTCGAGCAGCAGATCCAGCAGCGCGAGGCGCTCGGCTTCGAGATCGCCTTCGAGATCGGCAGCCAGCTCGGCGGCAGAATCGGGCTCGGAGATTTCGCTCACCCCTGTCCTCCCTGTTGTTTCTTCGCCCGCTTCTCGGCGAGCAACTTGCGGATCGCCTCGGGCGTCATCGCCGCGAGATCGGTGCGGATCTTGTCGGCATCCTTGGGTGCCGCGGGAATCGCTCCGACCGCTCCGACCGCATCGCCCTCGCTCCGGCGCCGCGCGATCCGCTGCGACTCCGCCTCCGCGCTCGGACCGCGCGCCTGCAGCTCGCCGATCGTCACCGCCAGGCGCTCGATCGTCGGTTCTTCGAACAGCGTGCGCATCGGCACCTCGAAGCCGAACGTCTCGCGCAGCCGGGCGAACACCTGGGTGGCGAGGATCGAGTTGCCGCCGAGGTCGAAGAAGCCGTCGCGCACGCCCACCTTCTCGAGCCGCAGCACCTCGGCCCAGATCGCCGCGATCCGCTCTTCGAGCGGCGTCCTCGGCTCGACGAACGCCTGGCGCGAGGCCTCGCGGGTGCCGGCCGGCAGCGGCAGCGCGCGCACGTCGACCTTGCCGTGCGGAGTGAGCGGCAACTCGGGCAGGATCACCACCGCCGCGGGAACCATGTATTCCGGCAGGTTGGCCTGCGCCGCGCCGCGCAGGTCGTCGGCCGAGATCGAAGAGTCCGCGAGCACGACGTAGGCGACCAGCCGCTTGTCGCCCGCGACATCCTCGCGCGGAACCACGATCGCGCGCCGGACGCCGGGGTGCGCGGCGAGCACCGCCTCGATCTCGGCCAGCTCGATCCGGAAGCCTCGGATCTTCACCTGGTTGTCGATCCGGCCCAGGTACTCAAGGTCGAAGCCGGAGACCGCGGGCAGCCGCCGGGCCAAATCGCCCGAGCGATAGGCCCGCGCGCCGACAGCTCCCGAGAACGAATCGGGCACGAAGCGTTCCGCCGTCAGCTCCGGCCGCCCCAGATATCCGACCGCGAGCCCGGCGCCCGAGACGTACATCTCGCCGGAGACCCCGAGCGGCGCGGGCATGCCGAACGCGTCGAGCACGTGGACCGCGAGATCGGGAATCGGCACGCCGATCAGGCTCCCCCGCTTCGCCAGGACGTCGGCCTTGCCGATCGGCCGATAGGTGACGTGGACAGTCGTCTCGGTGATGCCGTACATGTTGATCAGCGTCGAATCGGGATGCCGTTCGATCCAGGGCGCGAGCGTCGGCAGATCGAGCGCCTCGCCGCCGAAGATCACGTAACGCAGGGCCAGAGGTGCCGGGCCGTCGGCCTCGAACACCCCCCGCTCGGCCCAGATCAACTGCTGGAACGCCGACGGCGTCTGGTTGAGCACGGTGACCTTCTCGTCGCGGACCAGGCGATAGAACGACTCCGGAGCGCGCGAGATCGCGGTGGGCACCACGATCAGCCGGCCGCCGTAGGCGAGCGCCCCCCAGATCTCCCAGACCGAGAAATCGAACGCGTAGGAATGAAACAGCGTCCAGACGTCGTCGGGGCCGAATCCGAACCACGAGTCGGTCGACGACATCAGCCGCGCCACTTCGCCGTGGCGCACCGGCACCCCTTTCGGCTTGCCCGTCGAGCCCGAGGTGTAGATTACGTAAGCAACGTCGGCCGCGGTGATTCGCAGCACGGGCGCCGCGTGGTCTTCTTGGGCGAGATCGGCTGCCACCTCGTCGAGCAGCAGGCGCGCGCCCGAATCCTTTAGCAGAAACGCCCGGCGCTCCTCCGGATAGGTCGGATCGATCGGCACGTAGCCCGCGCCGCTCTTGAGCACGGCGAGCAGCGCAACGATCAGATCGGTCGACCGGTCGAGCGACACCGCGACCAGGTCCCCGGGCAGCACACCGTCGCGAATCAGGCGGTGCGCAAGAGCGTTGGCGCGCCGGTCCAATTCGGCATAGGTGAGCCCGGCGTTGCCGCAGCGCACCGCTTCCCGCTTTCCATGCGTGGCGACCGCGCGCGCGAACAGCTCGACGAGAGAGGGCAGTGCAACCGGCGAAACAGCGAGCGCGGTCGCCGCGCGGATCTGTTCGCGCTCCTCCGGGGCGAGCAGGGAGGCGGTGGCGGTCGAGGCGTCCGGATCCTGGCCAAGCGCCGCGAAATAGCGCGTGAAGTAACCGGCGATCCATGCCGCGTCAGTCTCCGACAGGCGTGCGCCGTCGTATTCGAGCGCAAAGTGAATGCCTTGCTCGTCGGTGCCCGGTGCGAACGCAACCTGGAGCAGGAAGTTCGTCCCTTCGGCGGCATGGAAACCCACCACACCGATCTCCTCGTGGGCGAGCATTTTGTCCACGACATGGAAGTGTATGTAGTTGAAGATCACGTCGTAGAACGGCCGGCCACTGTTCTCCTGCTGCAGACGGTTGTACGGGTAGCGGCGGTGGGGCAGGATGTCGCGTTCGGTTTCGAACGCCCGTTCGGAAATTCGCGCAAAACTCTCGTCTTTGACCTCGAACCGGACCGGAAGTGTGTTCAAGAACAGGCCGCGGACATCGTCCCCACCCGACAGCTCGGCGCGGCCGTTGAAGCCGATCCCGATCATTACGTCGGGCGAGCCCGAAAGCAGGCTCATCACCTTGAAGTGCGCGCCGAGCAGCACGCTCTTGAGCGGCACCGCCGAACGACGCGCGAGCGAGCGCACCGCCCGCGAGATCTCCGGCGACAAGTTCGGGATCAGCCGGCAGACTCGCGCTCCGACCGGTGCCTGGGTCACCGGGTTGGGGCGCGGCAGCTCGAGCACCGAGGCGCCGGCTAATTGTTCGCGCCAGAACGCCTTGGCACTTTCCGATTCGAGGGTCCGCCGTTCCGCCGCAACGAAATCGCGATAGGTAAGCGCGAGCGGCGCCTCGAATGCCGGGGTTTCACCGCGAAGGTAAGCGAAATATCGGCTGAAAATCTCGGCCAACGTCGAGTGCAAGCTCCAGCCATCGAAGATCGCGTGGTTCTCGGTGAGCGTGAACTGAAACCGATCCTCGGCGAGCCGGTGGACGTGAAAGCGAAGCTGCGGCGCGCGGGTGAAGTCGAAGATCTTGAGCTTTTCCGCGCGCACCAGCGCCGCGACCTCCCGCTGCTGCTCCAGCGCCGTCAGGTGGATGAGATCGAACACCGTCAGCGGTAAGGCCGCCTCCCGGTGGACCATCTGGATCGGTTCGGAAAACCCGGTCAGGTGAAACGAAGTGCGCATCACCGGATGGCGAGCGACAACATCGGCGGTGGCACGCGCAAACGCCTCGGCGTCGAACCGCGCGACCAGCTGCCAGCTGTCGACGTTATGGTACGGCGGATCTTCGGGCCGCAGCACCATGTGGAACAGCATGCCGGCCTGCAGCATCGCCAGGGGATAGGCGTCATCGAGCGCGAACCCCGGCCCACTCGGCAGGCGCTGGCGATCCTCCGGCGCGAGCAGTGAGAACGGCTCGGTGGGCGCCTCCACGGCTGAAGGAGTGACGGCGACGGCGGCCAGGGCAGCGATAGTCTGATGTTGAAACAGCTGCTGGAGCGAGATTTCCAGGCCTCGCTCGCGGGCCATGGCGAGCACCTGAATGCTGCGGATCGAGTCCCCGCCGAGAGCGAAGAAATTGTCATGGGCGCCGACCTGCTCGACGCCGAGCACATGCTCCCAAACCACCGCCAGCACCTGCTCGGCGACCGTCCGCGGCGCGACGTACTGCTCGCCGAGGGACGGGCGCGAAAGCTCCGGCGTCGGCAAAGCCTTGCGATCGATTTTTCCGTTCGGCGACAGCGGCAGAGCGGGCAAGGCGACGAACGCCTGGGGAATCATGTACAGGGGCAGGCTACGACCCAGGAACGTGCGGAGCTCTTCAATCGATGGCGGCTTCGACGAACCCGCGACCAGATACGCCGCGATGCGCCGATCGGTCGCCGGGCCGTAGGTCGCCACCACGCACTCGGAGACATCCGGGTGATCGGCGAGCGCTCGCTCGATCTCCCCCAGCTCAATGCGGAAGCCGCGGATCTTCACCTGATGGTCGATCCGCCCGAGATACTCGATCGCGCCGTCCACGGCGAACCGGCAGAGGTCGCCGGTGCGATAGAGGCGGGCACCCGGCTCTCCGCCGATGCCGTCGGGCACGAACGCCGCGGCGGTCAACTGCGGCCGATGCAGGTATCCGCGGCCTACGCCGACGCCACCGATAAACAGCTCGCCCGGAACTCCAACCGGCACCGGCAGGCGCTCCGGATCGAGCAGATAGATGCGCAGGTTCGCGATCGGCCGACCGATCGGCACGGTCGCGAGGCCCGGCAGGCAGACCTGTTCGGTGACGTCGACCGCCGCCTCTGTGGGGCCGTACAGGTTGTGCAGCTCGGGTTCTTGGCGAGCGCTCAGGTGGCCGGAAAACAGCGCGAAGAAGCGATCGACCAGGGTGGAAGGCAACGCCTCGCCGGAACAAATCAGCGCCCGCAGACTGCTTAACTCCGCCACCCCCGGCTCGCCGACGAACACCTGGAGCATCGAGGGCACGAAGTGGAGAACGCTTACTCCCTCGCGGGAGATCAGATCGACCAGGTAGCCTGCGTCCTGATGACCGCCCGGCCGGGCCATGACCAGTCGCGCGCCGGACAGGAGCGGCAGAAACAGCTCCCAGACCGAGACATCGAAGCTGAACGGCGTCTTCTGGAGCACCCGATCCGCCGGTCCCAAGGCGTAACGCTCACGCATCCAGAGCAATCGGTTGACGATCCCACGGTGCGCGTTCATGCCCGCTTTTGGCTTGCCGGTCGAGCCCGAGGTGTAAATCGCGTAGGCGAGCGTCTCCGGCTCGGTCGTCGCGCGTTCCACCAGCTCCGGCGCGACCGGATTGAGCGTCTCCCAATCGCCCGGATCGACCCGCACAACGCCCTCGGGCAGATCGGCGATCCGTGCCTGCACGGCGGCCGAGATTAGAACCAACGGCACCCGGCTGTCCGCGAGCATGTAGGTCAGCCGATCCGCCGGATAGTCAGGATCGAGCGGAACGTAAAAGCCCCCCGCTTCGAGCACCGCCAACAATGCGACCGGCATTTCGAGCGACCGTTCGAGGCAGACGCCGACGGCGATCTCAGGACCGATGCCGCGACGGCGCAGCGACTGTGCCAAGCGCTGCGCCGCGCGGGCCAGCGCGCCGTAGGAGAGCGCCGACTCCTCGAATACCACAGCGATCGCATCCGGCGTCGCCGCAGCCTGCGCGAAGACCAGATCGTGGAGCCGCGCTCCGGCCTGATCGTAAGCGACCGCGGTGTCGTTCCAATCGACCACCAGGCGCCGGGTTTCGGCCGCGTCGAGCAACGGCAGCTCGGCGAGCGGCCGATCCGCCGCCTCAGGCGTGGCGAGCGCCCCGGCGATCAACGTCCGCCAAGCGTCGAGCAACCGCCGCACCGTCGCCCCCTCGAACAGATCGGTCGCGTACTCCGCCATACCGTTCAAGCCGCGCGAAGACTCGATCATCGAGATCAAAAGGTCGAGCTTCGCCGTACCGTTCATCAGTGGCACCTCCGACGCGGCGGTCGCGCCGCCGGCTCCCCCGCCGGCCGGCATCGCCGGAGCGTCCTCGGTCTGCAGCGCCAACATGACCTGGACCAGCGGCGCGTGGGCCAGATCGCGCTCCGGACGCAGCTCCTCGACTAACTTCTCGAACGGCAGGTTCTGGTGATCGTAAGCGGCAAGGGTTCGGAGCTTGGTGCGGCGGATCATCTCGCGCAGGCTCGGTTCCCCCGCGAGATCGACCCTCAAAACCAAGGTGTTGACGAAGAAGCCGATCAGCGCCTCGATCTCGGGGCGGTTTCGGTTCGCGATCGGCGAAGAGATCAGCAGGTCGAAGCGCCCGGTGATCCTGCCGAGCGTGGCGCCGAGGGTGGCAAGCATGGCCATGAACAGGGTCGCGCCCTCTTCTCGCGCCAGCTCGCGCAGCCGCGCCGCGTCGGTGGCCGGGATCGAGAACATCTCGTTGGCGCCGCGGAAGCTCTGCACCGCCGGCCGCGGTCGATCGGCCGGCAGGTCGAGTACCTGCGGCGCACCCAACAGCTCCGCACGCCAGAAGTCAAGCTCCCGGGCGAGCTCGCCACCCTCAAGACGCTCGCGCTGCCAGAGGGCGAAATCTGCGTATTGGATCGCCAGCTCCGGCAGAGGAGACGGTCGGCCGGCGGCAAAAGCCGCATACAGGCGCGAGACCTCGCCCATCATCACGCCCAGCGACCCACCGTCCGAGATGATGTGATGCATCACCGACAGAAGGACATCCTCGCCTTCGCCAACGTGGACGACCGCCGCGCGCCAGAGCGGCCCGCGTGAGAGGTCGAAAGGCCGGCGGGATTCGGCGCCCGCGACCCGCGCCACCTCGTCCTCGCGCCGCGCGTTCGGCAGCCCGAGCAGATCGATGACCGGCGGGACCGCCGCGCGGGGCGGCGGCGCAATCACCTGCACCGCGCGGCCCTGGACTTCCACGAACGTAGTGCGCAGCGTCTCGTGGCGGCGCGCAAGCTCCCCAAGGGTGCGCGCGAGCACCGTCAGGGCGATCGGCTGCGGAAACCGGCGCGCCGAATACAGGTTGTACTGCGCCGAGCCTGGCTGCAGCCGGTCGAGAAACCAGAGCCGCTGTTGGGCATACGACAGCGGAAGCTCTTCGCCCGCCGATCCGAAAACGGCGCGGCGCGGAATCGCGGTCGAAGCCGGAGCGCCGAACCCTTCCTGCTCCAAGAGTCTGGAAAGTAGATCCAGATCCTCGCCGGAGATCCCGCGGCTTTGGGTCGTCGTGTCGCTCATGCGTCCTCGGCTCCTTCGTGGGCAGGGGTGCCGGCGAGCAGCGCTTGGCGCTCCTCGGCGGACATCTCTTGGATCTGGCGCAGCAGCCGCGCGGTGCGCGCCGCCATGCCGGGCTTTGGCTCTTTGGCGATGAGGGTGCGCGCCGCCGCCTCGATCGTCGTCGCGGCGAAGAAGTCACGCAGCTCCAGATCGATGCGGAACACCTTCTGCACCCGCGCCACGACTTTGGTGGCGAGCAGCGAATGTCCGCCGAGGTCGAAGAAGTCCTCGTCGATGCCGATCCGCTCGCGGTCGAGCACCTCACACCAGATGCCGGCCAGCACCACCTCGATGTCGGTCTGCGGCGCCAGGTACTCGCGTTCCGCGGTTGCCCGCGCCGGGTCGATGCCCGCGAGCGCGCGCCGATCGACCTTGCCCGCGGCATTCCGCGGAAAGTCGTCGAGAACCGCGATCACGCCCGGGACCATGTAGTCGGGAAGCTTCGCGCGCAGCGCGTCTTTCAAATCCGCCGGCTCGGGCCGGTTCTCCGCCGCGACGACGTAGGCGATCAGGCGCAGGTCGCCGTCCGCCGCCGGCCGGGCGAGCACCGCCGCCTCGCGCACGCCGGCCAGGGTGGATAGGACGGTCTCGATCTCCCCCAGCTCGATGCGGAAACCGCGAATCTTCACCTGATGGTCGATCCGGCCGAGGAACTCCAGCTCGCGAGTCTCCGCGCCGCCACGGACGACCGCGATCCAGCGCGCCAGGTCGCCGGTGCGGTAGAGCCGGGCACCCGGCGCCTGCGAATCGAACGGATGGGGCACGAAACGCTCCGCGCTAAGGTCGGGCCGGCCCTGGTAGCCGCGGGCGAGCGAGGCGCCGCCGAGCAGCAGCTCGCCCGGAACCCCGAGCGGCTGGACCGCGCCCGACGGATCGAGGACGTAGGCTTCGAAGCCCGCGATCGGCCGGCCGATGGTGATCCGGCCGCCGTCGTAGACCAGCGCGGTCGCGCAGACCGTCGCCTCGGTCGGTCCATAGGCGTCGACGAAGCGGCGGCCGGGCCGCCAGCGCTCCGCGACCTCGGGCGGGCAGGCCTCGCCCGCGACGACCAGCGCGGCGGGCACCCCCTCGGGCAGATCGGGGAGCGCCGCGAGCGCCGACGGCGGCAGGGTGGCGAGCGTGATCCTCTGTTCGGTGAGCAGCCGCGCGAGGCCGGCTCCCGGCATCCGCTGCTCGCGCCCGGCGAACAGCAGCGTCGCCCCGGTCGCCCAAGCGTTCGCCATCTCGGCGATCGAGGCGTCGAAGCCGATCGAGGCGAATTGCAGCACCCGATCCCCCGGTTCGAGAGCGGTGAGCCGCGCATGCTCGCGCCCCATGTTCGCGATGCCGCGATGGGTGACGCCCACCCCTTTCGGCTTGCCCGTCGAGCCCGAGGTGTAGATCACGTAGGCGAGAGCGTCGAGCCCTTCCTCACCCTCGATCGCCGGCTCGGGCCGCGACTCGGGGCTCGCCGCGATTAGGTCCCAACCCGCGCCGTCCAAGACGATCGCGAACACCGGCAGTGCCGGCAGCGTCTCCTGGAGATGCTCTTGGGTGAGCAGGATCGCGAGGCCGGCGTCTTCGATCAGATAGGACAGCCGTTCGAGCGGCAGTTGCGGATCGAGCGGCACGTAGACGCCGCCCGCCTTGGCTAGCCCGAGCAGGCCGACCGCCAGCTCGAACGACGGATCGCAGAAGACGCCGACCGCCACCTCCGGGCCGACGCCGAACGCGCGCAGGTGGTGCGCCAGCCGGTTCGCCCGCGCCTCCAGCTCGGCGTACGAAAGCTCCCGGTCGCCCGAGGCGCTGGTCGCGCCGGTCGTGGCGACCGCCGCCAGCTCGCCGAACCGGTCGACCGACTCCTCGAACAGCGCGGCGAGGGTCGACGGCGCCGCGGGGGCAAGCTCCGCCGAGCGGCTCCAGGCGCCGACGATCTGCGCCCGCTCCGGGGCGGCCAGCAGCGGCAGCTCGGCCAACGTCCGCGCCGGGTCGGCGAGCGCTCCGGCGAGCAGCGCCTCCAGATGGCCGGCGTAGCGGGCGATGGTTCCGCGATCGAACAGGTCGGACGAGTAGACGAGCGCGCCGGAAATGCCGGTGCCTTGATCCGAAAGGAACAGCGCGAGGTCGGTCTTCGCGGTGCCGCTGCCGCCAGTCCACGGTTCGATCGCGACGCCGGGTAGATCGAGATGCCCCATCGCCGCGGTCTGGAACGAGAAGTTGACCGAGAAGATCGGCGGACGCGACGGATCGCGCTCCGGGTTCAGCTCGCCCACCAGCTTTTCGAACGGCAGGTCCTGCTCGGCAAACGCATCGAGCAGATTGGCGCGCGCCTCGGAAACCAAACCGGCGAAGCTCACCTCAGCCCGCGGCCGTCCGCGCAGCACGAGGGTGTTGATGAAGAAGCCGATCAGCCCTTCGACCTCGGGCCGTGTGCGGCCTGCCACCGGCGAACCGACCAGCACGTCCTCGACGCCGGCCAAGCGCCCCAGCAGCGCGGTGAAGGCGGCGAACAGCACCATGAACGGCGAGGCGCTCGAGCCCCGGGCATAGGAACGGACTGCGCTCTCGATCTCCGCCGGCAGGCGCAGGCCGAAGTTGCCGCCGCGGAAGCTCTGGGCCGCCGGGCGCGGCCGGTCGGTCGGCAGATCGAGCGCGAGCGGCGCCCCGGCGAGCGCCTTGGTCCAGAACCCCAACCGCTGTTCGAGCGCCGGGCCGTCGAGCCATTGCCGTTGCCAGGTCGCGTAATCGGCGTACTGGATCGTCAGCTCGGACAGCGGGCTTGGGCCTCCGGAAAGCGCCGCGCCATAGAGCGCGCCCAGCTCGCGCACCAGAATACCGCTCGACCAATCGTCCGACACGCTGTGATGGAGGTTGAACAGGCCGACATGATCCGTGGCGGAGAGCCGCACCATCGTCGCGCGCACCAGCGGTCCCCGCTCCAGATCGAATGCTCTGCGTCCTTCGCGATCGGCCAGCCGCTCGGCTTCCGGCTTCTTGCGCTCGGCAGGAACGTTGCCGAGATCGACCAGCCGGACCTTGGCGAATCTCGGCACCTCTTCGACCGGCGCGATCCGCTGCACCGGCCGCTCTCCGGTGTCGAAGCCCAGCACAAACGTCGTGCGCAGCGCCTCGTGGCGCCGGACGATCTCGGCGAGCGAACCGGCGAGCGCCGGGATCGACAGGGTGCCGACGAAGCGGAGAAAGATCGGCAGGTTGTAGACGGGGCTTCCCGGCAGCAGCCGATCGAGGAACCAGAGCCTCTCCTGGGCGAACGACAACGGCAGCGGCTCGTCGCGCGAGACGGGCAAGAGCGGCGGTAGCGGCTCACCGCCGTCCGTCGCGCGGGCCGCGCGGGCCGCTTCGATCTTGCGCGCGAGCAGCTCGACCGACGGCGCCTCGAACAGGGTGCGGACTTTGACCGGCACGCCGAACGCGGCGCGCGCCCGCGAGGTGACCTGGAGCGCCAGCAGCGAATGGCCGCCGAGGTCGAAGAAGCTGTCGGTGACGCTCACCGTTTCGAGCCCCAGGACCTGCGCCCAGATGGTCGCGAGCACCTCCTCGATCGGTGTCCTCGCCGCGGCCAGCTGAACCCCCGGAGCAGAGGCCACGTCCGCGGGCGCCGGCAGCGCCGCCAGATCGAGCTTGCCGTTCGGCAGGACCGGCAGCGCGGCGAGTCGCACGTAGTCGGCCGGCACCATGTGCTCGGGCAGCTCGCGGGCGAGGAAATCCTTGAGATCTCGCGCCCGCGGCTCGTCCGGCTCGTCCAGATTGCTCCCTTCGTTCGCCACAAAATAAGCGACCAAACGCTTGTCGCCTTCCGTCTGGCCCTCATTACCGCTCCGCGCGACCACCGCCGCCTGCGCCACTTGCGGGTGCGACCGGAGCTGGCTTTCGATCTCGCCCAGCTCGATGCGGAAGCCGCGGATCTTCACCTGGCTGTCGATCCGGCCGAGGTACTCGATCTCGCCGTCCGGCAGAAACCGCGCGAGGTCGCCGGTCCGGTAGAGGCGCGAACCGGAGCCGAAGCCGTGCGCCGCGGGCCGATCGGAAGGGGTCGCGGTCGGATCGGGAACGAACTTCTCGGCGGAGAGATCCGGCCGGCCGAGATATCCCCAAGCGAGGTTCACGCCGCCGACGCACAGCTCGCCGGGTGCCCCCAGCGGCACCGGGCGCCGCTCGCGATCGAGCAGCAGCAGACGCAGATTCGGCAGCGGCCGGCCGATCGGCGAGATCGTCCGGCCCACGACGTCGCCCACCCGCGGCCGGCTCGCGACGTCGATCGCCGTCTCGGTCGGGCCGTAGAGGTTGTGCAGCGGAATGTCGAGCCGCTCGGCCAACCGGCGCGCCAAGGCGGTGGGCAGCGCCTCGCCGCCCGCGAACACCCTACGGAGCGACGTGCATCGCGGGAGATCCGGCTCTTCGACGAACACCTGGAGCATCGACGGCACGAGCTGCAACGTCCCCACGCCCTGCTCGGCGATCGCGCGCGACATGTAGGCGGCGTCGCGGTGGCCGTCGGGTTGCGCGAACACCAGCACTCCCCCGGCGGCGAGCGGGGCGAACAGCTCCCAGACCGAGGCATCGAACGAGGTCGGCGTCTTCTGGAACAGCCGCTCGCCGGGCGCGAACGGATGCGCCCAGAGCTGCCACTGCACGCGGTTGCCGATCGCGCGGTGCGGGATCAGCACCCCCTTGGGCTTGCCCGTCGAGCCCGAGGTGTAGATGACGTAGGCGAGATCGTCGGGGGTGGAGCCGTCGGTGGGTCGTGCGTCGCTCTCTTCGCCGAGCTGCGCGTCCGCGTCGATCCGAATGATCGGGACGATTGGAACTGTGGTCGCGGGCAGCGTCGCCACGAACCGGTCCTGTGCCACCACCGCCGCGACCTTCGAATCCTCGAACAGGTAGGCCAGGCGATCGGCCGGGTACGAGGGATCGAGCGGCACGTAGGCGGCGCCCGCTTTCTGGGTGCCGAGGATCGCGACGATCAGATCGAGGCTCCGCTCGACCACCACCGCCACCCGCGCGCCGCGCATTACGCCGAGCGCGATCAGGCGATGCGCCAGGCGGTTGGAACGCGCTTCCAGCTCGGCGTAGGTAAGCTCCCCCTGCTCGGCGATCACGGCGAGAGCCGAGGGCGTCCGATCGACCTGCGCCTCCACCAAGCGGTGCAGGCAGACCTCCGGGTCGTAAGGCGCCGGCCGGTCGTTCCACTCGACGAGCGTCTGGTGTATCTCGGACGCGGTGGCCGCGGGGACGCCCGAGAGCGGCCGGTCGGGCTCGGCGCTCGCGGCGGAAAGCAGCGTCGCGAAGCGCGCGCCGATCCGCAGCATCGTCGCCGGGTCGAACAGGTCGAGATCGAACTCGTACTGCGCGCCCAAGCCGTCCGCGCCTTGGAACAGGGTGAGCGTCAGATCGAGCTTCGAGGTCGTCTTCTCGTACGCCACCCGCTCGAGCGCGAGGCCGGGCAACGACAGCGCGCCGGCCGGCGCGTTCTGGAGCAGCAACATGACCGAGAACAGCGGCGAGCCCCCGAGGTCGCGGTTCGGCTGGATCTCCCCCACGACCTTTTCGAACGGCACCTCCTGGTGCGCGAACGCGCCGAGCGACAGGCTCTTGGTTCGCCGCACCAGCTCGCGGAAGCTCGGATCTCCCGAGAGGTCGAGCCGCAGCGCGAGGGTGTTCATGAACACGCCGATCAGCCCTTCGATCTGCGCCCGCGTCCGGTTCGCGACCAGGGTGCCGACCGCGAAATCGGTCTGACCCGAAGCGCGCCCAAGCAGTGCCCCGAATGCCGCCAGAAACAGGATGAACGGTGTTGCCCCCTCTTCCTGCGCCAAGCGGTCGAGGCCGTTCAGGCGCTCGGCCGGAATCCCCCAGAAGCGAGTGGCTCCGCGCTTGTTCGCTCCCCCTCCCAACACTCCGCGCGGGCGATCGGTGGGCAATTCAAGCGCCGGAGGCAGCTCGCCGCCGCGCGCAGCCGCCGCGAGCGACTCCTTCCACCAAGCGAGGTGAGAGTCGAGCGTCGGCCCGGTGAGCCAGGCGCGCTGCCAGACCGCATAGTCGGCATACTGAATCGGCAGAGGGGCGAGGGCCGGCGCGCGATGCTCCAGAGCCGCGGCATAGAGCGCGCCGATCTCACCCGCCAGAATGCCGGAGGACCAGCCGTCCGAGGCGATGTGATGCATCGCGAACAGGACCGCGTGATCGTCGTCGGCCAGCCGCACCAGAGCGGCGCGCAGGAGCGGCGCCCGCGACAGATCGAATGGACGGAGCGCCTCGCCGAGGGCCAACCGCGACAGCTCGGACTCGCGCGCCGCGCCGTCGATCCGGGACAGGTCGATGCCGGCAAGCTTCACCGGCCGCGCTGGCTCGACGATCTGCACCGGATGGCCGAGGCGATCGGCAAAGCGCGTCCGCAGGGCGGCGTGGCGCTCGACCAGCGCGTCGAGCGCGGCGGAAAGCGCCGGCACCGACAGAGCGCCGCGCAGGCGCAGCGCGCTCGGCACGTTGTAGGCGGGAGACTCGGGTTCGAGCCTGGCGAGGAACCACAGCCGCTCCTGGGCGAACGACAGAGGCAGCTCTTGCCCGACCTGCCAGCCGGCGGACCCCAGCGGCACCCAGCCCGCCTCGCGACGGGCGAAGCCCAGGGTCTCCGCCATGTCGCGCGTCGGCTCGCCGAGAAAATCTTCGCCGATCTCGTTCTTCCAGCGATCCGCGACGCCCCGCTCGATCCGGCCGTGCTCGTGGAACTTGACGTCGCCCACCATCCGCGACCAGGAGTGAAGGCCGTCGGTCATCCGCGCCGACTGCTTCTCTGCCGATGCCTGATAAGGCGCCGCCATGTCGGGCTGGTAATCGAGCCCGAGGAATTCGCAGACGCTGCGCAGCACGCGCTCCGGTTCGGCGAGCAGCTGCTCGAACACCACCGCGTGCTTGCGCTCGGCGGGAATGGATTCAAAGAACGCCAGGATGTTGCGGTGCGAGACGAGCCAGACCAGCTCCGCCAGCTCGCGGCGGGTGAAGCTGTGCTCGGCGCGGAAGAACACCTGATCGAGCTTCGCCTCTTCGAACGACCGGATCATGCCGTACGGATGGCGGATCAGGTGGACGTAGCGGGCGCCCTCGAACATCTCCTCGGCGCGCGAAAGGATGCTCGGGTGGAGCGAATAGCCGGGGGTCTTGTCGACCAGCAGCCGCGGCTCGGCGGCTTTTTGCAAGCGGGCAAAGACCTCCGCCATCGAGATCCCTTCCTGCTCCCAGGCGTCGAGCTTCGCTTCGGCGGCTTCAGCCCCCGAACGATCCAACTCCATCACCGCGCGCACCGCCCCTTCGAGGAAATGGTTGTAGCGGCCGGGGAAGTCGTCGCGCCGCTCGCGCAGATCGTCGTAAGGCAGCAGCTCCAGCTCGGGCGGAGCGAACAGCAGCGGATGGCCGGCGAGCATGACGCGGAAGAGTGTTGAGCCGGAGCGCGGCGGCGACAGCACGAACGACACGCCGGGGTTCTTCCGTGCGCCCTCCAGACGGACCGGCTTGCGCACTGGCACCAGCGCGGAAAACGCCGCGATCTTCTCTTCGGTGATTGGAGTGAGTGGACCTGCGCTCGCTCCAGCGCCGCCGCCCGCGAGCCCAAACCGTCGAGCCAGCGCGGAGGGGTAGTTCTCGACCAGGTAGGCCGCGAGACCTTCGATCGTCGGCGCCTCGAACATCACGACGACGTGGACGATCTCGCCCAATTCTTCCTGAAGGCGGTTGACCAGCATCGCGCCCGCGATCGAGTTGCCGCCCAGCTCGAAGAAGTTCTCGTCGATGCCCACCGTCTTCACGTGGAGCGTCTCGGCGAACAGGCCGACCAAAAAGGTTTCGAGCGGGTTTCTCGGGCCCGCGATCTCGCGCTCCGCGGCGCCCACCTCGCGCGGATCGGGGAGCGCCTTGCGATCGACCTTGCCGCTCGTGTTCTTCGGCAGCTCAGGAAGGGTCGCGATCGCCGAAGGAATCATGTACTCCGGCAGCGTCCGCCCGAGAAAAGCGCGCAGCTCCGCCGCATCGAGAGGACCGGCCGATTCCGCGGAGTCCGCGCGCGGCACGACGTAGGCGACCAGCCGCTTTTCGGTTCCCCCTTCGGCCCGTGCGACCACCACCGCCTCCTGGACTCTGGGGTGGGCGGAGAGCGCCCGCTCGATCTCCCCCAGCTCGATGCGGAAGCCGCGCACCTTCACCTGGGTATCGATGCGGCCGAGGAATTCCAGCTCGCCATTTGCCGACCACCGCACCAGGTCGCCGGTGCGGTAGAGCCGCAGGCCGGGCGCGGCGGCGAACGGATGGGGGACGAAACGCTCGGCGGTCAAATCGGGCGCGCCGAGGTAGCCGCGAGCGAGGCCGATGCCGCCGACCACCAACTCGCCCGGAGCTCCGGCCGGCGAGAGGTTGCCCCGGCGGTCGAGGACGTAGGCGTCGACTCCCGGCGTCGGGAGCCCCAGCGGCAGCCGGCCGGAGCCGGGGACGAACGAATGCATCGCGATGCAGACGGTGTTTTCGGTCGGCCCATAGGCGTTGATCACCTTATGCCCGACGCTCCAGGTCTCGGCCAAATCGATCGGGCAGGCCTCTCCGGCGACCACCAGCGTTCGGAGCGCCGGCAAAGGCTTGTCGGCCGGCAGCGCCGCGAGCGCCGAAGGCGGCAACGTCACGTTCGAGATCGCCCGGTCGCGCAGCAGGGTGTACAGCTCGAAACCGGGAAGGATCGACGCTTTGGCCGCCATCACCAGCGCGCCGCCGTTGGCCAGCGCCACCGCGATCTCCGACACCGAGGCGTCGAAGCCGCTCGAAGCGAACTGGAGCACGCGCGGCTCGGGGCCGGCCCCGGGCATCATCTCGAACAACTCGCCCTGGCGACGGGAGAGGTTCTCCAGACCGCGATGAGTTACCGCGACCCCTTTGGGCTTGCCCGTCGAACCGGAGGTATAGATCACGTAGGCGAGCTGATCGGGATCGACCTCTCCGGCCGCGCCGGTCGGCTCGGCGTCTGCCGCCAACACCGGCTCGACCGCATCGAGATCGATCACCCAGGCGGCGTGCTCGGGCAGCTCGTCGAGCAGCGACTCTTCGGTGATCAGGATCGGCACGCCGGCATCGCGAAGCATTGCGCCCGAGCGCTCGGCCGGCAGGGTCGGGTCGAGCGGCAGATAGGCGCCCCCGGCGATCCAGACCGCGAGCATCGATTCGACCAGCCTCGGCGTGCGTTCGAGGAACAGGCCGACCAGCACCTCCGGACCGACGCCCATGCCGGCGAGATGGTGCGCCAGGCGTCGGGCTCGCGCGGCCAGCTCGCCGTACGTCGTTCGCTCCTGCTCGAACAGGATCGCGAGCGCCTCGGGCCGCGCGGCGGCGCGCGCCAGGAACAGTTCGGCGATCGACCGGCCGGTTTGCGGCGGCGGGTTCAAACGCCCGATGCCGGAAAATTCGGAAAGCAGCGTCCGGCGCTCCGCCGGCAGCAACAGGTCGAGGTGCGAAATCGGCGTTTCGGGCTCGGCGCTCACCAGAGCGAGCAGGCGGAGGAACCGCTCCCCCATCCGCGCGATCGTCGCCGGGAGGAACAGCTCGACGTTGTAGCGCAGCTGGGCATAGAGCGGTTGACCCGCGCCGCCGTCCACCACCATCAGCGTCAGATCGAACTTCGAGATCTCCAGCGTCTGGCCGAGCGGCCGGATGATCAGGTCCGGCAACGGGGCGACGGGCGCCGCGGGAGGCGCATCGACCACCAGGTGGACCTGGAAAACCGGCGAATGGGCGCGGCTGCGCTCCGGCGCCAGATCTTCGACGATCCGCTCGAACGGTACGTCCTGGTGCGCGTAGGCGCCCAAGGTGACGCCGCGCACGAGGGCCAGCAGAGAGGAGAACGTCGGATCGCCCGAGAGGTCGGTGCGCAGGGCGAGCGTGTTGACGAAGAAGCCGACCAGGCCCTCCACCTCGCGCCGGCCGCGGCCGGCGATCGGCGTGCCGACCACCACATCGTTGACGTTGGCGATCCGGGACAGCAGCGCGTCGAACGCGGCGAGCAGGGTCATGAACATCGTCGTGCCGCGCGCGCGGCCGAGATCGCGCAACGCATCGGCGAGCGGGGCGGAAACCTCGAACCGCTCGCGGTCGCCGACGAAGCTCTGCACCGCCGGACGCGGCCGGTCGAGCGGCAGCTCCAGAAGCGGCGGCGCACCGGCAAGCGCCGTGCGCCACCAGCCGAGCTGCCGTTCCAGCGCTTCCCCCTGGAGCCAGCCGCGCTGCCACAGCGAGTAATCGGCGTACTGCACCGGCAGCTCCGGCAGCGGCGACGGCTCACCGGAGTGCAGCGCCGGGTAGAGCGCCGAGATCTCCCGCAGGATCACGTCGTTCGACCAGCCGTCGGTCGCCAGGTGATGCATCGCGACGCTCAGGCGGTACGACCGGTCCCCCACCTGGATCAAAAGTGCGCGGGCGAGCGGCGCCCGGTCCAGATCGAACGGCTGGTGCGCGGCGTCGTAGGCGAGCTTTTCGGCGCGCTCGATCCGCTCGGCACCCTCGGTACCCTCCGCCACGGACACTTCGGTCAGGTCGACCCGCTCGAACGGAAACGGCAGCGGCGGCTCGACGATCTGCACCGGTTTGCCCGCTTCGACCGCGAACCGGGTGCGCAGCATCTCGTGCCGCCGCACGATCTCGTTGAGCGCGCCGGAGAGCGCCGCGACGTCGAGGTCGCCGTCGAACGTCACCGACGTCGAGACGTTGTAAGCCGACGTGCCGGGCTGGAGCTGCTCTAAAAACCAGAGCCGTTCCTGGGCGAATGACAGCGGTGCCGAGGCGCCCCGCGGCTGCGGTTCGAGCGGCGGGATTGCTGTCGATAGACCGCCGGGACCGCCGCTGCCGCCGCTGCCGCTTAAGGATTGCTCCATCCCCTCCTGCTCGATCGCCGACGCGAGCCGGCCGAGGTCCGGCGCCTCGAACACCCGGCGCAGCGGCAGCTCGACGCCGAGCACCTCGCGAATGCGCGACACCATCTTCATCGCCAGCAGCGAGTGGCCGCCGAGATCGAAGAAGTGCGATTCGACTCCCACGTTCTTCCGTCCGAGAAGCTCCTGCCAGATGCCGGCGAGCAGCTCTTCGATCGGCGTCCGCGGCGGCGTCAAGGGCGCCTCGGAGGCATTGGAACCGGCGGCCTCATCAGGGGCGGGGAGCGCCTTGCGATCGACTTTGCCGTTCGGGGTGAGCGGCAGCCGGTCGAGGCGTGAGAACGACGACGGGATCATCGCCTCGGGCAGGCGGCCGCGCAGATAGGCGACCAGCGTCTCGCGCAGCGCCGCGCCGCCACCCAAGCTAGCGCCGGGCCGTTCGACCACGTAGGCCGCGATCCGCTTGTCTTCGGTGTTGGAGTCGGCGCCCCCGCCGAACACCTTCGCCGCCGCCGCCTCGACGCCGGGATGCTGGCCCAAGACCTGTTCGATCTCTTGCAGCTCGATCCGGTGGCCGCGGATCTTCACCTGGTGGTCGATCCGGCCCAAAGCTTCGAGCCGGCCGTCGGGCAGGAAGCGCGCGAGGTCGCCGGTCGCATAGAGCCGCGCGCCGGCAACTTCCGAAAACGGATCGGGCAGGAAGCGCTCGGCCGAAAGATCGGGCCGCGCGTGGTAGCCGCGAGCCACCCCGGCGCCGCCGATCAGCAGCTCTCCCGGCACGCCCCAGGGGACCGCATTGCCGTACGCATCCACCACGTAGACGACGGTCGCGGGGATCGACCGGCCGATCGTGATCGGCGAGTCTTCCGGCTCCACCCGGTCGAACGTCGACCAGACCGCCGTCTCGGTCGGTCCATACATGTTCCAGAGCGAGGCGACTTTCGGCCGCAGCTCGGAGGCGAGCGCGGGCGGCAGCGCCTCGCCGCCGACCAGCGCCTTGAGCTGGGCCGAGCCCGCCCAGCCGGACGCGAGCAGCACGCGCCAGCCGGAGGGGGTCGCCTGCAGGATCGTGGCGCCGCTCGCGGCAAGCAGGTCCGCCAACAGGCGGCCGTCCGCCACCTCGTCGCGTCGCGCGATCACCGTCCGCGCGCCGACCAGCAGCGGCGCGTACAGCTCCAGCCCGGCGATGTCGAACGACAGCGAGGTCGAGGCGACGAAGACGTCGGCCGCAGACACGCCCGGCCGCTCGATCATCGCCGCAAGAAAACTCGCGAGCGCGCCGTGCGACAGCTCGACGCCTTTCGGACGGCCGGTCGAGCCCGAGGTGTAGATCGTGTAGGCGAGGCTTTCGGGCAGCGCGCGCGGCGCCAGCTCGCCGCCGCTTTCCTCCCCTTCGATCTCGCCGCCCGGGCCGATTTCCAGGGTGACCGGGGCGAGCCGGGCAAAACTTTCGGCACGGCCTCCGCGATCCCCGCGATCCCCGCGATCCACGAGCAACGCGGCAAGCCCGGCGTCGGCCGCCATGTAGGCCAGCCGCTCCTCCGGATAGCCAGGATCGAGCGGCACGTACGAGGCACCCGCGGCGAGCACACCGAGCGCCGCCACCGGCAAGGAGATCGAGCGATCGACCGCGATGCCCACCTTCTGCTCCCGGGAGATCCCGAGCGCGATCAGCCGGCGCGCCAACCGGTTCACGCGGGCGGCGAGCGTCGCGTAATCGAGGCTCTCCGGCCCATCGACCACCGCGACCGCTGAGGGGGTTCGCAGCGCCTGCGCGGCAAATCGCTCGGGAAGCGTCCACCCTTCCGTCCCGGCGGCCGCCTCTCCGGTGCCCGCACGGACCAGCTCCGCACGCTCGGAAGGGGCCAGCAGCGGCAGGTCGAACAGAGGCGTCTCCGGCCGTTCGGCCGCACCGGCGAGCAGTGTTTCGAAATGGCGCGCCAGGCGTTCGATCGTCGAAGCTTCGAACAGGTCGGTCGCGTACTCCCAACGGACCGAGAGCCCCGCGGGCGACAGGCGCAGATAGAGCTGCAGATCGACCAGCGCGGTCTCTGAGGAGACGTTCACCGGCGTCATCACCAGCTCGCCCGCGGCACCCCCTTCAAACGGCGTGTTGACCAGGTTGAACATCAGCTGGAACAGCGGGTTCCGCGCGAGGTCTCGGCGCGGCGCCAGCTCTTCGACCAACCGTTCGAACGGCAGGTCCTGGTGGGCGAACGCGCCGAGCGCGGTCGCCTTCGCCCGGTCGATCGCTTCGCCGAACGTCCTATCGCCCGCCATCGGCGTGCGCAGGACCAGGGTGTTGACGAAAAAGCCGATCAATCCTTCGACGTCGCTCCGGGTGCGGTTCGCGACCGGCGTGCCGAGCACCGAGTCCCCTTCGCCGACGTAGCGGGCGATCAGCGCCTGGAACCCGGCGAGCAGGACCATGAACGTCGAGGCGGAACGCCTGCGGCCGAGCGCTTCGAACCGGCCGACGAGATCGGCGCCCATCGCGGTCGCAATCGTCCGCCCGCGGTGGCTCGCCACGGCGGGCCGCGGCCGGTCGGTCGGCAGCTCCGAGGCGGGCAGGGCGGCCAGCTGTTCGCGCCAATACCCGAGCTGGCGATCCAGCTCGCCGCCCGCGAACCAGGCGCGCTGCTCGACCGAGAAATCGGCGTATTGCAGCGGCAGCGGCGGCAACGGCGAGGGCCGGCCGTGAAGCATCGCGCCGTAGATTTGCGTCACCTCGCCGAACAGCAGTCCCATCGACCAGCCGTCGGAAACGATGTGGTGCATCGCATAGACCAGCGCATGCTCGCGCGGTCCGAACCGGATCAGCCAGCAACGCAGCAGCGGCGCCACCTGGAGGTCGAAGGAGAGCGCGAACTGCGCGCGCGAAAGGCGCAGCAGCTCGGCCTCTTCGCGCAGAGACCCCAATCCAGCAAGATCGATCTCCGCCGTCTTGAGCACGAGATCCCGCGCGATGATCTGCATCGGCTCGCCGGCCACTTCCGCGAACCGGGTGCGCAACGTGTCATGGCGCCGGCCGATCTCGCGCACCGCCGCATGGATCGCCCCGCGATCGACCGGACCCGAGAGGCGGACCGCCCCACCCAGGTTGTAGAACGGGTTGCCCGGGGTCAACCGGTCGAGCAGCCAAAGCCGCGATTGAGCAAACGAAAGCGGCCCGCTCACCCGCCGAACCCGCTCGACCTGCGCTACCTGCGGCGCCTGCGCCACCTGGTCTGCCTGGACCGCCCGCGCCGCCTGCCCTCCCTGCGGCGCCCCAACGACCGCAGCCTCCCCCGGGTCCTTGATGTCCTTGCCGACCTCCCCATCGATCACCGCCGCCAGCGCCCCCAACGTCGGAGCCTCGAACACGCGGCGCAACAACAGGTCCACGCCCATCGCTTCGCGCACTCTGGCCACCAGGCGCATCGCGAGCAGCGAGTGGCCGCCGAGCTGGAAGAAGTGCGATTCGATCCCGACCGAGGAAACTCCCAGCAGCTCCTGCCAGAAGGCGGCGAGCCGCTTCTCGGTCGGCGTACTCGGCGGCTGCACGTCTTCGGCTGCGTCGAAAAGCTCAGGGAAAGGCAGCGCCTTCTTGTCCACCTTGCCGTTCGGCGTGAGCGGCAGCCGATCGAGACGGGTAAATGTCGCCGGCACGTACGCCTCCGGCAGACGATCGCGAAGATGCGCGCCGAGCGTCTCGGCGAGCGCCGAGCCCTCCCCCAGGCCCGCGCCGGGCCGTTCGACCACGTAGGCCGCGATCCGCCGATCCTCGCCCTCGCCGAGCACCGTCGCCGCCGCGGCCAGGACGCCCGGGATTTCCGCCAGCGCGTTTTCGATCTCTCCCAACTCGATCCGATGACCGCGGATCTTCACCTGCTGGTCGATCCGGCCCAAGACCTCGAACCGTCCACCGGCCAGCAGGCGCGCGAGATCGCCGGTTCGATAGAGCCGCGCCCCCGGCGCGCCTGAGAACCGGTTCGGAACGAAGCGTTCGGCCGTGAGGTCGGGCCGCGCACGGTAGCCCCTCGCAACCCCCGCGCCGCCGATCCACAGCTCTCCCGGCACGCCTTGCGGCAACAGCTCCCCGGAGGCATCGACGATTCGGATTTCCGTCCCCGGCACCGGCCGGCCGATCGTGATCGCTCCCTCGCCCACTCGATCGAGCGTCGACCAGACCGCCGTCTCCGTCGGCCCATACATATTCCAGAGCGCGGCGACCTTCGGCCGCAACTCGGCGGCGAGCGCGGGCGGCAACGGCTCGCCACCGACCAGTGCCGTCAAATTCGTCGAGCCCCCCCAGCCCGAGGCGAGCAGCACGCGCCAGCCCGACGGCGTCGCCTGGAGCAGGGTGGCGCCGCTTGCCGCCAGCAGATCCGCCAGCAGGCGGCCGTCCGCCACTACGTCGCGGCGCGCGATCACCGTCCGCGCGCCGACCAGAAGCGGCGCGTAAAGCTCCAACCCCGCAATGTCGAACGACAGCGAGGTGACCGCCACGAACACGTCGGCGGCGCCGATCCCCGGCCGTTCGATCATCGCGGCAAGGAAGCTCGCGAGCGCGCCGTGCGACAGTTCGACCCCTTTGGGCTTACCCGTAGAGCCGGAGGTGTAGATCGTGTAGGCGAGGCTCTCGGGCACGATGGGCGGCAGATCGCCGCCGCCCGCTCCTCTCGCCCTGCCGACGATCTCGCCGCCGGCCGTCAGCTCGATTGCCGATCCGATCGAATCCGATCCGACCGCATCCGCTCCGAGCTTTGCCAGGAGAGCCCTCCCCTCCCCTTCGACGATCAGCGCGGCGAGCCCGGCGTCCGCGGCCATATACGCCAAACGCTCGACCGGATACCCCGGATCGAGCGGCACGTAGGAAGCTCCCGCCGCGAGCACGCCGAGCGCCGCCACCGGCAACGCCGCCGAACGGTCCACCGCGATGCCCACCTTCGCCTCGGCGCCGATCGAAAGAGTGTGGAGATGCCGCGCGAGCCGCTCGACCCGCGCGCCGAGCGTCGCGTAATCGAGGATCTCATCAGACGTCACCACCGCGGTCGCGGCCGGCGTGCGCAGCACCTGCGCCGCAAACCGCGCGGGCACGCTCTCCGGAGGCGCCGAGACGATCGGCCCGGTGCCGGCGCGCAACAGCTCGACGCGCTCCGCCGCCGCGAGCAGCGGCAGCTCGGACAGTCGGCTCTCCGGATGAATCGCCGCTCCCGCGACCAGGTTGGAATAATGTCCGGCCAGGCGTTCGATCGTCGCCGCCTCGAACAGATCGGTCGCGAATTCCCAGCCCAGTTTGACCTGATCCGCCGACTCGAAAAGATAGACCTGTAGGTCGAACGGCGCGGCGCCCGAGCGCATCCCCAACATCCCGCCGAGCTTTGCGTAGGTCGCGGTGTCGACCCCCACCGGCATCAGGTTGAACATCAGCTGGAACAGAGGATTCCTCGACAGGTCGCGGCGCGGCGAAAGCTCCTCCACCAGCCGCTCGAACGGCACCTCCTGGTGGGAGTAGGCGCCGAGCGCCTCGTTCTTCGTCCGTTCGAAGATTTCGCCGAAAGTCGGATCGCCGGAGAGGTCGGCGCGCAGGATCAGGTTGTTGACGAAGAACCCGATCAGCGGCTCCTGGTCGCTGTGCAAACGGCCGGCGATCGGCACACCGATCACCAGATCGGTCTGGCCGGCATAGCGGGCGACCAACGCGTAGAACGCGCCGAGCAAGCCCATGAACGGCGACCCCGCGCGCGACCGGGCAAATTTCGCGAGCGGGCCGAAGACCGCCGCGCCGAGGGTCGAGCGCAGCGTCACGCCGCGATGGCTCGGCACCGGCGGCCGCGGCCGGTCGGCAGGCAGCTCGGTGATCGGCGCACGGCCGAGACGCTCCCGCCAATAAACGATCTGGCGGTCGACCTCGCCGCGCGCGAACCGTTCCCGCTCTCGGAGCGCTACACCGGAGTAGCTGATGCCCAAGGGCGGCAACGGAGAAGGCTTGCCGGCACGAAACGCCGAATAGATCGCGAGCAGTTCGCGCCCGAACACGCCGAGCGACCAGCCGTCCGAGGCGATGTGATGAAAGCTGTAGATCAACGCGTGGTCGGCCGGCGCCAAATGCACGAGGGCGAAGCGCGCGAGCGGCGCCCGCGCCAGATCGATCGGCCGGTGCAGTTCGATCGCGGTCAGCCGCTCCGCTTCCGAGGTACGCCGGACGGCGGGAAGCGGGATGAGATCGACTTGCCGGAGCCGCACCGGGACGTCCGGATAGACGGTCATCCGCGGCCGGCCCTCCTGATCGCCAAAGCTCGCGCGGAGCGTCTCGTGGCGCCGCACCACCTCGCGAAGCGCCGCGGCGAGCGCCCCGACGTCGACCGCCTGAGTCAGCCGCTGCGCCGATCCCAGGGTATAGAACGAGTTGTCCGGCACCAGCCGGTCGAGCAGCCAGAGCCGCTCCTGAGCAAACGACAGCGGACGTTCGATCCCTAGAACGGCGACGCCGGGAGCGGCGGCAGCGGCGGGCGCGGAAATCTCGATCGGCGCGAGGGAAGGGGCCGCCGCGCCGAGCAGCCGGCGCTGTTCGTCCACCACCTGGGCGATCACCTCGATGGTCGGCGTGGCGAACAGAGTGTCCAACGGCAGGTCGACGCCGCACGCTTCGCGAACGCGCGAGAGGACCCGGGTCGCGAGCAGCGAATGGCCGCCGAGATCGAAGAAGTTGTCGTGGACGCCCACCTCGGCGACCCCGAACAGGTCGCTCCAGATCGCCGCGATCCGGCGCTCGCTGTCGGAGCGCGGCGCCACATACGCGGTGCTCAAGGCCGGCCGCGGATGGGTCGCGACCTGCGCCGACGCCGCCGCCCTCGCAGCAGCCGCAGCCGTCGATCCGGGAACCGACGCCGCAAGGCTTGGGCGGGTCCGGGAAATATCGAGTTGGCCCGGCCGCGCTTCGAGGAAGAAGCGCTGACGTTCGAACGGATAGGTCGGCAGCTCGACCTTGCGCCGTTTCTCCGTGCCGAAATAGCGCCGCCAATCGATTTCGCCGCCGCGCGCCCAAAGCTCGGCCGCGGCGCGCGCCAGTCGCTCGACGTCGCGGATCTCCTCTTTCGGATGGCGCAGGCTCGCGAGCACGGCGCCCGGTGCCGACGGCTGGCGCCGCGCGAGCGTCCCGAGCGAATTGCCGGGACCCACTTCGAGGTAGATCGCGGTCCCTTCCACTCCCAGCGTCGCGAGCCCCTCGCCGAACCGGACGGCGTGGCGCAGGTGGCCGGCCCAATAGGCCGGATCGGTCGCCTCCGCCGCTCCGATCCAGCCGCCGGTGCGATTCGAGATGAACCGGCGCTCGGGCGCCTTGGGGCTGGCCGCCGCCACCGCGCGCTCGAACTCGGCGAGAATCGGCTCCATCACCGAGGTGTGAAACGCGTGTGAAGTGTGAAGCCGCCGCGCTTCAAGGCCGTCGGGCAGCTCGGCGGCGACCGCGGCGGCGAAACGCTCGATCTCCGCCGCGGGTCCAGCCACCACCACGCTCTCCCGTGCGTTTTTCGCGGCGATTTCAAGCGCCGGGAAATCCGCCGCGAGGCGCTCCCCCACCCAGGTCTCCGTTTGCGGCACGGCGAGCATCGCGCCTTCGGGCATCGACTGCATCAGCCGGCCGCGCAGCGCCACCAGCCGCACGGCGTCCTCGAACGAGAACACGCCCGCCAGGTGGGCCGCCACGTACTCGCCGACGCTGTGGCCGATCATGCCCGAAGGCTCGACACCCCAGGAGAGCCAGAGCCGCGCGAGAGCCGACTCGACCGCGAACAGCGCACTTTGAGTCCACTCGGTGCGGGAGAGCTGCGCCTCGGCCGCCGCGCGCTCCTCGCCCGACCTGCCGCGGACGAACAGCACGTCGCGCAGATCGAGGCCAGAGACCGTTCCCAGCGCTTCGGCGGCGCGATCGATCTCGGCGCGAAACTCCGGCTCGGCGGCATACAGCTCTTCGCCCATGCCGAGGTATTGCGCACCCTGGCCGGGAAAGAGAAAGTACACCGGCCGCTCGGCATTGAGAGCGGACGGCGCGGTGAAGCTGCCGGCGCCCGTACGCGCCGCGGCAAAACCGGTCGCGCCATCGACCGCCACGGCCCGGCGGTGGGCGAACACCTTGCGGCCGAGAGCCAAGGTGTAGGCCGCGTCCGAGAGCGAGATCTCAGGGCGCGCGGCCAGGTGCGCCGCGAGCCGGTCGGTCGCGGCGTCGAGGGCGACGGCGCTTTTGGCCGACAGGACGACGATCGAAAATTCGCGCGATGGGCCGGAGACCGGCGCGGCGGGCGCCTGTTCGAGGATCGCGTGGGCGTTCGTGCCGCCCATGCCGAACGAGGAGACCGCTGCGCGGCGCGGCGCGCCCTCTCGAACCGGAAACGGCGTCGCCTCGGTGTTGACGAAGAATGGCCCGCTCGCGAGATTTATCTGCGGGTTCGGCCGTGCGAAATGGAGCGTCGCCGGCACCTCGCCGTGCTCGACCGCCAGCACCGCTTTGATCAATCCGGCGATGCCCGCCGCCGCGTTCAGATGGCCGATGTTGCTCTTGACCGAGCCGAGCGCCGTGGTGCCCGGGCGCGCGTGGCCGAACGTCTCGGCCAACGCAGCCACCTCGATAGGATCGCCGAGCTGGGTCGCCGTGCCGTGCCCTTCGACGAAGCCGATCGTTTCCGGTTCGACCTCGGCGAGCAGCTGCGCGGCGCGGATGGTCCTCGCCTGGCCCGCCGCGCTCGGCGCCGTGTAGCCCAAGCGCGCGCCGCCGTCGTTGGTCACCGCCGAGCCTTTGATCACCGCGCGAATCCGGTCGCCGTCGCGGATCGCGTCGTCCAGGCGCTTGAGCACGACGACGCCCAAGCCGCTGCCGAAGATCGTCCCCGCCCCCTGCTCGTCGAACGACCGGCAGCGGCCGTCGCGCGAGAAGATTCCGCCCTCGCTCCACTCGTACCCCTCGTTCTGCGGAAAGACAATCGACACGCCGCCCGCCAGAGCCGCGTCGCACTCGCCGTTCAACAGGCTCTGCGCCGCCACGTGAACCGCCACCAGCGAAGTCGAGCAGGCGCTCTGGATTGCAAAGCTCGGCCCGATAAGATCGAGCTTCCACGACACCAGCGTCGGCAGATGGTCCTTGTCCGCGCCGAGCAGGCCGCCGAGCGCCCCGATGTCGACGCCGCTCGGCAGGACGTTGCGCAAGAAATAGGTCGAGATCGACGAGCCGGCGAACACGCCGATCGGCCGGCGGTCGCGCGCCGGGTCGATCCCGGCGTCTTCGAGCGCCGCCCAACAGGCTTCGAGGAACAGCCGGTGCTGGGGATCGAGCACCTCGGCCTCGCGCGGCGAGACGTCAAAGAACCGGGCATCGAACAGCTCGGCCCCGGAGACCTCGGCGGCCGACTTGACCCAAGCCGGATCGGCCACCTGAGCCGGATCGGCGCCGCGGGCGATCAGCTCCTCGGGGGAGAGGTCGACCACCGACGAGACGCCCGCGATCAGGTTCCGCCAGAAGCCCTGGACGTCGTCCGCGCCGGGGAAACGCCCGGCCAGGCCGACGATCGCCACCTCGAGGCCGGTTCTACTCCCTTCGTCGCTCATCGCTCGTCCCCATACGTAACGCCGGATGGACCGGCCCCCTGCCTTCGTTCGAGCCGCATCCGGCGGCGGTCCTTGCCCGCTTCGATCACCTCCGCGCGCGCCTCGACCGCGGCGACGTCCGACGTGGCGCCGCCGTCCAAGAATCGGCCGAGCGACGCCACGTCAGGGTGGCGGAACAGGTCGATCACCGCGATCTCGCGGCCCAGTTTCTCGGCCAATCGTCCATGCGCGCGCACCAGCAGCAGCGAGTGGCCGCCGAGGGCGAAAAACTTGTCGTGACGGCCGACCCGGTCGAGCCCCAGCACCTCGCGCCAGACCTCGGCGATCGCCCGCTCGGTGTCGGTTTTGGGCGCCACGTATTCGGCCGAGGCGGTCGAAGCCGCGCGCGGCGCGGGCAGCGCCCGGCGGTCGATCTTGCCGTTCGGCGTGAGCGGCAACCGTTCGAGCGCCAGCCAGAGCGCCGGCACCATGTACTCCGGCAGCCGCGCGCGTAGAAACTCGCCCAGCTCTTCGGCCGAAGGCGTGGGCGCGCCGGGGGCGACGACGTAATAGGCCACCAGCCGCTTGGCGCCGTTGTCGTCCGTCCGCGCGACGACCACCGCCTCGCGCACTCCGCCGTGGCGCGAAAGCGCCGCCTCGATCTCCCCCGGCTCGATTCGGAAGCCGCGGATCTTCACCTGCGCATCGGCGCGCGCCACGAACTCGACCTCGCCATCCAGCCGGTAGCGGCCGAGGTCGCCGGTCTTGTACATCCGATCGGCCGGATCGGCCGCGGCCTCTTGCGAGATCACGAAGCGCGCCCGGGTCATCTCCGGATCGCCCAGATAGCCGGCCGCCAGATGAGGGCTGCGCACCGCGATCTCGCCCACCTCGCCGAAGCCCGCCGGCCGGCCTTCCGCATCGAGCACCAGAAGCTGCACGTCCTGCATGCCGCGGCCAAGGGGCAGGATTTCGCGCTGCGTGGCGGCCGAGGGCGAGGTTGGGTCCGCCTCCTCGCTCCTTCGGGCGCCTTCGGCAGCAGCCAGTAGCTGCGGGACGGACCCAATCTCGCCCCGCGCCGGCGTCCGTTCGACCACGTGATACGCCACCGCGCGCTGGGTCTCGGTCGAGCCGTAGAGGTTGATGCAGGTGAGGTTCGGCGCGATCCGTTCGAGCCTCGCTACGTCGAGCCGGGTGAGTGCATCGCCCACCAGCAGAGCACGACGCAGCGACGGCACCGCCACCGGCACGCCGCGCGACGCCGACAGCTCGGCGGATTCCGCGATCAGCTGGCCCATCGCCGGGGTCAAGTGGGCGACCGAGACTCCCCGCTCGGCCATCCAGGCGGCGAGCCGGCCGGGGGTCGCAATGTCGCTCGGATCGGGCACGGCGATCGCGGCGCCCAAGCTGAGCGGCGTGAACAGATCGCGCTGCAACGGATCGTGCGCGAGGCCGGAGAGCAGGCTGAACACGTCACTTTCCGAGAGCGCCATTTCCGCGCACTGCCAAGGCAGGAAATGCGAGAGCGGCCCGTGCCGGCCGACGATTCCCTTCGGCTGGCCGGTCGAGCCGGAAGTGAACGCGACGAGCGCCGGATCGTCCGGGCCGATCTCGATCGTCTCGCTTCCGGGGCTTTCGGCGCTTTCTTCGGCAACCGGCAAAGATTCCAGCACCGCCGCCGCGCCGCCCGCGGGAAGGTCCACCCGGATCGCCCCGGCGCGCGCGAGCCATTCGTCGACTTCCGGCGGCAGCGGCCCCGCGGCTTCGAGACGGACGAACGCCCGCGGCTCGGCGAGATCGAGCATCGCGACAATCCGCTCCGCCGGATAAGCCGGATCGAGCATCGCAAACACGCCGCCCGCTTCGAGCGCGCCGAGCACCGCGGCCGGGAGAGCCGCGCTCCGATGGGTCCAGATCGCCACCCGCTCGCCGCGCGCCAAGCCTGCCCAACCTTCCCCCGGACGGCGCAGCCGCGCGGCGATCCGCGTCGAGGCTTCCGCCAGCTCGCCGTAGCTCCAGGAGCCGGCGCGATCGGTCACCGCCAAGCGCTCCGGCCGGCGCGCCGCCTGGTCCCGGAACAGATCGACCACCGAGCCGCGCCAGGTGGCGTCGAGCGGCGCCTTCGGATCGGGCAAACCGGCATCCGCCGCCGCGGTCCGCAGGCGGATCTGCGAGATCGGCCGATCGGGCGCCGCAAACGCCTGGACCAGCGCGCCTTCGAGCTGGGCGAGCAGCTCGCGCATCCGCTCCGCGGTGAACAGGTCGGCGTTGTAGACCAGGCGCAGCATCAGCCCATCCGCCGACTCGGAGGCGTAGATGGTGAGGTCGAATTTCGATTCGACCTCGGGCACCGAGATCGGCTCGATCGCGAGGCCCTCGAACCGCGCTTCGGCGCGCGGCAGGTTCAGCATGTTGAGCAGCACCTGGAAGATCGGCGTCCGCGAAAGATCGCGCTCGACATCCAGCTCGCCGAGCAGCCGCTCGAACGGCACGTCCTGGTTGGCGTAGGCGCCGAGCGCCGTGTCGCGCGCGCGGCCGACCAGCTCGCGGAAGGTCGGATTGCCCGACAGGTCGGCGCGCAGAGCGAGCGAGTTCAGGAAGAACCCGATCAGCCCTTCCAGCTCCGGCCGGCCGCGGCCGGCGATCGGGCTGCCGATCGCAAAGTCCTCCTGTCCCGACAGGCGGCCGAGCACCAGCGAGAAGACCGCGAGCAGCACCATGTAGGGGGAGGCGCTGGTCATCCGCGCCATCTCGGCCAGCCCCGCCGCGAGCGGCGGCGGCAAAACGCGGACCTCGCTGCCGCCGCGGAAGCTCTGGATCGCCGGCCGCGCCAGATCGGTCGGCAGCTCCAGCGCCGGCACGCCGGTCAGGCGGTCGCGCCAGTATTTGAGCTGCTCGGCAAACCCCTGGTCGGCCCCCAACCGCTCGCGCTGCCAGACCGCGAAGTCGGCGTACTGCACCGGCAGCTCGGGCAGCGGCACGAACGTCCCCGCCGGACCGGCGGCGGCCGCCGCCGCGACCTTGGGGTACAGCGCCGACAGCTCGCCGATCAGCACGCCCATCGACCAGCCATCGGTCACGATGTGATGAATGTTGAGCAGCAGCGCGTGCTCGTCGGGGCTCCGGCGGATCAAGACGGTCGAAAACAACGGGCCGCGCGCGAGGTCGAACGAGCGGCGGGTGTCCTCGGCGGCGAGGCGGTGCATCTCGACATCCCAACGCCCGGCGGAAAGGCCCACCAGATCGACCAAGGGCTGGGCGAGCGCGAGGTGCCCGGCGGTGTCCGCCACGGGAGGATCGATCACCTGGCGCGGCACGCCGCCGCGCTCGACGAAACGGGTGCGCAGCGACTCGTGCCGGCGGGCGATCTCGGCGAAGCAGCGCGCCAACACGTCGCGGTCGAGCCGGCCGAGCAGGCGCACGGAGACCGGGATGTCGAGCGTCGAGGTGCCCGGCGCCATCCGGTCGATCACCCACAGCCGCTCCTGCGACCAGGAAAGAGGCGCCTCGCCCCGAAGCTCCATCGCACGCTTCGGAATCGCCGCGCTCTCCGACAGCTCGACCCCCTCTTCGGCAAGCAACAGGGCCAGCAGCTCCCGGTCCTGCTCCGAAAGCCCGGCGGCGCTGCCCAGATCGTCGATGCTGCTCATCCGGTCCTCTCCTTCTCCTGCGGGCTACGTCAAACTTGAAAAGTCGTACGCAGCGCAAACGCCGCTACCCGTACCGCGGCGCTTTTTAAGATGTGCCGCCGACCCGCCAGGGGTCCAGGCGCCATCCTTATGTTGTCGTTGGCTGGGAAGCGAAGGGAGCCATGCGCGGCAGCTCCCTTCGAACGGCACGAAAGTCCACCCGATGGATAGTGCGATCGGCAAGCCGAACCGGGACGTTGGGAAGGCTGTCTACGACTGTGCGAGGCATCGCGCAACGAGCTGAATTTACAGGGCCTAAGCCCTCTTAACGGGGACGCCGAAGCCGCAGCCGGCCCCTACATCTGGCCCGCTTGAGATTCAGTACGGCTGAGCTTGGCGAATCGGATGTATGGGGGCGCTTGGGCTTGTTGGTGGAACGAGGACTGGGCCAGCGTCTTTTACTTCTTTCGCTTCTTTCCCGGGAAAGGCGCCTGGTTTCGGTGCGTGCGGCGGTAGCATACGAGCCACAGGAGTAGACGATGTCAGGAAACATCCCAAGCCTTTACGAATGGATCGGCGGCCTGCCGGCGCTGGAGCGTCTGATCACGCGGTTCTACGACCGGGTCCCCGACGAGCCGGTGCTGGCCTCTATTTTCGCCCACATGGGAGCGGACCACCCGCGCCACGTCGCAGCCTTCCTCGCCGAGGTTCTCGGCGGACCCGCCACCTATTCGGCGGAGCACGGCGGGCACCCGCACATGATTCGCCAGCATTTGAACCGGCATCTGACCCAAGAGCAGCGGCGCACCTGGGTCGCGCTGCTCTTGGATACCGCCGATCAGCTCGGCCTGCCCGACGATCCGGAATTTCGCTCCGCGCTGGTCGGCTACCTCGAATGGGGCTCGCGCCTGGCCGTGATCAACTCTCAGCCCGGGGCCGAAGTCGATCCCTACGCCCCCATGCCCCATTGGGGGTGGGGCGAGGTCAAAGGGCCCTACCAACCCTGAAGGTTTCTGGAGGAATTGTTTGACGGAGCGGCCTGCGGCTACAATGGCCGCAGGAGGGCCGCCATGTCTACCGTGAGCACTCGCGTCCTGAAGGATCAACTCTCCAGCTACCTGCAGCGGGCTGAAGCCGGCGAACAAATCGTCGTGCTCCGAGGGGGCCAACCGGTGGCTGCGCTGGTACCCATGGCTCAGGTTCGGAGCTTGGACCAAGAGGCGCTCCTGGCCGAGCTGGGAGCCCGCGGTCTGGTGGAACTGCCAAAACGCGCGTTACGAACCGCGTTCCAACGGCCGGCGGTTCCAAATCGAAGCAAGCTGGCCTCCGAGATGGTCCTTGAGGATCGGCGTTGATTGTCTTTGTCGACACGAGCGTTCTGGTCAAACTCTATGTCGAGGAACGCGGTTCCGAGCAGATGCGCGCACTGACGGCCCCGGGAGAACCGATGGCCGCCTCTCATCTGGCATTTGCCGAGATGCACGCCACCTTCGCCCGTCGTCGGCGCGAAGGTCTCTTGCATCCCGACGAGTTTGAAGAGCTCGTCGTCCGTTGGGCGGAGGACTGGCAGGGGTTCACGCAGGTGCCGATCGGAGCCGAAGTCCTGGCTCTCGTACCTGGGCTTTGCGAGAACCACCCGCTTCGAGGCGCCGACGCCCTCCACCTCGCAAGCGCCCTCCTGCTTCAGGAGAACGGTCTGGACGTCACCTTTGCCTGCTCCGACCGCCTCCTCCTGGCTGCAGCCAATTCGGAACGCCTCGCCACTTACAACCCCGTTCAGGCACCTCAGTAAGCGCCACGTAAGGCAGACCACTCGCGGTCTCGGCATCTCCCAGCCGATCCGCCTCGGCGGAGCCAATGGCGTGATGGCAGCCGATCTGTGGGCGGCGCTATCGCTCAGCGAGTCCCGCTGGGCGAATGCGGCCGCCGCCACGGCGGCGCGGCCGTCGAAAGCGGCTTTCCGCCGCTGGATTCGGGCGTCCGGCGCGGAGAGCGGGATGCAGAAGGAAAAACGAGCAATTCCTTGACGTAGAACGGCTATCCGAGACCGACGGCCGCTCGCAGCAGCCGCAACGTCGCTCTTCGCGAGCGATAGCGGCTTTCGAGGAGCGATGCCAGCTATCCCGTTCTCGATAGCGGGGTTCCACGGGCGATGGCGGAATCCAGAGCCGGATAGCCGCTCTCGAAGACCGCTGAGCCGCCGTCGACAGCCGATAGCGGCTTTACGGCGCCGTTCGCGGCCGGCGCACGCTGCCGAGCACCAGCTCGGCTGTTTTTGACATCTGCGCCGCCTCGGTGCCGAGCTGGTGCTCGGCGGTCCCAGGAAAGGCTCCAAGATTCCGCGGTGTTACGCTCCGCGCTGAGGCTTCCGATGATGTTCGAACGAATTCCAACGACGTTCCTGTGCTCAAGCCTTCTGGCGCTCGCGGCCGGCTGCTCTCTCGCCCCTGACGCCGCGCGCCTCCCCCGGGCGCCGGAGGCTACCGCGCTGATCCTGGCCCCGCCCGTCGAGCACCTCGGCCAGCGCACCCGGGAGCCGATGGTCGTCGAGCATCCCAGCGGGACGCTGTTCGTCGCCGGCTATGGCGAGAGCACGCCGACGCTCTGGGCCAGCCGGGATGAGGGCGCCACCTGGGACCGCGTGAACGTCGGAACGGAGGCCCAAGGCGCGATCGGCAATTCGGACGTGGATCTCGCGGTCGCCCCGAACGGCACCCTCTATTTCGTGTCCATGCTCTTCGATCGGCAGACGTCGGAAGGGGTCCAGATCAGCATCGGCGTCAGCCGCGACGCCGGGGCCACCTGGACCTGGACGCTGCTGTCGAAGACCCGGTTCGACGACCGGCCCTGGGTCGAGGTGGCGTCGGACGGAGTCCCGCACGTGATTTGGAACGACGGCGAGGGCGTCTGCCACGCGACCAGCCCGGACGACGGCCGCACCTGGGTCGAACAGGACCGGATCACCCCCCAGGGCGGATCGAGCCACCTCGCGGTCGGACCCCGCGGCGAAATCGCCGTGCGCGTGACGCCCTACTCGGCCTCGGGCAACAAGAACCACCCGGGCGTCGATCTCATTGCGGTCAGCACCAACGGCGGCAGAACCTGGAGCAAGCACCCGGCCCCCGGCCACCGCGCATGGCCCTTCCCCTTCCCCGACGACGACCCATTGCCCCGCTGGGTCGAGCCGATCGCCTGGGACGCCCAAGGCCATATCTATTCCCTAGGGTCCAACGAAGAAGGCCTCTGGCTCGCCCGCTCCGCCGACCAAGGCGCCACCTGGTCGACCTGGCACGTCGTCCAAAGCCAAGACCTCATGTACTTCCCCTACCTCGTCGCCCAAGGCGCCGGAGAGCTGGCGGCCACCTGGTTCTCCGGCCCGGCCGCCACGATGCAAGCCCACGTGGCCCGCTTCCAACTCGCCCCCGGCAACGCGCCGCCCCGAACCCTCGAAGCGCCACCCTTCCAGCCCGACACCTGGAGCCGCACCCCGCAGAAAGGAGGCCAGCCCCTCCCCCGCGACCCCGGAGGCGAGTACCTGGCGTTGACGTTCCTGAAAGGCGGGGGGCTGGCTGTGGTGAGCCCGATTCAGAATCCGGGGGCGGAGCGGTATGGGTTTGCCTGGTGGCGGGTCGGGGCACCCTAAATCGGAAGGGCTCGCAAACCGTCGGAGAGGAATGTGGGACATACTTTCGGCCCCCATGCCGATCAAGAAATCCGATCTCTACTCCTCCATCTGGGCCTCGTGCGATTTGCTCCGCGGCGGCATGGACGCCAGTCAGTACAAGGACTACGTTCTGTTCCTCCTGTTCATCAAGTACATCACGGACAAATACGGCAACAGCGCCGACTTCGCCCCCCCGGTCACGATCCCCAAAGGTGCCAGCTTCGAAGACATGCTCAAGCTTCGGGGCAAGGACGACATCGGCGACAAGATCAACACGAAGGTCATCGCGCCGCTCGTAGAGGCCAATGCCCGGCTGGCCCGCAGCGACTTCCCCGATTTCAACGACTCGAACAAACTCGGCGAGGGGCCGGCGAAGGTCGAGCGCCTCACCGGCCTGATCAATATCTTTGCCAGCCCCCAGCTCGACTTCTCGCAGAATCGCGCCGATCACGACGACATCCTCGGCGACGCCTACGAGTACCTGATGCGGCACTTCGCCACCGAAAGCGGCAAGAGCAAGGGACAGTTCTACACCCCCGCCGAGGTGAGCCGCGTGATCGCCCAAGTGATCGGGATCTCGCCGGCGAAGGCAAAGGCCTCCACCACCGCTTACGACCCGACCTGCGGCTCGGGCTCGCTGCTGCTCAAAGTAGCGGCCCAGGCCGGCAAGCGCATCACGTTGGAAGGCCAAGAGAAGGACGTGACCACCGCGGGCCTGGCGCGCATGAACATGATCCTGCACGACTTCCCGACGGCCAACATCCTCCCGGGAGACACGCTGGCCGCGCCGAAGTTCAAGGACGGCGAGAAGAAGCTCCGTACCTACGACTACGTCGTCGCCAATCCGCCGTTCTCCGACAAGACCTGGTCGACCGGCCTCACGCCTTCGAACGACCCGTACGAGCGCTTCGCCTGGGGCGAGCCGCCCGCCAAGCAGGGCGACTATGCCTATCTGCTGCACATCATTCGCTCGATGAAAGGCACGGGCAAAGGCGCCTGCATTCTCCCCCATGGTGTTTTGTTCCGCGGAAATGCGGAGGCGACGATCCGCCGGCAGCTCGTTCTCTCGGGCGTTCTCAAGGGGATCATCGGGCTGCCCGCGAACCTCTTCTTCGGCACCGGCATCCCCGCCTGCATCGTGGTGCTCGACAAGGAGAACGCCGCGGGCCGCAAGGGCGTGTTCATGATCGACGCCTCGAAGGGCTTCCTCAAGGACGGCCCGAAGAACCGTCTGCGCGAGCAGGACATCCACCGCATCGTCGACGTCTTCACCAAACAGGTGGACGCTCCACGCTACGCCCGGATGGTGCCGCGGGACGAGATCGCCGATCCGAAGAACGACTTCAACCTCAATCTGCCGCGCTACATCGACAGCACGGAGCCCGAGGATCTTCAGGACATCGACGGCCACCTGCGCGGCGGCATTCCGGAGCGTGATCTCGACGCGCTCGTTGCGTACTGGCAGGTTCTTCCCGGCGTGCGCGCCGATCTATTCAAATCTGCGGGTCGGCGCGGTTACGCGCGCCTCAAGCTACCGATAGCCGAGGTGAAATCCGGCATCCTCGGCCACGCCGAGTTCGCCGCGTTCCAGAAGAAGGCGACGAAGAGTTTCGCCACTTGGCGCAAGGCCATGACGCCGCGCCTTACGGGCTTCGGGAAAGACGGCCACCCCAAGGCGCTGATCGAGTCCCTTGCCGAGGATCTTCTCGCGGCGTTTCGCCAGGCGCCATTGCTCGATGCCTATGACGTCTACCAGCACCTGATGGACTATTGGGCCGAGACCATGCAGGACGACGCCTACCTAATCGCCGCCGACGGCTGGGTCGCTGTGCCGTCCCGCATCGTCGAGACCGACAAGAAGGGTAAGCAAAAGGATAAGGGCTGGGTCTGCGATCTGATCCCCAAGCCGCTGATCGTCGCCTGCTATTTCGCCAAGGAGGAAGCTCGGATCGAGGCGAAGCAGACCCACCTCGAAGCCGCCACCGCCGGTCTCGCCGAGCTGGAAGAGGAGCACGGCGGCGAGGAGGGCTATCTGGGAGCGCTCGACAGGATCGCCAAGGCCGACGTCACCGCCCGGCTCAAGGAGATCAAAGGCGACAAGGATGCCAAAGCCGAGGCGGCGGTGCTCAAACGCTGGCTGGAGCTGGCCGAGAGCGAAACGGTGCTCAAACGCACGGTGAAGGAGCAGGAGGCCGCGCTCGATGCGCTGGCCTATGAGAAATACTCGAAGCTCACCGCGGCCGAGATCAAGACGCTGGTGGTGGACGACAAGTGGATGGCGCGGCTTGAGGCCAACGTGCGGGGCGAGCTGGACCGCGTTTCTCAGACCCTCACCGGCCGCATCCGCGAGCTGGCCGAGAGGTATGCCACGCCGCTGCCGAAGCTCATCAACGAAATGGCGGCACTCACTACTCGTGTCGAGAAGCATCTGGAAAAGATGGGAGCGGAATGGAAGTGACGGCCCGACATAGCCAGGTCACAGGGGAAATTCCCGATGATTGGTACATCTGTTCCCTTGAAGAATGCGTTCGACGAGATTCGCCAATCTGCTACGGAATCTTAATGCCCGGGCAGCACTGCTCCGGCGGGGTCCCAGTGATAAAAGTGAAAGATGTCATGGCAGGTCGGATCAGTGAGGCTGACCTCCTGCTCACCCATCCTACGATCGACGCCGCCTATAAGCGATCGCGCCTGGCTGTGGGCGACGTTTTAATCACTATTCGCGGGACAACCGGCCGAGTTGCTCTTGTGCCTTCCTCGCTGACCGGTGCAAACATCACGCAAGACACAGCTAGAGTCAGAGTCGGCCCTTCGGTGTCACAGGATTTTCTCTACCACGCTCTTCAAGCTTCAAGTGCTCAACATCAGATCTCACTTCATACTATCGGACAGGCAGTAAAGGGCATCAACATTCGTGACGTGAAACGGGTCGCAGTCCCGTTTCCGACGAGCCTATCCGAACAACTGGCTATCACGACGGCCTTGAACGACGTCGATGCGCTGCTGGCTGGACTGGATCGGCTCATCGGCAAGAAGCGCGATCTCAAACATGCCGCCATGCAGCAGATTCTGACCGGACAGACGCGCCTTCCCGGCTTCCGCGGCGAGTGGGAGGTGAAGCGGTTGGGGGATCTCGGAATATTTCTGAAGGGTCGTGGCGTCAAAAAGGATGAAGCCAAGAGCGGCGATCTGCCCTGCGTCCGATACGGTGAGATCTACACGCACCACACTGACTACATCAGGTCGTTCAACTCTTGGATCTCTCCGGAGGTTGCGGCTACAGCGACCAGGCTGAAGCTAGGAGACCTGTTGTTTGCCGGATCGGGTGAAACCAAGGAGGAAATTGGGAAATGCGTCGCCTTCACCTATGACTGCGATGCATTCGCAGGTGGCGACATCGTTATCCTTCGACTTGCCGGCGTGCAACCTATGTTCATGGGCTACTACTGCAACACCGCGCCAGTCAACGCACAGAAGGCGAGCAAGGGTCAGGGTGACGCCGTGGTACATATCAGTGCGGCGGCGCTGTCCAGTATCGAAGTGCCACTTCCGTCCTACGCCGAGCAAACCGCCATCGGCACCGTCCTCTCCGACATGGACGCCGAACTGTCCGCCCTCGAAGCCCGCCGCAACAAAACCCGCGACCTCAAGCAGGCGATGATGCAGGAGCTCTTTACCGGGAGAACGCGGCTGTTATGAAGGAATCCCAGCGCACGGAATGGAAGGAATCGTGGCGCGACGATCACCTGCGCTGGGTGTGCGGCTTCGCCAATGCAGAAGGTGGCGTGCTGGTCATCGGGCGCGATGACGAGGGGCGGGTGGTCGGCATCCCCGACGCCGCGCGGCTGTTGGAAGAGCTGCCGAACAAGATCCGCGATCTGCTGGGCATCGTCGTCGAAGTCAACCTCCGCGGCGAAGGCGATCGAGAATTCCTCGAAGTGGTGACGTCGGCCTACCCCTCGCCGATCAGCTATCGCGGCCACTACTACCAGCGCAGCGGCAGCACCCTCCAAGAATTGAAGGGTGCCGCGCTGGATCGCTTTCTCCTACGCAGGCAGGGCCGCACTTGGGACGGCGTTCCCGTTCCTGGCGTGACGATCAAGAATCTATCGGGGCCCGCGCTCAGGAATTTCCGCGCCTTGGCGCGACACAGCGGGCGGGTCCAACCCGGCTCTCTGCAGGGCTCTTACATGGACCTCATCGACAAGCTCAGACTCCGCGAAGGCGCCCACCTCAAACGGGCTGCGCTGTTGCTGTTCCACAAGGACCCGGAGGCCTTCGTGAGCGGCGCCTTCGTGAAGATCGGCTTCTTCCGCTCCGAATCCGATCTGGCTTACCACGATGAGGTCCACGGAGACCTGTTCACCCAAGTGGCGGCGACCCTCGAAATGTTGCGCACCAAGTACCTCAAGGCCGCCATCCGCTATGAGGGCATTCAGCGCATCGAATCCTTCCCCGTGCCCGATGCCGCGCTGCGCGAGGCCCTGCTCAATTCATTGATCCACCGCGACTATGCCGTGGCCGCTCCGGTGCAGATCCGCGTCTATGAGGACCGGCTGAGCATCTGGAATCCCGCCGTACTGCCCGAGGGCTGGGACCTGAGCGACCTGCTGTACGAGCACGCTTCGCTTCCCTACAACCCGAATATCGCCAACGCCTTCTTCCGCGCCGGGGAAATCGAAGCCTGGGGACGCGGCATCCAGCGCATCTTCCAGGATTGCCGCGACGCCGGAACACCGAAGCCGAAGATTCGGCTGGCCGGCCACGACCTTTGGCTGGATTTCGCCTTCTCGTCTGAGTACCTCCACGCCGTGAGACCAAAGGGCGAAGGCGATCCGGCCGGAAAAAGTTCGGAGAAAAGTTCGGAGAAAAGTTCGGAGAAAACGCCGGTAGAAACGCCGGTAGAAACGCCGGCGAAAACCGAGGATCGAATTCTCGCCATGGTGAAGAAGGAGCCGGGTCTTTCCGCACAGCAAATGGCATCAGCTCTGGACTTAACTCCACGGGCGGTGGAAAAGCAGATCCGCCAACTCAAGGCCACGGGTCGATTGCGACGTGTCGGCCCAGCCAAGGGTGGCCATTGGGAGGTTCTACCATGAACGAACCGCTCCGCTCCGAGCGCACCACGCAGAACCGCATCGTCGCCCTGTTCACCGACTCGGCGCGTCCCGACGCCCTCGGGTATCGCTACCTCGGCGAGTGGAAAAAGCGCGAGAACAATCGCCGCATAGAAGCGACGATCCTGCGCGACAACCTCGTGACCCGCGGCTACTCGGCGGCCCACATCTCCGCGGCTCTCCAGAAGCTCGAAAGAGCCGCCGACTCGACCGGCATCACGCTCTACCAGGCCAACCTGCGCACCTACCAGCTCCTGCGATACGGAGTGTCGGTGCAGATCGCAGCGGGCCGGGTGAATGAAACGGTGCATTTGATCGACTGGGAGCGCCCGGAACGAAACGACTTCGCGCTCGCCGAGGAGGTGACGCTCAAAGGCGGCTACGAGCGCCGTCCGGACATCGTCCTCTATTTGAATGGCCTCGCCGTGGTGGTGATCGAGCTCAAGCGCAGCTCGATCGATATCGGCGACGGCGTACGGCAACTCATTACGAACCAGGAAGAGATCTTCAATCAAGCGTTTTTCAGCACCGCCCAGCTCCTCTTCGCCGGCAGCGACTCGCAAGGCCTCCGCTACGGAACGGCTGGCACACCGGAGCAGTTCTTCGTCGAATGGAAGGACGAGGCGCCCACCGGTGCTGCACCGGTTGCGGGCGCGCTGCTCGACCGCCCGCTCGCCCAGATGTGTAGCAAGACCCGGCTGCTCGACCTGATCCGAAATTTTGTCCTCTTCGACGCCGGCCAGAAGAAGGTGCCGCGACCGCATCAGTTCTTCGGCGTGAAGGCAGCGCAAGAGCGCATCGCAAAGCGCGAGGGCGGCGTCATCTGGCACACCCAGGGGAGCGGCAAGAGCATCGTAATGGTGCTCCTGGCGAAATGGGTCCTGGAGCACGACCCCGAAGCGCGCATTCTCATCGTCACCGATCGCGACGAATTGGACAAGCAGATCGAAGGCGTGATGAAAAACGCCGGGGTCATTGGCGCCGATTCTCCCCCGCCGCGTATCGCCTCGCGGGCGGCGTTCGTGGAAAAGCTGGGCAGCCCTACACAGCGCCTTCTGTGCGCGCTGATCCACAAGTTCGACGCGTCCGACTTGAAGGGCGAACCGCCCCGCGTCAGCGGACGCTTCTACGTCTTCGTGGACGAGTGCCACCGGACCCAGGGCGGCGACATGAACAAGCAGATGAAGCGCTGGCTCGCGGGCGCGATCTTCATCGGCTTCACCGGCACGCCGCTCCTGCGCAAAGACAAGCGGATGACGCAGGACGTCTTCGGCACCTACATCCACACCTACAAGTTCCACGAGGGTGTCGCCGACGGCGTGATCCTGGATCTCAAGTACGAGGCCCGCGACGTGCCGCAGCGGCTCACCTCGCAGGCCGCCATCGACCGGTGGTTCGAGCAGAAGACCAAGCGCCTCAACAATTTTCAGAAGGCGGTGCTGCGCAAGCGCTGGGCCACCATGGAAGAGCTGATGAGCTCCGGCGAACGCAAACAGCGAATCATCGCCAGCATCATCGAGGATTTCACCAATGAGTCCCGGCTCAACGACAACCACGGCACCGCCCTCCTGGTCGCCGCCTCGATCTACGACGCCTGCCACTACTACCGTCTGTTTATGAACACCAGTTTCGGCCGGTATTGCGGAATCATCACCTCGTATGAGCCGAACCACAATGCGATTTCGCGCGAGCCCAGCCAAAGCGACGAGCGCTACAAGTTCGACACCTACACAAACTACGTCCTCGGGCGCGATCAGACCACCAAGCAGTACGAAGACGAGACCAAGCGCCGCTTTATCGAAGAGCCGGCGAACCTGAAGCTGCTGATCGTCGTCTCCAAGCTGCTGACCGGCTTCGACGCGCCGAGTTGCTCCTACATCTATCTCGACCATGAGCTGCGCGACCACAACCTGTTCCAGGCCATCTGCCGGACCAATCGCCTCGATGGAGTCGACAAGGACTACGGCCATATCGTCGACTTCAAGGAGCTGTTCGGCAAAGTGCAGGAAGCGATCGCCGTCTATAACTCGGACGAGCTGGATACCGATCTGGGCGATGGCGGCGACAACAACGTCCATTTGAAAGATTGGCTGAAGGAAGGCAGGAAGAACCTCGAAGCGGCGCTGGAGGCGCTGCGCTACCTGTGCGAGCCGGTGCCGCCGCCGCGGGAGGTAGAACAGTTCCTCCACTACTTTTGCGGCGACGCCGCCAACCCCGAAGCGCTCAACGAGACCGAAGCCTTGCGAGTCTCGTTCTACAAAGCCGTCGCGGTCTTGGCGCGCGCCTACGTCGCCATCGCACAGAACCTTGAGGATGCCGGGTATTCCGACGCCGAGGCGGCTGCGGCCAAGAGGGAGGTCGAGCGCTACGGCGAAATTCGCTCCGCGATCAAAAAGCACTCGGGCGAGGAGCTCGACACCAAGCCCTTCGAGGCGGACATGCGCCACCTCCTCAACACCTACATCCACGCCGAACCCGCGGTGGGATTGGGGAAGCTGGGCGAGATGTCGCTGACCGAGCTGATCGTCGAGACCGGGATCCACAACGCAATCGCCCAACAGCTCAACGAGAAAGGCAAGCTGTCGAAGAATGCGATCGCCGAGGGGATCATCAACAACGTCAGAAAGACCATCCTCCGCGAGCAGTTGACCGATCCCCGGTTCTACGAGGAGATGTCGAAGCTGCTCGAAGACCTGATCCAGCAGCTCAGGACCGGCGCCATCAGCTATGAAGAGTTCCTCCGTGGCCAGGAGGCTCTGGCCAAGCGGTTGGCGGCGAGGCAGACCGACTTGGGGCTGCCCGCAGAGCTGCACGGCAAGCGCGAGGCGACCCTGATCTACAACAACCTGCCGCGGATCTTCGCGGCGGGCAGCGCCAGGGCCGGAATCGTCGCGGAGCCCCGGGCCGAATACGGGGATGAGCGCCTGGAGTTGGCGCTTGAAATCGATCTTGTGATGCGCGAGCAGGCTCCGGCGGGTTGGAAAGGGGACGAAACCCGCGAGAAGCAGGTCCTCAATGCGCTGTTCCCGCTGCTAGACCGCGACCGCGAAGCGACCCGCGCCTTGTTCGACCTGATCAAGAACCAGCCGGGCTACTGATGGAAGAGACGATCCAACTCGGCGAGGTCTCGATCGCCGTGACGCGCAAGGACATCAAGCATGTCCACCTTTCCGTCCACCCTCCCCATGGGCGCGTGACGCTGGTCGCTCCGAAGACCACACGCCCCGAGGTGGCCCGCGCCTACGCTGCATCCAAGCTGGGTTGGATCCGCGACCAGCAGGAAAAACTGCGTGCCCAGGCGCGGGAACCACGCCGCCAGTTCGTGGAGCGCGAGAGCCATTACCTCTGGGGACGGCGCTTTCTGCTCACCGTTCGAGAAGAAGATGGTAAGCCCAGCGTCAAACTCAGCCACCGCAGCATCACCCTCACCGTCCGGCCGGGCAGCGACAAGGCAAAACGCGAGGAGGTCATTCACGAGTGGCACAAGTCCCTCCTCCACCGCACAATCCCTGACCTGATTCGGAAGTGGGAGCAGAAGCTCGGCGTCGAAGTGGCCGGCTATTTCCTCCAGCGCATGAAGACCAAATGGGGAAGCTGCAACCACCAGGCACGAAACATCCGTCTAAACACCGAGCTGGTGAAGAAACCGAAGGACCTCCTCGAATACGTCGTCGTCCACGAGATGGCGCACCTGATTGCCCCAACCCACAGCGAGCGATTCATGGCGCTAATGGATCAGCACTATCCAACCTGGCGGGAAGCTCGGGCCGAGCTGAATGAGCTTCCGTTGGGTGCGGAGGTGTGGAAAAAGTAAGAGCGGGTCACGGCATTCCGAATCGTTCTCCCAACGAAAAGAGGCCCCCGAAGGGGCCTCTCTTTGTTTCACTCGAACGAGCCGCGAGGTTTACGCGGCTCGTTTCTCCGGGTTACACCGTTCGCCGACGACGCATCATGACGATCATCGCCGCGGCGGCTAGGAGGGCGGCCAGACCTCCGAAGCCGAGGCCGGAGAGGGTCGGGATGTCGACGATCGAGCCGTTGATCGTCAGCGGGAAGGTGCAGGTCAACGGCTGCTGGGTGCCGTTGGCGAAGGTGCAGGTGACGTTGGTCGTGCCGCTCGGGAAGATCGCGCCCGGGGGGGGAGTGCAGTTGCCGGCCACCGGGCCGCAGTTGTCCGAAGCGCTGGGCGGGGTGTAGTTGACGGGAGTGCCGCCCGGGCCGGAGATGTTGATGGCCGGGCAGGTGCCCGCGTTGACGACCGGCGGCTCGGTGTCGTTGACCGTCACCGTGAAGCCGCAGGAGGCGGCACTTCCTGAATCGGTGCAGGTGACGTTCTGGGTCCCGACGTTGAAGATCGTGCCGGAGGCGGGCGTGCAGCTGACCGTGCCGCAGGCGCCGACGCTCGTCGGAGCCGGGTAGTTGACCACGGCGTTGCAGACCCCGGCGTCGTTGTTGAACGACTGGTTCGCCGGGCAGGTGAGGCTGCAGCCCAGGATGCAGGAGGTCGAGCAGACTCGGCCGGTGGTCTCGATGACCAGCGAGAAGCGGCGCAAGCTGCCGGAGTCGCCGCCGGCTCCGTCGGTGACCGAGAGCATCCAGTTGCCGTTCGGCGCGGTGACGGTGTCGAAACCGGAGAGCGGGTTGTTCGGCGAGAAGTTGCCGGTGACCGGATTCAAGACCGTGTTTTCAATCGGCGGGAAGCCGCCCTCGTCGTCGATCGTCACGGCGCAGAAGTTCTCGGCATTCAAGCCGAAGCCCGAGGCCGGTACGCCGATCCGATCGATGACCGAAACGCTCTGCGCCGTGGGCGCCGTGATCGTGACCACTAGATCGCCGACCCACGTGTGATCCAGGCCCGCGTTGGGGTCGCCGATCGTGTTGGTGCAGGCGCCGCCGGTGTCGAAGCGGAAGTTGACGTCGGTGACCTGGCTGCCCGCCGCGATGCCGGAGACCGGCAAGTTGACGGTGATTCCCGGCGCGTTGTCGGGGATGGCGACCGCCGGGCCGGTGTAGCTGAAGGTGTTGGTGACGACCGGGCCGGTGAGCGCGCCGGTGATCAGGTCGTAGGTGACGTTGCCCAGGTTGGTGGCGCCGTCCTGGATCTGGAGCGTCGCCGTGACCGTGCCGCCGCAGGAGAGCGCCGGATCGACCGTGAAGGTGTAGTTGCGGCAGACCGCGGGGCCGCCGGAGACGAGCACGCCGTAGACCTGCGGGGCGCTGGGGGTGAGGACGCCGCCGGTCGCCTGGAGGGTGCCGGTCGTCGCGGCCGTCGTGTCGGCCGTGCCGCTATTCGTGACGCAGAGGCTCAACGTGACCGTTTCGCCCGGGTCGAGCACCGAGTTGGCGGGGGTGCACGATTCTGCGGCGATCGCGTTGGCGCCCGCCGAGACCGCGGGAACGCCGGTCAGGCAGACGTTGACCGTCGTCGTGCCGCCGTTCGTGACTACCGCAGGAGCGGTCGACCCTGGTCCCGAGAGGTAGCCGGTCTTGTTCGAGGTGACCGTGTAGGAACCCGGGCCGGCCATGAAGTTGCTGACGATCGCGCCCCCGGCGTTCGTCGAGTTGACGAAGCCGCCGGTCATCGCGACGGTCGCACCTTGAATCGGGGCGCCCGAGGCGCAGTTGGTGACGTTGACCGCAACCGTGCCTTTTTGCGGGGCGATGCAACTGGGGTAGATGAACTTGCCGATCCGCGTGCGCCAGTTGGCGCCCGAGGTCGTGGAGTAATACTCCTGGGTGTACCAAAAGGTGCAGTCGTCGATCGGGTCGACAGTCATCGCGCTGTAGTCGCCCCAGCGGTTCGACGTCGAGGTCTGCGAACCGGCGGCGGCGAACATCACCGTCTCGCCCTGCACCAGCGAGCCGGGGGCGTCGCCGGCGAGCCGGCCGGCGATCATGATGTCGGCGCGCAGGGTGGTGCTGGAGCGCGAGAAGCCGACCGCCAGGTTGCCCTGGTTGTCGAGCGCGGCCGAGGCCATCCAGCGGTTGTTGCCGGTGGCGCCGTTGCCCGCATCGGGCGAATGGGTGCCCTGATCGAGCACGGTGGGCAACGCCGTGCCCGCGCTCTGCAGGATGAACCACCGCGGGGCGATCTGGTAGGTGCCCGCCGTGGTCGGAGTCACGCCGCTGACGTTGACGCCAAAGTTGCCGGTCCACCGGTTCAGCGGCGCGACCAAGGTGCCGACGTTGCGATACTGCAGCCGGTGCAGCAGGCGGTCGGAGAGCGAATCGAGGTTGGCGCCCCCGGACTGCTCGATATCGCCGCGGCCGGCGGGTTGGTTGGCGTCAAACGCGGCCAGAGCGAGATCGGGCCGGACGGTGACGGTCGAGGACATCGGGGTCGCGAAGTTCGGCACGACCTCGTAGATGCGCAGGGCGTCGAGCGGATCGCCGAATTCGTCGGCGCGGTACTCCATCACCAACTGGTTCAGGCCGGGCGGCGGCGGCACCACGCCGTCGGCGTCGGTCGGCAGGAAGCCGCCGGCGTTCGGGTCAATGCCGAAGATGTCGAAGTAGATATAGGTGGCCGTCGGGTCGCCCGCGACCATCTTGTTGCGGTCGAACGCGAAGATGCCGCCGCCCTCAAACGCGGTGCCCGCCGTGTTGAACTGGTTGTCGGTCATGTAATACGCGTTGTGCCAGACGCCGAAGTGGGGGTAGTCGTTGAGCTTGCCGTCGCCGTCCGTCGGCATGATGAAGTCGTAGGCGAAATAGGCGCCCAAGGGGTTCCCGGTCTGGGAGATCGCGATGCACTGGCGGGTGGGCTCCGTGCCGATCACGAACTGCGAGATCAGCCAACGGTCGGCGAACGAGTCGTAGATCACGATCGGGTCGCCGTCGTCGTTGGCGGCGCACGGGTCCGAGCCGCCGAGCGACGCGAACAGCGTCGCCATCGAGAAGGCGGGAGCCAAGAGGGCGCCGGAGGTCTTGTCGAAGACGCCGACCGCGGTGATCGCGCTGGTCGACGAGTTGGTGGTCTGGACGTATTGGCTGAGGCCGACGTCGCCGTTCGTGTCCGGCGGCAGGATGCCGCTCGTGCTGTTGATGCCGTCGAACGTGAGAGACGGCGCCGGGATCACGCGCAGGAACGCGTTGGCCTTGGACGCCGCCACGGTCGGGTCGAGGAACTGCGAGAGCGCCCCGGCGCCCCGGCCTGGAATGCCTCGCTTCACGTCCTCGCCGTTCTGCTCGTTGATCTCTTCTTCTTCCCCGCGCGCCTCGCCGTCCTTGTTAACCCGCAGGACGTTCACCGGCAGGCGGGCGAGCTCGCTCGCGGGCCGGGAAACGCCAAAAGCCGCCGCATGGCCGACGATCGGCCGGACGGCGACCGCGAAAAGCGCTCCCGAGGTGAGAGCGACCAGGGCGAAAACCAGGCCTAAGCGGAGCGCGAAGCGGCAATTGGGCATCGGGCGATCCTCGGGGTCAACCTGCCGGAATGGAGTACGACGAAGTTGTCCGGGGGAATACCACTTCGCGGCCCGCTCGTCAACTTTACTCCGCGGCTTCAGGCTTCTTCGGCAACTCGGAGATGAACCAGCGGCCGTCGATCTTCTCGAACGTGACCGGCTCGCCGTCGAGCTTGCCGGTCGCCTTGTCGCCATCGATCTTCAGCCCTTCGAGCTTGCCCGCGGGGACCGGCGGCGCGGGGGCGGACTCGCCGGTCGCCTCGCCGATGCCGTCGAGCAGGGCGCCGAAATCGCCGACTACTTCGACCGCGTCAACCATGTCGAACAGCGCCGCCGGATCGCCTGTCGGCTCCTTTTCGTCCTTCAGACCCGGCAGGCCGTGCTTGTGCGCCACGGCGTCATAGCGCTGGGCGAGCGCTTCGAGCTTCGGATCGACCTTCGGGGCCACCGGAGCCGCCGGCGCCTGGTCGGCTTTCGCTTCGCCTTCCTTGGCCTCCCCGGCCATCGCTTCGCCCATTCCCTGCGCCATCGTGCCCATGCTGGCCGCCATGCCGATCATCATGGTGGCGCCCATCCAGATCATCTGCGCCAGCTCTTTCCTGGGCGCGGGCGCGAGACACGCCGCCAGCTCGCGGAAGTCCTTCTTCTCCGCCGACTTGCGCATCCGTTCGACCAGTTTTTCGGGGGTTTCCGCCCCGAGAGGCGCGCCGGCCGCGCGACCCGGGGAGGGTGCGGCGAGCGCCGCGGACAAGAGGACGACGAGACCGACGGCGGTGGCGCTACGGCGGGCGTTCGCGTGCATGGAAGCCTCCTTGGGGCTTTAAGCGCCGGGTGGCGCGGGCTCTTCCGAATGAGCGGGTTTAGAATCGAAGTCTGCCGGGAAGGATACCTAGAAATCGCGGATCAGGTTGAAGCCGAGCCGAACGTCGCCCGGCTCCAATCCTTCCAAAGGCCGGCGCCACGCCGTGCCGGCCAGCAGATCGGCGAAATCCACCGCGACCTCCGCGGGGCCGGAGGCCGAAATCCGGTAGGGCGTCGCCGGGGGCGTACCGGAAAGCACCGGCTTCCACAGGGCCAGCGCAGCGTTGCCCCCTAGGCCGGAGAGGTCCGAGCAACCGCTCGCCTGCCCCGGAGCGCAAGGCCCAAGTCGACGGAGGGTGCCGCTCGCGAGGTCGCCGCCGGCAGAGCGAACGACGTCGAGCGGGACCGAGAGCCGGCCGCTCGCCGTACCGTTCGCGCCCAAGGGGAAAAGGTCGAGCCGATAGGCGTCGGGCTCGGGACCGCGGTAGATCGCCAGCTCGAATCCCGAGGCCTCCGCCGGCCCCGCCGTCTCGCCGCGCGCGAGCTTGGGCAGAACCCGGAAGAGCTGGACGTCCCCGGCGCCGAAATCGCCATGGCAGGAGGCGAGCAGCGGCGCGATGCCGCGGCCCGGCTTGGCGTCCGCGGGATGGCCCGAGGCTGCCGCGAGGTTGTCGATCGCCAGCAGGTTGCCCGCCGGAGGGTTCTCATCGAGCGTCGGGTTGATCGTCAACCGCAGCTCGTCGGCGGAGCCCGGGGCCACCAGGTCGGAATTCAGCTCGTTCCGCGCCAGGCTGACCGAGAAGAGCTGCGGTCGGGAGGGGTTGGCGAGCAGCGTCGTCTCTTCCGGATTGGTCGAAAACGCGAGCGCCGCCTCTCCCCCGCCGCCGCCCGCCCCGCCGAGACCGGTGGTGGCCAGGCCGGCGAAATCGCCCGTGCCGGTGAACGAAGCCGCGAGAAACGTCGGCCGGCTCGATCGCGGCGCGAGCGCCCGGCCGCGGGCGAGCAGGCCGGAGAGGCGCTCCGCGTCGCAGGCGACCTCGTCGGCGGTGAGCGCGCCCACCGCTGCCGAAGAGGGCAGGATGACCACCGTGGCGCGCGACGGATAGGCGAGGACCGCGCCGCCGATCGGGTTCGACAGCGCGATCTGGAACGCCTCGGCCGCCACGTCCTCGTCTGCGGCCAGCGGAATCGAGATCGTCTTTTCTCCCGATTCCCCGGCGGCGAACGAGACCGTGCCGGAGGTCGAGGGGTAATCAGAGCCAGCCGAGCCGGCGGCGGCCGTGCCGTCGCTCGTGGCGTAGCCGGCCGACACCGCGCCGACGGCGCCCGCCTCGCGCACCACGCCGATCTGCGCCGCGCTCCCTTCGGCGCCAACAAAGGTCGGCACCCGGAAGCGCAGCCGGCCGGGAGAATTCAACGCGTCGTCGTCCACCAGGGTGAGCACCGCGCTCGACCGCCCGAGTGAGGCGCCGCCGGTCGGTTGAGAGAGCGCGAGCCGCACGGTTTCGTTGCCCTCGACCAGGGTGTCGTTCGCGATCGGAACCGAGAAGGTCTTCACCGAGACCTCGCCGTCGGCCCAGAGGAGAGTGCCGGAGGTCGGCGTGAAGTCCGCCGCAGAGGCCGTCCCTGGGCTCGCGGCGTAATGGACCGAAACCGCGCCAGTGGTGCCGGCGGTGCGCCGGACGACGATCGAGGTGCCGCCGCTCGCCTCTGCCGCGGAATAGCTCTCGGCGGAAAATTCGAGCCGGCCCGGCGAGTCGGGGGCGATCACCTGGATCTTGCCGATCATGCCGACGCCCGGCGAGCCGTGGACATCGCAGTAGTAGCCGATCGTGCCGGCGGTATCGAACGTCAGGGTGAAGCTCCAACCGGCCGACGACGGATCGCCGCTCCCCCCTTGGCCGTCGCACCCTTCGGCGCAGCGGAACGCTCCGCCGTCCTCGATCACGTTGTGAAAGCCGCTCCCCTGGTTTAGAAATTGGACCGAGTCGCCGACCTGGATCGTCAGGTTCGAGGGGACGAACGTGTCGTTCGACAAAGAGCGGACGGTAAACGTCTCGGCGCCGGCTCCGGCCGGCGCCAGAAGCAGACCGAGCAGCAATCCTCGCACTGTACCGGCGGCGCGGCTCACAGCGGTCGCCTCCAAGAGGTGCCGGCGAGCAGGTCGGCGAAATCGACGTCGGTCTGGTGCGGACCGGCGGTCGAGGCGCGGTACGGCGTGGGCGGCGGCAGGCCGGAGACCACCGGTTTGAACAGCGCGATCGCGCCGTCGCCCGCGAGGCTGCTGCACTCGGTGGCGGTCCCCGCCTGGCAGGGGGGAAAGACCTCCATCGAAGCGACCCCCAGCTCGCCGGAGGGCTGCGAGGGAATCGACAGCGCGCCCGACAGGCGGCCGAGGCTGGCGCCCACGGAATCGTAGACGTAGGCATCGAACCGGTAGGAATCGGCGAGCGGGCCGCGATAGATCGCCAGCTCGACGCTGCGGGCGCCGACCGCCTCAATCCGGGCGATCCGAGACAGGACGCGAAACACGTGGACGTCGCGGGCGGAGAAATCGTCGTGGCACGGGACGATCAGCGAACCGAGGCCGCGCCCCGGCTTGGCATCGGTCGATTTGCCGCCCGCGAGGAGATTGTCGATCGCCAAGAGGTTTCCGGCCGGCGGATTCGCCAAATCGAGCGTCGGGTTGACCGAAAGGTGCAGCTCGCGGGCGTCGCCCGGTACCACCCGGTCGGAATTCAAATCGTTGCGCGTCAAGCTCACCGAGAAGAGCTGCGGCCGAGCGGGGTTGCGCAGCAGCGTCGTCTCTTCCGGGTTGGTCGAAAACGCGAGCGCGGCATCCGGGCTGCCCGCCGCGCCGCCGCCGGTTTCGATCCCGAAGAAATCTCCGCTCGCGGTCAACGACAGGGCGAGGTTGGTTGTCTTCGTTGACTGTGGCGCCGAAACGGCGCTCCGTTCGAGCAGGCCGGAAAGGCGGAGGGCGTCGCACGCGATCTCCGCGGCGCTCAGCTCGCCGGCCGCAGCCGCCCGGGGCGCCGCGAGACAAAGCGTCAGCAGGCCGAGGCCGTAGACTCTGGGATTCATAGCTGGTCATGCATTCTAGTTTCAAACCCGTGCCGCCGCGCGAATCGACGCCTCCGCCGTTCTATATTCGCGCTCTCGGTACCCTCTTCCACGGAGATCCCCGATGCTCATCCGCTACTGCGCGCGCTGCCGGTCGGAGTTTCAAATGCAGGTGTTGGAGTGCCTCGACTGCGGCGGCCCGACCGACGTGCGCGACGACGAGGTCCCGTTCGAATACCCGGAGGCCGATCTGGCGCCCCGCCGGCAGGCCCCGACGGCGGAGGAAGACCGGGAGGAAGACCGGGACGAAGACGATGACGAGGAAGAGTACGACGAGGGACCCAAGGAACCCGAGCCCGCGATCCCGCCGGATGCCGAAGTCGTGATCGTGCGCGCCGCCGCTTACGACTGGATTCTCGATCTCGCCGAAGCCCTCGAACAGCGGGAGATCCCGGTGCGGATCCAGAAGAGCGCCACCGGCGAACAATACGGCCTGTTCGTCCGCGTCGAAGATGCCGAGGCCGCTGTCGCGGTCGACCGCGAGGTCTACCTTTCCGGCCTGCGCGAGGAGATTCCGGAAATGCGGGAGGGAGCCTGCCCCGCCTGTGGCACGAACCTCCCGCCCGGCGCGGCGGAATGCCCCGAATGCGGTTTGATCCTCTCTGTGGTTGAGGAAACCGAGGACTCGGAGACCGAACCGCCGTAGGGGCCAGGCATGGTGCCTCGCCCCTACATTTTATCCAACACCTCGATCGTCGCCTCGGAAGCCGGGCGTTCCTTCTGCAGGCGCTTCGCCACCGTCTCGGCCTCTCGGAGGACGCGCAGCAGGTTTTCGCCCGCGAGCTTCTTGATCTCGGCGTCGCTCCAGCCGCGGCGGAGCAGCTCGGCGAGCACGACCGGGAACGCGTCGACGCCGCGCGCGCCGATCGGCGTCGAGGTGATGCCGTCGAAATCCGAGCCGATCCCGACGTGGTCGATCCCCGCGATCTTCTTGACGTGCTCGATATGGTCGGCGATGTCTCCGACCGATGGCTGCGGCTCGGGGTGGTCGACCTTCCAGGCGGCCAGATCGCTCTTCACCCGCTCGGCATTCTCGGGATGGAGACCTTGCAGCCGCTTCTCCTCGCCGTCGATCGCCGCGCCCCACTGCCGCCGCGCCTCGGTCAAGAACGAGGGCACGAAGGTCACCATCGCCACCCCGCCGTTCTTCGGCAGCAGCGCGAGCACGTCGTCCGGGACGTTCCGCGGATGGTCACAGAGCGCGCGCGCGGAGGAATGGGAAAAGATCACCGGCGCCTGCGCCACCGCGATCGCGTCCTTCATCGTGTCGGGCGAAACATGCGAGAGGTCGACCAGCATCCCCAGCCGGTTCATCTCGCGAATCACCTCTTCGCCGAACTTGGTCAAGCCGTTCGCCTTCGGCGCGTCGGTCGCTGAATCGGCCCACGGGGTGTTCTTGGTGTGGGTGATCGTCATGTAGCGAGCGCCCGCGGCGTAGAACGCGCGTAGCAGCGGCAGCGACGAGTCGATCGCGTGCCCCCCCTCCATCCCGATCAGCGACGCGATCTTTCCCGCCTTGTGAATGCGCACCACGTCGTCGGCCGTAAACGCCAACTCCAGATCGTTCGGGTACCGCTCGGCCAGCCGGCGGACGACGTCCATCTGCTCGAACACCGCGCGCGTCGCCTCGCCGGCCGTCATCTCGACCGGCACATAGACCGACCAGAACTGCGCACCCACGCCCCCCTTGCGCAGCCGCGGCAGATCGGTGTGGAGAGGAGGGTCGAGCTTCGTCTGGTCCTTCGCGATGTCGATCTCGCCGATCCGGCGGTCGACCCGCTTGCGGTATTCCCAAGGAAGATCGTTATGGCCGTCGATCAAGGGTGTTCCGTCCAAAAGCTTTCGCGCCCGCTCGACCAGCGCCGGGTCGGGCGGCGTCCAGGGGGTGGCGGCGCGAAGGGCCGGGGGAAGCAACGACAGGAGACAGGCTCCAAGCAGGATCGCCTTTCCGCGCACGGTCAAAGCACCTCCGGCCGATAGCGGCTCGGCACATCGATGATCTTGTCCCACTCGTCCGCGGTCGAACGGGCGACGAACGCGGTGAGCGGCCCGTCGCCGATATTGAACACCTCGTGCGGCACCCCCGGCTCGATGAAGATGAAATCGCCCGCCTCGTTCTCCACCGAGTTCTCCAAATTCGCACCGAAGTCGTGGCGCACCCGCCCCTGGACGATGTAGAGCATCACCTCGAACCCATCGTGAATGTGGGCATAAGCGATCGCCCCAGGCGGCACCGTCGCGACATTGATCGACAGGTTCTTGGCACCCACGTTCCGGCCCGAAATCCCCTGCTGGTACTGAATCCCGTTCCAGCTCCGGCCATGCTCTCCGCCACCGCGCAGAACGTGGATGCCAGGGTGGCGCTCGACCAGCTCGGCCAGGACGGTTTGGTCGTCTTTCATGTCGGTGTTCCTCAAGGGATCGAGGGTCTGGAGGATGCTTTGGAGGTAGATCCAAAACGGTATCACGGGGGCGGCGTCGCCCTGAGATCGCAGCCTATCGCCGTCGGCGCCAACAGCACCGGACCCAGCGACTAAATCGTTCCAAGATCTCCAGGATCCTGCCAGCACGACTCGTCGAGGTAGGCGACGGCCAGCGGGTGCGTGAGACCCGGACGGACCAACGCGAAAAGGAACGGACCCTCAAGGACATAATCGATCGGCGGCTCGGGAAGACCACGTGACATTTCAACCGCGACGGCCGAAATGACCCGCGCCCCCTTCTGGTTCATTCCCAGCCGAATCTGCGCCAGAGCCTGCACAAGGCCCCACGGCGTCGTTCCGACCTCGAAACCCAGAAGCCAGGAGATGTCGGGCGACGTGTCCAGATGGATCATCGGCGCGATCAGGCCGTCGAACCCGGCGAGGGGGGCCGCGGCCGCCTCCTGCTGCAGGCGTTCCCAGGTCTCGAAAAGCGCGAGCCCCTCGGAGGGCTGCTCGAGCCGGATCATCCAGACCTCATCGCCCGATTGGGTCGAAACACAAATCAGCGGGTGATCCGTTCCCGGCACCCTGCGGAAGCTGACCCCCGCTTGGCTCACATCGAGTCGGAAGGCCCGGTGGCCGTGAATTTCAAACGCTTTGCCGCGGCCGTCCTTCGTCTTACCCTCCAGAAGCCAGGCAACCGTCACGTCGGCGATCGCAACGACGCCGAAGCTCTCCCCGTTGTCGGGCCAAGGGTTAAGGCGGATCGAGAATTCACGCGCGGCGAGGATCTCGTTGATCTCCTCGGCCGTGCGGCGCGCCCAGGCGGCGACCTCGGGCACGCGGGCGGCATCGCCTGACAGCGTCTCGAGACGCGCCAGGAGCGCCTTCTGCTCGGCGTTGCGTGCCCGCCAACCGGTCTCCCCGGAAAACGATTCCACCTCGCGAAGAGCGGCGGCAAGGGTGACGAGATCGAGTGCGGTGCTCATTGAGACTCCTCCGGCTGGCTGTTCGAGATAGATTGCAACGTCGCCCCGGCCCAAAGCTGGTGCTCGCGGTTGACGCTGATTAGCTCAGCGGTTTGCCCGCCTGGTCAAGCGACGCCGCGCTTACGCAGCATTGCGATGCCGGTGATCTCTAACGTCGGAGACTTCCCCCTATGCACCGGCAAGGGAGATCCTCTTGGCACCCACAAGATCGCGTTTTAAGCGCACGTCTGGTGGCTACTCGTCCCTCAAGCTCGGCTGTTCTTTGGCGAGACTCGTTTGGCTCCTGCGGTGCGGAGGATGACGTTGAGCGCTTTCTCTTTAGCCGCCTCTCCGACGATGTCGTAGGCCTCAGAAATGTCGCTCAGCTTGAGATCGCGTGCGAGGAGCGGCTTCGGCTTCGGTCGGCCCGAGAGCTCGTTGCTGAGAAACATCGGGGTGGTTACCCTATCCGCGAGTCTCATGATTGGATTCTCCGTCCCAGAACGCCTTGATTCAAACATTCCAAATTAACGTATGCGAGCATTGCTGCGATCAAAGGATACAGCAAGCAACGGCCGTGCCAACCTGGAGCCGCACGCAGATCCCCACAGACGGCTTCGCCAACTCCATCAAGTTGACCGCCCTCTCTTTCAATTCGAAGGAGTCGGATGTCGACCGCTTCACGGCTCTAGCACCGAAAGCGGCAGCTTCCAAAGCTCGTAGCCGACGTCCGGCCGGCCGGCGCTGAAGTAGAGATCGTCGCCGTACACCGCGAAGTCCTGGGGGGTCGAAGACAACCGGCCGGGCATGACGGATGTCCGGGCCCGGCCGTCGTGCCGTCGGTGGCCCAGAGCTCTTGGCCGGTCGCCGAATCGGCGGCGAAGAAATAAGAAGAGCGCCCGCGGCGGTCGGCTCGTCGACGAACGTGCGGGCAAACGGGTCGTCGATCCGGAAGATTTCGTGGGTACTGCCGGCAATCCCGTCAGTCACCAGAAGCTTCGACCGGCTCGGTTGATCCTGGATCACGAAACGGGCGGAGCCCGGCTCTGGACCGGCCGCGACCCAAATGCGATTCGTGGCGAGTTACAGATAGTCGTATTCTCAGGCCGTGAAGGAAGTGCGCTTCGTGGGTACCTCCCGCAAGGATTTGGCAGCGTTCCCTGCGTCGGCTCGTCGAAGCGCCGGGCAGGAGCTGTTCATGGTGCCGGCGGGACGCGAACCGGCGGATTTCAAGCCGATGCCGAGCGTCGGTGCCGAGGCCTTCGAAATCCGAATACGGGACGAATCCGGTGCGTTCCGATCGGAGGACCGCCATGAAGAGTACTGAAACACGAGTCACCGCGGGGAGCGGCAATGTATTTCTCGACCTAGGATTTCCTCCACATGAGGCGGCGATCCTTCTGCTTCGTTGCGAGCTGGCCGAGGCTCTGCGCCGGTGGATGGACAGCGAAGGACTGACCCAGAAACAGGCCGCCGAGCACCTGGGAGTGGCGCAGCCTCGGATTTCCGAGATCGCTCGCAACAAGGTCGAGAAGTTCTCGCTCGACTATTTGGTGGGACTCTGTGCGAAAGCCGGCGTCTCGGTCGCGGTGAAGTTGGCGGCGTAAGATCAGGAAGGCAGAGATTCAAGCGCGACATCGCGTCGGGCTCGGCAGCCTTCTATCCCAAAGGAGGAACACTGGTGGCCGAGGCCGACGAGACGACGAAGGGGCCGGCGTATTTCATGGCCCTCGACCCTGACGGAAACCCGGTCCTGGTCGATCAGCACGTCTAACCGCCAACCGAGCGGCCGGAGTCGGTTCGGCGAAGGGAGCGAGAGTTGGCGCTTTCTTTGGAGGTAGAGCAATAAGAGTATGATGCGGAACCATGGCCCCCTTGCCCCCTGAGGTGTTCCGTCCTCTCGATCACGCCAAGTTTTCGGCCGATCGCATGGGCAAGGCGACCCTGTATCAATCCGATCGGTTGCTCGTCGGCCTGAACACGTTCCAGCCCGGGCAGGAGCACCGGCTGCATGCCCACGCCGGGATGGACAAGGTGTACCACGTGCTCGCCGGGTCGGGGCTGTTCTTGCTCGCCGACGGCGAGCGGCCGATGGTCGCGGGCGACATGTTGATCGCCCCTTCGGACGCGCCACACGGCATCCGCAACGACGGCGGCGAGAACCTAGTGGTGCTCGCGATTCTCGCGCCCGCGCCATGAGCCTGCGAACGCGCCTTCGCCCGCTCTTTGGCGCCGCGCTGCTCGCCCTTGCACCCGTTTCGGCGGGCGCCGCGACGATCGCCGCGGTCGGCGACATCGCTTGCGCCCCCTCCGACCCGAACTTCAACAACGGTCTCGGCACCGCCGCCGCCTGCCGGATGAAGGCGACTTCGGACCTCGCGGTCGCGGGGCACTACGAAGCGGTGCTGCCGCTCGGCGACGTGCAGTACGAAGACGGCTCGTTCGCCAACTTCCAAGCTTCGTACGATCCGACCTGGGGGCGGGTGAAGTCGGTCACCCATCCGGTCCCCGGCAACCACGAATACGTGACCCCGAACGCCGCCGGCTATTACCAATACTTCGGCGCCGCCGCAGGCGATCCGGCCAAGGGCTGGTACAGCTTCGACCTCGGCAGCTGGCACCTGATCGTGCTCAATTCGAACTGCGCCCTGATCGGCGGCTGCGGCGCCGGCTCGCCGCAGGAGCAATGGCTGCGCGCCGACCTCGCGGCCAACCCCGGCGTCTGCACGCTCGCCGCCTGGCACCACCCCCGATTCTCCTCCGGGCCGCACGGCGACGATGCGATGACTCAACCCCTCTGGCAGGCACTTCAAGACGCGCATGCCGACGTGATCTTGAACGGCCACGACCACATCTACGAGCGCTTCGCACCGCAGGGGCCGTCGGGAGTCGCCGATCCGGCAAACGGCCTGCGCGAATTCGTGGTCGGCACGGGCGGCAAGATCCTCTACACGCTCCAGCCTACGCACGCCAACCGCGAGGCCGCGCAATCGACCGACTTCGGCCTGTTGGAGTTAACCCTTCGGCGCACGGGCTACGACTGGCGCTTCGTCAAGGTCCCTGGCGGCACCTTCACCGACTCGGGCTCCGGCGTCTGCCACCGCTCGGCCTCGCGCTTCCACGCCGTCACCCCCTGCCGCGCGATCGATACCCGGAACGCCAACGGCCCCGCCGGAGGCCCGGCGCTCGCCGCGAACGTCAACCGGGGATTCCAAATCGCCGGCCTCTGCGGCGTGCCGGCCGACGCCGAGTCCGTCGCGTTCAACCTGAGCGTCGTTTCCCCCACCCGAAGCGGCGAGCTGCGCGCCTGGCCGACCGGTACGCCCTTACCCGTCGCCACCGCGATCAGCTACTCCACCAATCAGACCCGCACCAACAACGCCATCCTGCCCCTCGCCGCCGGCTCCCTCTCGCTGCGCGCGGTGCAGTCCTCCGGCACGGTGCATCTGGTGTTGGACGTCGTGGGGTATTTTCAGTAGGCGACCCGCGGGCCATGACCGAACCCACGACCGACACCCGAGAACGCGCGCCCCTCGCCAAGTGCGAGAAGCACGGGCTCCACTACGACCCGGCGAAAATGACCGGCTGCGTGCTCTGCCGCCGCGAAGCCCAGGCCGAAGCCGGCGGGCCGCTGTTGCCACCCACCGGCCCTACGGCTGCCGAGCGTTCGCTCCTCGGCCCGCTCTTCGTCACCGCCGTTCTCTGCCTCGGAGCGGGCTTCGCTTTCTACCTTCTCCATGGCGCGGTCGCGAATATGTTTCCCGGTTCCGGCAACGCTCCTCAGGTTCCTCAGATCTCCGCACCGCAGCAGAAGCAGCTGGACCAGGCACTGCGTGAGCTGACCGGCGGGAACCCGGGTATGACGAGCGGCATCGAAGGCGGGGTGCCGACGCAGGAGACGAATCCGGAGTAGAAAAACGCCGGCGAGACGCCGGCGGTCCCAGGGGGAGCGCGACCGAGGGGGCGTTCCTCAAACCAACGGGTACAGCTGACCGCGGCGGCAGGCACCCCGACGGCTTACCGCAAGCCGGCCATCGACCAGGGCACCAGCCAGCCGACGAAGACCACCGCCGCAAAAGAGAGCAGGGCGTACCAGAGGCGGAATTCGGGGCTCCACCAGCCTCGGCGCCAGGCGATGGCGTTGGCGAAGGGCATGGTGAAGGCGAGCATTCCGGCGAGGCCGGGGACGATCAGCCAGCCGGCGGCGCGCATTCCGCTGGAGCCTCCGGCTCCGAGGACGCCGCAGACGAGCAGCGCGGCTCCTAATAGGTGGAGGGCGGAGACGGCGACTCCGAGAGTGACCGCCCAGGTGGCGGCGCGCGGCGGCGAGGAGGCGGGGGCGAAGAGGTCGACCGTCGCCTCTCGCGGCCGGACGATCAGGGCGATCGAAAACAGCGCGCAGAGTGTCGCGACCACCGAGATCTGGCCTACGTCGGGCCCGGTCGGCACGGCCGGCGCCGACCCTGCCGACATGGGCAGGATGCGGGCGAACAGCGACGCGGAAACTCCCGGGTCGATCATCGAACCTCCTCGCTTCGAGCGGGCGAGCCTCACCCCTCCACACGATGACCTCTTAGACACTTCCAACGCCGATTTGGTGCCCGAAAAATCCCGCGATCGAGATCCTGGATCGATTGCGCCTCGGCGGGATACTCTGCGCGCTCCGATGGAGCTTATCGATTCGCGCCGCCTGACGGGACCCGGTCTCCTGCTCGACCGCGAGGGAGCGGTGATCGACGTGTCCTTCGATCCATGGCAAGAGAACGTCGTCAAGCTCTGGCGGGAGCGCGTCCGCCGACTGCTCGACTCGCTGGGCTGGGCCGATGAAACGATCTCGGTCCGACCTTTCTCGGGCGGGGCGAGTCTCGCGATCACCGCGCCGTTCGATGCTCTGTTCGCCGCCTGCGACGTCGCGGAGGCGGCCTGGACGGCGGCGGTGGCGGCGATCACGGCGGTCACGGCGCGGGCGGGAGAGGCGGAACAGGATCCGGCACCGATTCGGGAGGCGCTCCGCCAGGCGATTGACGCCGAGCGCGATCCGCAGCTCGTGGCCCTGCGCGACGGAGCGCTCGCCCACGGCGTGACGTTTCTGATCGACGACAAGGCGGTGACGGTCGGGTTGGGGACGGGTAGCCGGACGTTCGAGCGACCGGAGTCCTCACCCCCCTTAGGAGAGGGGCTGGGGGTGAGGGTTGGGAAGCCCATTTCCTATCCGCCGGTCGACTGGACCCAGATCCACGACATCCCGCACGCCGTAGTCACCGGCACGAACGGCAAGACGACGACCGTGCGTCTGCTCGCGAGCATCGGCCGGGCGGCAGGGTTCGTGGTCGGCCTTTCCTCCACCGACGGCGTGGTGGTCGGCGGCGAGAAGGTCGCGAGCGGCGACTATTCGGGACCGGAAGGAACACGAAAAGCGTTGCGCGATCCCCGGGTCGAGCTGGGCGTTCTGGAGCTGGCGCGCGGCGGCCTGCTACGGCGGGGCGTGCCGCTTTCGCGAGCGACCGCCGCGGCGGTGACCAACGTGGCCGCCGACCACCTCGGCGAATACGGCGTCTTCGACGTGGCGAGCCTCGCGGAGGCGAAGCTCTCGGTCGCCCACACGCTCACCCCCGGCAGCCGGCTGGTCTTGAACGGGGACGATCCCGAGCTGGCGGCCCGCGGCCGGGCGGTCGCGGAGCGCTTCCAGTTGACGCTCGGCTGGTTCTCGCTCGAATCAAGGACCGAGCCGCTCGCCGCGCACGTCACCTCGGGCGGAACCGCCGCCTACCTCGAAGGCGACGCGCTCATCCTCGCGCATGGCTCCGAACTTGCCGAACCCGCCGAGCGAATCGAGATCATCCGGATCGCGGATTTTCCCCTCGCCTACGGCGGCGCCGCGCGGCACAACCTCTCGAACGCCCTCGCCGCGATCCTGCTTGGCGATTCTTTAGGCATCTCCCCCGCCGCCCTGCGCGAGGGTCTGGCCGCGATCGGCACCTCCCCCGCCGACAACCCCGGCCGGGCAAACCTGATCCCGCTCGGGAACGGCGCCACCGTCCTGCTCGACTACGCCCACAACCCCCACGGTCTCGAAGCGCTGCGCCCCCTCGTCCTTAGCCTCCCCGCGAAGCGCCGCATCCTTCTATTGGGCCAGGCCGGAGACCGCGACGACGAGGCGCTCCGCGACCTCGCGGCGGCGGCCGTGCAATTCGCGCCGGATCTGGTAATCGTAAAAGACATGCCTTCGATGCTCCGCGGCCGGCCACCGGGCGAGGTTCCGGCGATTCTCGCGGGGGAGCTGCGCCGGTTGGGCGTGATGGAGATTTGGCCGAGCGGGACGGAGCTTGCGGGGGTGGATTTGGCGCTCGCGATCGCGGAGGCGGGGGATCTTCTGATCCTACTGGTGCATTCGGATCGGACGGAGGCGCTCGTGCGGATCTCGGCCAAGACATAAGTGGAAAGCGCGCCGCCTGGGTTCGCTCCGGACGGCGCGCTCTATGGGGTTCACGCTCCTGGGTCACAGGAGCAAGGCGGGATCAGTTCTCGTCGCCTGGCGGGGGAAGCATTCCCGGGCCGCCGACCCGGAACTTGAACCTCTGGTGGAACGCTTCGAATTTCGTTTTCTGATCGGCGGTCAACAGGTCCGAGAAGCTCTGATGGAACTCCTGGTGGGCGGTTTCCATCTGCTTCGTGATTTTGTGGACGGCGATCGCGGCATTGCCGACGGTCGCGGCATCGGCCCCGGAATCGAGGGCTCTGTCGAGGTCTGCCTGGAGCCCAGCGAGCTGATCGTGAAGCGGCTTCATCGTTTCGCGCAACGTGGTTTCGAGGTCGCGGGCGGCGCTTTCCTGGTCGGCGGTCAAGTCGAGCTGGGTCTTCAACATGTCGACGATCGGCGGCGGGCCGTCGCCTTTCCACATCATTCGGTGCATGCCGTGGCCATCCATGCCGGGGCGGCCGATGAACACGACGTTCTTTTCCACCACCGGCTTGTCGGCCGGGGTGGCGGCGGAGGCCGTAGCGATCGGGTTGAGCAAAGCGGCGAGGGCGATCAGGAAAATCCAACGCTTCATGGCTTAGTCTCCTCGGAAAGTTCGTTGCGGCCGGCCGGGTTAGCGCCGACGGTGAGGGCAGGATAGGTCGCGCTCCTCCCCCAAGTCTTCAAGCGGACGCAAAGGTAACGTCAAGGATGTAAAGCGAGATTCTTCAGGCTACTCCACGAACTTGTAACCGAGACGGTGGACGGTGACGAGAAAACGCGGATGGGCCGGGACCGGTTCGAGCTTCTGGCGCAGCGACGCGATATGGACGTCGACCGTGCGGGTCTGGGCCGTGGCGTCGTAGCCCCAGACCCGGTCGAGCAGCTCGTCGCGTCCGATCACTTCGCCGTGGCGCTCGATCAGATATCGCAGTAGTTTCAGCTCCAGAGCGGAGAGCGAGACCGGCACGCCTTCGCGCCGGACCTCGGCGCGTTTCCAATCGATCTCGACGTCGCCGAAACGGAACGTGTCCGGGGGCGGCCCGCCGTTGCCGTAGGCATTTTTCGGCCGCGCCCGCCGGAGCAGCGCCTCGATTCGCGCGAGCAGCTCGATCGCCTCGAACGGCTTGCTCAGATAGTCGTCGGCGCCGAGCTTCAGGCCCACCACCCGGTCGACCACCTGGGTGCGGGCGGTAAGCATCAGGATCGGCACGTCGAGGCCGCGCTGGCGCAGGTCTCGGCAGACGTCGAAGCCGTTTTTCCCCGGCAGCATGACGTCGAGGATGATCAGGTCGAACGATTCGGCGAGAGCTCGCGCCTCTCCGGCGTCGCCGGTGATCGCCGGTTCGACCCGATAGCCCTCGCTCTTCAGTCGATCGGAGAGCGTGAGCTGCAGGCTCGGCTCGTCTTCGACCAGGAGGATGCGCTCGCCGCTCATCGTTCGTGGTCTCCCCTAACGGCCACCGGCAGCCGGATTTCGAACGCGCTGCCGACGCCACCCGGTCCTTCGCGCAACTCGACGGTTCCGCCCGTCGCTTCGAGCGCCCGTCGGGCGAGCGTAAGGCCGAGGCCCGCGCCCGAAACCGAGCCGACCGCGCTCGACGCGGCGCGACCGCGGACGAACGGCTCGAACAGGTGGGGCCGATCCTCGGCCGCCACCCCGGGGCCGCGATCTTCCACCCGGATCGTGATCGCGCCGGACGAGGCGGCGGTGCGAATACCCACCCAGCCACCGGAGGCGGCGTATTTCGCCGCGTTTTCGATCAGGTTGCGCAGGGCGAGCCGGAGGGCGGCCCGGTCGGCGAACGCCGAAGGGATCGCGCGCTCCGCGTCGGCGTCGCGCTCCACGGTGATGCCCGGGGGTCCCACGCGGGCGAGCGCCGGGCCGGCGTCTTCGAGCGCGCGATCGATCGCCTCTGCCACCGCGAGCGCCTCCGGGGCAAACGCCCGGGTGCCCGACTCGATCCCCGCCAGCTCCAGCGCCTGGGCGACCAGAGACGACAGCCGGGCCCCTTCGCGATCGACCAGGCCGCCATACTCGCGCACCTTGGCCGGCTCGGCGACTACGCCGTCGGCCAAGTTCTGCGCCGCGGCGCGGATCGCCGCGATCGGCGTATGCAGCTCGTGGGTCACCCCGGCGACGAATTCGAGCCGCTGCTCGGCGAGCCGGTGCGCCCGGGCGGCCGAGCGGGCGAGGACGAACAGGCTCGCCCCGAGCAGAGCGAGGATCGCGAGGCTCACTCCCATATTGCGTGCGCGCACGTGGCCCACCGCCGCTTCGAGCGAGCCCGCGCGGTCGGAGATCGCGAGCGCCCAGGTGCCGGCCGCGCCGGACGGCGGATCCGGACTGCGAAACAGGAACGCCTGCCGCAGCTCTCGGTGAGCTCGGCCGTGCTGCGGCCCACGCTCCGACCCGTGCCCCGGCACCGGCAGCTCGAATTTTGCGCCATGCAGCAGCTCGGGCAACAGGCGGTGGAACTCGACCGGCCCGCGCAATTCGAGCATCGGCAGCCAGAGATCGTCGCCGGAATCGAATTTCGGCGTAAACCCCGGATCGGACCGATAGAGGACCCCGTTCGGCCCGACCACGGCGAGACGCACCTCCGGCCGTTTCGTCAGGTGAAAATAGCGCTCCGCCAGCTGCGGCAGGATCTCGTGAGCCATCAGATTCGCATCGAACTGCACTACCAGGATCGTTCCCGGCGTGCCGCCGGGGCGAGTTCCGGGCGGCGCGCCGGGCGAAGGCTCCGCCATCCCGGGAAACGGTCCGAGCGGTCCGCCATGGGGAGCCAGAGAAAGGGGCAGCAGAAGGGCCGGCGCGCGCGGCTCGACCTCCGGCCCGGTGAGCCCGGCGTCGATCCGCTGTCGCGCCGCGGCGAGATCGGGCGGCCAAAGGACCGGCCGGCAGACCGGCGGAACGGTCGAACAGAGCGACAGCTCCGCCGGGCGGCCGCTCGCCCGATACACGGCGCGCACCAGGCGCGGATAGAAAGCATTCTGGCGCCAGAGCGCCAGCTGGCTCGCCACCCTCGTGTCGAGATCGGCCGGATCGGTCGCGCGGGCACCGGCTCCCGAAGGCGGCGGGACCGGCAGATTCAGCTGCGGATCGAGGTGCATCCGCAACGCGTGAGGGCCGAGCTGAAAATAGAAGAACACCCGTAGCAGCTCGCGATCGAGATCGGCGACCAGCCCCTCCCCCGCTTCGGAGAGCGAGCGTCGCGTGCGTTCCCTTTCAAGCCGGCTCACTTCGCCGATCCAGCGCCACTGGAGCACGCCGAGCAGGGCGAGCAGCCCCACCAGCGCGGCTACCGCCAGGCGCGACGAGCGGGCGCTCGCTGCGGCGGCGCCGGTGCCGGGCTTCGATCGGGCGGGTTTCGACATCGCAGGAGAGCTTAGCAAGGGGCGCTTCGGGCGACGGCGGGAGGCGGCAGTTTCTTACATCGCTTACAAGTTCTTCGGCGGGGGGCCGGGGTAAACTGAACGCATGAGCGAACTGAAAGCACCCAATGGACCGCAGGGACGGCAAGGATTTCGGCGGCGAATTCTCGGATCGGGCCTAGGCCTCGAGCTGGGACTCATGCTGGCGTTGACCGCGGGTCCCGTCGGAGCGGCGGCGCCTCCTCCGACGGAGGCGGCGGTCCAGCCCTTGCTCGGCAGCTGGCAGCTCGACTCGGATCGCAGCCAAGATTTCCGGAGCGCGATGCGCGAGGCGCACAGCCATGCGCGGGACGGTGGTTTTTCCGGGCCAGGCGGCGGCGGAGGCGGGCGGCCCGGCGGCGGCCCTCCGGGGACCGGCAACAGCGGCTTCCGGCCGCCGGTCGAAGCGCCGGACATGGCCAAGCTCTCCGGACGGATGGAGGCGCCGCTCGAACAGAAAATCGCCTTCGCGAACGGCACCTTTACGATCTCGACCGAGCCGGAGGCGTCCGATCCGCTGCTCCACGCTCCCCCGCTTTCGATCGCGCCCAACGCCAAGAAGACCAAGCGCGAGCGCCCCGACGGCACGGCGATCAAAAGCTGGGCGACCTGGAAGGACGGCGAGCTGACGATCTACGAGAGCCCCACCCGCGGCCCGGAGCGGAGCGAGCTCTACCGCGTGGCCGCCGGCATCGACGGCAAGCCCGAGCTGATCGTCGTCGTCTCGCTCGAAGGCTACGGCCCGCTGCCGCCGGTCTCCGTGCGCTGGGTCTATCGGCGGGCGGAGACGGAGACACCCTGAACGGGCCTGATATCCTTGGCGCCACGCCATGGCTACGATCAAACCGGTCTACCTCTTCTCCGACTCCCAGATGCTGTTCTGGCGCGACGGCGAGCGTCTGTTTCTAGAGCGCTTGCGCGACCTTCTGATCGAGGATCTCGACCCCGCGGAAGGGTCTTCGCGGCCTTTGTCGGCCGCCTATTTCGGCGCTTCCAACGGCGACGCACCGGAGTTCTACGAGCTGTTCCTCGCGGCGATGGACGGCATCGGCATCCGGAATTGCCGCCACATCCCGGCGCGCTTGGGCTCCGACGATCTCGCGTTCATCGAGCAGGCCGACCTGCTGTTGTTTGCCGGCGGCGACGTCCGCCGCGGTTGGGATGCGTTCGACGCCAACGACCTCGGCGCGAAGATCTTTGCCCGCTATTACGCCGGGGCGCTCCTGGTCGGCATCTCGGCCGGCGCGATCCAGCTCGGGCTCAAAGGTCTGGACGAAGGGAGCGATCGGCTGTTCGACACCTTCCGGGTCGTGCCGTTCGTGATCGACGCGCATGCCGAGCCCGATTGGCCGATGCTCCATCGCGTCGTGCCGCGGGCGGGCGAGCACGTCAAGGGGATCGGCATCCCGACCGGCGGCGGTCTGGTCTACCACCCCGATTATTCGCTGGAGCCGATCCGCCATCCGGCAACCGAGGTCTACGTCGGCCCCGAGGGCAAGTTGGTCCAGACCCTCCTGCTGCCGGGCGAGGGTCCGGTCGACCCGCAAACGCCGCCGGAGCGGCCGGACTACCTTCGCGAGATCGAGGGCGCCGATTTAGGCACGCCTCCCCTAGAGTCGATCCATTGAAGCTCTACGCGCTCGGCGATCTCCATCTCCGCCACGAATCCAACCGCAAGGCGCTGCTGAATCTCGCGCCGCATCCGGAGGACTGGCTGATCGTGGCCGGCGACGTGGGCGAAACGGACGAGCATCTGCGCTTCGCGCTCACCGTTCTGTCACGCCGGTTCGCTCGCCTGCTCTGGGTCCCCGGCAACCACGACCTATGGACCATCCCATCCCATCCGGATGAGCCGCGCGGGGAACGGAAATACCGGCGGATGGTCGAAATTTGCCGCTCATTCGGCGTGCTGACCCCGGAAGATCCCTACATCACCTGGACGGGAGGCTCTGCGGCGGACGGCCCGGCACCTGTGCTCGCACCGCTCTTCCTGCTCTACGACTACTCCTTCCGCCCCGATCACATCCCCGTAGAGGAAGCGGTCCAATGGGCCGCCGAAGAGGACATCCTCTGCTCGGACGAGGTGCTGCTCCACCCCGATCCCTACCCCAGCCGCTCGGCCTGGTGCGCCGCTCGCTGCCTCGACGCCGAGCGCCGTCTGACCGCGGCGGCCGAGCGCGGGCCGACGATCCTGATCAACCACTGGCCGCTCAAGCGGGATCTCGCGATCCTGCCGCGAGTGCCCCGCTTCTCGGTCTGGTGCGGCACCCGGCGGACGGAGGATTGGCACATCCGTTTCAAGGCCCAGTGCGTGATCTTCGGCCATCTGCACATCCGCGCCACCCACTTCCGCGACGGCGTGCGCTTCGAAGAGGTGTCGCTCGGCTACCCCCAGAACTGGGACGAGAGCCAAGGAATCGAGCCTTACCTGCGGCAGATTTTGCCCGATCCGCGATTGGCTTGAGGCGTACCTCCGGCCACCCGACCCCGCGATCCCCGCAACCCAGGGCGTTGCCCTGGGCTAACGTGACGCGGCCCGTTGGGCCGCCGCGCTCCGATCGATGATTTCGGCCTGAAGGGCCGTGTCACGTTAGCCCAGGCTGAAGGCCTGGGTCGGGTTCGGCCAGCCCTCCCCTACCCCGCGAACACCTGAACGTCCCGCAGCTCCTTCAGCTTGTCGCGGAGCATCGCGGCCTCTTCGAATTCCAGGCGCTTGGCGGCGGCGCGCATCTGCTTTTCGACCAGGGCGATCTGCTCGGAGAGCGGCAGGTCGGAACGGTCGGCCAGCTCGGAGAGGCGGCCGACGCCGGTCGAGTAGAGGTCGAGGTTCGCCATCTGGACGAGCGGGCTGTGGATGTCCTTCAAGATCGATTGCGGCTCGATGCCGTGCTCGACGTTGTGGGCCTCCTGCTTGATCCGGCGGCGGGCGGTCTCGGAGAGGGCGCGCTGCATCGAGTTGGTCATTGCGTCGGCGTAGAAGATCACCCGGCCGTTCAAGTTTCGCGCGGCGCGGCCCGAGGTCTGGATCAGCGAGGTCTCGGAGCGCAGGAATCCCTCTTTGTCCGCGTCGAGGATCGCCACCAGCGAGACCTCCGGCAGATCGAGCCCTTCGCGCAGGAGGTTGATGCCGACCAGGACGTCGAACTCGCCGCGCCGCAGTCCGGTGATGATCTCCACCCGTTCGAGCGTCTCGATGTCGCTGTGCAGATAGCGAACCTTGATCCCGATCTCTTTCAAATATTGGGACAGCTCTTCCGACATCCGCTTGGTGAGGGTGGTCACCAGTACGCGCTCGCCTCGCTCGATGGTCTTCCGGATCTCCCCCACCAGGTCGTCCACCTGGCCCTTGGCCGGGCGGACGTCGATCACCGGATCGATCAGCCCGGTCGGGCGGATCAACTGCTCGGCGATCACGCCGTGGGTACGTTCCAGCTCCCAGGGAGCCGGGGTGGCCGAGACGTAGATCCGCTGGCCGACGCGGGCGTCGAACTCCGGGAACTGGAGCGGCCGATTGTCGAGTGCCGAAGGCAGCCGGAAGCCGTAATCGACCAGCGTCTGCTTCCTCGACCGGTCGCCGTGGTACATGCCGCGCACCTGGGGAATCGTCTGGTGGCTTTCGTCGACCACCAGGAGGAAATCGTCGGGGAAATAGTCGAGCAGCGTCGGCGGCGCCTCGCCCGCGGCGCGGCCGGAGAGGTGGCGCGAGTAGTTCTCGATCCCGTGGCAGGAGCCGATCTCTTGAAGCATTTCGAGGTCGAACATCGTCCGCTGCTCCAACCGCTGCCGCTCCAGGAGCTTGCCCTGCACCTCCAGCTCGGCGAGCCGCTCCTGCAGCTCCACCTTGATCGTCTCGATCGCCCGGATCATCCGGTCCTTGGGCGTCACGTAGTGGGTCTTCGGGAAGACCGCGATCCGTTCCACCTCCTCGAACGCCTCGCCGCGCAGCAGGTCGAAGCGGGTGATCCGCTCGATCTCGTCGCCGAAGTATTCGATCCGCAAGCCGATCTCGTCGTAGGAGGGGAAGATCTCCAGCACGTCGCCGCGCACCCTGAAGGTGCCGGGGTAGAGGTCCATCTGGGTGCGCTGGTACTGCATGTCGACCAGCCGGCGAAGAACCAGGTCCATCCCCTCTTCGCTCCCTTTTTCGAAGAAATGGAGCATGCCGAAGAACGACTCCGGCGAGCCGAGGCCGTAGATGCACGAGACCGAGGAGACGATCAGCACGTCGCGCCGCTCGAACAGCGCCTTGGTCGCGCGCAGGCGCAGGCGCTCGATCTCCTCGTTGATGTTGGTCTCTTTCTCGATGTAGGTGTCGGACTGAGGGACGTACGCCTCCGGCTGGTAGTAGTCGTAATAGGAGACGAAGTACTCGACCGCGTTGTTGGGGAAAAAGCTCCGGAACTCCTGGAACAGCTGCGCGGCGAGGATCTTGTTGTGCGACAGCACGAGCGTCGGCCGGTTCACCCGCTCGACCACCTTGGCGATCGAAAAGGTCTTGCCCGATCCGGTGACGCCCAGCAGCACCTGTTCTTTTTCCCCCGCGAGGATGCCCTCGGAGAGCTGTCGGATCGCCTCCGGCTGGTCGCCCTGGGGCTCGAAACGAGACACGACTTGGAAGTGGTCCATGACCGGAGATTGTAGCGGTTCGGGGGTGCAGCCGTGCTCCGAGACTCTGCTAGAGACTGCCTCCCCACGGCGGATAGAATTCGACTTGCACAGCGCCCCGGGAGTGCCTGGAACTAGATATACCGCCCACGGCTCAGGCCGACCGATTTCCAGAGAAACTCGTAGCTCGCGGATTCGCGCCCCTCTCGGTGGGCGGCTTCGAGTTCCTTGTGCTCGTACATCTTGAGCAGGTCGATCACTCTTTGGCGCATCGTTCGAGTTGCGAGTGCCTCGCGCGGCGTCAAGCCGTCGAGGGCGGGTACATCCTGGTCGGCCCAATGATGGTAATGCGCCTCGATCGCTTTCTGAAGGAACTCCTGGCTTACTTCGAGAGGCGGTGAAACGGGGCGAGCCGGGTGATCGGCTTGGGAGCCTTCCCGTTGGCTTAAGAATTCGCTCACCGGATCGACGATCCGCCGGTCGAGGAATCGGGCGCGAACTCCGGCCACCTTCCGGAACCAATCGCGGGATTCGTCGGCGAGTCCCAGCGTGTGGGCGAACAGCTCCAGCTGATCCGGTTCAGCCCCCGGGTTTAGCGCGACCCGCGGACGCAGGATCTCCGCCTCGGGATCAATAAACCGAATCCAGCCGTCGTCGCGATCGCCTTCGACATCGGGCTCTTTAGCGAGCGCTCGAACCAGACCGGGCCAATCGGTGATTCGGTACAGGTCAGTGACCATCAGCATCGGTTCGCCGGTGGCGGCGCTCACGAGGTTGGGCGGCGAAAAGGGCTGGGCAACCCGCTGGAGCCAGAGATCGCGAATCGTCTCGGACACGGCGGTCGGGCGCTTCCTCCGAACCGCACGACGGAGGATGTCGAGGTCGAGATGCTCCAGCGGATAGACGATGCCGCTGAGCTCCCACCTTTCGTCCCCGATCGGGAGCAGACGTCCGCCAAAGACCGATCCGCGAACGAGCTGCTCTGAGGCCAAGCGTTCACGCACTTCGAGCCGAGGCGAACGGGCCGAAAGGGCGCTCTTGAGCACCATCCCCTCGCCGGGCCGGCTTTCGACCACTTCGTACACCGTGAGCGGCCAGGAGGCGAGAGTTAGTAGCCACTCCCGCTGAGCCACGTCGAGCCGCGGGCCACCCGGACCGAGGAAGAGATCCGCCGTGCGAATCCGGCCCGCTTCCAGCTCCAGCACCGCTTCGGCCAGCAGCCACTCGTTCATGGTGTGCTCGATCACCTCGGTAAGGTCGGCAGGAATCGACCCGAACAGCTCCTCGATTTGTTGCGGACCAAACACGCCGAAGAAACCCCTGTCGATCGCCGCGCCTACGGCGCTCGGGTGGTTCTCCCAAAGCCAATCGATCGCGATGCCGGCGCCGGATGAAGGCAGCTGGCTCGGCCGCGGGCGCTGATCCGCCAGGCAGCAGTGCTTGTATTTCCTGCCGCTTCCGCAGGGGCAAGGGTCGTTGCGCCCAGCTTTGGATTGGCCCATAGGTATCTCCCTTCACTCGGAGCGGCGGTGCGCTAGCCTGGGCGTTGCTTCGTGACTATATTGAGCCGGCATCTCTACGCCAACCCGCATCAAACCACCGCAACCCTCCCAAACCGGGACCCCCGCCCCGCCACATTGACCTATTGCCACCTACCGAAAATAAGCGATACTTACCTAGAGCAGCTTTAGCGCGGGGTCTTGTGTTCATGCCTTCGGTGTCGTTTCCGTCGTATCTGCTGCCAGTAGACCCGCGGTCGAATGCGGCAGCCCCGGATCGGCCTCTGCTCCCCGAGCCGCTGCCGGCCTTCTTGATGCGGTTGCTCACGCCGATCGAGAGCTTGCGCGGCGCAGCGCGGATGGCGCTCGTCCACCCCGATGGCCGCGAGCTTTCCGCCCTCCTCGTGCAGAACGGCAAGATCTGTTACGTCGAACGATCTCGCGTCGGCGCCGAGGCGACCGCGCTGCTCTCGCAAGAGGACCCGGACATGCTGGCACTCATCGGCCGCCTCACCCGGGCGGCCCACGGGCGCTTCGCCACCTTTTCCTCGCTTGTCCGCGCGAGCCCCGAAGCGTCGTTCGAGCAGGTTCGCGAGTTCCTGCTCGCCCATACCGTCAAGGGGATTCTGGGCCTCGCCTGGGCAGCCGCCGGCACTTCGATCGAGCTGCGCTGCACGGCGCGCTATACCGGCGTCTTCGACCCCGACATGAGCTTTTCCCCCTTGGAGGTGTATTTGCGGGCGGTGCGTACGCTCGACATCTCCGCGCCGGATCTAGCCACTTCGTTGTTCGAGCACCTCGCCGGGCAATGCGACCAGGCCCTGATCCTCGAGCGGGAGACCGACGGGACCCTTTATCCCACCGTATGGCGAACCGCGCCGGATTCGTCGGCGCTGGAACGGCTCTCCGACCTCGCGAGCCAGGTCGATATCCTCAGGAATTTTCCCCCACCCCAGCTCCTCGCGCGCGGCCTCTCCTCGCACGTCGCCTCCTACCCCGGACCCGACGGCTGTTGGCTGCTCGTCCCCCTGCCCCACCGGCAGGCTTGGTTTCACTTCGCGGGAGCCGGAGCGCTCCCCCGCGCGCTCCTCGCGGTGGCACCACGGGTTGCGGGGCTCGGGTAGAGGCTAGGTCGTCGGCGGAAGCGCTCCACCGGCCCTCGAATGCGCGGGCGCCGCATCCGACGGGGGGGAGGGCGAAGGCGCGGGAACCGGAGCCGACGGGCCGGGAGCGGGCGGGGCGGCCGTTCCGCTCAACCTTTCGAGCACCCCGGCAAGCCCGACCACGTCCTCTCGCGAAAGCTGGGGCTTCGCCCCCAGGTCCATGACCTGGGCTTGAAACGCTTCCAGCGCCGCTCGATCCTGCATCAACTTCGTCGGATCGGACCGCGCGCCTTGAAACGCGCGATGGAGCCGCTCGCGGTCCGCCGCCGGAATGTTCGGCGCGAGCTTGCCCGTGTAATCGTCTTCGAGATAGCCGAGCATCGCGCGCATGATCTCCGGCGCCTTGACGACCATCCCGACCAAGCAGAGCGCGAGGATCAGGAATACCCCGCCGCAGCCGAACAGCAGCGCCTTGCGGCATCCCGAGCGCTCGGACGGCTCCAGCGGCGCGGGAGTGAACGGCGGCGGTGGAAATTCCAAAGGTTCCGACATGTCGACCCCTCCGCGGCGATCCGAAAGACAGGTGCAGGGTGCGCCGGGTTTGTATCACCCGCCAAGACACGCGGCAAGCGGAGACGCGCGGGGCCAGGGTAGGCCAGGAGTGCCAGGTAACGTAAACTTACCCCGTGGACTACGACCCGCTCCCCCCGCGCACGATCGGCCCCTCGTTAGGCACCCCTATGCGCTCCCGCCCGGGCAAGCGCCTGCTGCGCTGGCTTGCCCCGCTTTGCATCGCCGCCGTGCTCGGCGCGGCGGGGGGGGTCGGCATCGCCGCGGTGATCCGCCGGCCGCAGGTGGAAGAGGTCTCCTCCTATACGCCGCGGCTGGTGACCGAGCTGTTCGATCGGAAGGGCGCGCAGTTTGCGACCTTCGCCCGCGAGCGCCGGATGATGCTCTCGCAGGCGGAGATTCCCGAGGTGCTGCGCCGGGCGGTGATCGCCTCGGAGGACCGCAACTTCTTTTCCCACGGCGGTATCGACCTGCAAGGCATTCTGCGCGCCGAGGTGAAGAACCTTCGCTCCGGCCACATCGTCGAAGGCGCTTCGACGATCACCATGCAACTCGCCCGGACGCTGTTCCTGTCGCGCGAGAAAACCTGGCGCCGGAAGGTCGAAGAGGCGCTGATCTCGGTCGAGCTGGAGAAAAAGTACAGCAAGCAGCAGTTGCTGACGCTTTATCTGAACCTGGTGAACCTGGGTCACGGCAATTACGGGGTCGAGGCCGCGTCGCGCTACTACTTTGAAAAGTCAGCCAAGGATGTGACCCTCGCCGAGGCGGCGACCCTCATCGGGATCATCCCCGCGCCCAGCCGCTACAGCCCGTACCGCACGCCCGACAAGGTGCTCTCGCAGCGCAATCGGGTGCTGCGCGGCATGCTCGAAGAGAACTTCATCACCCAGGCGCAGTTCGACCATGCGAACGCCGAACCTTTACGCGTCGCCCCGCGCCGGACGGAAGAGCAGGCCGCCCCCTACTTCACCGAAGAGGTGAGGAAGTATCTAGAAACCAAGTACGGCGCCACCGCGCTCTACGAGCAGGGTCTGGAAGTCACCACCACGCTCGATCCGCAAATCCAGTTGGCGGCCGAAAAGGCGGTGGACGAGGGGTTGCGCCGGATCGATCACCGGCGCGGCTGGCGCGGGCCGCTCGCCCAGCTCGACGTCGAGCACCTGGAAGATCAGACGCGGCCGACCTGGGGCCAGGGCGATCCGCAGATCGGCCGCTGGTATCAGGGCATCGTGCTCGACAGCGACAAGGTCCAGGCGCGGGTGAAGATCGGCGAAAAGGTCTACACCCTCGGCAAGAAGGGTTTCGAATGGACCGGCCGCACTCTCGCGTCCACCGTGCTGCCGAAAGGCGCCGTCGCCTGGTTCCGTCTGGTGCCTGGCAAAGCCGCCAAGGACAAGCCGGAGGAGGTCGCCGAGCCGATCCTGATGCTCGAACAGGAACCGCGGATGGAATCGGCCGCCGTGGTGATCGAATCGCGCACCGGCGCGATCCGCGCCCTGGTCGGCGGCTGGGACTTCGACCGCAACAAGTTCAACCGCATCACCCAGGCCCGGCGCCAGGTCGGCTCGGCGTTCAAACCGTTCGTCTACGGGTCCGCGATCGAGAACGGCTGGACCCCGGCCGACACCCTGCTCGACGTGCCGACCGCCTTCAAGGGCGCCGACGGCAAATTGAGCTATACACCGCACAACTATTACAAGAAGTATTACGGCATCATCACGCTCCGCCGCGCGCTGGAGCAGTCGGTGAACGTGGCGACGGTGAAGCTGATGGACCTGGTGGGCGTGCAAAGGGTGATCGACTTCACACGCCGCTGTGGCGTCCAGTCGCCGCTCCCGCCTTACCCCAGCCTCGCGCTCGGCTCGGCGGATTTGACCCCGATGGAGCTGGCGACCGCCTACGCGACGGTGGCGAACCTCGGCACTCACGTCGAACCCTACCTGATCGAGAAGATCGCCAGCCGCGAAGGACAGACGCTCGAAAGCCACGTGCCGAATGCCCAGACCGCGATGGCCCCGGCGGTCGCTTTCGTGCTCACCCACATGCTCGAAGGGGTGATCGACCACGGCACCGCCTACGAAGCGCACGACCTGCCGCTCGATCTCGCGGGCAAGACCGGCACCACCGACGACTACTCCGACGCCTGGTTCGTCGGCTTCACGCCGAACTACACGATCCTCACCTGGACCGGTTACGACGCCAAGCGCTCGCTCGGTTCGGGGATGAGCGGCGCGATCGCTTCGCTGCCGACCTGGATTTCGATCGTCAAGTCGGGGTTGGCCGACGGCTGGGTGCAGAAAGGCGAGACGTTCGCGGTGCCGGCGGGGGTCTCCCAGCGGCCCGTCGAGTACTACTCGGGCCTCCGTCCGAGCGAAGGGAGCAGCCGGACGGTGGATGAGGCGTTTGTCAACGGCACCGAGCCGCTCAAGGAATACGATCCGAAATGGTCGACCGTGATGACGCTCCCCTGGTTCCAGCAGAAGTCGTTCTACGTGCCGAAAGAGGGCGAAGAGATGACCCAGCGCCCCCCAGAGCCGGGAGCGGTCGCGGCACCGCCGGGCCAGGAAGGAACCGCGGAAGAGGCCCCGCCGTCGGTCGCCCCGCCGCCGCCCGCCGAACCTGCTCCGGAGCCACCGCCGCCTGCCGCTCCCCCGCCCTAGCGGCCGGATCGAGCACGGCCTCGACGGGCGAATGGGTGCCTTTCCAATTGTCGCGCTTTCCCCACCTTTTCGCACCCACTCTTATAGCAACGCAGTACACACGACCCGCCCGGCGACACGCGCCGGGGGGCATCTCTTTTCTCGCCCCACTTTCCTAGAGAGGTTCAAACCCGATGATCCGAGCCACCCGACCGGTGCTGTTGTCCGTCCTCGCCCTCTTCGCCCTCCTGTCCGTCGCGGCTCCGGCCGCCGCGGTGACGACGACGATCGCCCACGCTCGAACTCTACCGCTCGGCACCGTCGTCACCGTCGAGGGGACGATCAGCACCCCCTCGGACGCTTTCGAGTCGAGCTTCTTCGACAAGGGCTTCGGCCTCCAGCAGGGCAACGCTGGCATCTTCATCAGCCTGCAAACCGACCTTCACGTCGGCATCCTGCGCCGGGCCCGGGTGACCGGCGTCCTCGCCGACAGCTTCGGACTGCTGATTCTCGTGCCCGCCAATCCGAGCGACGTCCACCTGCTTGGGCTCACCTTGCCAGTGCACCCCGTCTGGGTGCAGACCGCCGCGGTCAGCGAAGCGACCGAAGGGCGGCTCGTCCGCGTCATCGGCCGGGTCAGCCAGGCGCCGTCGAGCGATCTGCCGTACGGCTACAAGCTCGCGGTCGACGACGGCTCGGGGGAGGTGCAGATCTTCATCAATACCCAGACCGGGATCGACGCGTTCGCCCTCTCCCTCAACCAGCTCGTCTCGATTTCCGGCTTCAGCAGCCAGTTCGACACCCACTACGAGATCGATCCGCGCTTCCCGGCAGACATCATCACCGTCGGCCACTGAGGCGAAACCTTCTTTTCTGATCGGATTGGAGAACGGGGGCGGCGACGCCCCCGTTTCAGCAAGCACCGACGTCGAGCGCAGGTCCTTCCCCTCGTGGAGGGCGGCGGCAGTTGGCGCCGGGGGAAGTTACGCGCCGCCGTGCAGCTCCTCGCGCAGCACCCGCCCCGCGGCGACATCGCGAAGAAACCCGGCGAAGGCAGGATTCGGCGCGGGGGCCTGCTCCAGCTGGGCCAGAGACTCTTCCTCGGCAGGGCCGAGAGCACCCTCCCCGTTGCCCGCCTGAGCGCAGGCGATCGTGAGGGCCTGTAAGGCGCGCAGCGTCGCGGGTGGCAGGCTGGTGCTGCTCCCTCCGGCGCGACGCTTCAGCTCTTCGAGCAACTCGTCGCGCTTCCGCGCCGCGACCTGGATGCCATCCACCACCCGTAGAAGCGCGATCCCTTCAAGCTTGCGGCGGATCGGCTTCCACTCTACCGGGGTGAGCTGGCTCACGTCGAGCAACCGTTGCTCGAACACCCCGCCGTGGAGCAGTCCTAGCCAGGGCAATGCTTCACGGGCCGCCGGGCTCAAATGCTTCTTGGAGAACTCCAGCGACGCGAGGAGCGACTCGTTCCTCCCTTCGTGAGCTTTTTGCCGGGCCTCAACCAGCAGCGTCCCGAAATCCGCCCGGATCGCTTCCGGAGTAAGCGTGCGGAGGTGCGGGCCGACCAGCTCCAGCGAGAGAGGATGGTCGGCGAGATCGGCCAGCAGCGGATCGAGCCGCGCGCGGGCGAAGCGCGGATCGGCGAGTGTCAAGCCATCGCGTTGAACGATGCTCGCAAGGAGCCAGAGGCTGTCGGCGCGGGCGAGGCCGAAGAGTTCGAAGCGCTCGGCGTTGGGTAATCCGGTCTCTCCGGGGCGGCAGGTGACGAGAATGCGGCCCTTCCCTGGGCCGGCGGTGAGATCTCGGAACAACTCGGCGAGGCGGAGGCGCTCCTCGTCCGTGTACGGGCTTGCCGCTCCGGCCACTTCCTCCGCGAACTGTGGGAGCGCGCTCTCAAAGTTGTCCCAAACGAAGAGCACTTCCTTGTCTCGCAGCAACTCGATCGCCCGGCGGCGTTGCTCGGTGGCTGGGAGCTGTTCGAAGCGCGGGCCTTCGAGATACGAACCGAAGAGCTGGACCGCCCGGTCGGCGCTCGCGAACTGCTCGAAAGAGAGAAAGCAGGCACCGTCGCGAAACAGGCCGCTACGTGTCCACCAGTCGGCCGCCTCGGCTGCGAGCGCGGTCTTTCCCATTCCGCCCATCGCGTGGAGCACGATGCCGCGCGAAGTGCGTAAGCAGCGTTCGAGGTCGTACAGCTCGAGCGCCCGACCCTGGAAGCCGAACGCGGGCGGCGGGGGGAACGCCCCCGGCTCGCCGCGGCCCGGAGGGCTTCGAAAGCCGCGATGGCGGCGGGCGTCTTCGGCGTCGGCGGTGCGGATCAGCGAGGCGAGATAGGCGGCCTGTTCGACATCTTTCGCCGGATCGGTGAAATCGACCCAGAGGAGAGAGTTCCACTCCGGCGGCATGTTGAGCGGCTCGAGCTTGATCGGGATCATCCGGTCGCCCTGCGGGTAGATCTCGGCGTGCTTCGCCGCCTCCCACTTCACCCAGTTGGAGCCGAGCGCATCTTCCGAGACCGCGACCACCGTGAAGCGGCTGGCGCGGATTCCTTCCTCGCACAGGTCCCGCAGCGTTCCTGGGGCAACCTGCCACTTGTCCAGCCAGACCCGCAGGCCGTGCTTCTCCATCAGCGCCCGGGCGAGCGTTTCGACTCGCGCCAGGTCATTGTACTGGTGAGAGAGGAAGACATCGAACAACCGCAGTGGCCTCTTCGCCGCCGCATCGGGAGGAACGAGCGAGTCGTCGTTCGCGCGCTGATAGAGGTGAGGCAGGAACCAATCGCGCAAATCGATCCGGCGTCCGTTCGGACCTGTCTCGATCCATCGAGCGCGAGTCAATAAGAGCGCTTTCCTCGCCTCGGCGACGGCGTGACCAATCGTGGTTCCCCGCGCCTGCTCGCGATAGAAGCGGTCGAGCAGCAGGCGCGCAGCTTCGACGTGGACCGCGTAGCTCATCGACAGGACGCTGCCCACCCCCGCTTTGATCAGACGCGGTGCCACCGACCGGAAAACGGCAGCTTTGCCCACCGTGGCGCTACGGCAAGCTTCAAACAAGACGAGCGGGATGCGGTAGCTCGCGAGGAGATTGCCGAGCCGGTCGGCAGGGACGAGATCCTGGGCCGAAGCGCCAGAGCCGTCGTCCTCCTTCTCGAACAGCAGCGCGCCGATCTGCGAGTGCGGCAAGAACGTGCCGTGACAGACCGTTCGGCGCCCGCGCCGCCGAGACGGCGGCGGTCCCAGGAAATGAGCCCGGCCGAGGTTGGCGAGATTTTTGGGCCGGAGGAACCGCCCCGACGAAATCACCCCTCCGGGTAGAGAAGGATCTCCCGCCGCTCCACCCGAAAAGCCTCTTCCTCCGCTGCGAACGTGCCCATCCATTCGTCGAGGCCCTCCCCGCGCTCGATCGCCTTCCGGCACTCTGTTCCGCCGGTGAGCAGATCGACCGCCGGGATGTCCTCGACGAATTCGTAGGGCGCCGTCCGCCAGGTGAGCGCTCCCAATCTCGCGACGACGTCGAGCATCTCGATGCCCGTGCGGTAGGAGCGAAACGCCGCGGGGTCTTCGACCACCATTTCGATTCCGCCGCAGATCTCTCCCCGGTGCTTCTGGAACTGCGGCTTGAACCAGGTGGGCACGAAACGGACTCCTGGCAGGTCGCGTTTCTCCAACTCGCTGGCGAACGCGAGCGGGTCGAGGCCGGGGGCTCCGGTCAGATGAAACGGCCGCGTGGTGCCGCGCCCTTCGGACAGCTCCGTCGCTTCGATCAGGCAGCCGCCGGGGTAGACGATCGCGGTGGCCGGAGTCGGCATGTTGGGCGACGGGGCGATCCAGGGGAGACCGGTCTCGCCCCAGGCCATGTCGCGGCGCCAGCCGTCCATCGTCCAGACTTGCGCCTGCGGCTCCCCGCCCTCCCTTTGCGCCCGCAGCCGGAACAGCTCGCCGAGCGTGAGGCCGTGGCGCACCGGCAGATGGAACGCGCCGACGAACGATTCGAAACCTGGGGCGAGGAGGTTGCCTTCGACGACTTCTCCGCCGAGCGGGTTCGGCCGATCGAGCACCCAGACTTCGCAGCCCGCTTTGCGCGCGGCTTCCGCGGCCCAGATTCCTGTCGCGGCATAGGTGTAGTAGCGCGAGCCGATGTCTTGGACGTCGACGATCAGCAGGTCGAGGCCGGCGAACGCCGAGGGGTCTGGGCGGAGCGTGCTCTCCGAATCTCCGTAGAGCGATTCGAGCGGCGCACCGGTCCACGGGTCGAGCCCTCCGGCGGAGGCCACCATGTCCTGCTCGATACCGTAGAAGCCGTGCTCCGGGCCGAACAGCTTGGCCGCCGGATGGCCCGCGGCGGCGAGCGCCAGGTGAATCGGCCGGGCGTGCGCGTCGATCGAGGCGCCGTGGGCGAGGACGCCGAAGCGCCGGCCGGCGAGGCGCGCGGGATCGGCGAGCAGCCGGTCGAGGCCGCTGAGGACTTTGCTCATTACGTTTCCTCTCGCCGGGATTCGTCCCGAACGAAGTCGCCGCTCTTGCCGCCGCTTTTCGCCTCCAGGCGGAGGTCGGTGACCACGGCCCCCTTCTCTACCGATTTCACCATGTCGTAAAGCGCGAGTGCCGCGACCGCGCAGGCGGTGAGCGCCTCCATTTCGGCGCCGGTGCGTGCGGTCGTGACGACGCGGCTCGTGATCTCGACTCCGGTTTCGATCGAACGGATCTCGACCTCCACCTGGTCGAGCGGCAGCGGGTGCGCGAGCGGGATCAGCTCGGCCGTCCGCTTCGCGGCTTGGATGCCGGCGAGCCGGGCGACTGCCAGGGCATCGCCCTTGGGCAGGCGGGAGAGCTCGCGCACGGTGTCGGGCGAGAGGATCACTCGGCAGGAGGCTTCGGCCACGCGGCGGGTGATCTCTTTGCCGGAGACGTCCACCATGCGCGCCGCGCCGTCGCCGTCGAGATGTGAAAACGGGGTCGATCCCATCGGGGAGTCTCCGCATCCAGGTTGAGACATCGTGCGTAGGATCAAGGAGTTGCGCGCCAGGAGAGCGCGCGGCGCATGCTAACATTCCTCGGCATCCTGAACCCTATGCGTCTCGCGATCGTCGTCCCGACCTTGAACGAGGAACGCGCGGTTCGCGCCTACCTCGCCCGGGCGCGCGCCGAGGCCGATCAACTGATCGTCTCGGACGGCGGCAGCACCGACGCTACGCTCGACATCGCGCGCGAAATGGGGGCGACGGTCGTGATCGGATCTCCTGGTCGAGGGGTGCAGCTCAACCGCGGCGCGGCGGCGGCCCCCAACGCCGACATTCTGCTCTTTCTTCATGCCGACACGGTGCTTCCGCCAGGGAGCGGCGGCGCCATTAGACGGGCGATCGAAGCCGGTGCCGCGGGCGGGGCGTTCTTCGTCCGCTTCGACGCCGACCGGCCGCTATTCAGGTTGGGAAACCGGATTGTCAACCTGCGTACCCGGATCACCAAGCGCCCGCTCGGCGATCAGGCGCAGTTCGTCCGCCGCGATGTGTTCGAGCAGCTTGGCGGCTATCGCGACTGGCCGATCCTCGAAGACCTAGATTTCGCGGGTCGCTTAAACCGCGCTCATGGCCTGGCGCTGCTCCCCGGCCCGGCGGTCACCGCCGCTCGCCGCTTCGTCGAGGGCGGAATCACCAAGACGATCGCCACCAACTGGCTGATCTGGCTGCTGTTCGCCTTCGGGGTGTCGCCCGAGCGGCTGGTCCGGTTGTACCGGCAGATTCGATAAGCCGGGCATCGCGCTTGCTCCGGTAAGCCAGGGCACGCCTCCGGCCCGGTTTCTCCGGCAAAAGTTTCCGGTGGCGGCAGCGCCGTTGCCCGGCTAACCTGAACGACCTCCCTGAAAGGAGAAACGACTTCATGCGCAAGCTTCCCCTTCTGCTTACGCTCTTCCTCTCCGTCCTCGCCATTCCCGCGGCGCTTCTGGCGATTCCCGGGACTCCCGATCACGTGCCCTCCGCCTCGCTGATCGTGCCGTTTTTTGAGACCGGCATCGACTCTGGGGTGAATCCGCACGACACGCTGCTCGCGGTGAACAACCAGAGCAACACGGCGCGAGTGATCCACTACCACGTCTGGGACATCGACGGGGTCGCCACCACACTCCAAGGCAATGTCACGCTGAGTCCGACGCAGACCTGGAGCGCCGCGATGCGCGACCTGATCTCCCTGGCCTCCACGGCTACCAAGACCCAGCTCACGGACGGCGCCTTCTACCACGGCTTCGTCACCATCGACGGCGTCTCGGCGGCGACCAGCCTCAATCCGGAGCAGGCTGCCTTCCCGTTTCTTTTCGTCAACTTTCTCGAAGGCTACATCTACTACACCCGGCTGTCCGAAGGCTCGGCCAACGGCATCGCCATGGTGCCGCTCGAAGTGGTGCCGGCGACCCTCGACCCGCTCCTGCGGGACTTCTACAGCTTTGGCCGACGCGAGGAGATCGACGCCTCGGCGCGCCAGTGCGCCGACCAGCTGGTCAAGGGCACCACTCCATGCACGGGCGATTCCAACGCCCTGATCGACCGCATTCAGCTGCGCCAGTTCGGATCGACGCCGCTCGCGGGCAAGAGCCGCATGGTCATCTTCACTTGGAACACCCACCAGACCGGAGGGCCGTCGGCCCGCTGCCAGGCGCTCGGCACCTGCGACCAAACCTATCCGTACAAGCGCTACCGCGAGGACGGAACTCTCGTGGCCGACCTGACCTTCCGCTTCGACCACGTGGTGAACCTGATCGACATCACCGGCACCCCCGACTCGGGTTGGGTCTCGATCTGGAACATCCCCGACCCCGATAACGACTGGCAGGTCTATGCCTACTCGTTCAACTCGGCCAAGCCGGGCAGCTCCTCGCTCAACTGGGACGCGATCTTCGAAGCCTACATCGTCCCGTAAGGGAGAGTGATCAATCCCGAGCCAACACCTCGCCGCGCGCGTTGACGAACGCGCGGCGGGGTTTCTTCGGCGGTTTGAGCACCACGTCGACCGGCTTGGTCGCCGAGCCGACCATGGCGAGCAGGCCGGCTTGGACGTTCTGGCCTTTGTCCAGCTCCAGATAGATCGGCACGAGGGTGCGGAAGTCCGGCCCCACTTCGGCCTGGGTAATCGTGCCGTGGATGCGCCAACCGCCGTCGGCGGCGCCTTCGATCTTCAGGTCGGAGGTGAGCTTCGGCATCTCGTTGCCGTAGAGCCATTGGTTGAAGAACCAGGCGATCTTGCCGTCCTGGGTGGCGTTCAACGAGGGTGTCAGATGTTTTTCGACGATCGCAGCGAAGTCGGCGGTCGAGGGGTTCTTGCCCGCGTAGGTCGAGGTGAAATCTTTCATCATTGCGATGAACTGAGCGTCTGGGTCTTTCGAGCGACCGTCGTACATCGCCATGCGTAGCATGTGGAGGACGTAGCCTCCCTTCTCGTAGATCAAGGAGAAAGGAGCCGAAGGCGCCCGCGAGGAGCCCGAGCGGTAGCCGTCGATGATCGCACCGGCCTCCCACGGCGCGAAGGCGTTGCCGGGGGTCTTCTCCAGGATCCGCTTCCTCGATTCGCGCCAGAACTTGTCGTAGGCGCCCCAGCCGGCCGTGTGCTGGAGGGCCAGGGCCGCGGAGAATTCGGCGAAGCCTTCCGACAGCCACTGGTCGCGGTAGCTCTCCCAGCCGAGCAGGTGGCCCCACCACTGGTGGGCGAACTCGTGATAGCCGACCGACGCGACGAAATCCTTGGCGCCGCCCAGCCCCACGCGCTGGCGCTGGGTGCCGTTGAGAAAACTCATGTACGGCATGTAGATCAGCGCCGGCCAGGATTGGCCGAACGTCCACTGGGATTGCTGCGTGATCGCCACCCGGGTCGCCGGGATCGGCCCGAAATAGGTGGTGAACAGCCGGGCGGAGTTCAATCCGTCGGCGAGCGCCGAATCGGCCAGTTTCTCGGTGTTGACATTGCCGATCCCCTCGCCGAATCGGGTGCCGGGGCCGAGCAGTCCATCCGGATCGATCTCGTCGTTCTCGCCGTCCGAGATTCTGTCGAGCGCGTTGTTGATCGAGCGCACCACGTCCGGCGTGCCCGGGTTGGTCCAGACCTCGACCTCGATGCCGGAGATCTCGTCCTTCTTCGAGTGCTTCTTGAATTTGCCGTAGTTGAAGCCGGCAACCTGGATCGGCGTCTCCGCCTTCCAGATCGAGACCGTCTGCTTACCTTCCGTCCGCGTCTCGACCGGGTTGCCCACCGAGATGATCTCGTTGCCTACCGGCACCCGGTAGGTGAGCGTGAAAGTCGCCGGATCGGTGAAGAAGCCGAGGTTCGGGTACCAGCCGACCCGCGAGAGGACGGCGTAGTTCTTCTCGCCCATGTCGATCAGCACTTTGTCTCCGGCGTAGGCCAGCTCCAGCCGGATCTTTTCTCCCTTGGAGAGCGTGCGCGGGAAGATCACGGCGCTATTGGCGTCTTCCTTCTCGGTTTCCTGGACGAACGGTAGGGCGGTCCAGCGCTCCTCCCCTTCGGGCGCAAAGCGCGCCGAGCGGAGGCGCAGCTCCGGCTGAAGGTTGACCGGCAGCACGCGGAGCTTCGCCGTGGTCACCTGAAAATGAATCGTCGTGGTGCCGGCGACGTCCTCGTCCCGGGCGACCGCCGTTTCCACGTCGTAGTGGGTGGCGTCGGTCGAGCGCCAGAGCGAGGTTCGCCGTCCGCCCTTGATCTCGGCGGCGCTCTCCGATTCGTACCAGGAGCCCCCCTTGGTCTCGTCGACGACGTAGAGCATCGCGTCTTCCTTGCCGCCCGCGCCCACCCCGAGCGCTTCCGCCCCGCGGGGATCGACCGCGGCGAGTGCCGGGCCGATCTTCTGCCCCTCCAAAAATGCCAGGAACGCACCGCTGGTCAGGCCGGGGACGTCGAGCAGGTCGGCGAGGATGCGCAGGTGGAAATTGACGTGGTAGTCCTTCCTCTCCCGCTTCATGTGCGCTTCCCACGCGTCGAGCGCCTCGCGGTTGGGGGTGCCGGTTTGGATCGGCGCCGCCAACTGCAGCTCCGCCGCGGTGTCGTCGCCGAACAGCAGGACCAGCCGGGTGAAGCTGTCGGTGAGCGTCTCGAACGTCTTCGGATCGCCGCCCGAGTCGAGAGCCAGCCGGCGCCGCTCGCCGGGAGTGGCGGGGGTCAGCCGGAACGTCCCCTGGCCGAGGAAGACCGCGCCGATCGTCCGGCCCTCTACCGGGGCGAGAAAATGAAACGTGCCGCTCGCGAATTCGAATCGGAACACGTCGCGTTCGAGCACCAGGTTAGTGACGGCCAGCGTCCGGCCGTCGGGCTTGGCCGCGCGGAGCGCCGCGTAGACGGGATCTTTCGGCCCCTCGGACGGTGCGCCGGACTCAGGCCATGCGATTCCGGCAAAGCCGAACAGCAGCGAGGCCGCCAACACGGGCACGGCGAGGAGTACGCGAATGGGACGCATCGGGTTCCTACCTTTCGCAAAAACGGTGGTGGAATCATAGACCGCGAAGGAAGCAAAAGGTGTGAGAGAAGAAAGGCGATAAGCTCTCCAACGCACCGTTTACGGAGGACGCACGATGAAGCGCTATCGCCTGGAACCGGGCAAGCCGGTCGACCTCTCCCGCTGGGACGCCGGATTGACCGCGGGGTTCAAAGGGGGCAAGGAGAAGGTCCAGCCCGTGCTCGACCAGCTCAACGACCGGTTGGAGGTCCTGCAAGAGAAGCTCTGGGCCGAAGGGGAGCGCGGCGTGCTGATCGTCCTTCAAGGGATGGACACGAGCGGCAAGGACGGCACGATCCGCCATGTCTTCGACGGCGTGAACCCGATGGGCGTGCGCGTCGCCTCGTTCAAGGCGCCGACCGAAGAGGAGCGCGCCCACGACTTTCTCTGGCGCGTCCACCCGAAGATGCCGGCCAAGGGCGAGATGGTGATCTTCAACCGCAGCCACTACGAGGACGTGCTGGTGGTCCGCGTGCGCAGCCTGGCGCCCAAGAAAATCTGGAAGGCGCGCTACGAGCAGATCAACCAGTTCGAGAAGCTCTGCGCCGACAACGGTACGACGATCCTCAAATTCTTCCTCCACATCGACCGCGACGAACAGAAAGAACGGCTGGAGGCGCGGCTCGCCGACCCGCTCAAGAGCTGGAAGTTCCGCACCGGCGACCTCGAAGACCGGGCCCTCTGGGACGACTATCAGGCCGCCTACGAGGATGCGCTGGAGAAGACCACCACCCCCTGGGCGCCCTGGTACGTGGTGCCCGCGAACCGCAAATGGTTCCGCAACCTGGTGGTCGCGACCGCCCTGGTGGAAGCGCTCGAAGCGATGAAGATCCAGGACCCTCAGCCGGACGAGGATCTGTCGGGGGTGGTGGTGGAGTAACGGCCCGCCCGGCGGTGCGTCGGTGGTGCGAAAATGAATTCGATCTCCCCCGAAGACTTCGCCAGGCTCGCCGCCGAAGCGGCGCGCCATCCCGCCGGCTACCGCCGGAAGGTGGTGGCGCTCGCCGCGCTCGGCTACGGCTACGTCTTGACGATCGGTCTCGGCGCGCTCGCCCTGGCGGTCGGGCTCCTGGTCGGGATGATTCGGGTCCATTTCAATGCCGGACTGATCAAGCTGGAGATTCTTCTCCTGGCTTTCGCCGCCATGGTGCTCCGTTCGCTCTGGGTGCGGATAGAGCCGCCCCAGGGGCTACCTCTCGATCGCGCCCGCGTCCCGGAGTTGTTCTCAGGGCTCGACGCGCTGCGCAAAAAGCTGCGCACGCCGGACATCCACCGGGTGCTGCTCGTGCCGGACTTCAATGCCGCGATCGCCCAGGTGCCGCGGCTCGGCCTCCTCGGGTGGCAGCGCAATCACCTGATCCTGGGCCTGCCGCTGCTCTACGCCCTCTCTCCCGACGAGATTCGCGCCGTGCTCGCCCACGAGCTGGGCCACCTTTCGCGCGCGCACGGCCGGACCGGCACCTGGCTCTACCGGGCCCGTACCACCTGGGACCAACTCGGCGAGCAGCTGGCGAAAAGCAACTCGAAGTCGACCTTCCTGTTTCGCAGTTTTTTCGCCTGGTTCCTCCCCCGCTTCTCGTCGCGTGCCTTCGTGCTCTCCCGCCAGCAGGAGTACGAGGCCGACCGCCATGCCGCGGAGATCGCAGGCGCCGAGGCCCTCGGCGACGCGCTGGTCCGCCTGCGGCTCGGAGATGCTGCCCTCGGCCGTGAGCTGCTGCCGGCGTTCTGGCGCCAGGCTGAGCACCTGCCCGAACCGCCCCGCCACGGATTGATCGACCTCTGGCGTACGACCGGCAGGGAAGCGGTCTCGGGCGAGGCGGCAACCCGGCTCGACGAAGCGCTCGCCGAAGCGACCGGCCTTGAAGACACGCATCCGAGCCTCGCCCAACGCTTGAGCGCCCTCCACGTCGCCCCGCGCGTTCCCGGCGTGCCGGAAGTAAACGCCGCCGAGCATTACCTGGGAGCGGCGCTTCCGGGACTCGCCGAGGAGCTTGAATCGACCCTGCTCGCCGCGGGCTCACCCGCTTGGCGCGAGCGTCACGGCGAAGCGACGCGCGAGCGCGCCGAGCTGGTGGAGCTGGCCGGCCGCGGCGACCCTACGCCGGAGCAGACCCTCCGGCGCGCCGAGCTGACTGAATCGCTCGACGGCGAAGCGGCGGCGCTGCCGCTGTACCAGGCGGCGCTCGCCCTCTCCGATCAGCTGGCCGGAGCGCATTTCGCGCTCGGCCGCATCCTCGCGGGCCGCGGCGACAAAGTAGCCCAAGCACACCTTGAAAAAGCGATCTCGCTCGACCGGAAGTACGAGATCGCCGGCCTGGCGTTCCTCTCCCTGCTTTTCCAGAGTAAGGGTGACGCGAAGGGCGCCGCCCTCGCGGGTCTCCAGCTCAGCGAACAGGTCGAACGTCTGACCGAGGCCGAACGACGGCGCAACCGGATCGCGCCGGGCGACTCCTTCCGGCCCAACGGCCTCGACGCCGCGGCGGTCGAGGCTCTCCGTGTTGCGCTCGCGCAGTTTCCCGAGCTGAAAACGGCCTACCTGGTGCGCAAGGTGGACAACGACCTGCCCGACCGGCCGCTTCTGATTCTCGGCATCCGCTTGAGCGTCAACTTGAAGAGCCGTGCCTATTACACCCAATACGCCCAGCGAATCATCAATGCCCTCGGCGAGCTTCTCCCCGGCGAGGCGTTCGTGATGGCGCTCGATCTGGAAACAAGAGCCTTACGCGCAGCCCTCCGCGACGCATCCGGGGCGGAGGTCTATCGGCGCGGTTGAAGCAAGGTAGGTCACGCTCGATAGGCCGTAGACCAGGTGCTGGAACCCCCCAAACCGGATCTCGCGTTCGGGAGCCATGCCCAGCCTCTTGGCGACCGCCACCGAAGGGACGTTTTCGGGGCGGACTAGCGAGACGACGTGGGGCAACCCGCAGACCTCGAAGGCGAAACGGCGCACGCCGAGGGCCGCCTCGGTGGCATAGCCGCGCCGCCAGTAAGGCCGGTGGATCAGGTAGCCGATCTCGTGGAACGTCTCGCCGTCGACCTCTTGGCGCACCAAACCGACCAGGCCGATCGGCGCGGGCGAACCCAGCAGAGAGACCCGCCAGAGGCCGTAGCCGTCGCTCCGGTATTTCTCGATTTGCGCCGCCATGCAGCCCTGCGCCTCGCAACGGCTATAGGTCTTCGGGTAGTACCGCATGACCTCCGGGTCGGCGAGCATCTCGGCGACGAAGTCGAGATCGTCGGGAACCAGCTCCCGTAGAGAGAGCCGCGTCGTTTCGAGTATGACGTTCATCCCGGGGTGGTAACGTAGCAGAACTTGAGGAGATTGGCCTATCGCAGGAATTGGCCACCCGACGGCTTCAATGCCTGGCCGGGGAGGCCGTGATCTTCCAGCCGGGAACCGCGATCCGGTAGACCAGCGGCTCTTCGAGCATCGCGGATTCGACCTCGCCCTTGGCGAGCGGCAGGAGATCGAGCGGCATCTCGCTCGACACCAAGAGGGTGTGAGTCTCCCAGCCGGCGAGGTTGATCGTTCCCGGGTAGGGATTGACCGTCGTCAGGGGTTCGTAGACGTGAACTTCGGTGAAGCGCAGAAGATCGACGACTTCGAGCATCGGGTGCCCTTCGCCGACGGAGACGACGGCGAGCCATTTACGATCGGGCGAGACGCTGATCTCCCCCACCTCGCTGAGCGCGGTGACGCCGCAGCCGATCTTCGTCGTTCGTTTTCCCTGGCACGCGAGCGACCAGCACGATTCGGACGGATCGAGGGGATCCTTGCGTTCGACGCGCAGCTCGCAGGTCTTGGAGGTAGGGGCGGTCAGGCGGTGGGGGTCGCCGCCCGAGACATCTTGGGCGGCAAGCGGAAGGGCGAGAAGAACCACGCCGCACGCGATGAGGATGATCCTTGCGCGCGAGGGGAAAGTCGTTGACATGCCGCGCATCCTACGGCACGACGCGCCAAGCCTCGACGAAACGTGCTCTCCGAGCTGAAGAAGCTCGCTGCGAGCCCGAACGACTCTTTCGCCGGCACAGCAAAGCGAGCGCTCGAAGAACGAGCCGAAAGCCCGCCGCGATAGCTAATTCCGGCGCCTCAGTCGGCTTGCGGCCGCCGATAGCCGCCAGCGCCGCTGTAGAGCCGCTATAGCCGGAGGATCGCCGAGATCCGGCCGTGGAAAGCGGCTATCGGCGCTTAGGGACGGCTCGACGGAAAGCGATAGCGGCTATCGGCGGCCGAATGCGGCGATGTCTGCGCGGATGGCGGAATCCAGCGCTGGATAGCGGCCGTCCACGGCCGCCAGCCGCTCTACACGGCCGATAGCCGCTTTCCACGAGCTGTAGCGCCGCTCGGCCGCCGCGGGGGAATTGCAACGCGCGCAGATCCATTCACGCCGCAGATAGACAGTCTACGAGCGGGAGAGCGCCATCTCTACAGGGGAAAGAAGCTTCGCGTCGGGCGGACTTCCGCCTGATATCAAGCTTCGAGAATGGCGAGTCCGAAAGCCGCGAAGCGCCGAAAATCATTACCGTTCGCGGTCGCGAGAGGCTCCCGTGCGCGCAAAGCACTCGCCGCAATCATGCAGTCGATCAGAGAACCGCGTCGCCGTCCGGTCTCGTTGAACAGGCGTGCGCTGGTCACAGAGTCTTCCTCGAGAAACGCCACGCGTTGCGATACCACTCGGGTCGCGAGATGAATCATCTAACTTCGCGCCGGAGAGAGGCCGCGCGACGCTCCGCTCGCGCATTCTTTTCCCAGCGCCCAGCGGTCACACTCGTTAGATCGAGTGAACGCTGCAGTGCATCCAGGGCCGCGAGCGCTGTCGGCGTCCCGGTGGCCGGCTTGAGGCGGGCAGCTCGAATCGCTCGCCGTAGCGCTTCGGACTTGGACACTCCCCAGCCGCGGGCCATCTCCTCCAGCGCGCGAACCGTCTCGACATCGAGGGCATAGGTCGACTTTACGGTTGCGGTGGCCATACCCGAATCATAAGGCCATATACCGCCTCTTTCAAGGCACACCTCACGCTCATAACCGGGTGGAACGGCTCAACGATAGGAAGACGAAGTAGTTGTTGTTGGCGAAGTCGAAGGTACTGCCCGAGAACCCGCACGTGGTGGTCGAAGTTACGCCGGTGGAAGGTGCGACGGCTACACAGATGGCCGTCGTGGCGCCGGTCGTCCGCACCTGCCGATACTGCGTTGCGACGGTTCCAACGCCCAGACCGCCCGGTCCGCCGTTGACGACCAGCTCTAGCGTGGTCCACGCAGGATTGCCGGAGTCCTTCGGATTGATGACGTTGGTCTCACCTCGAACGTTGCCCGTGGCGCTTGCGCAACGTTCGCGATTTTTCTAGCCTCTCCGCACGATTTCTGAGTCTTCTCTGGAGGTTTACGCCATGCGTCGTGCCGTTTCGCTCGCTTCGATCGTCGCCTTTTGTGCGCTCTTCGCCTGCCAGAAGATGGCGTACAGCCCGCAGAACGCGAGCGCGCCCGCTTCGCGGCTGGAGATCCGCTTGCCGGAGCAGGGTTTCGTGGCCGGGCAGCCAGGGCAGATCGAGGTTCGGCTGATCGACGCCGAAGGGCATCCCGCGCCGACCGACAAGGCGTTGACGGTCGAGCTGGCGAGCGCCGCGGGATTGGGCCTGCCGGAGTCGGTCGAGATCGCGGCGGGAAGCGCGGGGGTGGACGTGGCGGCCAATCCCTCCGCGGCGGGGCTGTCCGACATTGAGGCGCGGGTGAAGGACGAGAGCCTCGATCCCGCCTATGCGACCGCGGCGACGCTCGAAGCGCCGAAGCCGACCCTTGTCCCGGTGGCGGAGGAAGCGAAGGTGGCGGCGCCGGTGGGAGCCACGCCGCTCACCACCGCGATGAGCATCAATCAGCTGAGCCTCGACGACGTGAGGGCGCGCCCCGAAGGGCGTTGGACCGAAATCCTGAAAGAAACCTCGACGCTCCGGCCGATCAATCTGCCGCTCGGGGCCGCCGATGGCTTCGGAGCGCCATCGACAGCATCACCGCAATTGCCCGGCAGCACCGAGATCCCGCCCCCTCCTCCCCCACCCGTGCCACTCCCGGGACCGCCGACGACCTCTTCGGTACCGGAGGCCATCGGCCAGGTCATCCTGCGCGCCTCTCCCGCCGAGGTGATTTGCGGTCCGGGGGGCTGGCGGCCGGCACGGATCGATGCGTTCTGGATGGTCGGCAAGAAGCCGACGAAGACTCCCGAGAAGATCGAGATCAGCCTGACGGCGAAAGGGCGGGGAGGGTCGATCGATCCGAGCGCCCTTACGATTCCCGCGAACGGCTTCCAGAGCGCATCCCCCGTCGCGGTCAAGGGGCTGGCGGCGGGAAGGCTGGAAGTCGAGGCCCTCGCGGCGGGGAGCGAATCGGCCGAACCGATCGGCATCGACATCGTCGCCGATCCCGGTCGGCTGGACGTCAAGGGCGATTCGACGATCCGCGGCCTCGCGGTGGCGCACACGACCGTGACGCTTCGGCTGGTCGATCCGAAGAACCCGGCCCTGCCGCTGCCGGTCGACAAAGCGATCCCGGTGCTGCTGGAGGTGACCGGTCCCGTGCCGGTCAAACCGCAGACGGTCACGATCGACCCCGAGACGAACAGCGGCTCGGCGACGATCGACCTCGAACGCCACGGCGACTACTCGGTCACCGTAAGCTCCGCCTGCATCGCCAATGGAACGCTGCCGATCTCTTACCGGCTCGATTGGACGCTGATCGCCATCGCCGCGGGCGCCGGGCTATTGGGCAGCCTGGTCTCCCACCGGCCGCGCAACCCGCAGACCACCGCTTGGCAGAAGACGGCGCGCCTCTTGGGCGGCGCCGCGATCGCCGGGCTGCTGGCACTCGCGCTGGCCAGCTTCGGCCTGCTCTCGGTGCTCGAAAAGCTGCTGCCCGAGGGAGGGGTCTGGGCCGCGCTCGCAAAGCTTCCCGCCACCAGCTTGACGGGGACGGCGCTCACCGGCTTTGTGGCCGGGTTTTCGAGCGAGAAAATTTGGGCGAAATTGCGGAAGTAGGCGGTCTTTTTCCAAGGGGTGCCGAGCAGGGGCTCGGCCGTTTTGGCGATCGCGGCCGATTCGGTGCCGAGCTGGAGCTCGGCGGTCCCGGGGAAAAGCGGTCTTGGTGGAAGTTTAGGCGGTGGCCGTGCGTTCGCCGGACATGATGCGCCAGCCGATGACTTTTTCGTCGATCTCGCGCAGGCGGTTGGCGATCAGGCGGCAGAGCAGCTGGAGGAATTCGAGCGAGGCGTGGGGGTCCATCGCCAGCACCTCGCGCACGGTCGCCTGGTTGAGCGCGAGAGCGGTCAGCGGGCCGCCGTGGGCGCGGGCGTCGGCCGAGCGGGGCTGGCCGTCGATCAGCGACATCTCGCCGAAGAAATCGCCGCGGTCGAGGATCGCCAACGCCTCTTCGCCACCGCCGGGGATGAATTTGCTGATCATCGCCTTGCCTTCGAGGATGACGTACATCTCGGCGCCCTGGTCCCCCTCCTGGAAGACGTAGGCGCCGGCCGCATAGCGCACCTCTTTGGAAAAGGTGGCGAGCGTCATCAGCTCGCGGCGCGACAAGCCCTGCTCGCGGAACAGGCGGATCTTGTCCGAGCTGTCGACGGTGACCGCGCCGATCGCGCCGATCACCGCGCCGCTTGCGGACGGGCGGCGCAGACGGAGGAAGTTTTCCGGTTGCGACTCCTGGTTGAAGAAGCCCTTGAGCTGCTCGTTGGTGCCGCGCAGCTTCCGCGCGAGCGCGTGCCAGAGAATCCAGGCGAGCTGGCTGCCCAGCTCCGGGCTATCTTCGATCAGCGCGTCGAGCGCGGCCGCGTCGATCCGCAGCAGGTGGGTCGCCTGGGTGGCGATCGCGTCGCCGGTCCGCTCATGGCCGGTGACGTAGCTCGCCTCGCCGAACATCTCGCCCACGCCATGGGTGCCGAGCACGAACGTGCCGTAGGAGGTCGGGCGCTGGATCGTCACCTCCCCCTCGTCGATCAGGTAGAGGTCCCGCCCCTCGTGATGATGGGCAAAGATCAGGCTGCCGATCTCGAACGTCTCGTCCTCGACCGCGCGGGTGAGCTTGAAGATCAGCTCGTCGGGCAGGTGGGCGAGCAGGCGGATGCGGCGCAGGCGCGCGGCCACCTCGATCTGGCCCCCCGGCATGCGGCGCGGCAGAGCCCCCAGCCCGGCGATCCCCCGCGGCAGGAGGCCGTCGGCTTCGAGCTGGCGCTCGCGGTGCCATTCCAGGCGGTCGAACGCGACGTGGAGCGCGTCCTGCCGCTCGTGAAACATCTCGGCCAGCTCGCGGGTGCCCCAGCCGAGGATCTGCTTGAGCGTCTGGATGCGGCGGCGCAGGCGGTCGCTGCCGTCATGGTCGGCTTCGTTGAGCAGCAGGAAGGCGTGGATCGTAGCGCGCAGGGCGTGCTCGTGCTGCTGGCGCTCCAGCTCGGCGCGGCCGAGCATCTCGGCGGTCTCGCGGTCGAACGGGTTGAAGCGCAGCGCCTGCTGCAGCTCTTCGGCCGCCGCCTCGTGCTCCTTCTTGCGGAACTGCAGGCGGCCGAGCAGCTTGTGGCGCGAGGGGCCGGCGTCGTCCTTGGCGCGCGCCATCTCCAGGCACTCGAAAGCGCGGGCGCTCTCCCCTTTTTCGGCGTAGAGGTGGGCGAGGCCGACGAACTGCGCGGCGTCGATCGCGTTCCTCCGGTGCTGCTCGCGAAGCCGCTCTCGCAGGCCCTTCGGCGGCTTGCCCTGACGAGCCGCCTGACGCTTGCGCACCTCGGCGAGACCGAGCTTGATCCCTAAGTTCGCGGGCTCCAGGCGCAGCGCGACCAGGAACAGCTCCGCCGCCTCTTCGAACAACTCGCGCTCGGAGAGCCGACGCGCCAGCTCGAGCAGGGTTTCGAGGTCGGTATGCGGTTCGATCGCGGCCATGGCGGTTAAGCTCGCTCCGATTGTACCAGGGGAACCGGGCCGAGAGGCGGGCTTTTCGGCGGCAGGCGATTGCGCCAACTCATAGATTTTTGTACATTTGCCGAAGATGAGCTCGTGGATCGGCAGTCTCGGGGCTTCAGGTCGTGCGCGCGCCGTGCGTTCGCCGGAATTTCAGCAGGCGCTTCAGGGGATCGAGCAGTGCCGCCGGGGGGATTGGACCGGCGGGGTCTCCCATTTGGCGCAGGCGGCGGCGAGCGCCGAGCGCGGCGCGCTGCCGGGGATCGTCTTCTCGTTTCTCGGATACGGCCTGGCGCTCAAGGAGGGACGGGTCGACGAGGGGCTCGCGCTCTGCCGCCATGCCGTCCGCCTGCAACTGTTCGAGCCGGAAAACCACCTGAACCTGGCGCGCACCCAGCTGCTCGCCAACGACCGCTCGGGCGCCTACCGGACGTTGCGCGAAGGGTTGCGGGTCGACCGCAACGACAAGCAGCTCCAGGCGCTTCAGAAGAAGCTCGGCCTACGTCGGCAGCCGACGCTGTCGTTCCTGCCCCGGACCCACCCGATCAACCGGGCGCTCGGCCGTCTGCTCCACGCGCTGGCGACGTTCTTCAGCTCGGAGCCCGAGGAGCCGGCGCCGAAGCGCGAAGGGCGGCCTCCGGGAAAAGACGCGCGCGAGCCGCGCCTGCCTAACGCGCCGGAACCGAAGGGGCCGCCCTCGGCACCTCGGGGACCCCAAGGGCCCCTGGGGCCACCGCGGGGACCGGCGGCGCCGCGATCACCAGCTGCATCGCGGGGTCGAGCGTCATGAACAGCCGTTGCGCCGCCTCGGGCGCGAGATAGAGCACGATCCGCGGCGGCACCGCCTGGCCGATCAGGCGATGACCGACCGCCTGCCACCCTTCATAAAGCCGGAAGCGCAGGCGCCAAAGGCCATCGAGCGCGGATTCGTCGGGGGTCGCGACCCCGCTTTCGCCGCGCACCGAAAGCTCCAGCGGCGGCTCGAACCGTAGCCGGTAGTGGGTGGGCATCTGGGCCATCGATTCGGCCCGCGCCTCGGAGACCGCGAGGCTGCTCGATCCGGCGCCCGCCCCTTCGGGCGAACGGATCGGGATCAACGGCCGTTCCGGCTCGGGCAGCTCGGTGACCAGCCGGAAGCGATCGGCCGCGAGCCCTCCCCCGCCGCTGAAGCGCGGCCGGCCGAACAGACCGCGCTCGACGGCGAAGCGGCGCAGCAGCAGCCCGTCCACTTTGAGATCGAGATGGCCGCTGCGCGGATCGAGCGCGAGATAGATCGCGTGCGTCTTGGCCGCGGCGATCTCGGCGGCGAGCGCCGCCGCCTGCTCCTCGGCGCTGGGCGGCGCGCCGAGGGCGAACGGGACGGCCGAGCCGCCTCCGGCACCTGCCGGAGCCCCCGCACTCAAGGCGAGAGCCAGGAGCGCCACGAGCAAGAGGACGAGCGCCCAGCGCCGTCCCGCCGTCCAGCGAAACTCCGGAAGTCGGGAAAGACGCGGCCCGCGCCCGCCACTGGTCCGATAAACGCCGGTCACAGCGGCCCGCTCAATAGATGTAGACCCGCGAGCCCACCGGGGTCGCTTTGAAGATCGCCGCCAGATCCTCGTCGCCGAGGCGGATGCAGCCGTGGGTGACGCTGCGGCCGAGCAGCCGCTGGTAGAGCGTGCCGTGGATCAGATAGCCGCCGCCCAGATAGAGCGCGTAATCGCCGAGCGAATAGGGGTCGAGCCGCTCGGCTTCGTTCTTGGGGATCGGCGTCCCCTCTTCGACGAACGCCCAGTCGGGCTTGTTCCAGATCGGGTCTTTCTTCTTGTCGAGCACGCGGTGGACGCCGTGCGGCGTCTCGAACACCCAGCGCCGCCCGGAGTGGGGATCGACCAACAAGCCGCCGGTGCCGGTCGAGCAGACCGCCTCGCGGAGGATCTTGTCCCCCTGCTTCAAAAACAGCCGGTTGGCGATCGTGTCGACCTCGATGCGCACACCGTGCGGCGCGCCGGCCGCGAGCTTCTGGCCGGCCCTGGCGAGCGCGCGCGGACTCGCCGCGGCGAGCGTGACGCGGCTCGGCAGCGGCATCGCGGAGAGATCCCCGTAGGAGAAACCAAAGCCGAGCCCGAGCAGCAGCGCGACCAGCGCCGCCAGCGCGAGCGGGCCGATCAGGCGGCGCAAATCGGGTAGGTCGGACAGGTGGAACCGCCGCCGGCCGACCGCCGCCCACCCTCGATCCTGGGAAAGGGTGGGCACCAGGAGCGTATCGAGCGCAGGCGCTTCCCGCTCCGGGTCGAGGACCTCGGCAATCGATCCCAAGGGTTCCAACCCCAAGGAAGCGGATCTCGTCGGGTCGGGTCTCATCGCAAGATTCTCATCGGCTGCCCGGCGCCTCGCGCAGGATCGCGGTGGGGACGAGGGTCACGACGGTACCGACCTCGACCTTGGGAAACAGCCGGTCGATATCGGCGTCGGAGAGCGCCACGCAGCCGTTGGTCCAGTCCTGGCCGCGCCCGCCGTCGCCGTGGATCTCGATCAGCCCGCCCGGCCCGCGGCGGCCGGAAACCAAGCCGCGCCGCACCGCCTCGTCATGGTCGCGCCGGTCGCTCGCGTTCGGATAGTCGAGCAGCAGCGCGCGGTGGTAAAGGCTCGCGCCGAGGTCCTTCTTGGCGGTGATCGAATAGCGCCCTTCGGGGGTGGCGCCATCTCCTTCCCAGAGCTTCCGCAGCATGCCGCGGGCGCCGAGCTCCACAGGAAAACCGAGAACCACCCGGCCGCCGCGCACCAGGAAACCGCGGTGGCGCGCCTTGTCGACCACCACGGCATGGCCGTCCGGCACCGTCCCCGCGATCGTCTCGTCCACCCAGGTTTGCCAACGCCGCTTCCAGGCGGGATCGGAGAGCCGCTCTTCGCGCCGGTCGAGGCGCCGATCTAGCTCTTCGAGCGCGGTGGACGCCGAGGCGAGCAGCGACTCCGCGGCGGCCAGATCGCCGCGCCCGGCGGCGTCGTTCGCTGCGGCAAGGTCGACCCGCGCGGTCTGGGCCGCGGCGCGCAGCTCGCGGTCGGTGGCGACGGCGCTCTCGGCGGCGTCCAACCGGTCCTCCGCCTCGCGCAGCCGAGGTCCGAGCTGATTCACCAAGCGCATCCGTTCGGTCGCCATCGCGCCGCTCGCAACCTGCGCCGCCGCCTCGGTCTCGGCCGCGAGGCTCGCGATCTCGTCGCTCCGCTTCGGCCGCCAGCGCACGGCGGCCTCTTCGGCCCAGCGCGATTCGAGCTGCCGCGCCGACTCCTCGGCGCGCGTCAGCTCCGGCGAGGTCCGACCGGCAGAGGCGACGCGAGCCGCCTGAAGCGCCGCCCGGGCACGCTGGACGGCCGGCAACGGCAAAGGTGCGCGCGGCACGAGCGCACCTCCGAACGCCACGCCCACCGCGAGCAGAGCGAGGGCGAACACCCGCTCGCCCCAGGAGAGCAGGACGCGGGCCGGCGGGAGCGGTGCAGTTGCGGACATGGAAAAGGGGCGTCTCGCGGCAAGAGACGCCCCGTCTTTACCAGCAAGGGCCGAGAAAGCGCAAGGGGCGGTCCTCCGTGGGGCCGCCCCTTATCCCGGGTCTAGTTCAGCGAGAACTGCACCGTCAGGTTGAAGAACACCTTGACCGCTCGGCCATTCATCGTCGCGGGCTGGAAGCGCCACTTCGAAACCGCGTCGATCGCCGCCTGCTGCAACCCGAAGCCAAGACCCTTGACCACTTCGACGTCAATCACCCGGCCGCTCTCGTCGATCACGGTCTGGAGGATCACCGTGCCCCCCTGGTGCAACCGGCGAGCGGTCTCCGGATAGAGCGGCTCGACCCGGGAGACCAGCACCGGCCGCGCAATCGCGCCGGTGAGCTTGAAGGGCTGGTCGCTCACCACCCCCGGTCCCGTCAACTCCCCATGACTGGGGCCGTCCAAGCCGTAGTTCGGTCCGTCGCCGGTTCCGGGTCCGCCGGAGGTGTTCCGGCCGCTGTCCGATTCCGAATTCGCATTCGGGTCCACGGGAGCGCTCGGCGCGGTCGGAGTGGTCGGAGTGGTCAGAACGGGGGCCTTCGGAATGTCCTCTGCCACGTCCTCGGCCTTCGGCTGCACGGTCTCCTTGACGGGAGCCGCCGGCTTCGGCGGAGTCTGGGGCCGGACCCGGGTGCCGGCGCTCGGAGGTGGAGGCGGCAGCACCAAATGAATCGGACTCATGACTTCCATCGGTGCGGCCACTTGGCCGATCTGCCAGTAAGCGGCGCTCGCCACCGTGGCGAAGATTGCGAAGTGAATACCGGCCGAAGTGGCCAAAATACGCGGGGTGCGACGGGGTTTCTGGATGTCGATCAACGAGGTCTCGAACATGGGAACCTCCTTCCGCTACGTTGGACACCGGCCCTTGGCAAAACGAAACCGGCGGTGTCGGAGGTGCGGCGCGATTCGGCGTTAGGCACCTCCTGCGGATTGGACCGGCGGAGGGAGGGAACGGTTCCCGGCGGGTCGCGGGGCGATGGAACCTCCGAACCAAGACTCGTACGTCTCTCGATTGACTCTGGCCAGGGCGACCTGGTTTTCTAGGCGTCCGAACTCCGACGCGACCTTGAGGACCTCGCCAAAACGGTCGCGCCTACAAGGCCGAACGGTCGATGACCTTGAAGCCCTCTTTCCGAGAGGCGGTTACGAGTCGGTCATCCAGACAGACGACTTCCAGGCTGGCGGGACGGCCTTCTGCCGCGAGAAATGCGGCCGCAAGTTGCAGCGAATCCGAGGCGCGGAGGTCGTGGACGCGGAGAAATCGCTTGGCGGATACGCGGATCGACTCCACCGGATCGATCACGTTCCAGACCTTGGCAATCTCTTGGACCTGCTGAAACACATCGCTTGCCTCGTCGGGGGTAATCTTACCCATCCGTTCGAGCCGTGCCACCGCGGAGGAACACTCGACCTCCGTGCCCCACCACACCGTGACACCCTGGTCATCCTGAAACAGGGTTTGCAAGGCCTCGCTCGTGGCTTCGGTAACCAGCAGCGGCACCAGGGAGGAGCTGTCCCAAAATCTCACCGGTCGCTCCTGCGTTCCTCCAAAAGGACGTCGAGAACGCTCACGCCGTCGCGCGCCTGCGGCCTCGGCCGAGCGAAGAGATCCGGGGGCTTGGGCGCCTGAGCGCGATGCAGGAGTCCTTGCCGCTCCAGGCGGTCAATCCGCCCTTCCGGAGAATTGCTTTCCTCAGACAGCACGGATGCCAGCCGTGCCACGGCACGACCCCGATCGAGAATCAGTATGGTCTCACCGTGACGGACTTGATCGATCAGTGCGCTGAGGTGGTTCTTCGTTTCGGTGAGAGTAGCTGTCTTCATATGGCTAGACTAGCCAATCCGGTCCCGAGGTGGCAAGTCAACGTCCGCCCCCCTACTCCACATTCTGCACCTGCTCGCGAATCTGCTCGCACAGCACCTTGGCGTCGAGTGCGATGCGGACCACCTCCGGGTGGCGGCATTTGGCGCCCAGGGTGTTCAGCTCGCGGAAGATCTCTTGGGTGAGGAAGTCGAGGCGCTTGCCGACCGCGGCGTCGCCTTCTGCGAGCTCGCGGAAGTGTTCGAGGTGGGCGTGGAGGCGGTCGATCTCTTCGGAAACGTCGCTACGGTCGGCGAGGATCGCAGCTTCTTGGGCGAGGCGCGCGGGATCGAGTGCCGCTCCCGCCGCTTCGAGCAGCTCGGTGAGCCGGCGGTCGAGCGCGGCTTTGGCTTCGGCGAGGACGGGACCGCGGAGCGCGTCGATCCGGGCGATCCGTTCGCCCAGCTCGCCGAGACGGCCGATCAGCACGGCGCGGAGTTTGCCTCCTTCGAGGGCGCGCGCCGCCACCAATTGGGCGAGCGCCGCCCGGGTCGTCTCGCGCAGCAGCTCGCGGTCGTCGTCGGTCCAGTCGCGGGCCGCCACCTCGACTTTGAACGCCTCGGGCAGGCGGAGGAGATCGCCGGCAGAAAGCTCGCCGGTCACCCAGCCGCGGGCGGCGAGATCGCGCACCGCGGCCTGCGCCGCCTCGACGATGCCCGGGTTGATCTTCACCTCGGCGGGGATCGTCCCGAGCGACCGGACATCGAGCCGCAGCTCCACCCGGCCGCGTTGCAGCTGGGCCGCGAGCAGCTCGCGGAGGTCGGGCTCCATCGCTCGATACGCCTCGTCGAGCCGTACCTGGACATCGAGCATTTTGTGGTTGACGCCGCGGAGCGTCGCGGTGATCGCGTAACGTGCGTTCTCCGCCGTCGCCTGGCCCGATCCGGTCATGCTGCGCATGGTGATTCTCCTCAAGGCGGGCGGCCACGGGGGGCCGCCCCTACATTCAACGTCGATTGACGATTCGTTCCGCCTCGGCTTCGCAGGCGTCGAGCCGGCGTTCCAGCTCTTCGCCGTACAGTTCGAGCGGCGCGCCGCGCTCGACTTCGAGCGGTTCGCCGTAGACGAAGACGACGCGCGAAAACGGCCAGGGCACCACGAACCGGTCCCACGAACGCAGCAGTTTCGCGCGACTTGCCGCGAGCCCTACCGGGACGATCGGAAAGCCGGTCGCCGCGGCGGCGAGCAGCGTGCCGGCCTGGACTTTACCCCTCGGCCCTTTCGGGCCGTCGGGGGTGAACGCGATATCGAAGCCCGCCTTGGCCTTGCGCAGCAGCTCGCGCAACCCCGCCGCGCCGCCCCGCGTGGTCGAGCCGCGGCTCGCATCGATGCCGAGCCGGGAGACGGTGCGCGCGATCAGCTCGCCGTCCCGGCTGCTCGAAATCAGGACAGAGATCTTCTGGCCGCGATAGCCGTACGGCATCAGCAACAGATGCCGATGCCAGAACCCGAGCAGGAAACGTTCGCCGGCCTGCTCGCGGCGCCGGATCTCGCCGTCGTTTCGGTAGTCCAACCGGCAGGTGGCGCGGAGCGCCCGGATGAACATCGCGGCGAGCCACGAGATCGGTCCAACCCTGCGGTCGCTTCGGTCGGGGCGCTCGCTCCGCTCGGAGCCGCTCGTGCGAACGGAAACGGGCTCGTTGCTCACACCTGGAATTGCAGGTCGTAGAGGCGCTTGTACGACCCCGCGCGCGCCAGCAGCGCGGCGTGCGAGCCCTCCTCGACGATCCGCCCTCCTTCGAGCACGATGATCCGGTCGGCCTTGGTCACCGTCGACAGCCGGTGGGCGATCACCAGTGTGGTGCGGCCCTGCATCAGGTTGTAGAGCGCCTTTTGCACCAGCACCTCGGACTCGGTGTCGAGGTGCGAGGTCGCCTCGTCGAGGATCAAAATCGGCGCGTCTTTAAGCAGCGCGCGGGCGATCGCGAGCCTCTGCCGCTGGCCGCCGGACAGGCGGCTGCCCGATTCGCCGATCACCGTGTCGTACCCCTCGGGCATCTCGCGGACGAATTCGTCGGCGTAGGCCGCCGTCGCCGCCGCGCGTACGCGCTCGATCGGGAGATCGGAGCGGCCGTAGGCGATGTTGTTGCGCACCGTGTCGTTGAATAGCAGGGTGTCCTGGGTGACGATGCCGATTTGGGCGCGCAGCGAGGCGAGGGTCAAATCGCGCAGATCGACGCCGTCGAGCGTCACGCGCCCTGCGACCGGATCGAAGAAACGGGGCAGCAGGTTTACCAGCGTCGATTTGCCCGCGCCCGAAGGGCCGACCAGGGCGACCAGCTCGCCGCGGCGGATTTCGAGATCCAGATGGACCAGCACCGGCCGGTCCTGGTAGGCGAACTCGACCCCCTCGAAACGGATCCGGTCGCGCACGCCGTCAATCACCTGGGCGTTCGGCTTCTCCTGCACCTCGTCGGGAATCGCGAGCAGGCGCACCGCCCGCTGGCCGGCGGCGAGCGCCTCTTGGAGGACCAGGTTCACCTTGTTCAGCTTGCGGATCGGGTCGTACATCATCAGAGCGGTAGTCAGGAACTTGATCAGCTCCGGAGCGGTCAGCTCGCCCGCGCGGATCGCGCGGCCGGCGTAGATCAGGAGCGCGGCGGCGCCGATCACCGCGATCGATTCGACCACCGGCCCGGAGGCGTTGGAAAGCAGCTGGGCGCGCAGGTTGGTGCGCAGATGGCGGCGGGTCGCGACCTCGAACCGGCCGAGCTCGAAATCCTCCATGCCGAACGCCTTCACCACCCGATGGCCGCGGATGCCCTCGTTCATCAGGCTCGCGAGATCGGCCATCCTCTCCTGGCTGCGATGGCTGGTCTTCCTCATGCCGCGGCCGAATCGGATGATCGGATAGACCAGCACCGGAGCCACGATCAGGCAGATCATCGCGAGCTTCAAATGGGTGGAAAGCAGCAGTCCGAGCAGCACGACCAGGGTGAGCGACTGCTGGAAAAGGTCGAGCAGCCGGTTCGACACCGCGCTCTGCATCATCGCGACGTCGTTGATCACCCGCGCCACCAGCTCGCCCGAGGGGTGCTCGGCGTGGAAGCGGCTCGACTGCTCCAGGATGCGCCGGTAGAGATCGTTCCGAATGTTGGTGGTGACCCCCAAGCCGATGTGCTGGAACGAATAGCCGGCGAGAAAATCCGACAAGCTCCGGAGCAGGAACACCAGGACGAACAGGAGCGGCACGAACCAGATGACCTCGCGGTCGCCGATCCCCAAGTTCCGCTTGAGCGACTCGTAGCTCTTCTGGATCTTGTGCTCCAGGTCGAGCTTGCGTTGCAGACCTTTCAGCCAATCGGGAGTCGCGCTGGGGCGTTGCGCCGCAGAGTCGTCCTTCGGGCCGCCTTCTTTCGGTTGACCGATCTGCACCCCGAACACGGCGGGGGCACCTTCCTTGGCCAGCAGCACCTCGCCGAACACCGGTTCGATCAGCGAGACGATGCCGCCGGTGGCGGCGGCGAACGTCACAATGCCGACGCCCGCAAGCACCGCCCAGCCGGTATAGCGCCGGACGTAGCGCCAGAAGAACGCAAACGAGCTCATCCCGCCGCCCTTCGTTCGAGAACGCCGGCCAGCTCCCGCGCCGCCCTGCCGCTCGCGCCGCCCACCCCGAGACGGCCGCGCAGCTCGGCAAGGTGGCCGCGCATCGTGGCGATCGCGGCCGGATCGCCGAGCAGCCGCTCGGCCTCCGCGGCCAGGTGCGCGGGGTCGGCTTCGTGCTGGAGCTTTTCGGGCACCGCGGAGCGCTCCAGCACCAGGTTGACCAGCGAGACGTGGGGCAGTTTCACCAGCAGGCGCGCTAGGGCGTAGGTCCAAGCCGAGAGGCGATAGCAGACGATCATCGGCGTGCCCAGGAGGCCCACTTCGAGCGTCGCGGTGCCGGAGGCGCAGAGCGCCAGGTGCGAATCGGCGATCGCCGCGAAACGCTCGGAATCGACGATCTCGACGGCCGGCGTGGTGTAGGCTCCGAGCCCGACAGTCGCCAGATGCCGGTCGATCGACTCGCGCGGGATGGTCGGCGCCTGGATGATCCGGCCGACCACCGGCACCCGGGCCGCGAGCGCCGCGAGAGCGCGCAGCTGGAGCGGCAGCAGGACGTCCACCTCCGAGCGGCGCGAGCCGGGCAGCAGGGCGATCCGGAACGGTTCGCCGAGCGGGTGCGGCTCCGGGTCATCCCAGACCTGCGGCAACTGCGGTACCTCGTCGACCAACGGATGGCCGACGTGGACCGCGTCCACCCCATGGCGACGGTAGAACTCGACCTCGAAAGGAAACAGCACGAGCATGCGGGTGACGTCGCGGGCGATCGCGTGGACTCGGCGCTTGCGCCACGCCCACACCTGGGGGCTGACGTAATAGACCACCGGCACGCCGTTCCGGGCCAGCTCCTTGGCGAGGCGTAGGTTGAAGTCGGGAAAATCGACCAGCAGCGCGGCGGCGGGCTTCCGGCGCTCCACCTCGGCGAGCAGGGCGGCAAAGATCGCTCTAGCCCGGGGGAGAATCTTCAGCACCTCGACCAGGCCGACGACCGAGATCTCTGAGGAATCGGCGACCGTGGAAACCCCGGCCGCGCGCATTTCGTCGCCCCCCAACCCGAAGACCGAGACGCTCGGCTCGATCCGCGCCAGCTCGGTCAGCAGCCGCGCGGCATGCAGGTCGCCCGAGGCCTCTCCGGCGACCGCGAGGAGCTGCAAACTCATGGAATGGGCGCCGGCGGCCCCTGGGGGAAGGGATACATCAGCCAGGCGATCGCCAAGCCTCCGAGCACCATGCCGAGAAACAGCTGGAAGAACAGCCGGATCTGGGCGCTGCGCTCCCGGCGCCAGAGCAGGCTGAAGAAGACGCTCACGATCAGAGCGAAGACCACCATTAGAAGGAAGTGGCTGATCATCATCGGCGGCGCCCCTTAGTCCTTCTTGCCCAACGCGATGTCCCAGGCGTCGAAGATCAGCAGCAGGTTCATCAGCCCCGCGGTGAGCAGAAACGCCGTGCCGTACTCGAACCCCGGACCGCGAACGTCGCCCTCATAGTGGGTGCCGAAGCGCAAGACGCCGTAGACCGTCCCTACTCCCGCCTGGCCGATCGTGCCGAGAGTCGCGAGCGGCTCGCCGGGAACAGGGCGATAGAGATGCCCTTCGAGCTTGAGCCCCAGAAACACGGAAATGGCGATCAGGACGAAAAACGCCAGCCCCCGCTGCCATCGCTTCAGATAAAGATGGCCGCCGCCGGGAATCAACCAGGCGATCACCGCAGCGGCGATCGCCGTGCCGGTCCCGAGGTTCGGCCCCGAGGCCGCCGGAGCTTCGCTTTCCGTCACTCCCACTCCTTTACGCTTCGTCGTTGAGCAGCTCGCGCAGCTCTTTGCCCGGCTTGAAATACGGAATTCGTTTCGGCGGCACGTCGACCTTGTCGCCGGTCTTGGGATTGCGCCCGGTGCGCGCCCCGCGATGGCGAATTCGGAAACTGCCGAAGCCGCGCAGCTCGATCTTTTCCCCCGACTTGAGCGAGAGAACGATGCTGTCGAACACCTCGTTGACGATGATTTCCGCCTGCTTCTTGGTCAATTGCGTCGTGCGGGCGACCTCTTCGACCAGCTCGGCCTTGGTCATTCCGTCTCGTGCGAACACCGTCGACCCCCAGTTGCCAGAGAAGATTGCCAGAGATGAAAACGGCGGTCCAGAAAAGGACCGCCGACCAAGACTACCGCAAAATTAGGCGCTCGGAGCTTCGGAAGATTCCTCGGCGGCTCCGGAATCGGAGTCCCCCTCGGCATCCGCCGCATCACCATCCGCATCCGAATCGGCACCCGTGCCGCGCTTGCCCTCCGGCTCCTCGCTCGGCTTGACCACGCCGGCACGGATCGCCGCTTCGCGCGTCGACTTGCCGGCATCGGCGGCGCGCCGGTTCGCATCGTCCTTCAAGGCATCGAGCTCTTCGCCTTCCGGCTGCGACACACCGTGGAGCGAGAGACCGACCTTCTTGTCCCCCTCCTCGATGCGCAGGATGCGCGCGCGCACCCATTCGCCGACCGCGAAACGATCCTCCAGACGCTGCCCTGCGACCACGTCGATCTCGCTCACGTGAGCCAGACCTTCGAGGCCGTTGTAGATGTCGATGAACAGCCCGAAGTCGGTGACGTTGACCACCTTGCCGTCGAGCAGGTCGCCGGGGTTGTGCTTGTCGGCGAACTCTTCCCACTCGTTGGGCATGAACTCCTTGATCGACAGCGAGACGCGCTGGTTCTCGACGTCGATGTTGGTGATCCGCGCCTTGACCGTGTCGCCCTTCTTGAGCACCTCGCTCGGGTGCTTGACCCGCTTGGTCCAGCTCATGTCGGAGACGTGGATCAGGCCGTCGATGCCGTCGGTGATCTCGACGAACGCGCCGAACTCGGTCAGGTTGCGCACCTTGCCTTCGATCACGCTGCCCACGGGATGGCTGTCGGCCAGCTCCTCCCACGGATTGCGCTCGGTCTGGCGCAGCGACAGAGAGATCCGCCGCTGGTCCATGTCGAGCTCGGAGACGATCGCCGCCACCTCGTGACCGACTTCGAGGATCTTCGCCGGGTTGACCACCTTCTTGGTCCACGACATCTCGCTCACGTGGATCAAGCCTTCGACGCCCTCTTCGATCTCGACGAACGCGCCGTAATCGACCAGCGACACGACCCGGCCGGAGACCCGCGAGCCGATCGGATACTTCTTGTCGACCAGATGCCACGGATCTTCGGAACGCTGCTTATAGCCGAGCGAGACGCGCTCGGTCTCGGGGTCGAACTTCAAGACCACGATCTCGATCTCGTCGCCGACTTTGAAGTGCTCGGACGGGTGGTTCACCCGGCCCCACGAAATGTCGGTGATATGCAACAGCCCGTCGATGCCGCCCAGATCGACGAAGACGCCGTAGTCCGTGATGTTCTTGACTATACCCGGGAGGCGCGCCCCCTCTTCGAGACGCTTGAGCGTCTCGGTCTTCTTCTTCTCGAGCTCTTTTTCCAGCACGGCCTTGCGCGACAGCACGATGTTGTTGCGCCGCCGGTCCAGGCTGATGACCTTGAATTCGAGCTCCATGCCGCGCAGCGCTTCGAGGTTCTTCACCGGCTTGATGTCGACCAGCGAACCGGGAAGGAAGGCGCGCAGACCCACGTCCACCGTAAGACCGCCCTTGATCCGCTCGATCACCCGCCCCTTGATCACGCGACCCTCTTTGAACGCACGATCGACCTCGGTCCACCTGCGCATGCGCAGGGCCTTGGTGTGGGAGAGAAGAACGTGCCCCTCTTGGTCCTCGGTCTTCTCCAGCAGCACGTCGACTTCGTCGCCGACGTTGACGGACAGCTTGCCGTCGCGGTCGAGGAACTCGTCGATGGGGACCAGACCCTCGGACTTGTAGCCGACATCGACGATCACCGAGTTAGCGGTGACGCCGATCACGCGGCCCGGGACGATCTCGCCCTCGGTCAAGTTCCGCATGCTCTCGTCGTAGAGCGCCAGGAGCGCCTGGTAGTCCATCTCCTGGTCGGTATTGGACTCAGCGGAAGGCTGGTCCTGGTCAAAGTGGGACGGCATAAAGGGTGCTACCTCCTTGGTATTTGGATTCAGGCGGAAACGGCGCGCCTGTTGAGGCCCTGGGTGGGGGCGCCGAGCTCAACGGAACTCTAACTCGTCGGAATCTCGGGCCATCGAGTATAGGTGTCGGTATGCAAAGGTGTCAATCTATGGCCGACCGAACCGACTACCTCCGGCGAATCCCCGCACGCCGCAACAGCCAATACGCCGGCACCCCTGCCGCGATCACCAAAGTGGCCCGCAGGGCGTTGGCCGGATCGGCCACGAACAGATTCCCCACGATCGCCGCCCCAGCCGCCACGAACGCCGCGGGCACCCACGGATAACCGGGCGACGCGAACGGCCGCGCCGCGTCGGGCAGCTTTTTCCTCAGCGCGAATAGAGCAACGCCGGAAGCCGCGAACAGCACCCAGTCGGCGAACACGGCGTAGTTCAGCAGCCGTCCGTAAGCTCCGGTCGTCGCGAGCAGCGCCGCAACGGCAGCCTGAAGCAGGATCGCCGCGGTAGGAGCCCGAAAGCGCGGATTGAGCACCGCGAAGCGCTCCGGCAGCAAGCCGTCCGCCGCCATCGCGTAATAGACCCGCGGCGCGGAGAGCAGCGCGAGATTCAAAAATCCGAAGGTCGAGACGACCACCAGGAGCGAGATCGTTTTCGCGCCGGTCTCGCCGAACAGCCGCGCCGCCGCATCCGCCGCGGGCGTCCGGCTCGCCGCGAGGGCCGGGGCGCCCAACACGTGGAGATAGGCGAAGTTCGCGCCGAGGTAGATCAAAATCACGCAGACCACGCCCCACAGGATCGCCCGCGGCAGATTGCGCTCCGGCTCGCGGACCTCCTCGGCGATGTAGTTGACGTTCTGCCAACCGCCATAGGCGAACATCGCGGGCGCCAACGCCGCCAAGAACACCGAGAGCAGGCCGAAGCCGCCGCGCGATTCGAGAATGCCCGGCGGCAGCGCCGGCCGCCACACGATCGCGGAATGCGGCGCGAGTACGAACGCCGCGACGATCAGCACCGCGAGCGCGAGCATCTTGGCGAGCGTGACGACGTTCAGCAGCACCGCCCCCGGTTTGATCCCCAGCGCATGAAACGCACCGAGCGCCACCAGCACGGCGACCGCCACCGGCACGGTCGATCCGGCGGGCATCCCTACCAAGCGCACCAGATAGTCGGCGAAGGCCACCGCAACGGCCGCGGTCGCTCCCGACTGGACGATCCAGAGCATCGACCAGCCGTGCAGGAACGCCGCGAGCGGATGGAACGCCTCGCGAAAGAACGCATACTGGCCGCCGACCTTCGGCACCACGGTCGCAAGCTCGGCGAAAACGAACGCACCGCAGAGAGCGATCGCCCCGCCCGCCGCCCAGACCGCGAGGATCAGCACCGGCGTCTGGACCAGCCCCGCGACGACGTACGGATTGACGAAGATCCCCGAGCCGACGATGCCGCTGATCACGATGATCGCGGCATCCCACGGACCCAGGCGGCGCGCGAACGTGGTGCGCGCCGGAGGAGACAACGCAGCGGGCTCGCTCATCGCTTCTCGGGCGGAGCCGCCTCCACCGTCGAAGCGGTCGCGGCGGTCTCCGGCTCGAACGGCCGCGGCCGACGAACCGCCTCCGCCAAGTGCGCCGCGCTGAAGGTGCGAACGACCGACCCCGACGCCACCCGATAGACCTCGCCATCGCGCGAGAGGCTCGGCAGCTCCGCCGCGCCGCCGCCGAACACGAGCACCAACGCGCAGCCGCGAAAGTGCTCGCGCAGCAGATCGCGCAGCACCGGCGCCCCCTTCATCGGCTTGATCGAAACCGTCCGACCGCCCCCCACCGCGACCGCCCGGAGCGCCCCCTCCCCCGCCGCAGCTTCGAGGCTCGGCGGAACCGCCCCGGGAACGGAGTCGCCCAGCTCCATCCAGCCGAGCCGCAGGCCGAGTGCGCGCGCCGCGTCGAACAGAGGCGCGTACTCCGTTGCGGCCTGCTCGACGCGCAAAAGGTGCGGCGTTTTCATGCGGTGCTGCTCCTCCGGTCCTGCCGTCCGACGTGTCGGGTGAAGGCGCAGCATAGCGCGGAGCCACCGTGATGCACCTACTGATTTCCCTCCGCCACCGCCATCTGCGGCGCCAGCCCTGTAAACACGTCGTCCGGGTTCAAACCCAGCCATGGATCGGTGCTTGGGGTGAGGAAAAGCTCCGCATAGACCCGCTCGTTGAAGGCGTCGAGATCGACCGTGCCGCCTTCGTTCGCCAGCCAGTCGTGGAGCACGGCGCGGAGGCCCAGCTCGTTGCGCACGGTGTCGAGCGCCAGAAGGCTCTCGAAATTCGCCGCCATCCGCTCGGCCTCCGGGCCGGCGCCGAGCCCCATCTTCTTCCGCAGCCGTTCGCGGGCCGCGTCGTCGAGCTGCCAGTCGTTGCGATGGTAGTTGGCCACTCCTACCCAAGGGATACCGGCTCCCCATTGCGCGCCGGGAGTCGGAGGAAACATCGCGCTCAACAGACGTACCTCAATTCCACTCTTGCTCATAGCGAGAGTCGAGGCCTCGACCGCGGTCGGCGGATCGCCGGCCAGCTTGGCTGGGACTACCCGGGCGGCCGCTTTCGAATTCCGATTCCGCGCGGGACCCTTGAGCCACTTCTCATACCGATCGAGATCGGCGCTCAAAGTTCCGGAGAGGGCAATGGCCTGCTCGGCGTGGCGTTCGTCCGAGAACAGCGGCAGCACCACGTCGGCGAATCCGGCCGCCTTTTTAGCGACCCGGTCGAGATCGTTCAGATCGCGCAGGAAAGCGGCCGGCCCGATCAAGCCCGGCAGCGCATCGAGCAGGCGGCCGCGCGAGTCGAGCACGTAGTGGATGCTGTTGCCGGTGATCGTCCCGGAGAGGCTCCGGCCATCCCCCATGTCGATCGTGATCCGCGGCACCGGCCGCACCGACTGCCAATGAAGGATGAATCGCTCGCGCAACAGGCGGGAGATCGCCGGATCGGCGTAGAGCACGGTGCGGAAGAAGCGGCTGTTGGCGCAGGAGAAATCTTCATCCAGCCGGCCGAGAAGGCGGAGCGAGAGGATCGGTTTGCCCGCCGCTTGCGCCGCAACGCGCGCAGCCGTGAGGTCCGTGTACCAATAAAGGTGGGAAGCGGTGCAATCGCGCTGGGCGCAGACCTTGTCGAGCACTTGGCCGAATTCAGCGTCGCCGATCGTCCGATCCCCACGCGTCCGGTTCTCTGCGAGGAGAGCCTCGACCCCTGAAGGGCCGGCGATGCGCAGTTTTCGAATCGCGACGGCGGCCGATTCCGGATAGTTCCACAGCGCCTTGAAGGCGAGTCCTTCGAGCGATTCGGGGCGGCCGGATCCCTCGCCGGCGTCGGAAGCGGGAGCCGGGTGCGCCGAGAGCAGAAGGCCGAAAACAATCAACGCGGACCCCAGTCGGCGGCGATCGGCGGTCAGAAAGAGTCTGGCGTTCATAAGGGTCCTCCTTTAAGGACCTGCACAGGGTAGGGCATTAAGAGCTCGCCTTCGGTAACGGCTTCGTAACGCGCAGTGGCGCCGGGCGTTACGCCATTTCGCCTCGGGCTATGCTCCCCGCCGTGGCGTCCCATGATCTTGCCTTGATCGTCGAAGACGACCTCGCGATTCGTCGCGGCCTGGTCGATGCGCTTTCCGGCGCCGGATTCGCGACGATCGAAGCGGGAGACGGCGCGAGCGCCGAGGCGCTCGCGCTCGAACGGCCGGTGCGGCTGGTGTTGCTCGACCTCGTCCTGCCGCGGAAGGACGGCCTCGCGGTGCTGCGCACGATCCGCGCGGCCAAACCGGCGCTGCCGGTGATTCTGATCACCGCGCGCGGCGCGGAGGACGACCGGGTGGCGGGCCTACGCCTCGGGGCGGACGACTACGTGGTGAAGCCGTTCTCGATTCGCGAGCTGCTCGCCCGGATCGACGCGCTCCTCCGCCGTTCCCCCGCGCGCGCCGAGGCACCCGAGATGCGCGCCATCCCCGGCGGCTCGATCGAGCTCGCGCGCGGCGAGATTCGCTTCGACGACGGTTCGCATGAGGAGCTGTCGGACCTCGAAGCACGACTGCTCGCTTATCTGATCGCGGCGGAGGGTCGCCTGGTGCCGCGCGACGAGTTGCTGGTCCGAGTCTGGGAGATCGACCCGCGGCGGATCGAAACCCGCACGGTCGACATGACGGTCGCCCGCCTACGCAAAAAACTGCGTGACGGCGGCACCCCGGGAAGCGTCGAAGGCGCGGGCGAACCGCGCGTTCTGCTCACCGTCCGCGGGCGGGGGTACCGGCTCGCATGAGATCGCGCGCTCCGCTGCTCGCGGGATTCGCCCTTGCCCTCGCAATCCTCCTCGGCGCGCTCGGCTGGATCGCGCACACCGCCTTCGAGCTGGAGCGCGGCCAAGGGGAAGCCCGCGCGCTTGCCACCCGCGAGGAGCACGCCCGCCTGGCGCTCTGGCGGATGGACTCCGCGCTCTCGGCATTCCTCGCCCAGGAGAACGCCCGGCCGGTGGGAGGAGCGCTTCCGGGAGGCGATCCGCGACGGCCCTACGATCGGCTCCGCTTCGAAATCGACGCGGCAGGCAATCTCGCCACCGTGGCGGGCGCCCCCTCGCCCGAAGCACGCGCCCTCCTGGGGCGGGATGCGCTACTGGCGGCTTTGGCGCAGGCGCCGCTCGCCGGTCCAAACGAAAAACCAGGCAGGACGAAAGCGACCGCTGGGAAGAAAAACCTCAAAGAGAAGAAAGAGAGCGAGCCGCTGGCGGAAGAGGCCGGTCGGCAGATGGCGCTCAACTCGGCGGAGTTTGGCGAGCGGGTTCTGGCCAATCAGACGGCGAACCAAGTCACGAGCCTACCCGCCCCGCGCCGGGTAAACGCACCCCAGGTGCGGACGCCGCTCCAGCCGATCTGGGTCGGCTCGGAGCTTCTCCTCGCGCGGAGAATCGAGCGCGGTGACGGCGAGGCGCTCGAAGGGATCTGGCTGAACCGGCAAGCGCTGGAGGCGGGTCTGCTCGGCCGGGTCCGGGATCTCTTGCCGGCTGCCACCCTCCTGCCGGCCCGAAATGCCGCCGATCCCGGCCGCCAGCTCGCTCTCCTGCCGCTGCAGCTCGATCCGGGGCCGCCTCCCAGCCTCCCCGCCTTCGGCTGGACCGCCGCTCGATGGGGTCTCGTCGCGGCGTCGCTCGCGATCCTGCTCGTAGCGGTAGGGACCGGCGCGCTGCTCGCGGGGGCACTGCGGCTCGCCCGACGGAGGGACGATTTCGTCTCCGCCGTGACGCACGAGCTGCGGACGCCGCTCACCACATTCCGGATGTACACCGAAATGCTCGACGAAGGGATGGTGCCGAAGGAGAAGATGCCTGAGTACCTGACGACTCTGCGCGCCGAAGCCGAGCGGCTGGGCCAACTAGTCGAAAACGTCTTCGCCTTCGCGCGGCTGGAGCGCGGCGGTTCTGGCGCCCGCACGGAGATCGTTTCCCTTGCCGATCTGCTCGATCCGATCGCGCGGCATCTGGCGGCGGACTTAAAGCGGCGCGGCCTCGACTTCGTGATCCGGCTTCCAGTAGACCTCGAAAGGGTATCGGTGCAGGTCGATCCCGTGGCGGTCGAGCGCATTCTCCAGAACCTGGCGGACAACGCCGCGAAGTTCGCCGGAGGGTCCACCGGACCGGCCGGATTCGAGATTCAAGCCGAGAAGAAGGGCCAGACGATCGTGCTCACCGCGATGGACGACGGCCCCGGCATTCCCCGCCGGGAGCGCCGTCGGCTGTTTCGTCCTCTCCGCCGCTCCGCCGCCCAGGCCGCCGCCGAAGGCGCGCCCGGCTTGGGGCTGGGGCTCGCCCTCAGCCGCGGTCTGGCGCGTAGCTTCGGTGGGGATCTGCGGTATGTCGAACGACCGGTGTCCGGCGCGGCGTTTGCGCTAGACCTGGCGCGGGCGGCCCCTCACCAGGGATCGGAACAGTCGTAGTTACGCTGCCGGGCGATCTTGCCGTCGCGGATCTCCAGGAAGATCGCCATTCGGCAGTGGATCTCCCTCCGGCTCACGGTTTGGTTTGAATGCCCTCGGGCGCGCCCGCGAAGTCGCCGATCACGACGCCGCGGTTGGTGAGCGCGGCGTATCCCGACTCGTCGGTGGCGACGTCGAAGATGAACCAGCCGTTGCAGGTCTCGAACAGCTCGCGGTCGCCGGGAAAAAGGAACACCGTGCCCGTTTTGCCCTGCTTTTCAAGCATCGAGTGCGAACCGAGGAACACCGGAGTGCCCTTCCAATAGAACAGCGCGCCGCGGCCGTTGACGTACCAATGCTCGTTTTTCGTTCCGACGTCGATTCCCCGAACGGGATCGCCGGTTCCCGTCGAGAAGATCTTCGGATCGACCGGCGACCACTGCCCCGCGGCGTCGGCGCGGTAGATCTCGTTCTTGGCGGGGAACCAAGCGAGCACGGCACCGTCGGCGTCGTGCTCGAACCGGACTTCTCCCGCGGGAAGGCCGGTTTCGCCGCCGGTGCTTCCGCCCGGGGCCGCAATAGAATCAAAATGCGCCGGATCGATCGGCAACACGGCAAAATCGGTCGAGAGCACCTTCCCGTCGCGCCCCACCCGCCAGACCGCATGATCGGCGGCGGTCGGCTCGACGAAAAGACCCGACGGGCCAACAGCGAGGTCGTAGAAACCTCCTTCGCCCTCGACTTTCTGGAGCGGCACCGTGCGCAACGTGCCCGTCGCCTCGTAGTGCCAGAGCGCCAAGCGGTCCTGGGCCGCGAGCCACAACGAGCCGTCCAGCGGATCGAGCGCGAGCGAGGACCAATGCTCACCCTCGCCACCCAGCCGCACGCCGACGTCCGCCGCCTCGCCATGGCGATCGATCCGCAGCAGCCGCGCCGGTTCGAACAGGATCCAGATCCGCGGACCGATCTTCACCAATTTGACCGGCCGCGCGTCCTTCGGTACCCCGAGCTTCTCAAACGACAAGAACGCGGCACCCTCACCGCAGAGCAGATTGCTCTGGACCAAGGCCTCCGACTTTGCCGAAGCTGAGGTAGGCGCCGGAGGAGGCGCGGTGGCGCAACCGGCGAGCCCCGAGAGGCCGAACGCCAGGATCAGGAAAAGCCGGCCGAGCGGGCGCATGGGCGGGTTCCTCGTCTTAGGGCGCGGCCGCGATGACGCGGACGCCGTCGGCGACCAGCGCGGTCTCGGTCTTCGGGGCGTGGATCGCTTCGATCTCCGCTTTCGGCAGACCGGCATCCGTCGCGAGATGGCGCTGTTCGTCCACCGAGACCTCACGCACCTCAAGCGTCCCTTCGGCGATCACGGTGGCGCCGGGGAGATCCTTCGGCACGAAGAAGCCGTAGTCGCGGAAGGTGACCCGCATCTCGCGGCCATCGCCCGCTGCGAGCGCCATCCAACAGCCTTTTGCCTGGCAGGCGGCGGTGACGAAGCCCGAGAGTCGCACCGCCTTGCCGTTCAGCTCGGCCGCGCGATCGAGCGCGCTCGCGACCGTAAGAGTCTTTCCTTCGACGGCGACGGGAGCGCCATAGGCGCCTTCCGTCTGCGGAGTTTTCGGCGGCTGGGCAACGAGCGCGGCCGGCGAGGATGCGACCGTAGCGAAAGTGGCGAACAGCAGGGTGAGGATCGGCAATGGGCGCATGGGATGTTCTCCTAGGAGTTTGCGAAAGCGTTTCCGGGGAGAGATTCTACCCCCACCGCGCCGTGGCGCCCGCCGATGACGCTCGCGTAGACCGCGAGCAGCTCGCGCGCGGCGCGGATCGGATCGTGGGTTCGAGAGAGCGCCTCGCGCCCCGCTTCGACCAGACGGGCCGCCGTTTCGGGTTCGCGATGAAGCGCGGCGATCGCCCGGGCGAACGTCTTCGGATCGACGGCGACCAGCGCCTCCCGGCCGTCCCGGACATCCAGACCGGCGAGCGCTTCAGGCGTCGCCACCACCGGCAGGCCGCGCGCCCAGGCTTCGAGTACCTTCATCCGCACGCCGGACGCGATGCGCAGCGGCACCACGAGGAGCGCTCCGGGCGCGAACGCCTCGGCGCTTTCCTCCGGGGCGGAATGGGCGACGATGCTGCCGGCGACCTCCGGCAGCTCCTGGCCGAATAGATGAAGAACAGCGTCGGGGCAGGCTGCCCGCACCGCGGGCCAAACCTCTTCGACGAACCAGCGGCTGCCATCGCGGTTGGGCAACCAACCGCCGCTGCCAAGGACGACCACCGCGGGAGAACCGGGCAACGCGTCGGCCGGCGTCGGCAGGGTGACCGGAAACGGCACCGGCGCCACGTGAACCCGCGCCTCGGGCCCCCCCAAGGCGCGCAGCCGTTCGGCATCGAGAGGGGAGATCGCAACCGTCGCGGCGACCCGGGTGAGCGCCGCCCCTTCCCATCGGGCCAGCCGCTTCCCTTCTCCTCCCAGCCAACGGGCGAGCGCCCCCTCGCGCCGGTGGGCCGAAGCGAACCAAAGATCGCTTTCGACGTTTTGCGCCCGCAGAACGACCGGAATGCCGTGCGGCGCGGCGGCGCCCAGGGCCTGCGGCAGCGCCTGGAGCTGCTCGGCGTGGATCAGATCGAACCGCTCTTCGGACAGGACCTGCTCGACCTCTCGCCGGACGGCGGGCAGGGCGTGGCGAACGATCGAGAACGGCTCGTTTCGCGCCCAGGCATAAGCGAGCGTCGCGAGCGGCCGGCGGGGAGGCGCGGTCACCAGCCGAGGCCGGCACCAAGCCGAGAGCGCCGCTTGAACCGCCGCCCGGTCGACCCCGACCTCGATCGGCGCCACCAGCGTCGCCCGATGGCCGAGCGCGGCGAGCGCCTCCAGGGTCCGCGCGAGCAGCAGGCGCCCGCCGTCGATCGGCGGCCAGGGGGCTTTGGTGGCGACGAAGAGGAGGTTCATGGCGGAAAGGGCGAAATGAGATCCCGGATTCGCATGATATCCGGCGAATTTCCAGAAACCATCGAGAAGTCCACCCCCCTTTCGCGTCCTTTAAGGGCGAAAGGAGATTCATCATGCTCGCCCGCGCCACCGCAGCCACCCCTTGGGGGATCGAAGCCCAACCGGTCCAGATCGAAGTCGATGTCCACAACGGCCTGCCCCAGATCCAAATCGTCGGCCTACCCGATGCCTCCATCCGCGAGAGCCGCGAACGGGTCCAGAGGGCGCTCAAAAATTGCGGCTTCGACCTGCCGCCGAAGTCGATCGTAGTGAACCTTGCCCCCGCCGATCTGCGCAAAGAGGGGAACCACCTCGACCTCGCGATCGCGCTCGCCCTGCTTGCGGCGTACGGCCAGATCTCGGAAGAGAACTTGAACGGCCGCCTGTTTTGCGGCGAGCTGGGCCTGGACGGCACCGTCCGCTCGGTGCGTGGGGGCCTGGCGGTGGCAGACCTCGCCGCCCGGCTGGGGCTCGCCGAAGTGATCCTGCCGGCCGCGAACGGCCCGGAGGCCGCGGCGCTCGGCGCCATTCCGGTGTTCGGCGTCGCCCACCTGGTGGAAGCGATCGACCACGCGCTCGGCAGCGTGCCGCTGGTCCGCGCGTCGCCGCGCGAGGTTGTTTTTTCGACCGGCACCAAGAAAAGACCGGACCTCTCGGATGTGCGCGGCCAGACGGGAGCGAAGCGGGCGCTTGAGATCGCAGCGGCCGGCGGCCACAACCTGCTGTTCCTGGGTCCTCCGGGCTCGGGCAAGACGATGCTCGCCCGCCGACTGCCGGGCTTGCTCCCCCAGCTCGCCCTGGCCGAAGCGATCGAGGTGACGAAGATCTGGTCGCTCGCGGCCGAGGAACCTCCCGCCGGCCTGGTGCTCGAACGGCCGTTCCGTAGCCCGCATACGGGAACCTCGACGGTCGGCATGATCGGCGGCGGACCCTCGCCGCGCCCGGGCGAGGCGAGCCTGGCGCACAACGGCGTGCTGTTTCTGGATGAGTTGCCGGAGTTTCGCCGCGACACGCTCGAAGCTCTGCGCCAGCCGCTCGAAGAGGGCCTGGTGAGCGTCGTGCGAGCCCGGGCTCGCTTCACCTTCCCCGCCCGTTTCGCGTTGCTCGCCGCGATGAATCCGTGCCCCTGCGGGCATCTGGGCGATCCCCGTTACGACTGCCGCTGTCCGCCGCCGATGGTCGAGCGCTATCGCGCGCGAGTGTCCGGTCCGTTGCTCGACCGGATCGACCTCCATGTCGAGGTACCTGCGGTCTCGTTGAAGGATCTGCGCGGCACGAGCGGCGAAACCACGGCGGACGTCGCCGCCCGGATCGGCCGTGCCCGAGAGCAGCAGGCCGCCCGTTTCGGCCCGGAGTCCCCTTCGCCGATCAACGCCGCGATGAACACCCAGGAGCTGCGCCGCTTCTGCACCACCACGACCGAAGGACGCGCCCTGCTCGAAGCCGCCTTCGAGCGCCTCGGCCTCTCCGCCCGCGCCCTCGACCGGGTGCTCAAAGTCTCCCGCACCATCGCCGACCTAGAGGGCGGCGGCCCGATCCAACCCGTCCACCTGGCCGAAGCGATTCAGTACCGAAGCCTCGATCGCCGGATGGTACGAGGTTGACAGCGAGTTAACCTGGAGATTAACGTGAGAGTTCTGAGACTCGCTCGTGAAACCTGGGATGTTCTTGCCGTGATCGACCACGCGGTCACCGTGAAAGCATTGAAAGATAACTTGGACCGCTACCGAAAAATGTTCGAGGAGGCCGAACAGAGCGTCGAGTACTGGGCTGAGGGCGCGATCGTCGAGTTCACCGAGGCCCTCTGGGCGCGGATGGAGGAGGAGAAGGTCTCGCGCGCCGAGCTGGCGCGGCGACTCGGGACCTCGAAGGCGTATGTCACAAAGGTACTCGGCGGCAACGCGAATTTCACCCTCTACAGCCTCGCAAAACTCGCTTTCGCGGTCGGCGCCAAGGTGCGGGTCTCGGTCGAGCCGATCGTGCCGGTCGCCCGGAAACCACGCCCACAAAAGCTGGCGCCTGCGGGGACCAACTCACTCGGCGAAAAAGCCGATCCGCCGACAATCCGGGCGAAACCTCGTCGAGCCGCGACGGCGGCTCTTGGCTCGGAGTCCAAGACTTGACCGCCCGCCTGGGTTAGTCTTGCCGCCATGAAATCCAGAGCGACCCAAAGGGCCGGCTGTGTGCTGATCGGCGTCCTCATGTCATCCCTTCTCGCCGTAGTCGCTTGCGCCAAACGCGAGGGGATGACCGGCTCTGGGGGAATTGGCGCGCCCGATTCCGCGGAATCCGTAGCTCCGCAGATGGCCCGGGCGGAAGCGGGCTCGGGCGGCGCGCCCGCGCTCGCCCAACCCAACGCCCCCGCACCCGCCGCTCCGCGGCCTTCGCCGCGCAAGCTGATCAAGACGATCGAGATGGCGATCGAGGTCCGCAAACCCGAGGAGGTTTCGACGACTCTTCAAACGCTCGCCGAGACGCTCGGTGGCTACGTTTCCGGCGTCGGTGCGAACCGCCTGGAAGATGGCGCGATGCAGGTCACTTTGACTTTGCGGATCCCGGTCGAGAAGCTTGACGCGGCGCGGGCGGAGGTGAAGAGGCTCGCGGTCAAGGTGCTCTCCGAGCAGTTGCACACCGAGGACGTCACCGACCAACTGGTCGATTTGGACGCGCGTCTCAAAACCCTACGGGCGACCGAGGCGGAGCTCCAGGCGCTGCTCGCCGAGTCGCGGGCCAAGGCGCGGAAGGTCGAGGAGATCATGGCGATCTTCCGCGAGCTGACCGAGATCCGCACCCAGATCGAGCAGATCGGCGCGCAGGTGGTCGGCCTCGACCGCCAGGTCGCCTATTCGACGCTTCAGGTGCAGATCTCGCCGGTTTCCTCCGCGCGGCCGGTCACCGGCGACGGATGGCAGCCGGGCGATCGGGTGCGCGACAGCATCCGGACCCTGGTCAATTTCCTCCGTGGCCTGGGGGATTTCCTGATCTTCGTTCTGATCGTCGGCGTGCCCGTGCTGTTCGTGATTTGGCTCGCCCTGTTTCTACTGCGCAAGCTCTGGCGCCGAGTGCGGGCAAATCGCCCGCCGAAAGCGGCGCCGCCGCAGCCACAGGATTCTGGAACCCCGGCACCGTGACCGTGCAGGAGCGGCAGAGGGGGAAGGTTCCCCGTTACCTCCTGTGGCTCGGCGCGACCAGTCTGGTTAGCATCTTTCTGCTCGCGCTTTGGTGCCCAAAGCCGCGCAGGGCCACGCCGAACATTTCCCGGACGAGCCTGGGCGCGACGTTCCGCAATGCCCGACCGCGGCACCCCGATGACCTGTCGTGGCCGGCCGAAGAACCGGGCGCGGAGGTCGAGACCACGATCGAAGGAAGCCCTGCTTTCCTCGCCGGCTGGCGGGCCGGCGACCGGATCGTCGGCGTCGCCGGCCAAACGGTGGCCTCCGCCTGCGAGCTGGAGCGCCGGATCGACCGGTTGCCGGTCGGCCGAAAAGTAGCGATCGATCTGGTCCGATCTGGGGGATCAACTGAAACGATAGAGATCGAGCCGATCGACGGCGAATCCTTCTTCGATCGGCGTTGCCGCGAGGGGAAGGCGGACGCCTGCGCCGAGCTGGGCCGGCGGCGGATCAAATCGAGCACCTCGGGCTCGGAGGTCGAAGCCGCTTTGGCGCTCTACGAACAAGCCTGCCAAGGGGACGATGCCTCCGGCTGCTCGGAGCTGGCCGGCAACCTGCTCGAACGGCATCCGGCCGGCGAAGCTTGGACCGAGAAAGACTCCGAGCGGGCCGCCGAGATGGCGAAAAAGGGGTGCGACGGCGGTTTCTCTTCGGCCTGCGCCCATCTGGGCCTGCTGTACTCGACGGGCCGCGGCGTGACGCAGGACGATGGCCGCGCGACCGGGCTTTACGAGATCGCCTGCGATGGCGGCGACCCGGCCGGCTGCTTCAACGTCGGCCTCAACTACGAAAAACAACGCGGCGTGCCGCGGAACGACGCCCGCATGCTGCTCGGCTACGTCCACGGCTGCGAGGGGGGCTACCCCCAGGCCTGCACCAACCTGGGGTACCTCTACGACCATGGCATCGGCGTGATCGCCAACCCCGAGCGCGCCGCGAAGCTCTACGAACGGGCTTGCGCGGGCGACCCCTGCACCGTCGGCGACCCGCTCGGGTGCCTGAATTCCGGCATATTCCTGCGCGACGGCCGGGGTGTTGAGAAAGATGCGCGGCGGGCGATCGAACAGTTCGAAACGGCGTGTGGCCGTGAGGTTGGCGCGGCGTGCAATAATCTTGGTATCCTGATCGAGCCGGGCGACAGCGAACGTGCCCAGGAGCTTTACCGCAAGGCTTGCCACCTCGGAAGCTCCGGGGGGTGTAAAAACGCCGGAATGCCCCTTCCCTCTAGCCTCAGGGATAAAGTCGATTGACGCTTATAGCCCGCTGGTGATACCTTCTGGGTGTTCAAAAGGAGTGGTCATGATCACATCGCGATTCGGCAAAATCCTCTTGGCTGCTGGCATGTTCGCCGCAAGTCTTTCGGCGTCGGCGCAGACCGGTCCCTTTCAATTTCACGCGATCTCGCCCTGCCGCATCGCGGACACCCGCTCCGGCTTCGGCGGGATCATGACCGCCGGCGCCACGCGCGACTTTACGGTCCAGGGCGTCTGTGGCATCCCCTCCGGGGCGGCCGCGGTGGTGGTCAACGTCACGGTCGTCGGTCCGACCCAGACCGGCTTCCTCACCCTGTATCCCTCGAACCTCGCCAGCCCGCCGCTGGTCGCGACGCTCACGTTCAACGCGGGCGAGCCCGCCCTCGGCAACGGTGCGATCGTGCCGCTCAAGGCGACCACGCCGGATTTGCGCGCGGTCTACGGCATCGGCGGCGGCACGGCGACGACGCATGTCGTCCTCGACGCCACCGGCTACTTCCAGTAGCGCATTCCCGCGGCGCGCCGGTTCGCGGCAATGAGGCCGCTTGGCGATCTACCGCGCCGGGCGGCCTTTTTGCGTTCCGGGCTTGCCGCTAGGCTTCCCTAAACGATCAAATCCGGCCGACCTTGAATTCTCCTCTGCGCCCGCTTCGCCCGGCGATCGCCGCCCTGATGCTCGTGCTCGCCGCGAGCACCTCGATCGTCGCTTTTGAGCTGCGCGGCCGGGTGCCGTTCAGCTCCGACCAGTCGATCATCTCGCTGATCGGGCTCGACATCCTGGAGCACGGCAAACATCCGGTCTTTTGCTACGGCTCGGAATACGGCGGTACGCTCGAACCGCATCTGCTCGCCGCTTCGTTCGGCTTGTTTGGCCCGACGCCGCGGGTCTTCCGGATCACCCTGGCGATTCTCGTCCTGGGGCTGATTCTCGCGGTCTGGGCTTTCACGCGCCGGGCTTTCGGGGAGCGCGAAGCTCTCGCCGCGGGTCTCTACCTTGCGCTGTCCCCCTCGTTCTTCCTCTACAAAGGACTCACCTCCGACGGGGCCTACACCTCGTTGCTGCTGCTCTCCGCCCTCTCCCTGCTCTTCGCGCTGCGAATCGACGCCCGCGTGGAGCGTGAGGAGAAGGCGACGCTCGAGACCCTGGGGCTCGGCGTCCTGCTCGGCGCGGCGTGGTGGGTCCATCCGCTGTCGATCTTCCTTGGCGTGCCGATCGCGGTGCTCGCCCTCACCGGAAAATGGCGGCGATGGCTCGCTCCTCGAAGTCTGGGCCTGCTGCTCGCCGGCTTCACGCTCGGCGATTTCCCCTGGTGGTGGCATAACGCGCGCCACGGCTGGGCGAGCTTGAAGGCCCCGGAGCTGGCGGCCGCAACCGCCGCCCAAGGGGTCGATCCGCTGTCCGAAAGAATCGCCGAGCTGTTCCGCCTGGGATGGAACATCGTGCTCGGCGGGCGCTCCACCTGGGCGCTCGGCCCGACGTTTCCGGGATCGATGCTGCTGGCCCTGGCGTTGCTCGCCGTTCTGCTCGGGGTTGCGCTTCGGGAAATTGCCCGGAAAGCCCCTGCCTCCGCAGATCCCCGCGCTCCCGCGGCTCCCGGCAATCTCGGGGTTCCCGGCGATCCCGAAAAGCGCCGCATCCGGCGCCGGGTCGCCGCGATGCTCGCCTCCATCCTGGTCGCCGTGCCGATCTTGAGCTTGAGCATCGCGCGCACCGACTTCATCGACCCGCGTTACCTGCTGCCGGTCTATTTGGCGCTCGCCCCGCTGTTCGGTCTGGCGCTGTTTGCCCTCAGGCCCCGGGCGCTCGCCGGGCTGCTCGCCGCCGCGGCCCTCGCGCTCAACCTCGGCAGCCAATGGACCGCGCCGCAGCTTGCCGGCCGCGAGGGCGGCCGGTTCGACGTCGACGGGACGCACCTGGTGGCCCAGCTCCAAGCGCGAGGCGACGACACGGTCTACGCCTCGTACTGGACCGCCTACCGGATCGCCTTTCTCTCTCGCAGCAAGATCGCAGCGAGCCCATTCGGCACGGCGACCAACTCCTACGTCCGGGATCTCGACCTCCAATCGCGGGTGGACGCGAGCCCGCACCCCCGCTACCTGCTCAACGGCGAAGATCGCCGCCGCCTGATCGAATATCTGGAACGGCGCGGACTGCAGAGCCGACGCGAGACGTTCGCGGGCTACACCCTGTTCTCGGACCTCGACCCCGAGATCGCGAAGCGCCTGCGGGTCTGTCACTGCATCCCCGCCGCGGTGAGCCCGGGCGACATCGATTGGCTGGAGGCAAAAGGCCCGGAGCGGCTGCGCCAAAACGAGGCGACGTCCTACTCGGTCCGCTTCCGCACCCATTTGCTGATGCCGTTGTCGAACAACGTCCACCTCTCCTATCGATGGCGGCCGGCCGACGGCTCCGCTTCGATCGAAGGAGAGCGCTTGTTGTTCTCGTCCAAGGCGATGCGCGGCGCGACCGTCGAGCTCGAACTGCCGGTGGTCGCGAATCTCCCCCCCGGCCACCACCGCCTGGTGATCGACCTGGTGGAAGAAAACTTCGATTGGTTCGAGGATCTCGGCCTGCCGCCCAAAGCGCTCGACGTGACGGTGGACCCGTAGTAGCGATCCGCCTGATATCTTCGGCGGCGAACTCGGATGCGCGTCACTCTCCTCAAGCTGCTCGAAGGGCTTACCCGCTCGGTCGATCTCCCGGAACCGATCTACGAATTCGGGGCTTTCCGCGTACCGGGGCAGCAGCACCTGCCCTACGTCCGCGATTATTTTCCCGGCAAGCGCTACGTCGGCTGCGACATGCGGCCGGGCGACGGGGTGGACGAGATCCAGGACCTCCATGCGCTGTCGCTGCCCGACGCTTCGGTCGGCACCGCCATTTTGTTCGACACGATCGAGCACGTCCGCGAGCCCTGGCGCGCGACGGCCGAGGTGCTGCGCTGCTTGAAGCCGGGCGGCGTCATCCTGATGACCTCCGTCTGGTATTTCCCGATCCACGCCTACCCCGACGACTACTGGCGCTTCACGGCGAGCGCGTTCGACTCGCTGCTCTCCGGTTACCTACCGATCACGACCGCCATGTGCGGCCTGGAAAAACTGCCGCACACCGTCGTCGGCCTCGCAGGCAAGGGGCCGATCGACCCGGCCGTGGCGGAAGAGATCCGCCGCGTGGTCGCGGCCTGGAAGCGGAGCGGCGCCACGAGCTGGAAAGAGCGGGTGCTCGACTGGGCGCCGCCCGCGTTGCTGATCCCCGCCTACGGGCTCTTCCTGCGCGCCATGGCCAAGCGAACACCGAAGCGGACCCCGAAGTAGGCGCTGCCGCCGCGCGACGGATGAAGGAAATCCCGCCACCGCCCCTCGCGCTCTCGATCATCATCCCGAGCCGCGACACCCAAGACCTGACACTCGCCTGCCTCGCCTCGCTCGGGCCTCCCGATCCCGAGATCGAGATTTTGGTGGTCGACGATGGCAGCCGCGACGGTACGGCCGAGGCGATCGCGTCGGACCCGGCCCTGCGCCATGTCCGCTTGCTCCGTTCCGAAGAGGGCACCGGCTTTACTCGCGCGGCCAATCGCGGCTTGAACGCCGCCCGCGGCGAGCTGCTCCTGCTGCTCAACAGCGACACCGAGGTCGAATCGGGGGGACTCGCCGCGCTCCGTGCCGCGTTCGCCGCCGACCCAAAGCTCGGAGCGTCCGGCGCCGCTCTTTCCTATCCCGACGGCCGGCCGCAATGGAGCGGTGGCGACGCTCCGAGCGATCTTTGGCTGTTCGGGCTCGCGAGCGGTCTGCCGGCTCTGCTCGGAAGGCTCGCACCCTACCGCCGGGCGCGCCCCCTACGGCAAACCGGAGAGGTCGATTGGGTGACCGGAGCCGCGCTCTGCGCGCGCCGGGCCGCCCTGCCGCCGATCGAGCCGCCCGGTCCGCTCGACGAGCGCTTCCGCTTCTACGCCCAGGATCTGGACCTCTGCCTCACCCTGCGGAGCGCGGGTTGGAAGGTCGCGATCCTCCCCGATTTCCGCGTCCGCCATCACCATGGCGCAACGATCGGCCGCGACGCCGGGACAAGCTCGGATCAGAAACACCCGGAGCTGCTCTGGAGCGATCTCCTGCTCGCCGCGAAAAAGCACCGGGGAGCGCGCGGCACAGAGTCCGCCCGCCGGTCGCTATCGGCCGGCGCGGCGTTTCGCGCGATCGGCCGGACACTCCTTCGGCCGTTCGTGGGTTCGGAGCGAAAAGCAGCGTTTTGGGCCGACGACGAGGCGTTCCGGCGAGCCCGGAGATCGCTCGATCGAACCTCGAACGAGCGAATCCCATAGAATCGCCGTCCGGCGCCTCCACGCCCTCCGCCTCACCGCCACGACCGCTTCGACCCGGGAGACTCCCTTGATGAAACATCTTCTCGCGCTCGCTCTTCTGCTCCTGCTCTCCGCGATCCCCTCGGCCGCCACCTGCGGCGGCGGTGGCGGAGGAGGGGTGGGCGGTATCGCCCCATCGCCCCAGGGCTTCCCGCAGGACGATCTGGCCACCTACCGGGTGCCGTGGAAGGTTCTCTCGCCCGGCGATCCGGCACCGGAAGGCACGTGGATCCTTTACTGGTTCCCGATTTCGCCGGAAGAGGCGCGCGCCTCCGAGCTGCAAAGCTCGCGGGTGATCACCCTCGCCGCGGCGCGCTGCGTCGCGATGTCGTTGGTGCCCGCCAACCATGCGGATCTGCACGGTCGCTACAAGGTGGCCGCCGATACGGCGAGCGCGGTTCTGGTGTCGGCCGCGGACGGCGCCGAGATCGGCCGCGCCGCGATCCGCGCCGGCCAGCCGCTCGGCCGCGCCGAGGTCGAAAAGATGGTCGACAACGCGCTCGACCAGCGCGAAAAGGCGCTCGACACCCAGCTCGACACGGCGAAGGAGAGCGAGAAGAAGGGCGACAAAGAGGGAGCCGCTACGCTCTACACCCAGGTTTGGGATCAGCGCTGCCTCGCCCCGAAATTCGGCAAGAAGGCCGCCAAAGCGCTCGACAAGCTGGGCCGTCCGGTCGCCAAAGATGCCCGGCTCGACTTCCCGCAACCCGACACCAGCCGCGGGACGGAAACGCGGATCGCCCGCGCCCTCGCCGAAGGGCTGCGCGCCGAAAACGACCTGAATCTGCCGTCGGCGGCGAAAGCCTATGAGCGGGCGCGCCAGATCGATCCGGGCGATCCCGTGCCGCTGCGCTACCTGGGCGAGCTCTACCGCCACCACACGGGCGAGTGGGACAAGGCGCGCGAGGCGTTCCATCACCTGCTCGACCTCGGCGCCGACCCGCTGTCGCGCGCGGTCGCCCTCCACGGCTTGGGCAAGATGACGATTCACGACGGAGAATTCGCCAAGGGCCTCGGGCTCTTCGAGCAGGCCGCCGCCACCTTCCCGCTCGCGCTCACCTACCGGAACCTCGCGGTCTATTGGAACTCCGAAGGGCAGTTCGACAAGGCGTACGGCTTCGTCCAGAAGGCGATGGTGCTCGATCCGGAAGACACCTACAACCAGATCTTCGCCGCCACCTACCTGATCCAGCTCGGGCATCCGGACGAAGCGGCACGCATCGCGCGCGAAAACGAGTCCCTGCTGCCGGCCTCCTACAATCTCGCTGCGATCTGGGCGCAGCTCGGCCAGGGGGAAAAGGCGATCGAGCTGCTCGCCCGCCACTTCTACAAGTACGAGCAGCGTCCGGCGGTGCGGCAGAAGGAGATGGAAGAGGCGCGGGTCGACGCGGTGTTCGTCTCGCTGCGCAAAGATCCCAAGTTCGTCGAGCTGATCGCCAACGCCGACCACGCGACCGGCATGCGCTGAGCCTGAGACCGAAAACCCGAGATGCGAGAAATCCTCCGTTACCGCGACCTGATTCGCGTGCTGGTTGAACGCGACTTGAAGGTTCGCTATCGCCGCTCGGCGTTCGGTTTCCTCTGGACGATGCTCCAGCCGCTGTTGATGATGCTGGTGTTCACCATGGTGTTCGCGTCGATCTTCCGCGGCGACCGCCCCGACTACTGGATCTACGCGCTCGCCGGGATCCTGTTTTGGAACTTCTTTTCCCAGTCGATCGTCGCCTCGATGAACAGCCTGCGCGGCAACGCCCAGCTGCTCCAGAAGCTGCCGGTGCCGAAGATTGTCTTCCCGCTCGCGACCGTGATCTCGGGCGTGATCAACTTAGGCCTCGCGTTGATCCCGCTGTTCGCCATCCTGCTGCTCACCGGACATCGCCCGGGCTGGGCAATCCTGTTCCTGCCCGTCGCGATCCTGCTCGCCGCGGCGTTCACTCTCGGCGCCGGACTGTTGCTCTCGCCGCTCGCCGTCTTCTTCACCGACGTGGTCGAGCTGGTGGGCGTTCTGCTCACGCTGCTGATGTACCTCACACCGGTGATCTACCCCTACGAGATCCTCCCCGACAAGGTACGCTGGATCGTCCGGTTCAATCCGCTACGCTCGATCCTCGAAGTCTTCCGCGATCCGATCTATCTACAAAAGATACCGCCGATGGGTCACATCGCGGTCTCCGCCGGCATCGCGATCGTGGCCCTCGTCATCGGCGCCTGGGCGTTCCGCAAATCCAGCGACCGGATTCCCTTCTACGTCTGATGCCTCCGCTCGCCGATTCCGCCTCCGACGACCTGCGCATCCGCCTCGATGGCGTGTCGCTCTGCTATCGCCTGGCCAAGCAGCGCATCCCGTCGATCAAGGACTACGCGATCCACCTGATGAAAGGTGCCCTCTCGTACGAAAAACTCTGGGCGCTGCGCGACGTCTCGTTTTCGGTCCGCGACGGCGAGACGGTCGGCATCATCGGCCGGAACGGCGCGGGCAAAAGCACCCTGCTCAAGGTGATCTCCGGCGTGCTCAAACCGACCGAGGGGAAACGCGACGTGCGCGGTCTGGTGGTGCCGATCCTGGAGCTGGGCACCGGTTTCGATCACGAGCTGACCGGGTTGGAAAACATCTACCTGAACGCCCTGCTGCTCGGCCGCAAGAGGAAAGAGATCGACGCCGCGCTCGACCGGATCATCGAGTTTTCCGGTCTAGGCGACTTCGTCCGCGCCCCGATCCGCAACTACTCGACGGGAATGGTCGCGCGCCTCGGCTTTTCGATCGCGACCGCCTGGCTGCCCGACGTGCTGATCCTCGACGAAGTTCTCTCGGTGGGCGACGCGGCGTTTACCCGCCGCTGCGAAGAACGGATCGCCGAGTTTCACGCCGCGGGCACCACGATCCTGCTCGTCTCCCACAGCGAGGCGGCGATCAAGAAGAGCTGTACCCGCTGCCTCTGGCTCGACGCCGGTCGCCTGCGCGACGACGGACCGACCGCGGAGGTGCTCGCCGCCTATTCCGGCGACACCCATGGCACGGAGCCCGCCGGCCGCGAGGGCGGGCAACTGCACCCGGAAGAGCTGCCGCGGGGATAGAATTCGGCTGCCATGTTCAACCGAACTTCGATCTCCGGCTTCCAACGTCTCGCCGTAGGGCTCGTACTCGCCTCCGCACTGTTCGCCCGTCCCGCGGCCGCCGCCTCTGCGCAGATCACGACGCTCGTGATCGTCCGCCACGCCGAGAAGGCAACCGACGATCCGCGCGACCCGACCCTCTCCCCGGCAGGCCAGGAGCGGGCGCAGGATCTCGCCAAAGCGCTCGACGGAGCCGCCGTCTCCGCGGTCTACGTGACGGAATTCAAGCGCACCCGCCTCACCGCCGAGCCGACCGCCCAACACTTTGCTCTGACGATCGAGACGCGACCGCGCGGCGACCAGCAACCGGACGTCTACGCGACGGACCAGGTGGGGAAGATCCTCAAGAAGAACGCCGGAAAGGTCGTCCTGATCGTCGGCCACAGCGACACGGTGCCCGCGATGGTCAAAGTCCTGACCGGCAAGACGGTGCCGCCGATCGAAGAGACGGAATTCGACCGGCTGTACGTGGTCGAAGTGCCGAAGACCGGCCCTGCCCGTCTGATCGCCACGCGCTACGGGCGTCCTAGGCCGTAGGCGAACCGACCCCTCCTGGGATCCGAGCCGCTCGCCATCCGGCTCGCCGTGGCTATCCAGTGCCGAGAGCCGCTGTAGCGGCTATTCAGCGCCGAGAGCCGCCCTGCGGAGACCGATAGCCGCTTTCCACCGGCTACGGAGCAATCCGCCTCCCGCCTGCGCTCGAAGAGAAGCAACCCAGCGCGGCGAGACGGTAGAGGAGCGAACTGGCAGATACTAGGGTGGTTTGCAGCGAGATCAGATGAACTCAGGCGGCAGACGGCTCCGAGCCGTCGCACTCAACCTCAGGGCGAAACAATGGACAACAATGACTCTCACGTAACGATCCACATGGTGGCCAGCCTCGACGGCTTCATCGCTCGAAAGGACGGGAGCACCGACTGGCTAGAGACCTCCGACGAGTTCGCCGACGGGGACACCTTGGACCCCGGATTCGTCGAAGCGTTCCTCAAGACGATCGACTGCTACGTCATGGGATCGCGAACCTATGAGACCGCGTTGAATTTCGAGGCCAAAGGGTTCGGCTGGGCGTACGGCGACAAACCCACCTTCGTCCTCACTCACCGCGAACTGCCGCGGAGCCGGGATACCGTCGAGTTCCACGCGGGCGACCTCGCGCAGTTCGTCAACGAGCGCCTGCGGCCCGCGTTCTGTTCCATCTGGTTCGTCGGAGGCGGCATCCTCTCCGCTGAATGCCTTCGCCTCGGGCTGGCCGACGAAGTTCGTTATTCGATCCTGCCGATCTTGATCGGTGACGGGATTCCATTCTTCGACAAGCTCGACCGAGACGTCGCCCTCCATCTGGCGGAAGTGAAAGCCTACAAGAGCGGCATGGTGGGGCTTCGTTACGAGGTTCGAAGGTAGGAGGATCGCAAGGTTGGCTTTCCTGGGAGCGCCGGGAACCAGCTCGCCCGCCTTGGCGATCTCGACCGCTTCGAATGCCGAGCTGGTGCTCGGCGCTCCCAGGAACGGCTCCCTCCGCAGGAGAGGGTACTGCCAACCGCACCGGCCGCCGCATTTGGGTGCGGCGACGTGTCGCCCCCCAGGGAAGTGCGCTCTTCGCAGGAGGTTAACCTACCGCAACAATGCCGCGAAATCACCAACCGCTGCATCTCGCTCGTTCCCTGGTAGATCGTCGTAACCCTCACGTCCCGATACAACCGAGAAATCTCAGGGGAACCGCGAAGGCCTATCTCAAGTCCTGCCGCCAGGCGGCGATGGCTACCGCCACGCTCAGGCCAAGAGGTGCCGGTCGAGCAATAGCCGGTAGTAACTGCTCATCGAGAGGATTTCGAGGCCCTCGTAGGGAGTGAGCGCCAGGAGCACAGCGTCGTTAGTAACGAGGATATCGACGCTCGCTGCAATCGCCGCTTGGAGGATTGGGCTGTCCCCTGGATCGCCTGGGACCTGGTGCCGCGAAGAGCCGGGTTCTACCAGGATTGCCCTGCGCCTCGCGCGTCGGCGCGTCAGGTAAGCGAAGCGGCGCGAAAAGCCCAACTGTTCAGACATGACTTGCTCGATCTCGTCGAGCACGTAAGGGCTGATCGAAATGCGCCAAGCTGCCTTGGCGGTCGCGGCAAGCATGCGTCGGGCAGCATCGCCGGACAGCGCTTCTGCTACATAGACATTGGTGTCGAAGAAGACCTTCATTCGCCGTAGCGAACGGCTTGCACGGCACGATCAATGACCTGCTGGTCGATGCCCTGTGCTTTTGCTTGCTCTCTTGCCTTGGCAGCCTCTTCGTGCCACTCCGCCTCTTCTTCCTGTGCAAGAGACTCATGGAGCATCAAGCGATCGTCGTCAGGCAGCTCCTTGATTCGGGCGAGTATCTCGTCAACGGCCGTGTGGCTCATAGGAACCTCCGATGCGAACGAGTCCATTCTAGCAACACGATTACCTCTACGCCCCCCCTACCGCAGCAAATGCCGCGAAATCACCAACCGCTGCATCTCGCTAGTCCCCTCGTAGATCGTCGTCACCCGCACGTCTCGATACAGCCGCGAAATCTCGTAGTCGGCGTGGAAGCCGTTGCCGCCGTGGATCTGTAGGCTCTCGGCGCAGGCGCGGTTGGCAGCTTCGGAGGCGTAGAGCTTCGCTTGGGCGGCGTAGCGGCCGGCGTCGGCTCCGTGCTCGATGGCGGCTCGGTAGGTAAGGGCTCTGGCGGCGGCTAGTTCGGTGGCGATTTGGGCGATCTTGAATTGGATCGCTTGGTGCTCGGCGATCGGTCGGCCGAATTGGACGCGTTCTTTGGCGTAGGCGACGGCCAGCTCCAGGGCGCGCTGGTGGATGCCGACCGCCTGAGCCGCGATGCCGACCCTGGAATGGTCGAGGGTGGCCTTGGCGATCGCGAGGCCCCTACCTTCTTCGCCCAGCAGGTAGTCTGCCGGGATGCGGCAGCCATTGAAGGTGATCGCGGCTGTGCGGGAGGCGCGGAGACCCATTTTCTCCTCGGGCTTGCCGACGGCGAAGCCGGGCGCGTCGGCGGGGACCACGAAGGCCGAGATTCCCTTCTTTCCCGCGTTGGGGTCGGTGCGGGCGAGGACCACGTACCAGGAGGCGAAGCCGGCGTTGGTGATCCAGGCCTTCTCGCCGTCGAGCACCCAGGTGTCCTCGTCGCGCCGCGCGGTTGTGCGCATGGAGGAAGGATCGGAGCCGGCGTTCGGTTCGGTTAACCCAAAACCTCCGAGCTTGCCGCTCGCCGCGATTTCGGGAAGGACTCGGTCTTTCACCGCGTCGCCGCCGAAGGTCTGGATCGGCCAGGCGCAGACCGAGTTGGTGACGCTCATGGTGACTGCCACCGACGGGCAGACGCGCGCCAGCTCCTCGACCGCGACCGCGTAGGTCAGCACGTCGGCTCCCGCGCCGCCGTACTGCTCCGGGATCATCATGCCGAGCAGGCCAAGCTCGCCCATCTCGGCCATTACTTCGCTCGGGAACTCGTGGTCGCGCTCGCGCTGCTCGATGCCGGGACGAATGCGCTCCTCGGCGAAGCGGCGCACCTGCTCGCGCAGCGCCTCTTGGTCTTCGGTGAGGGAAAAGTCGATGCTCATCCCTTGTTGATCACCCAGTCCGCGATCACCATCTTTTGGATCTCGCTCGTCCCCTCGTAGATCTCGGTGATCCGGGCGTCGCGGAAGTAGCGCTCGACGTTGTATTCCTTGGTGTAGCCGTAGCCGCCGTGGATCTGCAGCGCCTTGTTGGTCACCCGTTGCGCCATCTCGGCCGAGAACAGTTTCGCTTGCGCCGCTTCGAGCGTGTAGCGCTTCTGGTTCTCTTTCGCCCAGGCCGCTTTCCAGACCAGCAGGCGGGCGGCGTCGAGCTCGGTCGCCATGTCGGCGAGGTAGAACTGGATCGCCTGGAACTCCGAGATCGCCTGGCCGAACTGCTTGCGCTGCTGGGCGTAGGCGACGGCCTCTTCAAACGCCCCCTGGGCGATGCCCACCGCCTGGGCCGCGATGCCGATCCGGCCGCCGTCGAGCGTAGACATCGCGATCTTGAAGCCGTCACCGTCCTCGCCCAAGCGGTTCGCGGCCGGGACGCGCAGATCCTGGAACGCCAGCTCCGTCGTTCCCGAGGCGTTCACGCCGAGCTTGAACTCGTGCGTGCCGTGGCTGTAGCCGGGCAGATCGGTCGGCACGATGAAGCAGGTGATCCCCTTGTGCTTCTTCGCGAGGTCGATGCTCGCGAACACCAGGGCGATGTCGGAATCCGTGCCGTTGGTGATGAAGACCTTGTTGCCGTTCAGGACGTAATCGTCGCCGTCGCGCCGGGCGGTCGAGAGCAGTCCCCCGGCGTCGCTTCCCGCGCCCGGCTCGGTCAAGGCGAAGCAGCCGAGCTTTTTGCCCTCCGCCAGGGGCTTCAGGAACTTCTGCTTCTGCTCCTCGGAGCCATACTTCAGGAGCGGATCGCAGACCAGCGAGTTGTTGACCGACAGGATGACGCCTGAAGTCGCGCAGACCCGGCTCACCTCTTCGATCACCAGGGCGTAGGAGATCGTGTCCATCCCCGCGCCGCCGTACTCCTCGGGCACCGCGACGCCGGCCAAGCCCAGCTCGCCGGCCTGGTCGAAGAAGCTCCGCGGGAACTCGCCCGTCTCGTCGATCTCCTTGGCCCGCGGCTTGACCACCTCGTCCGCGAACCGGCGGATGTTTTCGCGCAGCAACTGCTGCTCTTCGGTGAGCTCGATCTTCATGCACGTTCCTAAAGCGAAAACCTGCTTCGCGGAGGGGAGCCTCGGTTGGCGAATCGGAAGGGCGGACGCCCGAAACCTCCCCCGGATCGTAGCAACCAGCGGAAGAGGGGGTCAAGGAAGGGGCTCCTCACTCCACCGCTTCTGGAAACTGGACCGAGTCGAGCCGTGCGGCCGAACCGCGCCAGGGCGGGGTCAAGGAGCCCCCCGGTGGGATCAAGCTTCAGCCGAGCCGCGATTGTTGCATGTTAAATTTGTTGTATGAAAACAACTCGGCGGTGGGTTCCCGGTTTGGCTTTGGCCTTGGCGTCGATAAACGAACCTCAATGAGATTGCCAATATGAAATCAACTCGGTGGCCCCTGCCCGTTCTGTCCTGCGCCCTGGCGCTGCTGCTTCCCGCTCTCGGAGCCGCGAGCCCGGCTTGGGTACCCGTTTCTCCGTTCGGCGGTGCCCTCAGTTCAGTGGCCCGCTCCCCGAGCTCGCCCCGGACCGTCTACGCCACCACCCCCTCCGGAGAGGTCTTCCGCAGCGATGACGCCGCTGCCACTTGGAACCGCGCGGGCTCCCCCGCGACCGGCAGGCTCGCCGACTTCCTAGTCGATCCGGACGATCCGCTCACGGTCTTCTTCCTTACCGGAGGGGGCGGACTCTTCCGATCGCGGGACGGCGGAACGACCTGGATCGAGATCGGTGCCGACGTTTCTACGTTCAACGCGATCGCGACGGAAGCGCACACCCCCGGCGGGCTCCTCGCCGCCGCGTACTTCGGGCTCTACCGCTCGACGGACCAGGGGGATCATTGGTCGCTGGTGTCCTTCCCCGACCAGAGGGTGCTGGCGATCGCATCGGATCCCTACGAGGAGGGAAACCTCCTGGCGGTCCTGGGCCGGATCGAGCTCGGAGACGCGCAGACCACGATGCGAAGCCTCGACCATGGGATCACCTGGTCCGTCGTGCCGCTGGTCAACGTCTCCAGCGGAGTGGCCGACGATCAGCCGCATTTCGTCTTCGACGCGGCTCGGCCCGGCACGGTGTACGCCTTCTACAATCGCTTCGGGGAGGACTACCCCGGCCCCGTCTTTCGCTCGACCGACGGCGGGGCAACCTGGGTCCAGCCGTCGACCACGGATGTTCGGGATCTGGTTTCCACCGCCGACGGTACGCTTTTCGCGACCACCGGCTTTGGCGTGACCCGGAGCACCGATCGCGGCGAAACCTGGGAGGCATTCGGCCCCGGCCTCTTCACCCCGAGAGACGAGATCTTCCACCTCGCCCCTTCACCCGACCACCCCGGCACCCTGCTCGCCGCCGGGACCCACGGCCTGTGGAGCTCGGTGGACGCAGGCGCCCATTGGCGCGGGTCGAACCGCGGGATCCCGGTCGCCGATGCCGTCGAGGTCGCCGTGGCACCGACCGGCCGTCACGACGTCTTGGCCGTCGCCGGAGGCCGCGTGTTTCGGAGCGCGGATCGAGGAGCCACTTGGCGAAGCGTTCACTCCGAGTTTGACGCCCTGGAGCCCTACGCGCTCACCTTTGATCCGCGACCGTTGGGAGGCGCCTTCGGCGTTGCCTTCGACGGCCAAGCCGCCTCGCTGCTGTGGAGCGGCGACCGCGGCCACACCTGGACCGCGCGACCCTTCCCGTACGGCTGCAGCGGCAGCTCCCTGTGCAGCGTGGAAATCAACTCCTTTGCGCTCGACCGGAGCCATCCCGACACGCTCTACGTTGGCGGCAGCTACTTCTACCACTTCGGAGGCTATGGTCCGTATTTCATCCGCAGCCGCGACGGCGGTTCTTCCTGGGAGCATCTGCCCGTTCTTCCAGGCCTGCTCGGCGTGTTCGTCGATCCGCAGCGATCCGCGGTGGTTTACGGGCTCACCGCTGGGCGGCTCTACAAAAGCGAAGACGCGGCCAAGACCTGGCGGATCGTCGGCCGAGGCTTGCCCCCTTTCACCAAGCGCACGCTCGCCATTGACCCGCAAGATCCCCAGCGTCTCTATGCCGGGACCGGTCGGGGGGTCTTCACCAGCCACGACGGCGGCCTGACCTTCTTAGCCATGAACGCCGGCATCAAGAGGCAACAAATCGGCAGGATCTTGATCGATCCTACCCACTCCAATCGGCTCTACGCGGCGGGCACAGGAGGGGGAGTCTTTCGCTGGAATCCAGGGGAGAGCCGCTGGACCCCGCTCAACGACGGCCTGCCGGTCTCGCAATTCTACGAAGCCCTGGCGCTCGATCCTCGGGAACCCACGACCCTGTACGCCGGGACGATTGGCAGCGGCGTGCTGCGGCTGGATCTCGAAGAATTCTCACCGGAGCAGGAGTGATCATGAAGAAATCAACTCGGTGGCCGTTGCCCGTTCTGGCCTGCGCCTTGGCGCTGCTGCTTCCCGCCCTCGGGGCCGCGATCCCGGCTTGGGTTCAGGTGTCCCCTTTCGGCGGCGCTCTTCTAGCGATCGGGCGCTCGCCTTCGTCGCCCCGAATCGTCTACGTCTCCGATTCCCGCGGGATCGTCTTCAGAAGCGATGACGCCGCGGTCACCTGGCACCGCGTAGAGCTCCCCCAGGGGGGCCGGATTACCGACTTCCTGGTCGATGCGGGGAATCCTCTGACCGTCTTTGCTCTGATCGGAAGGGGACGGCTGGCTCGCACGCGCGATGGCGGACAGACTTGGAGCCCGATCGGCGTCGAGCTCCCCAACGTGATCGCGTTGACGGCGGAAGCGCACTCACCCGACAGGCTTCTCGCCGCCACCTCTCACGGACTGTTTCGCTCCCCTGACGGCGGCGATCACTGGGCTCGGGTGGCGTTTGGCGGCTTTCCTGTGCTCGCGGTCGCCTCCGATCCATTCTTGGAAGGCAATCTCCTCGCGATCCTCGGGGCCTACCCCCAAACTGCGTGGCGGAGCATCGACCACGGACTCACCTGGACGGCTGTTTCCCTGGCCATCGAACCCTTCGGCCATAGCGAGGACAAGCCGCATTTCGTCTTCGACGCAGCACGCTCCGGAACGGTCTATGCCTACTTCGATCTCTTAGGGGAGGACTATCCCGGACCGATTTTCCGCTCGACCGACGGCGGCTCCACCTGGGTCCAGCCGTCCACGACGGACGTCCGCGATCTGGTCTCCACCGCCGACGGTACGCTGTTCGCGGCGTCCGACTTCGGAGTCCTTCGCAGCGTAGATCGTGGCGATACCTGGCAATCGACGGGCTCCGCCCCCCAAACGCCCAGAGACGAGATCTTCCACCTCGCCGCTTCGTCGGCCCATCCGGAGGCGGTGCTCGCCACCGGGACTCTTGGACTCTGGAAGTCCGTCGATGGCGGCGCCCACTGGCGGGAGTCGAACCGTGGGATCCCTGTCCCCTACGCCGCGGACGTCGCCGTGGCGCCGATCGGTCCCCGGGACGTCCTATCCCTGGCGGGTGGGCGGGTGTTTCGAAGCTCGGATCGAGGAACCACCTGGCAACCGATCCATTCCCGATACGACGCGCGGGAGCCGTATACGATCCAATTCGACCCTCGAACGATCGGGAGCGCTTACGGATTCGGCGACGACGGCCAGGCCGGTCTAGTGCTGCACACCGCCGATCTCGGGCATACCTGGATCCGGCTGCCGATCCCCTACAACTGCGAGGGTCAAGGCTCGATCTGCGAAGTCGGCATCGGCGCCTTCGCGCTCGACCCGAGCCACTCCGAGACGCTCTATGTCACCGGCAGCTATTACTTTCATTTCAGCGGCGGCGGCTCGTTTTTCCTGCGCAGTCGGGACGGGGGGGCGACCTGGAAAAATCTGCGGAATCTCGACCCCTTATTAAGCGGTCTGTTCGTCGACCCTCGGCGATCCACGGTGCTCTACGGGCTCACCCTGGAGCGGCTCTACAAGAGCGAGGACGGAGCCCGCACCTGGACGATCGTCGGCCGCGGCCTCCCCCCAAGGGCCGATCGACCCTCACGATCGATCCCCGCGATCCCTTACGGCTCTACGCCGGAACCGGCCGAGGCGTCTTCACCAGCGCCGACGGCGGCCTGACCTTCCAAGCCATGAACGGCGGCATCGAGAGGGTACCGATCGCCAAGATCCTGCTCGATCCCACGAACCCCGATCGAATCTACGCCGCGAGCCAAAGCGCCGGAGTCTTCCGCTGGAACCCGCAAGGTCGCCGCTGGACTCCGCTCAACGAAGGCCTGCCGGTCCGCCAATTCTTCGGAGCCCTGGCACTCGATCCTCGGGAGCCCACGACCTTGTACGCCGCGACGGTCGGCAGCGGCGTGCTGCGGCTGGATCTCGAAGAGCCCTGAGGGGTAGGAGTGAAAGACCCGGACCGAGGAAGAGCTTGCCCTCGGCCCAGGTCAGGTGACCTCTTGCTCAGGGTGTGAAGGTCTGCAGTTGCGCGCCGGTCGGGCAAGAGGACGCCCCGGCTCCTAACCCGAGGATCGTCCGCACCGTAGCGCCGGTCATGTTCTGCGGCTTGGTGGTCGGCAGCATCGAGGTATCGAACCCGCCGAAGTGCGGCTCTGAATAGGCCTTCGCCCCGCCGATCGACTGCACCCAGAAAAGTGGGTTGAGCACTTCGCGCATCTTCGGGAAGTAAAGCGCCCAATCGCTGCCCAGGATGTAGGTGCACATCGTGTCCCAAAGCTGCGGCGCGGCGGTTTCGCCCGAGAGCGCGGTTCCGAGCTGCGCCGAAAGCACGATGCCTTGACCTTTCATCGTGTTCATCGAGAACGACGACGAGGCATCCTTGAAGAAGGAGCAGGTCTCGACCTTGTTCGGAGCTTTGTCGCGCAGCAGACGATAGAGATCATCGCGCAGGGCGTTGGTGCCTAAACCTGCCAGGGAGGTGAAGCGGGCGCCGGGCGAATCGATCTCTAGATTGGATCCCTTCGGCCGCGAGATCAAATCGTAGAGCCGCTTCTCGTCCGCCCACCAACGGCGGGCCGAGTCGCGGATGGCGGTTTCGGGAGTTGAGGTGACCGAAGAGGCCGTCACGCTTCCGCCGTTGCCGAGCGCGAAAACGTAAGCGCCGGTGATCGCCGCCGCCCAGAGCTGGTAGTGACTGGAGGTCATCTCCTCGTTGCGCGTGGCGCCGCCGTTGTCAAAGTAGTGACCGAACGGTCCGCCGAACCCCGCGACGCTGCGGCTCTGGATGTCGAGGTACTGTTGGACCAAGGTCCGCGCTTCGTTCTTCTGAGTCGTCGTCGCGCCGGACTCGGGGCGTAGCGCCCAACCGTAATACCAAGCCCGCGCCAGCATGCGCTGATTCGGGGATCCGTTCGTATCCAGCTGATCATGCGAAGGAGGTGCGAGCACCCAAGCCCCGTCGGGACTGGTCGAGGCAGCGCAGCCGAAAGCCAACCGCGTGAGGCCTGCGATGGCTTTCATCTGGGCCTGCTCCAACCCTTGAGCGCCGGCCTGCGGGGAGGTCCAAAGAGCCATCAGCACGAAGAGTGCAAGCGTGAACGTTTTGAAGATCCTTCTGAGAGTCATGCGATCCTGCCTTTCCGTCAGTGCATCACTCCCCTCTGCCCATAGAATAACCCTCCCAAAAGGTCGCGGCAAGATGCCTCATCCCCTTCCAAGGCACCTCCAGCCCCCCGATCGGCCGGGATCATCCCAGGGGCGTTTTGCCTCTCCCCTTGCGTCTGGCGTATCCTCTAGCTCTCTACCCCCTGCCCCTCTTCCCGGAGACCGTTCCATGGGTACCCGATCGTTTCCTGGTTCCGCCCGGCTCTTACTCCTGGCGCTCTCTGCGGTTCTCGGCTTTTCCGCCAGCGGCCCGGTTCGCGCGGCCGACGCCCCGCTCCTGGACGTCGACCTGATCTGGGGCGCCAAGATTCCGATGCGCGACGGCGTTCACCTGAACGCCACGATCTACCGGCCGCATGGGCAAAGCGAGGGGCTGCCGGTGATTTTCACGCTCACCCCCTACATCGCCGACAGCTACCACGAACGGGCGATGTTCTTTGCGCGCAACGGTTACGTCTATGCGTTGGTCGACGTGCGCGGGCGGGGCAGCTCCGAAGGGGTATTCGATCCGTTCGCGCAGGAGGATCGGGACGGCTATGACGTGGTCGAGTGGCTCGCCAAGCAACCGTGGGCTACGGCCAAGGTCGCGATGTGGGGCGGGTCGTACGCCGGATTCGACCAATGGGCAACGGCCAAGGAATTGCCGCCCCACCTTTCGACCATCGTGCCCGCCGCCTCCGCCCATCCTGGGGTCGACTTTCCGTTCGACGACAACGTCTTTTATCCGTACGACGTGCAGTGGCTGACCTTCACCAGCGGCAAGACCGGCAACGCCAAGCTGTTCGGCGAAAGCTCGTTCTGGTTTGCCAAGTTCAAGGAGCTGTATCTATCGGGACGGCCGTTCGCGGATCTCGATGAGATCGTGGGCAATCCCCTGCCGGTTTTCGATCGCTGGCTCGCCCATCCCCACCCCGACGCGTTTTGGGACGCGATGGTGCCCAGCCCTGACCAGTTCGCGAAGATCTCGATTCCGATCCTGACGATCACCGGCCACTATGACGGCGATCAGCAGGGCGCTTTCGCGTTCTACCGCGACCACATGAAGTACGGCAACACGGCAGCCAAAGCGAGCCACTACCTGATCGTCGGTCCCTGGGACCACGCGGGCACCCGGACTCCAAACCCGAAGTTCGGCGGGCTCGAGTTCGGCCCCGGCAGCGTTCTCGACCTGAACGGGCTCCACAAGGAGTGGTACGACTGGACGATGAAGGGCGGCCCGCGCCCCAAGTTCCTGGAGAAGCGCGTCGCCTGGTACACCCCACCGGGCGACGGCTGGCGCTATGCGGATTCGATCGACGAGATCGCCAAAGAAACGCGCACGCTCCACCTCGATTCGGACGGCAAGCCAGGCGCCGCGGCCGACGCGTTCCACGCCGGTCGGCTCTCCGCCGATCCTGCCGCCAAGGCCGGAGCGGACACCTACGTCTACGATCCGAAAGACACCCGCGCGGCGACCTGGCAGACCGCGGACGACGACGACTTCCTGACCGACCAGTCGGGGGCGATGCGCCTTTCGGGCGACGGGCTGGTCTACGTCTCCGCCCCGTTCGCCCAGGCGACCGAGATCACCGGCTGGCCGCGCCTGGTCGCCTGGATCGCGCTCGACGCGCCGGACGTTGACCTCGCGGCCGCCCTCTACGAGATTTTGCCGAGCGGCAAAAGCATCCTCCTCTCCGGAGCCCAGATGCGCGCCCGCTATCGCGAGTCGGTCCGCGTGGCAAAACCGGTCAAGTCGGGCTTGGCGCTCCCCTACAGTTTCGACACCTTCACCTTCTTCTCTCGCCAGATCGCGGCGGGCAGTCGCCTGCGGCTGGTCCTCACCAGTCCGAACGCGATCGGCCAGCAGAAGAACTGGGCGGGAGGCGGCGAGGTCGCCAAGGAGTCCATCAAAGACGCCCGCACCGTCCACGTCCAACTGCTCCATGACCGCGACCACCCGAGCCGTCTGGAGCTGCCGATCGCAAAGTGAATCTAACCCGGGGAGAGTTGAAAGAGCTTGACGTGCCTTCCAGCGCTCTTCATACTCTCGCCACTACGTCACCAGTCTAAGGGGGAGGACCAAACCCTTCCTCAACCAAAGAAGGAGAATCTCCATGCGAACCGCCCGACTTACCTTCGCGCTGGTCTTGTCGTCCCTTTGTGCGTTGTCGGCAGTCGCACAGTCGTTCAGCCACAACGGCGCCCCAGCGTCCGGCCCCTCGTCCGTCGCCGCCCCGCCTATCAAAGTCATCGGCACGACCTCGATCACCCAGTCGACGAACGCGTCGACGATCACCGCCGCCAACTCGGTTTCTTGCAATGGCGGCGCCCCGGGCTTCTTCCACACCGACAACAGCTACATCCGGGCCTTTACGCTCGCGTCCTTCAATCCGCCTCTCAATCAGACCCAATTCAAAGTCGAAGGGGTGACGATCGGCATCGAGCAGGCGAACGCCGCCGGCACCGGCACGACCCAGCCGATCACGATCAACATCTACAGCAGCACGACCAACCCGCCGACCAACGCGAGCCTCTCGGCGGTCCTATCGACCGTTACGGTAAACGTTCCGGATCAGGTCGGCACCCTGCTCACGATCCCGCTCACGACCCAGCCGGTATTCACGGTCGCGACAGGCATCCTGGTGGTGGAGGTCTTTACTCCGAGCGGCCAGGCGGCCGGCCACAGCTTCTTCATTGGCTCCAACACGCTCGGCCAGAGCGGTGGTTCGTTCATCAAGGCCGCCTCTTGCGGCATCACGGAAATCACCAACCTCGCGAGCATCGGCTTTGCCAACATGCACATCGTCATGACCGTCATCGGCAACAGCCAGGCGCCGGTGGAGCTTCAGGAGTACTCGGTCAACTGATCGCACGCCGCCTTCGGGCCGGAGGGCACCGCCCTTCCGGCCCCGGGGTTCCCCCTCGTGCCCGGCGCGTGGCACAATCCCCCCACGATGAGCGAAATCAGCTACAACGAAACGGAAGTCCGCAGCTATCTGCCGAACGGCTGGCACCTCAGGTGGGACGGCGGCCGCTGGGACGCGGCGGCCGACACCTGGAAAACCACCGTCGTCGACAACGTCGATTTCGACTGGCAGCTGGAAGTGAAATCTACCGAGGCGGCGAAAGTCGGCCGCATTGAAGCGCTTCGCCAGGCAATCGACCGCACCTTCCGTAACCGCTATACCAAGAGCACCAGCGGCTTCGGGATTTGGCGCAAGGGCAAAGCCGTTTAAGTCTCGCGCAGCTTGAAGGCAGCCACCGGCTGCGCAGTTTGGAGCGGGCGGGTCGCTGCGGCGATGTCGAGATTTGTTCGACCGCGAGCGGTCGGACGCTCCCCTTCGGTATCGAGTCGCCTAAGCCGCCTCTCTCGACACCCGCAATTATCCCTGCTAGTTTCTGGTGGCGGAGCACCTCTTGGTGGAACCGAGTTCGAAGTTTCGAGCCTTTTCGGGCTTCGGGTTTGGTCGCGGGGAAGTCTAGCATTCGGTTTCGGCAGAGCCGGGCGTTCGGGTTGATCCGACGGGGCTGGCCTAGACGGTCGTCCCTCCTTGTCGTAACTGTACCAATCTGGTACGTTTTTGGTTATGAGCCAGCCAGCGATCGCCCATATCCAAGACTCTACGGTCGCCCGCACCATCCGCTTTCCCGCAGCGCTCCGCCGGAAGATTACGGCCGATGCAGAGCGGTGTGGGAGAAGTTTCGATGGACAGGTGATCGCCTTACTGCGCAGGCACTATGGGGAGGATGTTGACATCGCCCCCAACCCAACTGAAATCCTGGCTCTGGCAGCGGCGAGCCTTGCCGATGTCTCGGCCTCGGAGCTTCGTTCGCTGACCCGAAAGCTCCAAGAGGCCGAAGGCTGAGCTGATGGAGCCTGAGGCCGTCGTTCTTGATACCGACACACTCTCCGAACTGAGCCGCGGCAACCCCGCCGTCCAAAAGTGTGCGCTTGCCTATTTGGCCGATTTCGGACGCTTGACGATCACGTCGATCACGGTTTTCGAACGTCGGCGGGGGTATCGCCTTGCAATTCGCGAAGGGAAGCCGTTCGAAAGGCAGCTCCAGGCCTTCGAGGCCCTCGCCGCCAACTGTATCGTCCTGCCGTTCGACCAAGAGGCCGCGAGCGTTGCGGCCGAGATATGGTCCGGAACGACGCGAAGCCAGCGCCAGCACCTTGGCGACATTTTGATCGCGGCGATTGCGATCTCACGCCAGATTCCCCTCGTGACTCGAAACCGGCGGGATTTCGAGCGAATCACCAAGCCCTCTGGCGCCGCTCTTCCCCTCGTCGATTGGACGAAAGCGTAGCGCAGCCGGAGACGACAAAAAACCCAAAAGGGCCGAGCTGGAGCTCGGCGCTCCCAGGGGAAAGCGCTGGGAAGCAGGCAGATCGAGCCGATGACGACGGTGACCAGCGCCACCGTGATCGGATACCAGAGCCCGGCGTAGACGTTGCCGCACTTACACGATCGATCCGTGAGCGGTCGACCTCCGCCGGGAACTCGGTGCGGGTGAGTGCCTCTTTGTACGCGGCCTCGTCCCAGGTGTCGAGCTTGAGCGAGCTGATGCGGGTGACCACCGCCGGCCCCGCTTCCGCCGGCCGCGACTCGAACGAAAGGCCCGCTTTGGTCAGAAAATCCTTCGCCCGGTCGCAGTCGCTGAATCGGGTTTTGGGTCCCACGAAGACGTGGAAACCGCAGTCGCTCGCGGCGACCGAGACGCACGCAATTTCCGTCGGAGCCTGCCGGCACGGGCTCCGGCGCAAGCCGCGCGCCCTCTCTACCGGAGGTGACCGGAACCGGCGTACCGATTTTCCGGATCGCGCGGCGGGTGTTGCCGCCGCGGCGACTGCCTTTCTCCTCCCCGACCGGGAATTCCGGGGGCGCCAAATCGCGCCGCCGAGCGCGCAGATCGATCTTCGGGTCCGGGTCACCGTTCCGCCGGACGAACGGACGAGTTTCTTCCTCCAAAAAATCCTTTCGCTGCAATGAGGGAACGGTCTTTTCCTCAAAAAGACCCTTACGCTGGGCCAGTGGAATGGTCTTTTTTCTCGAAAGACTCCTCCGCCAGGCTCGCGGAATAGTCTTTGGGATGAAAAGCCTATTCCGTGGAATCAGGGGAGCCGTCTTTTTCTCTAAAAGAGCCCTCCGCCAGGCACGCGGAACAGTCTTTTTTCTTCCAAAACCCCTCCGCCGGAGCTGCGCAACGGGCTTCAGCAGCGGTATTCTCCCCTTTCACCCAAGGAGAACGTCATGACGGACCGGTCGTATTCGGGAAGGCTCGTTCGGTGGCAAACCATGGTGAATAACATCGAGGATTCCGCGCCTCTGATCCCTGGCGCGGACGCCCAGCTGTCCGAGCTGCGGGAGAAAGTCACCGAGCTCAGCCAAGCACAGGCGACGCTCGTGGAGATGGACGGCCGGAGGAAGGAGCTCGTCCAGCTCCGCCGACGGCTCGATCGAGAGACGGAGGAGGGCGTGCGGCGGCTCGCCTCGGCCGCCCGCGCGCATTTCGGTTTTGGGAACCCGCTCCTCGAATCCTTCGGCGTGCGAGCGGAGATCATGAGCCGGCGCAAGAATGTGGGCAAGCGAGGGCCGGCGCGAAAGAAGAAGGAAACCGAGCCGGCGGTCTGACGCGCCGGTGCGTTCAACCCATCCGGCGCCGCGGGAGAGAGCCTTTCGATGAGCGAGAGAAACCGTCCGGGCCTCAAGAAGGTAGCGGTCGTCGGCGCCGGAGCGTTCGGCGGCTGGACCGCGCTTCATCTGCTGCGGCGCGGGGTCGCGGTCACCCTCCTCGACGCCTGGGGTCCCGGCAATCTGCGCGCCAGCTCGGGCGGCGAGACCCGGGTGATCCGCGGCATGTACGGCGCCGATAAAATCTACGTCGATTGGGTGGTCCGCTCGTTCGAGCTGTTGAAGGAAGCGGAGCTCCGTTGGGGACGCCGATTTTACCATCCGACCGGCGTGCTCTGGATGTTCTCGGTCGACGACCGCTACGCCAAGACCTCGATTCCTCTCCTTCATGCGGCGAACCTGCCGGTCGACGAGCTGTTGATCGACGAGGCGCGTCGACGTTTTCCGCAGGTCCGGTTCGACGGCGTCCGTTCGGTCTACTTCGAGCGCGAGGCGGGGTACTTGACTGCGCGGTTGGCCTGTCAGGCGGTCGCCGACGCCTTTGTCGCCGAAGGAGGCGATCTACGCCGGGTGGCGGCCCGCCCGGGGCCGATCGAGCACAGCCGGCTCACCCGGCTCGATCTCGCGGACGGCGGCAAACTCGAAGCCGACGCCTACGTTTTCGCCTGCGGGCCGTGGCTCGGCAGCCTGTTTCCCGAGGTGATCGGCGACGGCGTCCTCCCCACGCGGCAGGAGGTGTTCTATTTCGGCGCCCCCCAAGGTGATCGCCGCTACGACGAGGGCAACCTGCCGATCTGGATCGATTTTTCCGAGCGGATCTATTACGGCATACCGGGCAACCTGGAGCGCGGCTTCAAACTGGCCGACGACACCCGCGGCGAGCCGATCGACCCGACGGAGGCCGAGCGAAGCGTCACCCCGGCACGTCTGGCGGAAGCGCGCGCCGTGATCGCCCGGCGCTTCCCCGAGATGGCTCGCGCGCCGATGATCGGCGCGGAGGTCTGCCAGTATGAAAACAGCCCGGACGGACACCTGATTGCGGGCACCCACCCAGAGGCAGGAAACCTCTGGGTTCTGGGCGGCGGCTCGGGCCACGGCTACAAGCTCGGCCCCGCCCTGGGCGAAAACGCCGCGTCGTGGATCTTCGGAGAGAGCGTGCCGCCCACGCTGTTTTCGCCCGGGCGTTTGGCCGAGATCTCTAAACGGAAAACGCAGTTTTCGTCTTGACCGAGTTGGGTTACCGGGGTGCCACCGCCGAAAGCGGCAGCTTCCACAACTCGTAGCCTTCCCGCGGTCTACCCGCCGAGAAGAACAACTCGTCGCCGAAGATCTGGAATCCGCGCGGGCTCGACCCTTTCGGTCCGGGCATCACATCCGCCGCGAGTCGGGTTCCCTCGGGCGTGCCGTCGGTCGTCCACAGCTCCAAGCCATGGACGCCGTCGTCCGCGGCGAACACCGCGCGGTCGCTTAAGCTCCGAATCGCCTGGGGATAGGAGCCCTGCGGGCCGGGACGGATCTCCAACCGCCGCGTTCCGGAAAGGGTGCCGTCGGTGATCCACAGCTCACGGCCGTGCTCGCCGTCGTCGGCCGAAAAAAGCAGCCGATCACCGAACGCGGTGAGATCGCTCGGGTACGACGAGGAGGCGCCCGGTGCGAGGTCGATCACCCTTCGCGTTCCTTCCGGCGTGCCGTCGCTCGCCCACAGCTCGACGCCCGTCGCGGCGGTATCGACGGGGAAGAACACCTGCTCTCCCGCCGCCACCAGCCCCTCGAAGATCGAAATCCGCTCTCTCCCGGGACCGGTGAGCACCGCGCGCGTCCCCTCGGCCGTGCCATCGCTCGCCCAGAGCGCCTGGCGCTGCGATCGGTCGTCGAAGAGCGCGAAGACGTTGCGGCCCGCGGCGACGAGCCCGCGGACCACGAACATCGTCGGCACCGGAATCCGGACCAGGCTGTGGGTCCCGGCGGCGGTGCCGTCGGTCTCCGACAGGTTCGACAGGAAATCGGGGAAAGCGCCGGGGATATCCTGCACCAGATAGCGAAGTCCGCCCTCGTCCGGCTCGGCGGTCCAGATCCGGGACGAGAAGCGGAAAGACGCGTGCAGGTTCGTCGCCCGGACGGCCGCCGCCGTCCCCTCCGGCGTGCCGTCGCTTCGCCAGACCCAAACCTCCTCGCCGCCGTCCGGGGTCGGGCGCTGCGCGAGGAAGATCGCGCGGCCATCGCGTTCGGTGAGGCCGGCCGGAATCCCGATCGATCCCGGAGGAAGGATCTCGCGCGAGGTGAGTCCGTCGGTCCAGCCGAGCCGGCCTTGATCGAAGGTGTAATAGAACGCCCCGCCAATCCCGGGGTACAGCCGGGCGTCCGGAAAGGTGCCGGATGCCACGCCGGGCAGCGGCTCGGTGTCTCGACCCTTCCCCCCGGTGCGCCAGATCTCGGCCCCCGCTTCGGATTCGCCGACCAAAAAGACGAGCCCGCCCGGCGTGCCGGTGAGCTGTCGCGGATCCGACGACCGGACCGGCCGGGCGAGTCCGAAAACCCGCGTGCCGGCGACCGTGCCGTCGGTGACGCCGAGGCCGCGGGCTTGCCCGCCTGGATGTCCCACGAAGAAAACCAGGCCACCTACTCCCAAGGCGACCGGGCTTTCGGCGTCGGCAAGGCGCACGGTCGATTCCGCCGTTCCCTCGGTCACGTACAGCCCGTAAGAGGCGGCGCCTGAAAGCCTGGCGGTGAAAAACACCTGCCGACCCCGATGGGTGGCATAGGAGAACTGGGTGTCGGCCGGACCGGGTGAGAGGTCGATCCGGACGGTCGATTCCGGAGTTCCTTCGGTCCACCAGAGCTCGAGCCCGTGCGCGCCGTCGTTGGCCGCGAAGTAGAGGCGGGGGCCGACGGCCGACACGATCTCGGCCCGACCCAGGCCGCGCGCGAGGCCCGCGGCCCGTACCGGCACGGTGCCTCGCGTAGAGCCGTCGGTCTTCCAGAGCAGCCGGTGGCCGGCGTCGTCGAGCGCGGTGAAATAGATCCGATTCCCGGCCGTCACGAAAGCGTCGGGGAAGGAGGCTCTGTCTCCGGCCACGATGTCGCGCAGCCGGTGCGTCCCTCGCTGGGTGCCATCGCTCACCCAAGGCTCGCAGGTCTCCCGCCCGTCCTCGCCGCCATAGACCACGAGCCCCCCGAGCCGCGCCCAAGCGAGGGTGCAGGGGACGATGGGCGTGGCCACCGGGCGCGTGCCCGCCGCCGTGCCGTCGGTCGCCCAGAGACGACCCTGCCAGGCGAAATAGTGCAAGCCGGGCTCGTCCTTCACCCGCGGCCAATCGTTATCGAACGGGAGGTTCACCGGATCGAACCGACCGGGCAGCGGCGCGATCCGCCGGGTGCCGGCGCGCGTACCGTCCGAGAACCAAAGATCCCAGCCGTCGCGGTGGCGCTCGTGAGCGAGAAACACGACGCCCCGACCGAACGGCGCCAGGTAGCTCAGCGGAAGAAGCGATCCCAAGCCGCCGGTCTCCAGGTTGGCGAGCGGAAACGTCCCCTCGTTCGTGCCGTCCGAGCGCCAGACCCAATACGAATCCACGCCGCTCGTGGTGTTGCCGGCGACGAAGAACAGAAAGTTCCCTGCCGCCGTGAACATCATCGAGTTGCTCCCGCAACGCCCCGGGCAAAGATCCGCAACCCTCCGCGTGCCCCCGCGGGTGCCGTCGGTCGACCAGAGCTCGTCGCCGAGGAACCCGTCGTCCGCGGCGAAATAGCCTCTGCCCCGATATGAAACCGGTAGGCTGAGGAAAGATTCTCCCGCGGGGGCCGGGCCGGTAGCGATGTCTTTGACCAACTCCGGCCCTTGGGCGGCGGCCCGAAGAGTGACGCTCAGGACAAAAATGGCGAGGGCGAACAGCACCATCCCGGGACGCGATCCGGACTTAAACCTCGCAATTCTCGCCATCTAGGGCCTTTCTGCGTGCCACCGAATTCGCCGCGGACGCGAACGTCTTCCCTCTCTGGGGTCGGTCGATAGTCTACCTCTTCGGGGATCGCTGAAATATGAGGCAGGTCCCAACTCGGCGGCGATCTGCCCCGGCAAGGCGTGGCTGGTCCCTTCGGACGTTATAGCGACAGCGCACGGGGGCCGCTACCGTACAATCCAAAACGATCGCGGGTCCTACTACGTCCGCGCGAGGGTCGGAGTCATGTCGAACTCGAAAGCGGCGCCTCGCCGCGTGCCTGCCTGGTTCCGTTGGCTCGGTATTCTTTTCATCACCATCCTCCTTGCCAGGGGAGGTTTCGCGGAGTCTGATCCCGAACCGTTCGGGGTCGGCGGGAGGGTGCTGCCGATCGCCGGGGCGAGCGCGCCGCCTTCCGCTTTGATCGTCGAGCTCCGACCGGCGTTCCCGAGCTTCGACGCGCAACGGGCGGCCCTTCACGGTGGCGAGCCCGACGCCCTACTGACCGCTCGCGTCGGCGCGGACGGCACGTTTCTCCTGATCGTGCCGAAACCCGACGCCTACCGAATCGACGCTCGCGCCCAGGGTTTTCGGACCCTGACGATCCCATTCCTACCGCTGGTCGAGCCGATCCAATTGGCGCCCATCGAACCGATCGCCGCCCAACCCTTGGCGGTTCAGGTGCTCGACCCGAGCGGACAACCGGCCGGAAGGGTCATTGTTCGAGTCGTCTCGTCCGCCGCGCGGGAAACCCCGGCCGACCCGAGCGCCTGGCGTCCCGCGATGGAGCGCACCCGCACCAATTCCGAAGGGAGAGCCGTCGTCTACCGGGAGCCAGGAGCCAAGATTCAGGTTCTCGCCGAATCGCCGGACGGAACCGCTCTAGTCGACGTTCCGGCCGATGCCACCTGGACCTCGATGAAATTGACCGCCCGTCCAAGCCTGTCGCTCGCGATTCGCGACTCCGCGGGCCGGCCCGCTGCCGGCGCCTTGGTCTATGCATCTGGAATCGCCATCGCCGAAGTCGATGAGGACGGCCGCGCGGAGGTACCGTCTCAGAGCCCCGAGAGCGCTCCCCTCCTCGTCCTTGCGGAGACCTGCGAGTGGGCTGAGGTCAAAGCGCCGAAGGGAGGCGGTAACGCACCCGTGACGGTACGGCTCGGCCCGCCCAGAAAAGCGCGCGGCAAGGTGCTCGAGCCGACCTCCGAGAAACCCATTCCGCACTCCTTCGTCTGGGCGCGCGGCAACGGCGTGGTGGGCCATGGTGGCGTAGCCGATGCCCAAGGTAATTTCGAGATCCTCTACGCCGGTTCGGGCCACCCGGCGCTCTGCGCGGCGGCCACGGGCCACGCCTGGCGCGAGATGCCGGCGATGGTCGCAGGGCCGCGCGACGCGCCGGTCGCCCTCCGCCTCGAACGCGCGACCGATTTCAAAGACGCCGTCGCCGTGGCCGGGACCGTGGCCGACGGGGCAGAATCACCGATTGCCGGAGCGGAGCTGTTTGCCGTCCGCGCGGCAGAGACCTGGACCCATGGCCGGCGGACGAAGGAGCGCATCGCAGAGCGGCTGGGCACGTCGGACCCTCATGGCACCTTTCACGCCCAGGGCCTTCTGCCCGGACCCTTTGACCTTCTCGCCTGCGCCAAAGGCTATGTTTGCGGGCGCGTCGGAAGCCTCCAGATCCCCGCGGGAGACCGCCTTCCCGACCTCAAAATCGCTCTCTCGCAAGGTGTCCGAATCGAAGGACGACTCCGCGACTCAAGCGGCAAACCCGCAGCCGGGGTCACCATCGAGGCCGCCAAGATCCTCCCCGCCGGAACTGTAATCGCCGAAATCGAACGTCCACGTAGCGCCGCCGCCTCCAATGGCGAAGGTCTGTTCACCCTCACCGGCCTCGAACCGGGGCGCTACGAAGTGACGGCCGAGAGCCCGAGGGGAAATGCGAGCGGATTGGTGGAAGTGGGTAAAGAGGAGGGACGAATCGAGCTTCAGCTCGAACCTGACGCTCGGCCGTAGATAACCACCTCGGCGCACTCCAAATCGCCTGGAAATCCGCCGCGGGTTTGCGCTTTTCATGGCCGCAGAGGCTTCGCCCGGCCGACCTCCTCAATGCTCGCGCTGCCGATGATCCAGCCAAGTCGCGACTGCACGGAGGCGAGAAACGCTTCGATCTCCTCCCGCGAAGCCTTGCGGTCGAAGCGCCGCTTCTCTACCCCATTCTTCGTCTGGACCTCCAGGTAGAACCCTTTTTTCCAAGCCTCGACAAATAGCCACCCCCCCACTCCAACGAAGACGGCGAGGCCGACCAACAACCGCCCTTCCACCTTGCCGCCATACGCCATGAGACCTCGGATGATTCCCACCAAGAGGAACGCGCTACCGAGCAGGCAACTGATACCCAACCCTGCCTGAATGGCAGGCCGTGGCGCCACCAAACCCCAGCGCAGGGCGATCCGCATAATCTCGGATCGCTGAATCCGGTGGATCAATCGGTCCTGCTCGACCTCGACCAAATAATCCCGAGTAAACCGGATCCCGCCACCGTCGAGAACTTCGCCCTGGGAAACCTTGGCCACGTTTTGAGGCCCTCCTTCGATGACCGATCTGAATGCGCGAGCTACCGCGCTTCTCGATATGGCCATGCTATCTTCAAGCGAAGCTCCTTCGCCTCATAGTAAGAGATCGCCAGCGCCGAAGGCGCGGTCCCATTCCAGCCGGGGCAACGCCCCAGGACAGGACCGACAGTTAGCAATCTGAGGGCTGAAAGTCCGATCCATCATGCTGTGCCACAGGCGCTCGACAGCCGGCGGTGCGTAGCGATCAGGCGGACGCGGCCCCCGGCCGGCTGCCCGGTTTCTCCGGCGATCCCCCCGCCGCGCAGAGCGGGCATTCGTCGGCCCGGTAAGCGGGCAATTGCAGCTCCAAGAGCGAGGCAAACGGCATCGGAAACGGGCTAGCCCCGGCCGTCCGGTCGATGATCGCGCCGATCGCCACCACCTGCGCTCCGGCGGATTCGGCGAGACGCGCCGTTTCTAAAGTCGATTTGCCGGTCGTCACGACGTCTTCGATGATCGCAACCTTTTCGCCAGGCTTGAGCGCGAAGCCTCGGCGGATTTCGAGCTCGGTGCCTTTACGTTCGGCGAAGCGGAAGGGGACGCCCAAGGCCGCCGCCACTTCGTGGCCGATGATCACTCCGCCTAAGGCCGGCGAGAGGATCGAGTCGATGCCATAGTCTTTTAACTTCTCAGCGAGCGCCGTGCCTACTTCGCGCGCTCGGGCGGGCAGTTCCAGCAGCAGTGCGCACTGGACGTAGGCGGAAGAGTGAAGGCCGGAGGAGAGCTGAAAATGCCCTCGCCGCAAGGCGCCGCTTTCTTCCAGGCGCTTTTCGATGTCGACGGCGGTGACCGGCTCACTCATCGTCGTCGTCCGCGCCGGCCGGCTCGATCGAACTGTCCGCCACATCCCCTAGGGGCGGGCCTAAGGTTCCGTCGCGGCGGATGTCGTACTGCTCCAGCTTCTTGTAAAGGTTCGAGCGCGGGGTGTCGATCGCGACGGCGGTCTGGGTGACGTTCCAGTTGTTCTCTTCGAGTTTTTGGACCAGGAACATCCGCTCCGACAGCTCACGGAACTCGCGGAGGGTCTTGGCGGCGAGGGCCGCTCCAGACAGCTCGGGGCGGGCTCCGCCGGTGGCTGCAACCAGATCCTCGCGGGTGATGACGTCGCGCGGCGCGAGGATGAGCAAGCGCTCCACCAGGTTTTTGAGCTCGCGGATGTTGCCTTTCCACGGCAGCGCCTGGAGGTGGGCGATCGCGTCGACCGAGAAGGTCTTGGGACGGTAGTTGTTCTGATCCGCGTAGCGGCGGACGAGATAGTCGACCAAGAGCGGGATGTCGTCCAGCCGCTCACGCAGCGGGGGCGTGCGGATCGGGATGACGTTCAGGCGGTAGAACAGGTCTTCGCGGAACCGGCCGGCGGCGATCTCCGCTTCGAGATCGCGATGGGTCGCGGCGATCACCCGGACGTCGACGTGGCTCGTCCGCTCCGCGCCGACCGGCTCGACCTCGCCGCTTTGGAGCACACGGAGGACTTTCGCCTGCGTACGGGCCGACATGTCGCCGATCTCGTCGAGGAAAATGGTGCCCGAGTCGGCGGCGACGAACTTGCCCAGCTGTTTCCGCACCGCTCCCGTGAAGCTCCCCTTTTCGTGACCGAACAGCTCGGATTCGATCAGCTCTTCGGGGATCGCCGCGCAATTGACCTGGACCAGCGGTCGATCGCGGCGCGGCGACAGGCGGTGAAGCGCGCGGGCGACCAGCTCCTTGCCCGTGCCGCTCTCCCCTGTCACCAAGACCGTTGCGGGGGTGGGTCCTGCCTTCTCGATCGTCTCGCGCAGGCGCTTGATCGGGAGCGAAGCGCCGATCAGCTCTTCGGCCGGGCGGCCGTCGCGCCGCACCTCGGTCTGGAGGCGGAACGCCTCGGTCGCATTGCGCAGCGCGAGCAGGACGCGCTCCCGCTGGAGCGGTTTTTCGAAGAAATCGTAGGCGCCGCGGCGGGTCGCCTCGACCGCGGTCGCCACGTCGGCGTGGCCGCTGATCATCAGGACCGGCATGTCGTAGCCGCGCTCGCGGAGCGCCTTGAGCAGCTCCAGGCCGTCCATTTCGGGCATTTTGATGTCGAGGACCACCGCGTCGGGAAGGCGGTCGGCGACGCGCACCAGCGCCTGCGCTCCGCTGCCCGCCTCGTCCACCCGGTAGCCCTCGAATTCGAGGATCATCCGCAGACTGTCGCGGATCGCGGCCTCGTCGTCGACGATCAGAACGGAGGCTCGTACGCTTGCGTCGTCTCTTGCCATGGCCCGAGCATAACAAGAAAAAAGGCCGGCCCTTGGGAGGGCCGGCCTTATGTGCATCACCTGCTAGGAGGTTGGGTTAAGGGACGCGGACCACGGCGAAGAACGGCTGGCCGTCTTCGTTCTGACCGCCGAAGCGAAGGACGTAGAGCCGGACGAACGTGCCCGGCTTGGCCTCGCCGATCGCCTTCTCGAAGGCGTTGGTGCCGTCGACCGGACGGCCGTTGACCTCGGTAATCAGATCGCCGGGGCGGACGAACTTCTCATACAGCGGGCTCGACGCGTTGACGTCGGTCACCCAGACACCCTGGGCGTCCTTCGGCAGGCCGTGCTCATTGCGCAGGCCGCCGGTCAAATCCTGGTACTGAATGCCGAGCCAGCCGATCCCGCTCCGGCCCTTCGGCTTGTCGTTGGAGGCCTGCTGGATTTGACCTGGGCGCTCGCCGAGCTTGATCACCTTGTCGATCTGCTTGCCGTCGCGCAGGACGACCAGCTTGACCTTGGTGTTCGGCCCCTTGTTCGCCACGTAGTCGATCAGGTCGCGGGTGGTCTTGATCTTCCGCCCATCGACCGAGAGCAGCACGTCGCCGTGCTTCAAACCGGCTTCGGCCGCGGGGGTGTCGTCTTCCACCCGGCCGACCAGCGCGCCGTCCGTGGTGTCGAGGCCGAACGACTGCGCGGTCTCGAAGTTCAGATTCTGGATCTGCACGCCGAGATAGCCGCGGATCACCTTGCCCTTGTCGCGCAGCTGCGGCAGGACCTCTTGGAGGGTCGAGACTGGAACGGCAAAGCCGATGTTTTCCGCACCGGCGTTGATCGCGGTCGCGATGCCGATCACCCGGCCGTCCATGTCGACCACCGGGCCGCCGGAGTTGCCGAAGTTGATTGCCGCGTCGGTCTGGATGAAGTTCTCGAACGCCGAGTCGGGATTGATGCCGATCGACCGGCCCTTGGCGCTGACCACGCCCGTGGTGACCGTCTTGTCGAGGTTGAGCGGGTTGCCGATCACCATCACCCAATCGCCCACGCGGGTCTTATCGCTGTCGCCCAGCTCCAAGTAGCGGAGGCTGTGGCCGGCATCGATCTTCAAGAGTGCGAGGTCGGTCGACGGATCGGTGCCTTTGACCTCGGCCGGATAGTCGCGGTCGCCGAGGTGGACGCGCACGCTGGTCGCGCCATCGATCACGTGATTGTTGGTGACGATCAAGCCGTCGGGGCTGACGACGAAGCCGCTACCCCCGGCGTCCTGGCGCCGCTCCGGGCCGTCGCCGCGGGGAGCCTGGGGCCGCTGCTGGCGGGGGTTGCGCGGGTTGTTGGGGAAAAAGAACTCGAACGGATCGACGCCGCCGCCGCGCTGGCCGTCTTCGTCGCCGCCCTTGCTGATGGTGGAGGCTTGGATGGAAACCACGGCGGGATCGACGGCCTCGGCCAGGTCGGCGAAGCTGGGCAAAGCGTGCGTGGCGATGTTGGCGCCCGCGACCTGCGAAGCGGCGAGCGGAGCCGCCGCGGATTGGCTCGTCGGGGTCATCTTGAGCCCTCCGGCGAGGACCATGCCGAAAGCGACGGCACCGACGACGAGCGAAGCGGTGGTGATCTGACGTGCGGGGTTGCGGGCGGGCTGGGTGTTCATAAGTTGTACGAGTCTCCTTTCCAAGAGCTGCTCGCCGGCTCATGAGAGCAATAGGCTTGCCAACTCTTCGGAAGGAGATTTCCGGCCAAATTGGCACGGCCGGCGGCGGCTGCCCGGCGCGAGGCCCTCCGGGCGGCTTGGCGTCTAAGCCTCCCCTGTGTTAGATTCCGACAGCCAGCCGGCCCTCGAACCGCGCATCCGCGCAATCGAGAGGGAAAAGGAGTGGGCAGCACGCCCACTTTTTTTGTTGGAGCCAATGGCACAGAAGACCGAACGCAGAAGATCGAACAAATGGAGAACGACCACGGAAATTCGCCACCCGAGACGCGAGCCAAAGCCGGCCGCACGACGACTTCCAAGCCTACGGCGAAGAAGCCGGCCCAGCGGGCGGTCAAGCCCCGAGCGCCCCGCCCTCCGAAGCCTTTGGGAGGAGCCGAGATCGACCTCAAAACCGATCTTACAGCGGAGTTGGAAGGGATCGCGGAGCAGGCCGGGTGCGAGCTGGTCCATGCGGAATGGAAGGGCGGAACGCTCCAAATTCTCATCGACCGGGTCGATCGCGAAGGGGAAAGCGAAGGCGGCGTCACCCTCGCGGACTGCGAGCAGGTCTCGAAACAGACCTCGGCGCTCTTGGACGTGCTCGATTTCGGCAGGACCCGGTACGTTCTCGAAGTCTCGTCGCCCGGTCTCGACCGGCAGCTTTATCGACCACGCGATTATCAACGCTTCATCGGCAGCAAAGCGCGCATCACGTACTCGTCTCCGGAGGTCCGTAAAAAGACCCTCGTCGCCCGGCTCGAAGCTTTCCACTCCGAGCCGGAATCGGTGACGCTCCTCGACGAAGAGAGCGGCGAGCGCACGACGCTCCGGCTCGACCAGATCCAGGCGGCACGTTTAGAGATCGAACTCTAGGAATCGACGGCGATGGCCCAGGCACAAACGGCAGACATCAACATCAACGAAATCCTGCGCCAAGTGGCGCGTGAGAAGGACATCGACCTCGAGCGCTGGATCGGCGCGCTCGAAGACGCGATGGCCTCGGCGGCGAAGAAGCAGCACCGGATCAAAGAGCCGGTGCGCGCCCATTTGGACCGCGAAACCGGCAAGTTCGAGGCGTTCATCGTCAAGCAGGTCGTCGAGACCGTCGAGGACCCGCTGGCCGAGTGGACCGTCGAAGAGGCGCGCGACCACAAGCCGAAGGCGGAGGTGGGCGACGAGATCCGCCTGCCGATCTCGACCGACGGCCTGGGACGAATCGCCGCGCAGTCGGCCAAACAGGTGCTCTACCAGCGCGTTCGCGAAGCCGAGCGCGAGAACGTCTACAACGAGTTCATCGACCGGGTGGGCGAAGTGTTGAACGGCACGGTCAAGCGCTTCGAGCGCGGCGACATCGTGGTCGACCTCGGCCGTACCGAGGCCGTGGTGCCGCGGCACGAACAGGCCCGCCACGAGCGCTACAGCCAGGGCGAGCGGATCCGCGCGGTGATCGTCGACGTGCACAAGCAGCCCAAAGGGCCGCAAATCGTTCTTTCGCGCACCGATCCCCGCCTGCTGGTCAAGCTGTTCGAGACCGAAGTGCCCGAGATCTACGACGGCACGGTGGTGATCAAAGCCGCCGTCCGCGCGCCGGGCGAGCGGGCCAAGGTCGCCGTCTACAGCCGCGAACGGGATGTTGATCCAGTGGGCGCCTGCGTCGGCATGAAGGGTTCCCGCGTGCAGTCGATCATCCGCGAGCTGCGCGGCGAGAAGATCGACATCATCGAATACAGCGACGACCTCGTGACCTTCGCCCAGAGCGCTCTGGCGCCGGCCAAGATCACCCGGGTCTCGATCACCCACCAGGGCGAGGTGCCGCATCTCGACGTGATCGTCGAGGACGAGCAGCTTTCGCTCGCGATCGGCAAGCGCGGCCAGAACGTCCGGCTCGCCTCCGAGCTGATCGGCGCCCGGATCGACATCAAGAGCGAATCGGACGTCAAGGACGAGGTGGCCGACGCCCTCGCCCGGATGCTTCAGACCGCATTCGGCGACATGCAGGCGGAGCAGGGGGCAGCGGACCTCGAAGTGGCCGAGGCTCCGGGCGTCGACGCCGAGCTCGCCGAGGCGCTCGCCAATGCCGGGTTCGGCGCGATCGACGACCTCGCCGAGGCCGACATCGATACGCTCGCGGCGGTGGAAGGAATGACGCTCGACCGCGCCAAAGAGCTCCAGACGTGGGCGGCCGATCAGTCGGAACGCCGGACGAATACGGCGGCCGCGGAGTTCACCGCCGGTTTCGAAGAGCCGGCGGCGACGGCGACGATGGCCGATTCGGACTTCATGGCCGCGCTCTCCAAAGCGTTCCAGGAGAGCGAACGGCAGAGGGGTCCCTCGGCCCTCGACGGCGAGGCGAACGATCCGTTCGCAGCTCTCGACGCAGAGGAAGGCTCGCCTGTGGCGAGCAGCGAAGACGGCACCGAAGGGTAGGGCGGTGGCCACGCGGCGCACTGCAGACGGCGGGATTTAGGAGTTAGAGAGAACTATGGGAAAGATTCGAGTCCAGGATCTGGCGCGGATGATGAGCATCTCGAACCAGGACCTTGTCTTCAAGATGAAGTCGATCGGCGTGCGCGTCGAGGGAGACGATGCTCATATCGACTCCGAAACGCTCCAGGCGATCATTCAGGGCAAGAAACTGCCCCATCCTCGCGAAGTGATCCTGCGCGACGAGCCCGCCGCCACGGACGCGCAGAGGAAGCGTGTCCAGGCCCCGGCCCCCGCGCCTTCGACGCTCCGGCCGCAGGCCAATCCCCTGCGCCCCGGCCGGCCGCGCACGCTGATCCAGAAGGTCGAGCCGCGCATCCAGACTCTTCCGGCCTCCGAGCGGCCCGAGCGGGCGCTCGCGGAAGCGCACGAGGCGAGCGAGGCGCTGGAGGCCCAGGCGGTCGCCGAATCGGTCGAGCCGCGCATCGAAGCGCGCGAGACTCCTGAGGCTCCGGCGATGGAAACGAGCCTTCCGCCGATCCCCGCGACCCCGGCATCCTCGAAGCCCGAGGCTCCGAGCGAGACGTCGGCTCCGGCCGCTCCCGCCGCGCCGAGCAACGCGCCGACTCCGACTCAGGTACCGACCGCCGCGCCGAGCACGAGCCCCACGCCGGCCGCGCCCTCGTCCACGCCCTCGAGCGCACCCTATTCGCGGCCGCCGGCCTCCTCGCCGGGGGCGCCCTATCGGCCCCCGACCGGGCCGGGCCAAGGCCGTCCGTCGGGACCGTATCCGCCCCAGCGTCCGCAGTCGTCGCCCGGCGGCCAGCGGCCTCCGATGTCGCAGCGTCCCTACCCGGGATCTTCGCAGAGCGCTCCGGGGTCAGCCCCGGGCTCCTCGATGTCGCAGCGACCGATCGCGCCGCGCCCGGTCTCCCCGCGGCCGCCGCACATGCCTTCGGGCCGCCCGGCGGGACCGAGCACTTCGGCGCCCTATCCGAGCCAGCGTCCTCGCCCGGCAGGTCCCGGCACCGGCACCGGCACGTCCGACCCCCGGTCGCGTCCGCCGTTCGGCGGCGGCGCGGGCGGCACCGGAACGCGTCCGCCGGCTCCCTCCTCCGATCGCCCGATGATCGGCCGCAGCGATCGGCCGAGCGGCGGTGGCGGGGGTGGGGGTGGCGACCGCGACAAGCGCGGCGGAATCAACAAGAAGCCCAAAAAGGGCGCTCCAGCTCGTCCGCTCGCTCCGCAGGCCGACCTCACGGTGTTCAAGGGCTCGCTGCGAGGCCTGGACGTTGATGAGGACGTCGCCAATCCGAGCGCACGGAGAAGGCGCCGAGCCCAGCTGCGCGAAAGCGACGGCCAGGGCGGCGGTGATCGCGGCAAGCTCCTGTCGTTCAAGGGAGCGCCCCCGTCGGGTCCGGTGACCATCGCCGAGGGCATGACGCTGCGCGAGTTCGCCGACAAGCTCGGCGTCAAGGTCAAGGATCTGATCAAGGCGCTGTTCGATCGCGGCATCATCGCCAATATCAATTTCGTTGTCGAGCCGCATCTCGCCCAGTCGCTCGCCTCCTCCCTCGGCGTTGAGACGACGGTCGTCTCGTTCGAGCAGGAGGTCCAGATGAAGGCCGAGATGAAGCGGGTGGAAGGCGATCCGAACGGCACCACCGGAGCCGGCGGCGCGACCGATCCCCGCGGTCCGGTGGTGACGATCATGGGCCACGTCGACCATGGCAAGACCTCCCTGCTCGACGCGATCCGCTCGTCCAAGGTCGCCGAAGGCGAATCGGGCGGCATCACTCAGCACATCGGCGCCTACCACGTGGACGTCCGCGACCGGAAGATCGTCTTCCTCGACACCCCCGGCCACGAGGCGTTCACCATGATGCGCGCCCGCGGCGCCAAGGTGACCGACATCGTCGTCCTGGTGGTCGCGGCCGACGACGGCGTGATGCCCCAAACGCTCGAAGCGATCGACCACGCCCGCGCGGCCAAGGTGCCGATCGTGGTGGCGATCAACAAGATCGACAAGCCGAACGCCAACCCGGATCGGGTCAAGCGCGAGCTCGCCGATCGCGGCTTGCAGCCCGAAGAGTGGGGCGGCGACACGGTCATGGTCGGCGTTTCGGCGCTCAAAAGAGAGGGCATCGACTCCCTGCTCGAGATGATCCTCCTCACCTCCGACCTCTTGGAGCTGCGCGCCAGCCCCGCGATGCGGGCGCAGGGCGCCGTGCTCGAAGCGCGCAAGGAAGTCGGCCGCGGCATCATCGCGACCGTCCTGATCCAGAATGGCACGCTCAAGCCGGGCGATCTCTACGTCACGGGGGCGACCTGGGGCCGCGTCCGCTCGATGACCGACGACCGCGGCGCGCGCATCCAGATCGCCGGTCCCTCCACGCCGGTCGAGGTGAGCGGCTTCACCGACCTGCCGAACGCGGGCGACCTGTTCCAGGTGGTCGAGGACGAGGTCAAGGCGCGCAGCATCGCCGAGTACCGCCAGCAGGAAGAGCGCTCGAAGGGTCTCAACCCGGTCCAGCGCGCGCTGTCGCTCGAACAGCTGTTCGGCCGCATTCAGGCCGGCGACGTGAAGGACTTGGCGGTCGTGCTCAAAGCCGACGTCCAGGGCTCGCTCGAAGTGCTGCGCGACACGCTGGTCAAGGCGAGCACCGAGAAGGTCAAGGTGCAGGTCATCCTTTCCGGGCTCGGCGCGATCACCACCAACGACGTGCTGCTCGCGGCGGCGTCCAAGGCGATCATCATCGGCTTCAACGTTCGCCCGGAGCGGACCGCCGTCGATCTGGCGGATAAGGAAGGCGTGGACATTCGCCTCCATACGGTCATCTACGAGCTGCTCGACGAGCTGAAGAAAGCGATGGTCGGCCTGCTCGATCCGACCTACCGCGAGGTGTCGGCCGGCCGTGCCGAAGTGCGCGACACGTTCAAAGTGCCGAAGATCGGCACGATCGCCGGCTGCCACGTGCTCGAAGGGGCGATCCCCCGCGGCGCCTCGATCCGTCTGGTGCGCGACGGACGGGTCATCTTCGAAGGGAAGATCAATTCACTGCGCCGCTTCAAGGACGACGTCTCGGAAGTGCGTGCCGGTTTCGATTGCGGCATCGGCATCGAACGCTTCCAGGATCTCAAACCGGGCGACATCATCGAGGCCTACGGGCGCGAAGAGGTGGCGGCGACCCTCTGATCGGGGCTGCCGCCGACCTGGTCGGCGGGGGCTCCGGAGGGTTCTTCGTTCCGGGGTTCTCGTCGCCGCCGGCCGAAGCTCCGTTTCAAGGCTCGTCGTCCGGGGCTCAGGGCATGGTCGTCGGGATCTGCATCTTCGAGCTCCACCTCCCCACCAGCCGGGGTCTCAAAGAAAAACGGCGGGTGATCAAGCCGCTGATCGAGCGCATTCACCAGCGCTACCGGATCTCGGTCGCCGAGACCGCCCACCACGACCTGTTGCAGCGAGCGGAGATCTCGCTCGCGATCGTCGCCCAGACCCATACGGAGGCGGAGCGCATGCTCGACGAGGTCCGTAACCTGATCGATGAAGAAGGAGAAGCCTACCTGACGATCTGGAATCCCCAGGTCCTGGAAGGATTGTCATGAGCCGCCGCACCGATCGTATCGGCGACCAGCTGCGCGCCGAGCTGGCCGACCTCCTCCTCCGCGAGATGAAAGATCCACGGGTGCGGCTCGCCTCCGTGCTCAACGTCGAGGTGACCGGCGACCTGCGTCATGCGGCGGTCTTCGTCTCGGTGCTCGGCGAGGAAGCCGAACGCCTGGCCACGATCGAGGCCCTCACCCACGCGCGCGGCTTTCTACGTTCCGAAATCGCCCGGCGCCTTCGCCACCTTCGCGTTTCTCCCGAGCTCAATTTCAAGCTCGATCGCGGCGCCGAACACAGTCAAAACATTTCCAACCTCCTGGAGACTCTCCATGTCAACGACGACGAAAGCGCCTGAAGAGCTGCTGCGCCGCATCCGGCAAGGCAACCGCTTTCTGCTCACCAGCCACGTCAATCCCGACGGGGACGCGATCGGTTCCGCTTTGGGACTCGCGCGCATCCTGCGCAAGCAGGGGAAAAGCGCGGTGGTTTGGCTACGCGACGCGACGCCGTCGGTCTACCTGCCGCTGCCGGGCAGCGAGAGAATCCACATCGGAGCGGAGCCGCCGACCGGCTTTCCCGAGGTGTTCGATGCCGCCATCGTGCTCGAATGCCCGAGCCTCGACCGGACCGGCCTGGAAGATCAGCTGCCTCAGGTCGATCTGATCAACATCGACCATCACCTCGGCAACCAGCATTACGGGACGATCAACTGGGTCGACACCTCGGCGCCTGCCGTGGGCGAGCTGGTCTATCGCTTGGCCCAGGGGCTTCACATCCAGCTGGATGCCGACACCGCGACCTGCCTTTACCTCACGCTGGTCACCGACACGGGAGGCTTCCGCTTTTCGAACGCCACCCCGCAGGCATTCGAGGCCGCGGCGGCCCTGGTGCGCGAAGGCGCGCAGCCCGAGCAGGTTTCGCTTTGGCTGAACGAAAGCCAGCCGCTCGGCTCGGTTCGCCTGCTGGGCGAGATGCTCCGCACCCTGGAGCTTCACGCGGGCGGCCGGATCGCGACGGTCAAGCTGGATCCTCAGATGTTCGAACGGGCGGGAGCCGGCCCGGGCGACGCCGAAGGGCTGATCGACACCCCCCGCTCGATCGCGGGTGTCGAGGCGGTGGCACTGCTCAAAACCCGCGACGACGGTTCGATCAAAGTCTCGCTGCGCAGCCGCGGCGAGGTCGACATCGAAAAGATCGCCCGGCAACACGGCGGAGGCGGACATCGCAACGCCGCGGGCTTCACGCTCGAAGCCGGAGCGGCTTCGGGTAGCGAGGGCGTCGCCGGAATCCTCGCCGAGATCGAGGCGGCGCTCGCCGAAGGAGCCCCGGAAGGGGGCGACAAGCAGGGCGCTACGGCATGAAGGACGGTTTGCTCCTGATCGACAAAGAGACCGGTTGCACCTCGCACGACGTGGTTCAGAAGGCGCGGCGGATTTTGAAGGAAAAGAAGATCGGCCACTGCGGCACGCTCGATCCCGACGCCACCGGCCTGTTACTGCTGACCGTCGGGACCGCCACGCGCCTCACCCGTTTCCTCATCCGCGCACCGAAGGTGTACGAAGGGACGATCCGCTTCGGTACGGCGACCGACACCTACGATGCCGCGGGCCAGGTCACCTCGGAAGCCTCGATCGAAGGGTTGACCCAAGACGCGATCGAAGCCGAGATGGCCCGGTTCGTCGGGACGTTCGAGCAGACGACGCCCGCCTACTCGGCGAAGAAGGTGGGCGGCGTGAAGCTCTACGAGATGGCCCGGCGCGGCGAGGAGGTGCCGATCGAGACCAAAGAGGTCACGGTCTACGAATTTGCGCCGACCCGCGCGCTCGCCGATGGCTCGATCACTTTTCGGCTCGCCTGCACTTCCGGAACCTACGCCCGTTCGCTCGCCCACGACGTCGGGCAGGCGCTCGGCTGCGGCGCGCACCTTTCCGCCCTCCGGCGGATCAAGATCGGCACGTTCGGGATCGACCAGGCGGTGACGCTAGGAGTCCTGGCCGACCGGCTCGCCTCACCCGCCTCATCCCCGGCGGTCCATGCCCTTCCCGAGCCGGAGGCAGCCGAACCGCGCGTTCCGCAGGCAGCCGAGCCTTCGGTCGCGAAACCGACGACCGCCGGGAGCCTGACAGCCTCGGCCGGGAGCGCCTGGGTGCCGTTCGATCAGATTCCGCTGCCGTTCGGGGCGGTGGTGGCCGATACCCAGCAGGAGCAGCGCATCCGGCACGGCCAGACCGTCCTGGTGCGCGAGCTGGACGGCGACGAAGGCGACTGGGTGGAGCTGCGCAACCGGCGCCGGCAGCTGGTGGCGGTCGGTACGATCATCGAGCGGATCGGCTCCGGCGGCACCGGCATCGTCCAGCCTAAAGTCGTTTTTTAACAATACTTTACGCCCGCATCACGGGCTTTCTCCCGAGCTTCCGGGGGCTCTGTGCTACAATTCCTCGGAACCCAAAGAGACGATCGCTAGATGCGACACATGGAGGAGTTGGCTTTGGCTCAGAATCAGGCTACGACGGAACGCATTATCTCGGAAAACCGGCTGCATGAGACGGACAACGGGTCGACAGAAGTTCAGGTCGCCCTTCTCACGCACCGGATCACCGATCTGACCGAGCACTTCAGGACCCACAAGAAGGACCACCACGGACGACGCGGCCTGCTCAAGATGGTCGGACGTCGCCGTCGCCTTCTGGACTACCTGAAATCCCGCGACATCGACCGCTACCGCAGCACGATCGAGCGCCTCGGAATCCGCAAGTAGAGTTCGCCCTCCGTCGGCGGGCGGCGACGGCGCTTGCCCGCAGGTCCGGACCGCGCAGCTCCCAAAAGACTCGCCCGGTCCATCACCGGCCCCGCCTCCCTGAGGAGGTTTTCGGGCCGCGCCTCGGTATATGCCGGAATTTCCAGATCCCGAGCTCGAATTCGAGCCGCTAGGAATCCGGCCACCAGGCGCTCAGAAAATGATCGCCAGAAGTGATCGAAAGACCCAAATACCATGACCCTGCGTAAAGAAATATCGATTGGCGCCAGCTCGCTCGTGATCGAGTCCGGCAAGCTCGCCAAACAGGCCGACGGCTCCTGCACCGTGCGCTACGGCGACACGATGGTGCTCGCGACCGCCTGCGCCGATTTGAAGGGCGGAATTCCACGCGACTTCCTGCCCCTGACCGTCGACTACAAGGAATACACCTACGCCGCCGGCCGCATCCCCGGCGGCTTCTTCAAGCGCGAAGGGCGCCCGACCGAGAAGGAGATCATCACCTCCCGGCAGATCGACCGCCCGCTGCGCCCGCTGTTTCCCGACGGCTACACCTTCGACACCCAGATCATCGCCTTCTGCGTCTCCGCCGACGGCGAGAACGATCCGGACATCCTGGCGATCAACGGCGCCTCGACCGCCCTAGTGCTCTCCGAGATCCCGTTCTACCATCCGGTGGGCGCGGTCCGCGTCGGCATGATCGACGGCGAGCTGCTGTTCAATCCGACCAACAGCCAGCGCGACGTTTCGGACCTCGATCTGGTGGTCGTCGGTACCGAAGAAGCGGTGGTGATGGTCGAGGCGGGCTGCAACCAGCTCTCCGAAGCGCAAATTCTGGACGCAATCTTCCGAGCCCACGCCGAAATCCAGAAGATCATCAACGCGCAAAAAGAGATGTACCACGAGGGCAAGAAGCAGAAGCCGGCATGGACCGCGCCGGTCCACTACCCCGCCGAGCTGTACGACCAGGTAAAGACTGACATCTGGAACGACCTGAAGACGGCTCTCTTCACCAAAGAGAAGTTCGCCCGCAAGAAGAGCTCCTCGGCGGTCATCAAGTCGTACATGGAGCGGTTCTCCGCGGACGACGACACGAAGAAGGGCCAGGTCAAGAAGGTTCTCGGTCAGCTCGAAGAGGACATCCTGCGCCACGTGGTCCTCGAAGACCGGATCCGGTTCGACAACCGGAAGCTCGACGAGGTCCGCGACATCGCGGTCGAAGTCGGCATCCTCCCCCGCACCCACGGCTCCGCCCTATTCACCCGCGGCGAGACCCAGGCGATGGTCACCTCAACTCTCGGCACCAGCCGCGACGCGCAGATCATCGAAGAGTACGAGGGCGAAAACCGGCAGCGCTTCATGCTCCACTACAACTTCCCGCCGTTCTCGGTCGGCGAGGTGAAATTCCTGCGCGGTCCGGGCCGGCGCGAAATCGGTCACGGCGTGCTCGCGCGCCGCGCGATGATGCCGGTGTTGCCGAGCGAGGACGACTTCCCCTACACGGTGCGCGTGGTCTCGGACATCTTGGAGTCCAACGGCTCCTCTTCGATGGCCACCGTTTGCGGCGCCTCCCTCTCGATGTTCGACGCGGGCGTGCCGCTGCTCTCCCCCGTGGCCGGTGTCGCGATGGGTCTGATCAAGAGCGACGAAAAGTTCGCCGTCTTGACCGACATCGCGGGCCAGGAAGACCACTACGGCGACATGGACTTCAAGGTCGCCGGCACCCGCGAAGGCATCACCGCCCTCCAGATGGACATCAAGATCACGGGCGTCACCCGCGAGATCATGCACGTGGCTTTGGAGCAGGCGCTCGCCGGCCGGCTCCACATCCTCGGCGAGATGGAAAAGGCGCTGTCGATTCCGCGCGGCGACATTTCCCGCTTCGCGCCGCGGCTGCACACGATCCAGATCTCGAAGGAGAAGATCCGCGACATCATCGGACCGGGGGGCAAGACGATCCGTTCGATCATCGAGCAGACCGGTTGCGAGATCGAGGTCGGCGACGACGGCAAGGTGATCATCGCCTCGCCCGATGGCGCTGCCGCGAAGCGCGCGATCCAGATGATCGAGCGGCTCACCGAAGTACCCGAGATCGGCAAGCTCTACACCGGCCAGGTGCGCCGCGTGGAAGCCTACGGCTGTTTCGTCGAGCTGATGCCGGGAACCGACGGCCTGGTCCACATCAGCGAGCTCGCCCCCTACCGGGTAGCGAACGTCTCTGATCTGGTCAAGGAAGGCGACGAGATGACCGTCAAGGTGGTCTCGATCGACGAGACCGGCCGCGTCCGCCTCTCGCGCAAAGCTGTGATCATGGAGTCGCCCGACTACGATCCCGCTCAGTACGAGGGGATGGAGATGTCGGTGACCTCCAGCGAGCGCCCCGAGCGTTCTTCGGATCGCGGCGGTCGCGGCGGTGACCGTGGTGGCCGGAGTGGCGGCGGCGACCGCGGCGGTCGCGGCGGTCCGCGCCGGTAAGATCCTCACGGATCCAGCAGTATCTAGAAGGGGCGCGAGAATCTCGCGCCCCTTTTCTTTTTGCTATCGTTTCGAGCGAGAGTGAGAGATCTGGGGGACGGGTAGCCCTCCATTCCCAGAGCCCACGACCTCCCGCGGCGGGAACCGGCGATCCAGCGCGGCGAACGGGTTTGGAGGGGGAAAATGCGCTCTTCCTTCTGGATAGCGGCTATCCGAGCCAGATAGCCGCTATGCACGGCCGATAGCCGCTATACATGGCCGATAGCCGCTATCCGGAGCCGATAGCCGCTATACACGACCGATAGCCGCTATCCGGGCCAGATAGCCGCTATCCAGGACCGATAGCGGCTATCCGAGCTGGATAGCGGCTATCCAGCGGTCCCTCGCTCTTGCTCTGGATGACGGAGGGCGGAAAGTTCCGGTAGCGAACTAGAATGTCCCCATGAGCACGCCCACGATCGACCGCGACTCCCTGGTCGCCTATCTGGACGAATACCTCGACGCCAAACGCGGCCGCGACTACGGCCCGAACGGCCTTCAGGTCGAAGGACGGCGCGAGATCAAGAAGATCGTCACCGGCGTCTCCGGCTGCCTCGAGCTGTTCGAGCGCGCCCACGCCGCGGGGGCGGACGCGATCCTGGTCCATCACGGGATCTTCTGGGACTGGATGCCGCGCCAACTGACCGGCTTCAATTTTTCCCGCGTGGCAGCGCTGATCCGCCATGAGATCAACCTGATCGCCTACCACCTGCCGCTCGACCGCGACTCGAAAGTAGGAAACAACGCGGTCGCCGCCCGCGCCTTCGGCCTGGTCGATCTCGAACCGTTCGCCCTCCACGAAGGGCTGCCGGTCGGCTTCAAGGGGCGCTTCCCGGAGCCGATCTCGGCCGCTGAGCTGGTCGCCCGTTGCGCCAAGATCTACGGCCAAGAGCCGCTATCGTTTTTAGGCGGTCCGGACCCCGTGCCCACCTTGGGAATCGTCTCGGGAGGAGCACAGAAGGAAGTCTACGTGGCGCTCGCCGAGGGGCTCGCGGCCTACATCACAGGAGAGGTCTCGGAGTGGGTGATGAACGTCGCCCGCGAAGCCGGCATTCACTACCTATCGGCGGGGCACTACGCCACGGAACGGCTGGGGGTGATCGCTCTCGGGGAGCACCTGCGGGAACGATTCGGGATCGAGGTCGAGTTCATCGACGTTCCTAATCCGGTGTGAGGCCGTCCCGCTAAAACCCAACGGAGCGCCCCGAGAGTCCGAGTCCCCCTTCCGCTTCGCCAACGAGCGATCTTGTCGGGAGACCTCTGATCCTTCCTCCGCAATAGCCACGTCGAAAGCCGGCAGCCGATATAATCCTCGAAGCTCGTAAACAACTCTTCGATGAAACCGAGACCGCTCGGCTTTCGGAGCGGAGGCACCACCGGTGAGCCCGAGGCTGAAAAAACTGGCGTCGGATTGGAATACCTACCTCGCCCTCGTGGCAGCGGCGGGTGTCGCCATCTCCGCCTCTACTGATCTGGTCACCCAAGCTATCCGGGCTAGACGACCATTTATAGCTTGGGAAGAGGCTCAACAATTCATTCGACTTAACAAGGCTGGTCCCAGAGCGGCGACTCAGGCTCTGCGCCTTGCCCTTGAAGACAAAAACCTTGCACAAAGAGCATTCTACCGCGTGAATGAGTTGGTAGCGCTCGCCATCGGCCTGGACCCTGGCGGGGAGCATTCGAAAGTCCTATTCGCGGAGCTTGTCGAGCCAACACTTAGGGACGCCCAGGGCTCTTCAGAAACCGCTGTGTTGGCTGCTGCGATCGCGAGCAGGTTGCACCTTCCTCCCTCAGCAGTCGGACCGAGTGCACAATCTATCGCTGCGAGGATAAAAACCGAGGCTGACCCTAGTTCTCTGTTGAACTTGGGAGACGCACTGACCTTCCTCAGTGGCAAGCTTGGGAGTCAAGATGCCACTACGATAGCTGCGGCGTTGGTCGCACGAATGAGGACCGAGACCAACCCTTATTCCCTGGCGGATTTGGGCCACGCACTGGGCTCACTCAACAACAAGTTGAAAAAATCAGATGTCGCCCCCGGAGCCGCAGCGTTAATCGCAATGGTGAGTAGTGCCGAGGCCAATTCTCAGGTTTCAGCGAATTTGGATATTGAAATCTTCCACTTTGTCCGATTTCTGGGTGATCAAACACGCGTTCCTGCATTCGAGGCTCTCGTCACCAGAACCGGGCAAGAATCGGATGTTCGCTTGCTCCTTCCGCTCGCAAGAAGCTCGATTTCCATAGGTCATACTCTAGCGGGGCCAGTGCATCTTTCGATCTATCCCCACCCGGTCCGTGTCGAACAGGTCTACGTAGATCTGCTCAAGTCGCCTTTCCTTGTCGGCGAGGCTCAGGCTGCGCTACTAAAGGGTCTGGAACAATCGACCGGCCAGACATTTTCCGGGGACCTGTGGAACTTTGTCGATTGGGCCACCCAGACAAAAGCCGGCCGTGCGCTGAACCTGGACCTGGATAGTCCACCGCCTTGGCAGGTAGGTTCAGCTGCCGAGGTATCAACCGACGACTAGCTCTTCGTCCACCTCGCGCCAGAACGCTTCGAGGTCGATCTGGATCTCCGGAAAGACCGCCGAACGATAGGTTGATCCCTCGGGGAGATAGACCACGTAGTTCCCTTCGCGTAGCACGAGGAATTCGATCAACCGTTCGGATGCGTCGGCGATCCAGTACTCCGCAACTCCCGCTTCGGCGTATATCCGCAGCTTCTCGCCTCGATTAATCCTCATGCTCTTGGGGGAAGCCACTTCTGCCACTAGGTCCGGCACACCCTCGATCCGCTCGCCGATCAGCTCGCGCTTCCCGGACGTGAGATAGACGACATCGGGCTGGACGACCGAATGATCGGCGAGGATGGTATCGAGCGGTGCCAAGAACACTCGGCCACCGGTAGCGCGACCGAGGGCTCGGAGGTAATTCCAGAGCAACGATGCGACCGTTTGGTGAAGCGAGGTGGGACTCGGCGACAGGTACAGCCGCCCGCGGATCAGCTCGCAACGGGGAGTGTCCGGCAAAGCCTCATAGTCGGCGCGCCGATTCGGCCCGAGGTCGATCGGAGAGTACGGCGGGTACTCCTCAAGCAGTTCCGGCTCCATGATCGCCAGTATATCGAGCCCGAATCGAACTCTAGGTCCAGACCAAATCTAATTCGTAGGCCGCCAGATTCCGATCCGCTGTAACTAACGCGAGCTCTTCCACCTGAGCCTGAGCAACCAACAGCCGATCAAATGGATCGTGGTGGTGAAAAGGCAGGTCTGAGACCCGAAGCGCATGCCTATGGCTGATCGAGAGCGAGATCGTTCCGCTCATCTCCAGGCGAGTCGTGACGTACTGATCCGGAGGCAAGGGTAGCGGCAATTTCCCCAGCGAGTTCTTGATCGCTATCTCCCAGGCGCTTGCGGCAGAGAGATAGAGGTCGTTGTCGGGATCGCCAAGAAGATCCATCGTGGACCCGGAAATGCGCTCGGGAGCCATCTGAAGCCAAAGCCAGCAGTGAGTGTCCAGCAAAAACCTCACTTCTCGAACAGCTCCAAGACCTCGTCAGGCAGCGGAGCGTCGAAATCGTCCGGCACTTCGAACAGCCCCCGGTCGTGACCGAAGCTGCGGGGTGCGATCGCTTTGAACCTCACCAAGCGAGCCACCGGTCGCCCCGCCCGAGCGATCACGATCTCCTCTCCCTTCTCGACGCGCTGGACGAGCCGAGAGAATTGGGTCTTCGCTTCGTGGATGTTGACGTCTGCCATAGCAAAGAGTATGGACTAAGTCATGGGCTAAGTCGAGCCTTACCGAACAGCCGGAAGAAGTTCGCCCCCGTTCGCTGACAGACCTGCTCGAACGTCTCCCCCGTCTCCTGCGCCAGCCGCTCAGCGATCTCCACCACATAGGCCGGCCGGTTCGGCTTGCCCCGATACGGAATCGGCGTCAGGTACGGCGTGTCGGTCTCGACCAGGGCTCGGTCGGGCGGCAGGATCGGGAGGACCTCGCGGACGTTGTCGGCTTTGGGGAAAGTGATCATGCCGGAGAGGCCGAGCGAGAAGTCGTGGGCGATCAGCTCGCGGGCCATGTCCAGGCCTCCGGCGTAAGAGTGGAAGTCGGCGCGGAGTTTGGCGAATTCGGGATCGCGGACGACTTCGAGCATCGCCTCGTTGCTGTCGCGGTTGTGGACGACGACCGGCAGGTCGAGCTCGCAGGCGATCCGCCATTGCGCCCGCATGACGCGATCCTGCACGTCTCGCGGCGCGTGATCGTAGTAGAAGTCGAGGCCGCACTCCCCCACCGCCACCGCTTTCGGATCGGCGAGCAATCCCCGCAGGCGATCCTCGTCCCCCTCCTGCCAAGACGCCGCGTCGTGCGGATGGACACCGAGCGCGCACCAGACGTCCGGGTGACGATGGCAGAGCGCGAGGATCTCCTCCGCCTGATCCAAGCGGATCGCCGGCACCAGAAAGCCCGACACCCCGCGCGCCCGCGCCGCGTCGAGGGCGCGCTCCGCCTCGCCGTCTTCTTTGAGCGACTGAAGGTGGCAGTGCGAATCGATCAGCATCTGGGTTACTTGACCCGCGTTCCGGGCGGCACCGGCTGGATCGGCCGCAGCACCACGGGCTTGCCGTCGATCGACGCGGCGAGCACCATCCCCTGCGACTCGATCCCCATCAGCTTGGCGGATTGGAGGTTCGCGACCACGACCACTTGGCCGCCGACGAGATCCTCCGGAGCGTACGCTTCGGCGATCCCGGCGACCACCGTTCGCGGCGTCTCCTCGGCGACGTCGAGCGTCAGTTTCAAAAGCTTCTTCGACTTCGGCACCGCTTCGGCGGCAAGGACCGTCGCCACTTTCAGCTCGGTCTCGAAGAATTGGTCGATCGAGATCATCTTCTTCTCTTCCTTCTCCGCCACCGGCGGTTTGGCGGGCGTGTCGGCGAAATAAACGGCCTTGTCGATCCGCGGGAACAGCGGCGGAATCTCCGCGAGCGGCGCCCCGGTGGGCGTTCCGCCCCAGGCGAGCGCATCGAGGCTCGTTCCCGGCACGTCTGTGCCCACGGCGGCGAGCACCCGGGCCGCCGCTTCGGGCATGAACGGCAGCAGGCCGGTCGCCACGATGCGCACCGCTTCGAGCCCGTTCCAAAGAACGCGAGAGAGCGTCGCCCGCTCCCCCTCCGCCTTGATCAGTTTCCAAGGCTCGCGCGCCACGATGTACTGGTTCGCTTCGGCCAACAGCCGCGAGAGAGCCTCCAACGCGCGGGAGAAGGCGAACTCGTCCATCGCCGCCCGGTACTCCTCCGCAACCTGCGCCGCGACCGAAATCAGCGGGTTGTCGGTGCACGCTTCCGGCGGCGTTTGGTTGTCGAACGCCCGGCGCGACAGGGTGACCACGCGGCTCGCGGTGTTGCCCAGATCGTTCGCCAGGTCGCTGTTGTACCGGTCGATGAACGCCTCGTCAGAAAACGAGGCGTCCTGGCCGAACACCATGTCGCGCAGCAGGAAATAGCGCAGCGCATCGGCGCCGAATTTCTCGACCAGATCGTCGGGCCGGATCGCGCCGCCCGACGATTTCGAGATCTTCTTGCCGTCGCGCAGCCACCAGCCGTGCGCCCAGACCGTGGAGGGCAACGGCAAGCCGGCCGACATTAAAAACGCGGGCCAGAAGACGGCGTGGAAGCGGAGGATGTCCTTGCCGACGACGTTCACCCGCGTGCCCGCCGGATCGGCCCAGAACTTCTCGTACAGGCTCGTATCCGCACTGCCGAGTCCGAGCGCCGTCACGTAGTTGGTGAGCGCGTCGAGCCAGACGTAGACCGTATGCCCCGGATGATCGGGGAACGCAATGCCCCAAGACACCGAGGTGCGAGAGACCGAGAGATCTTTCAATCCCGAGGCGACGAACGACTTGACCTCGTTCAAGCGGCTCTCCGGACGGACGAATTCTGGATGCTGCTCATACAGGTCGAGCAGCGGCCGCTCGAAGCGGGAGAGGCGGAAGAAGATGTTCTCTTCCGACTTCCACTCGACCGCCTCTTCGTGGACCGGACAGCGATTGCCCGCGAGCAGCTCTTTTTCCGTATAGAACAGCTCGCAAGCGGGGCAGTACCAGCCTTCGTGCTTGGCGGTATAGAGGTCGCCCGCGGCCTCGATCCGGCGGATGATCTCGACCACGCCGGCCTGATGCCGGGCCTCCGACGTGCGGATGAAGTCGTCGTAAGAAAACTCCATCCGGCTCTTGAGCTCGAAATACCGCTGCACCACGCGATCGGCGAGCGCGATCGGGGCAACCCCCTCTTTCGCTGCGGCCCGCTCGATTTTCTGACCGTGCTCGTCGGTGCCGGTGAGGAAGCGGACCTCTTCCCCCGCGAGGCGGTGGTAGCGGGCGATTGTGTCTGCGACGATGGTCGTATAGATGTGCCCGATGTGGGGCAGATCGTTGACGTAGTAGATCGGGGTCGTGACGTAGAACGGTTTCATTGACGGCTCCTTCTTGCGGGCGATCCTACCAGACGGCCCGGCGGCGCCCTGCAGGATGGGGCGTTGCACGCCTGTAACATCGGCGTCTCTCGGTCGCCCGGGCTCGCCTCTATCGTCTCGCCAACTCGCCAGAGCGTCCGCTTGTCTCTAGCGCGGCTACCGCCTCGGGCGATGTCTTTGAGCCTTGCAACTTTGTGTTTCGCCTAGAAACGCTACGAAAAAGGAGAGTCGGAATGCGCAGGAAATCTCTGTTCAGGGCCGCCGTGCTCGCGTTGGTGATGGCTTCGGCCGCCGTCGCGGCCAAGGCCCAGGTCACGGGTCTGTTCTACAAAGAGGTCGAAAAAGACGGCAGGATCTACGTCTTCAACACGCCCGAGAGGCTCAAGTCGTTCGAAGCCTCGGGCGGCGACATAGGTACGGCGATCACCTTGCTCGACCGAGGCGAACACGGTGAAACGCTGGTCGGGGAGAACGAAACCGCCATCGACCTCTACCTGTTCCGACACAACCTGGATGCCTACGAGCGTCCGACGCCGCAGCCGGCGAAACCTGCGGCCTATCCGAAGGAGAAACTCAGCATCCGGGTCTACGCCGACGTCTCGTCCAAGGAGAACAAGGACGAAGGTACGGGGATCAAGAGCAGCGACAGCGGCGTCGGAGTGGACGTCAAGCGCACCTACTTCACCTATTCCCGCGACTTCGATGAGAAATGGTCGGCACTCTTCCAGTCTGACATCGGCGATCAGGGCGCCCGCCGCTACGACGTCTTCGTCAAGAAGGCTTTCGTGCAGTACAAGCTGAATCCGAACGCGACCTTCCGTCTCGGCGCGGCGGACACTCCTTGGATTCCGTTTGTCGAAGGGATCTATGGCCTGCGCTACGTCGAGCAGACGATCACCGACCGGCTCAGCTTCGGCGCCTCCGCCGACTGGGGCCTCCACTTCCTCGGTAAGGCTCTTGGCGATACGGTCAACTTCCAGCTGTCGGCTCAGAACGGCCGCGGTTTCTCCAATCCGACGCGCAGCAAGAGCGTCGATTTCGAAGGACGAATCTCCTTTGTTCCGGTGAAGGGTCTGACCCTTGCCCTCGGCGGCTACAGCGGCAAGCGCGGCCTGGAGACCGATGCGGCACCGTCCAAGCACACGGCAACCCGCACGGACGCGCTCGTCGCCTACGGCAACGACAAGTTCAAACTCGGCGGCGAGTGGTTTGAAGCGAACAATTGGAACACCGTCACCGCGGTCGCAAAGGACAAGTCGGACGGCTACGCGGTTTGGGGCAGCTTCGCCGCGACCAAGGCGGTCACCGTCTTCGCCAAATTCGAGGAAGCCAAGCCGAGCAAGGACATCAAGCCCCTGCTCAAGGAGAACTACTACAATCTCGGCTTCGAATACCGCTACAACAAGGCCTTCGCCGGATCTCTCGTCTACAAGTACGACGAGGTGAAGGGCGGCACGGTCGGCACCGGCAACAGCGGCACCGTCGGCTCGACCCGGGCCGGCGCCAAGGGCAAGTCCAACGAAATCGGCCTCTTCACGGTGTTTGACTTCTAAACACCGGCCCGGCTCGCTCCATCCTCCCGGGAAGCCGCAATTCGGCGCGGCTCCCGGGTTTGCCACTTTCCGGAGGTCCGCCATGGAACGCCCGCTCGATCACGATCTCGACCGCCTTCGCCACGACCTCCTGCGCATGGGCCAGTCGGTGGACGAGATGGTGCGCGACGCGATGCGCGCCCTGGTCGAAACCGATTCGAACCTCGCCGAGCGGGTGATCCGCGCCGACGTCTCGATCGACCTGCAAGAGAAAAATCTGGACGAGGCGAGCCATGCGGTCCTGTTGCGCCACCAGCCGACCGCCGGAGACCTCCGCTGCCTGATCGCGGTGATGCGCAGCACGACCGACCTCGAACGGGTGGGCGACGCCGCGGTGAACATCGCCCAGGCGGTCATCCAATTGAACGAGGAGGCGCCTCTCGAACGCTATCTCGACCTGCCCAAAATGGCTGACCTCGCCCTCGGTCAGATTCGCGCGAGCCTCGACGCCTTCCGCCGCCGCGACGTCCCCGCGGCGCTCGATGTCTGCAAGAAGGACGACGACATCGACCGGCTCTACGAACAGCTGTTTCGCATCCTGGTCACCTACATGATCGAAACCCCGGCGAACGTCCGCCGCTCGCTCCACCTGCTGCTGATCGCGCGCAATCTCGAACGGATCGCCGATCACGCCACCAACCTCGCCGAGAACGTCGTCTACTACGTCGAGGGGCTGGACATCCGGCACTCAGGCTTCCGGAAGTAAGAGGCGGCGTTCCTCTGGCGAGAGGTCCCCGAACAATAGTGGCTAACCTAGCGGGGTCGGCAGGTTCTCCCGCCAACGCCCCAGGGCAAGCCTCAAGTGGAAGCGGTCGCCGGCACGGACGGAACCGCCGAGGTTTCAAGCAACGCGCGCAGCTCCGCGCCGATTAGCTGCGGATTGGGCACCGGCGCCACTTCGAGCAAGCGCGATCGCCCGGAGAGGACGCGCAATCCGTCGGTCGAGGTGCCTTCCGCGATCAGCGCCAGGATCGGTAGATCGGCGGAAGCCGGATCGGCGCGTAGGCGCAATACCGTCTGATAGCCGTCCATCTCCGGCAAATCGAGACAGATGACCAGTGCGCAGGGGTGGACCCACGCGAGGATTTCCAAGGTTTCCGGACCATCCCGGGCCGTGAGCGGACGCAACCCGGCATCCTGGATCGCGGCGGCTAAAATGCGCTGCCGCTCGGGCCGATGATCGACCAGGAGAACCGGCGCGGGCTTCGCCGCCGCGGACTGAGGCGCGTGCCGGGCGACCACTTCGAGCAGAATTTCACGCACCAGCGGCTTGACCAGGAAATCGACGGCGCCCAGCGCGAAACCGCGGCGTCTCTCGTCGAGATCGGAGACCACCACCACGGCGGGCGCCTCTTCTCCTCCGTCCTTGCCCAGCGTTTCGAGCAGACGCCAGCCGGCCGACTGGCCGGAGAGCACCTCCAGCAGCACCAGGTCCGGAGAAAGGGCGCGGATCTTCGCCGCGGCGGTGGGTTCCCAGGGCATTGCGACGACGTCGTAGCCTTCGGCCACGAGCTGACTTTCCAACAGCTCGCGCCAGGCGGCGTCGTCTTCGACCACCAGGATCATCGGCCGGGTCCGCTCTTCGACCCGCAAGGCGGGCGCGGGCGCCGGACGGACGTCCGCGAGCTTCGCCGCCGGCAAGAGAAACGCGAACGTGCTCCCTTTGCCCGGGGCGCTCTCCACCCAGATGCGACCGCCGTGCTGCTCGACGAGGCGGCGGACGATCGCTAACCCAAGGCCCGTGCCCTCCCGCCGGCCGGAGGTCGGCACCTGGCGAAACGGCTGGAAGATGGCCTCTTGATGCTCCACCGCGATGCCCGATCCTTCGTCGCGCACCGACAGGCAGACGAATCGGCCGACCCGCGAGCCTTCGATCGACACCCGGCCGCCGTCGGCGGAGAACTTCACCGCGTTGCTCAGCAGATTGAAGAAGATCTGCTTGAACCGTACCCGATCGGCGTGGACGATCAAATTGGCCGGGAGCTGGTTCGCCACCTCCAGGCGTTTTGCCGCCGACAACGGCTCGATCGTCGAACAGACCTCCGCCACCACCTCTTCCACTTCGAGATCTTCCGGGTCCAGGTCGAGACGCCCGGCTTCGATCTTCGACATGTCGAGCACGTCGTTGATCAATTGGAGCAGATGGCGCGACCCTTTGCGGACGAAACCGAGATAGTTGCCCTGGGTCTCGTTGAGCTCCCCGGCGAAGCCGTCCGCCAGCAGGTCGGAAAAGCCGATGATCGCCGTGAGAGGCGTGCGCAGCTCGTGGCTCATGGTCGCCAGGAACTCGCTCTTGTGGCGGTTCGCCCGCTCCACCTCGCGGTTGCGCAGCTCCAGGTCGACTTTCTGGCGCTCGATTCGCTCCAAGTAGATCTGGCGTTCGGATTCGAGCCGTCGGCGGTCAGTGACGTCGCGGAAGAATCCTTGGGTGGCGACGAATTTGTCCTGGGCGAAGACCGCGGAAACCATTCCTTCGAGCTGGATCGGTCGACGGTCTTCGCGGGTCAGAAAGACGGTTTCGACCTGTAAGTTCCGTTGTCCGCCCAGCTTGAGGGTCTCGAAGATCTGTTGGCAGTGCGCTTGTTCTTCCGGCGCCACGATGTCGAAAAGGCGGAGGTGTTGCACCTCCTCCTCCGAGTAGCCGAAGGCTTTGAGCCAGCTCGGATTGACGTAGTTGAACCGGCCCTCCGCGTTGATGCTCTGGATCAAGTCGCCCGACGACTCGAACAGTTCGCGGTAACGTTTCTCGCTCCGCGCGAGGGCCTGCTCGGCCTTGCGGTGCTCGGTGTCGTCGAAGGCATGGCCGAGGACGTACGACGGCGCTCCCGGGCGGTCGAAACGGATGCACTGGTAGGCCCAGACGAGGTCTTCGCCGGCGGCGCTCTGGACATGCATCGACCCCTCCGCCGAGCCCACTTGGCGGATCCGTTCGAGGTATAGGGCGAATCGCTCGCGAAACGCCGGCAGCAGCAAGTCTTCGATGCTCTTGCCGATCAGGCGCTCGGCCGGCGCGCCGATCCGTTGCGCCGCGGCCGGGTTGACCGCGAGCACCTTTCCTTCGAGATCGTGGATGCAGATCAGCGCGAGGCTGTTTTCGAACAGGGCGCGATAACGCTCTTCGCTGTCGCGCAGCGCAGCGCGCGTCTTCCTCTCTTCCGAGGTATCGCGGACGAACGCGAGCCAGGCCTCGTGCCCGGCGAATTCGGTCGGGTAGGCGCTCACCTCGACCTCGAAGACCCCGCCGTCGAACCGGCGATGCCGCCAGGCTCCGGCGAGCGCCACCGAGCCCTCTGTGCGCAGCTGAGCGGCCCGCGGCTGGTCGTCGGGTGCGATCAGGTCGGTGAAGCGCAGGGCGAGAATCTGGGCGTGCGAGTAGACATACTGTTCGAGCGCCCTCTCGTTGGCTCCCAAAATGGCGAAAGACCGCCGGTCGTAGATCAGCAACGCCGACGGAATGCGCTCGAACAGATTGCGGAATCGTTCCGCTCCGAGCGCCTGCTCACGCTCGGCGCGCTGACGATCCGAGACGTCCAGAAGCAGACCGCGCAGCTCGATGAAGCGACCCTCCGGATCGAGCCGGGGCCAGCAGAATCCCTCAACCAGGATCTCCCGACCTTCCTTGGACAACAGCACAGTCTCGAAGCTCGGCGAGCGCTCGCCGAGCCGGGCCGCGGCGAAAATCTGCTGCCAGAACGGGACTTGATCCGGCCGCAGCACGTCGGAAAAGCGGAGCCTCAGCGCCTCTTCCCTCGGGTAGCCCAAGGTTTCGAGCCAGCGCGGATTGACCGCGCCGAAGCGCTCTTGAGCGTCGAGCACGAACACCAAATCGTGGGATTGAGCGAACAGCTCGCGGCTCTCGAGCGCGGTGTCGCCGAGCTCGTCGGCCGGGGGACGCGTCGTTCTGGGCAAAGGGTCGGAGGTTTCGGCCTGCCGAGGGACGCCGGTCGAGGTGCGGCGCGCCAGCCAGGCGGCAAGCGCCAGTGCGAGGCTCAAAAGGCTCGCGATCTCGATCGCGCCGAGGGAGCGCTCCGCGGCGGCCAGCTCCCTGGCACCTTGGGGCGCGGCCTCGGTGCCATCGGGTTCGCGAAACGTGAAGTTCGTCGCCTTGCGCCAGCGTTCGAGATGACCCGCGCCGACGAAAGCCAGGCCCATCACCGCGAGGACGACGAGAGCCGAGGCGGCGGCGAGCATGCGGGCGACCCAGGTCCTCGTCCCGCTCACCGTTTCAGTTCCTTAGCTCGATCCGCGGCGGTCGACGTGGCCGCGACGGCGACGCTCCCCTCGGTGATCAGCAGAGCGATCGCGAGGGAGATCCGCTGCGGCGCGAGCGCGACATCAGCGCCGAGCTCTGCGAGCGTGACACCCGGACGTCGGCGCAAACTGGCCGCCACGTCGTCGATCGGCAGGGGGCGAGCGGTTTGTGCGGTCTGGGGCGGATGTTGCAACCAGAGCAGGCCGTCTGCGGGAGGAAGGTGGATCGCGACCCGCATGAGCTCGTCCTCCAGCCAGGCCGCTTCGAGCAGCGCACCGTGCAGGTCGATCCGCTCGGCCGCGGTCTCCCGCTCGCGCGAAGTCGATCGGGAGATAAATCGGAAACGTCCCTTCTTCGTCGCGATCAGGTCGATCATGGCTTCGCGCCCGGTGAGCCGACCCTTCGAAACGCCGAAGATCTCGCCTTCGGCGATCACCAACCGTCCGATCGCCCCGGCGGCGACGATCAGAACGCCGCTCTGGCGCCCGTGGTTGAGCGTTTGGAGTACGTCGGCGAGGGGAATGTCCTCGATCTTGCCTTCGAGGCTGTGGACTTCAGTCGAGCTGCGGGCGACCAACCGTTCGACCCGCAGAACCAGCTCGGTAGGGTGGAAGGGCTTGGCCAGGTAGTCGTCCGCCCCCTCTTGCAGACTCTCGACCCGCGCTTCGGCATCGCCGTCGGCCGACAGGAAGAGGATCGGCACCGGCCGGGTCCGCGGGTCGCCGCGCAGCGCCCGCAGAACTTCGAGTCCCGAAGAATCGGGCATGCGGCGGTCCAGGACGATCGCGGCGACCTGGTGACCCGCGGCGATGTCTACGGCACGCAACGGCTCGTCGAGAAGCCACACCTCGAACCCAGCTCTGGACAGTGCCACCTCGGCGAGGGCCAGATCGTCGGGATTGTCGTCGATCACTAATACTCGGTGCATTGAATAGGAACCTTACGCCAAATCGTCTCCTGCGAGCGAGGGAGAAAATTCGAAGACCCTCGATCCTCAGCTCTGAAACAGACGCTGCTCCTCTAGGCGTCGCCGCATCGTGAGGAACAGCAGAATCGCGAGCAGAAGAAACGCGGCCAGAAAGACGTAGAAGGCAAGATCCTCGCCGGAGAGCGCCCCGAGGTCGGTGAGGAACGGCGGCCGTTGGGCACCATTTTCGCCGCGGCCATGCCGGTGTAATGCATGCCGCAGACGGCGGCGCCCATGACGAACGCGCTGCCCACCTGTTGCCAGCGCCCGGTCATGTTGAAAGCGATCTAGAACGCCGCAGTCGCGGCGACGACTGCGATGCCGACCGAGATCGCGACCAGCGTCCGGTAGCCCCACGCTTTCGATCGCCATAACACCTATCAGAAGACCGCCGAGGGGTCCAATTCCGGTCTTCAAAGGTATCGGAAAGGACCTTAATTCTAGCATGAAGGCATCCGAGCATTCCCGCCGAGTTACCTCCAAGCGAGAGCACGTTCTGTGCCCACTTCAAAGGCTCCGCGAAATGGGGACCTCGTCCATCGTCGTACCTCGCTCGGCGGCGAGAAGTCTCCGCAAACGCGAACACCGATTGTAAGAGTTACCCCTCAGGCCGGCGGTAACAGTCGGCAAAGGATTTCGCCGATACCGGCCCAGCCGCGTTCCTCCGCCCGGCGACGGATCTCGACGACGATCTTGAGGTTGTGCTCCCACGCCCTGGCGGTCACGAAATCGCGGAGGATCGGGGCGAGGTGATGGCGCAGGATCTCGCCCGCCGACTCCGCCGCCCCGTCCTCGGCGGCGGCGCGGCCGATCTTTGCGGGGAACAGGCCGCCATAGACGGTGAGGCCACCTTCGACTGTGAGGTTGCCGAGCGATCCCAGCTCCGCCAGAGGCGTCGCGGCCAGGCGCGGCTGGACGTCCAAGCTCCGCTTCGCCGCCTCCAGCAGGACGCTCGCGATCGACTCCGGCGTGCCCGCGCCCCAGATCCGACGCACGTCGGCGTCGAGCGATGGGTGCGACAACACCAACTGCCACAGGCGCCAGGCACGGGGCGCCGCCCGCGCGAGCACGATGCACCGGCGCGAGAGCAAGGGGGCCAGGGCCGCGTGGTGACGCGCCCAGTCGATCAACGCGGAGCGCCCTTCGTCGAGGTCGAAATAGAGCGCTTCGAGATCGGAGTGGAGCCGCCACGAGGACCCCTCTTCATTCGCCCACGAGCCGTCGGTGCGGCGGATCGGCGCCAGCTCCGCCTCGGCCGCCTCGTGGAGCATGAATCGGCCCGCGACCGGCGGCCAAATCAAACCGCTCGGCACCGATGCAGCCGGGGGCCAAGGGGCGCTCTGGTGCGCGGGCGTGGGGCGCTCCGCGGCGGAACGGGCCGCACCCCCGCTCTTAAACCTGGGCTCCGCGCTCACTTCCACTCCCGCCGCCCAGGTTCGTAGAGAGCTCTCGCTCGCCTCACCGGTCGTAAGCTCGGCGAAAAGTGCTGTCGCATCGTCCACTTCCGGTCGTCCCGCAACCAACTGAGCCGACTGTTGCAGTTCCCGGACCCGATCAAGCGCCAGCCGCACGGCAAAGACGAAGGTCTCGCGTACGCCGAGCCCGCTCGTGGCCGACGACTCGGTCACCGCCAGGTTCAAAGAAAGGGCGGCGCAGTCGGTGCGCACCTTGGCGATCGGAACTGCATCGAGCCGGTCCCGCTGGTTGGCCTGAACCACCAAGCCGACCGGAGGCTGACGCTCGGCGAGCTCGATCAGGCTTTCCCGCAGAGCCGCGAGGCTGGCCGGGTAGCCCGCGGCTGAGGTATCCGCTACGAACACGACCGCATCGGCATCAAATAGCAGCTTCTTCCTGCGGTGTTCGAGCGAGGTCTGGCCGGGCACCGTCACGACCTGGCAGCGGATCGCTCGACCGTCGAACCGTCCGCCCGTGTAGTCGAGCCAGTCGAAATACAGGGTACGGCCCTCCGTTTCGGCGGGGGTCTCGACCTCGCGCCCCAAGCTCACGCCGAGCGAGCGCAACGTCGTAGTCTTGCCGGACCGAGCCGTGCCGTCGTAAACGATGCGCACGACGACACAATCTCGATCGAGGTCCAACCGGGCCATGGCTGAGAGATGTGGCACCCGGCGGCGATGAACCGGGCGGGCGCCTTTTTAAGTTAGAGGATGGCCGCTGTGTGCTTGGCGACCACGGTCCGGACGATCGCCAGGTTCGTCTTCGCCCGATCGACGGCGAGGTAGACGAACGCCGTGGGCGAAATCATCCGGATCAGGTGGATCTGGTCGGAGAGCGTCAGCAGCATGTCTTCGAGCGATGACGTGAGACCGAGCGCCTTGATCGTCTTCAACTTCATCTTGACCATTTCGCTATTGAACGCGCTTGCCGTGGACAGGTCGAAATCCTGGCGGTTGGTGCGCACGGCGAGCGTCATGCCGGATTCGAGGTCGACGACCGATACCGCGATCAGGCCGGAGATCTCTGAATCGATCTTATTGAAAAACTCTGTGTAATCTTTTTCTGTAGCCATGGGAGTTCCCTCTCCGTTCTTGGGTGTATGGGGGCAAGCTGTCGCCAGCCGGTCAGACCATGAGGTCTCGCTCGATATCGGCAAGACGGTGGCGCGCCAGGGCCAGGTTGGAGCGGCTCTTGTCGAGCACGAGGTAGATGAACAGCCCCTCCCGCGTGGCGAGCGGACGGATCAGATGGTACTGCTTGCCGAGGGTGATCAAAATGTCTTCGATCGCGTCCTTCAAGCCGAGCGAAGTCATCGTCTTACGCTTGGCACGGACGACTTCGGTATTTCCCGCGGCGGCGGCTTCGAGATCCATAGAAGGACCGCCCCCCTCCGCGCCCATCATCATGCCGCTGTTGCTGTCGACCAGGCAGGCGCCGATGAAGCCGTCGATTTCGGCGAGACCCTGAAGACTTTCTTTGATGTTTGCCATGGAGTTCCTCTCATTGTCGGTGAAATCCTTCAAATCCCAACTGATGACGACCTGCTCCAGCAGCGCGTTCCAATCGCCATCGGCTTCCTCGACCGCCTTCGAATCGGTGCGCGCCTCCAGCAGGTCGAGCAGCGCGAGCGCCTGCCGATGCCCGGGATCGATCGCGAGCACCTGCGCCAGATAATGCCGGCGATCGGCTTCGGTCTCGGCGACCGCGGCGAGCCAGAGCCAGGCGTCCTCGCGGCTCGAGTCGAGGTCGATCGAGCTTTGAAGCAGCGACCGAGCCCGCCTTCTCGATCCAGCCTTCACCGCGGCGACCCCTTCGTCGCGCAGAGCGTCGGCGAGGCCGGCTCGCGCGACCTGATGCTCCGGGTGAAGGTCCAGAACACGCCGCAGATAGTTTGCCTTGTCGGCCGGCGAGTTTGAAATTTGTGCGAGCCAGAGCCAGACCAGATCGTGGGTGGGCGCAACCTCGCTCGCGCGGAGCAGGAGACTGCGCGCGACGCCGTGGTCGCCCCGTCCCACCGCCCGGACCGCTTCGTCGACCAGGTTGCCTCCCGCGGCGGCTATGTCCACCTCTTTCTCCTCGGCCCCTCAAGATCCATCGATCATTTTTCGCCCACGGAGAAAGTGCTTTCGCTTTGATTTGATCAAGAGGAGTCCGCCGCCGCGATCGGCCTCCATCCTACTCAACTTCCACCGGGCGAGGAAGACCGACCTTCGCCTCCGGAGGACGTCGCGGCTCGGAGATAGCACGTCTCGTGCCCACCTCACATGGGCGGGCTCGGGGCGAGGCCCCCCGCGGACGGCCGCGGTAGGCGAATCGGGGTTGCGTCAAAAATCCACGGGATTGTAGAATTTTCCCGGCTCTATTCACGCGAGGGCTCCTAACCTCCGGGCGGTGTCCATAGTGCCCCTAGGGCTCCCTGATGCGCTCCAGTCGACACTCTTCCTTGCACGCCGACCTCCCGAGCGCCTAGAATCCGCGCAACACGACGGGCACCGCCCTTTCCCCGGTTCCTCATGCTCTGCGTCCAGGCTCGCGCGGGGGGTGGGGATTTTCCCGGGTACCGGTGCGAGCCCGACCCGCGATCCACCAGAGGCAATCAATGACCAACTCGGGCAGCTTCAGCGGCTCTCGAGTGAGGGGGAACTTCATGGCTTCAACGATCAAACGCCGAACCGCGGCCTGGAGGCTGCTCGGCCTCTTCGCGATCACGGCGCTCCTTGGGCTGGCCCACGCCGCGCCCGCCGCGGCGAGCGAAGCCGAGCTCGTCCTGCCCGACCTGGGCTCCCAGACGTTTATGGGCGTCAACGGCCACAACCTGCTGCTCGGCGGCTTGGTCATCTGCGTGCTCGGCATCGGCTTCGGTCTGGCAATGTACAGCCAGCTCAAGAACCTGCCCGTCCATCGCTCGATGCGCGAGATCTCCGAGCTGATCTTTACGACCTGCAAGACTTACCTGATCACCCAGGGTAAATTCATCCTGCGGCTCGAAGTCTTCATCGGCACGGTGATGATCTTCTACTTCGGCTGGCTGCGGCACTACCCGGCGGTCAAGGTGATCGTCATCCTGCTGTTCAGCTTGGTCGGCATCGCCGGCAGCTACCTGGTCGCCTGGTTCGGCATCCGGGTGAACACGTTCGCCAACTCGCGCTCGGCGTTCGCCTCCCTGCGCGGCAAGCCGTTCCCGACCTACGCCATCCCGCTCAAGGCCGGCATGTCGATCGGCATGCTGCTGATCTCGACCGAGCTGGTGCTGATGCTGCTGATCCTCCTATTCGTGCCGAGAGACTACGCCGGCCCCTGCTTCATCGGCTTCGCGATCGGCGAGTCGCTCGGCGCCGCGGCTCTGCGCATCGCGGGCGGCATCTTCACCAAGATCGCCGACATCGGTTCCGATCTGATGAAGATCGTCTTCAACATCAAGGAAGACGACGTACGAAACCCCGGCGTGATCGCGGACTGCGTCGGCGACAACGCGGGCGACTCGGTCGGCCCGACGGCGGACGGCTTCGAAACCTACGGCGTCACGGGTGTCGCGCTCATCACCTTCATCCTGCTCGCGATCAACGAAAAAGTCGCCGGGCCGGGCTATCAGAGCATCCAGGTCCAGCTGCTGGTCTGGATCTTCGTCATGCGCGTCCTGATGATCATCACATCCGGTGCCTCCTACTTCATCAACGAAGCGATGGCGAAGGCGAAATACGGCAACGCCGAGTCGATGAACTTCGAAGCGCCGCTCACCTCGCTGGTCTGGCTGACCTCGATCCTCTCGGTCGGCGTCACCTACCTCGCCTCCTGGCTGATGATCCCGAACCTGGGCGGCGACCCCACCCTCTGGTGGAAGCTGTCGACGATCATCACCTGCGGCACTCTGGCGGGCGCCGTGATCCCCGAGCTGGTGAAGGTCTTCACCTCGACCGAATCGGCCCACGTCAAAGAAGTGGTGACCGCTTCGCGCGAAGGCGGCGCCTCGCTCAACATCCTCGCCGGTTTGATCGCCGGCAACTTCTCCGCCTACTGGATGGGCCTGTCGATCGCGGCCTTGATGGGCATCGCCTCGTACGTGGCGTCCATGGGCCTCGCCTCGCTGATGATCGCCCCGGCGGTCTTCGCGTTCGGTCTCGTCGCATTCGGCTTCCTCGGCATGGGGCCGGTGACGATCGCGGTCGACTCCTACGGCCCGGTCACCGACAACGCCCAGTCGGTCTTCGAGCTGTCGACGATCGAGACACTGCCGAACATCAAGGACGAGGTGAAGAAGGATTTCGGCTTCACCCCCGACTTCGATCGCGCGAAGCACAACCTGGAAGCTAACGACGGCGCGGGCAATACGTTCAAGGCGACCGCGAAGCCGGTGCTCATCGGCACCGCGGTGGTCGGTTCGACGACCCTGATCTTCTCGATCATCGTCGTGCTCACCAAGGGCCTCACCGAGAACCTCGACAAGCTGTCGCTGCTCCACCCGCCCTTCCTGCTCGGCCTGGTCACCGGCGGCGCGATCATCTACTGGTTCACCGGCGCCTCCATGCAGGCGGTCTCGACCGGTGCCTATCGCGCGGTCGAGTTCATCAAAAAGAACATCAAGCTGGACAATGCGGCCGGCAAGGCGTCGATCGAGGACTCGAAGAAGGTGGTCGAGATCTGCACCACTTACGCCCAGAAGGGGATGTTCAACATCTTCCTCACGGTCTTCTTCTCGACCTTGGCGTTCGCCTGCCTGGAGCCGTTCTTCTTCATCGGCTACCTGATCTCGATCGCGCTCTTCGGCCTCTACCAGGCGATCTTCATGGCCAACGCCGGCGGCGCTTGGGACAACGCCAAGAAGATCGTCGAGGTCGAGTTGAAAGAAAAGGGCACGCCGCTCCACGATGCCACCGTCGTCGGCGACACCGTGGGCGATCCGTTCAAGGACACCTCATCGGTCGCGATGAACCCGGTCATCAAGTTCACCACCCTCTTCGGCCTCCTCGCCGTCGAGCTGG
>JBDTZG010000043.1:0-47761 GCA_040005235.1 Acidobacteriota bacterium | reverse complement strand
GAGGCGTCGATCGCGGCTTTGGCTTCGAGGATCTCTTCGTCGGTGACGGCGATCGAGACGCCGTTCGTGTCGGTTATCGCTCGCACCGCTCGGTCCCAGGAGGCGGGATCTCCGATCTTGATCGCCGTGGCGATCGTGTCGGCTTTCATCGTCCGGCGTTGGGTGAACCCTTCGGCGAAGCCCTGGGCGAACGGCGAAGCTCCGGCGGCTTGGATCGCGGCGAGGCGCGGTAGGCGATCGATCAGGCCCAGCTCTCGGGCTTCGACCAGTGCCTTGCCGAACGCCGAGGTGTTGCCCAGGTTGCCGGCGGGGAGCGCGATCCAATCGGGGACTTCCCAGCCGAGCTGCTCCAGGATTTCGAGCACGATCGTCTTTTGCCCTTCGAGCCGGAACGGGTTGATCGAGTTGAGCAGGTAGACGTCCAGCTCGCGGCTGGCCTGTTCGATCAGACGCAGGCAGTCGTCGAAATCTCCGCGCACCAGCAGGGTCTTCGCGCCATAGGCGAGCGACTGCGCGAGCTTGCCCAGAGCGATCTGGCCTGCCGGCACGACCACCAGGGCGGGGATGCCCGCCTGCGCGGCGTAGGAGGCGAGGGCGGCCGACGTGTTGCCGGTCGAAGCGCAGGCGACCGCCGTGGCGCCGACCCGCTTTCCTTGGGTGACCCCCGCGGTCATGCCGCGATCCTTGAACGATCCCGTCGGGTTGTGCCCCTCGTGCTTCATCGTGAGGTCGGCGACTCCTGCGAAACGGCTGACTGCGCCGCGGCAGAGGAGCGGGGTGTTGCCCTCCGGGTGGCTGACGATCTCGTCGTCCGCGGCTCCGGGCGCCACCAGCTCGCGATAGCGCCAGACGCCCGAGCCGGATACTCCGCGGCCGGATGCGCGGCGCTCGGCGAACAGCGCGCGCAGGTCCGCGCCGCGCCGGATCGGAGCCGGCTGCCGCGCCTCCAGTAAACCGCCGCAGTCGCAGCGCGAGCGGGCGTCCAGCGCGGGCAACTCGGTGCCGCAGGCGGCGCAGACCTGGATCGTTACGGCACCGGGGGCAAAAATCATGCGTCGTCTCCTGGAAGCTCGCGGGCGCCTTGGCGGTCGACTTCGGCGATGCGCACGGTCGATGCGATGCCGCGGGCGGCGTAGGCGTCGCGCATGGCGGCGGCGATTCGCTCGGCCGTTGCCCGGTCGCCCGCAAGCGCGAACGCCGTCGGGCCGGAGCCGGAGATCGACGCGCCGAGCGCTCCGGCGGCGAGCGCCGCGGCTTTCGCTTCGGCGAAACCGGCGAGCAGCGGCGCGCGCACCGGTTCGGCGATCCGGTCGTCGATCGCCCGGCCGATCAGCGCGAGATCACCGATGCAGAGCCCGGCGATCAAGGCTCCGGTGTGCGCGAGTTGGTGGACCGCCACCGCGCGTGAAACCTCCTTCGGCAGGACGCGGCGCGCTTCGGCAGTGCGCAGCTCGGCGTCCGGGGTCGCGAGCACCGCGAGAAGGCCCGCGGGCACCGGCAGGCGGATCGCGTCGATCGGATCGATCGAGCGGACCAATACGGCGCCGCCGAGCAGCGAAGGGGCCACGTTGTCCAGGTGGCAGCCGGCGACCGCGGCCTCGCCCGCGAGGCTCGCGGCGAGCAGGGCGTTCTCGTCGAGCGGCGAGCCGAGCAGCAGGTTGACCGCGACGGCGGCGGCGACCGCCGAGGCGGCGCTGCCGCCCAAACCGGCCGAGAGCGGCAGCCCTTTTTCGATCGAGAGCGAGACGGCGATCTTCGATCCCGCCTGACGGAGGACGTCGCGCGCCGCGATGCCGCCGGAGTTCAGATCGGGATCGAGCGGCAGATCGGGATGGCCCGCCGAGAGGATGGTGATCTGCCCCGCGCCGGCTTTCGCGTCGATGCGCCGCGCGGTGACCGTGTCGCCGGCCCCGGCGACCGCGAGGCCCAAGGTGTCGAATCCCGGGCCGAGGTTGCCGATCGAGCCCGGGGCGAAGACGCGGGAGAAAGTCCGCTGCGCGTCGCTCACGGCTCGCCCGCCAGCTCGAACAGGTCGTTCGCCACGCCGGCCGCGGTGACGCCGAGCCCGGCGCCCGGGCCGGTGATCACCAGGGGGTTCGTCTTGTAGCGCGCGGTCGTGAACACCACCTGGTTCGCGGTGCCGTGAAGTGCCGCGAACGACGAAGTCGCCGGCACCGCGGCGAGTGCCACCGAAAGCTTTCGCCGGGTGACGGTCGCCACGTAGCGGAGCGCCTCGCTGCGCGACCGCGCCTCGTCGCCGCGCTTTTTCCACGACGCGTCGAGCTCCGGCAGACGGGCCAAAAACTCCTCTCGCGATAGGTCGCGCGCCCAGGCAGGGACCAGAGGCTCGACCGCCACGTCGCCGATCTCGCCGTCGAAGCCGAGCAGCCGGCCGAGGATCAGCGCTTTACGCGCCACGTCCATTCCGGACAGATCGTCGCGCGGGTCGGGCTCGGTGAAGCCGGCGGCCATCGCGGCGCGGAGCGCTTCGGAGAAACGCTTGCCGCGCGAGACCTCGGTGAGCAGAAAGCCGAGCGTGCCCGAGAAGCACCCCTCGATCCGCTCGATCCGGTCGCCCGATTCGAGCAGCTTGCGATAGGTGTCCATCACCGGCAGCCCCGCGCCCACCGTCGCCTCGAAGCGCAGGTCGCGGCCGAGCGCGCGGGCGAGCGCCAGCAGCTCCGCCGCCTCGCGCCGCGGTCCGGAGAGCGGGCGCTTGTTCGCGAGCGCCAGGCGCATTCCCGCTTCGAGCGCGGTGGAAAGCAGCGGCGCGGTGTCTTCCGCGGTGAGATCCGCGAGGATCGGCCGCGCGAGGGCGTGACGGCAGATTTCGGCGAGCGCCGCTTCGGGGGTCGCCGCGTGACCGCCGGGAGCCGTGGCGAGCGCGCCCCCTTTCGCTTTCGAAAGGACGAGCTTCTTGAGGGTGGCGCCCGGCAGACCGTGCGGCCGGAACACGTAGCCCGACCGGTCGATCACCGCGACCACGCGGACGGGGGCATTCTTGAGCTTGGCGATCAGCAGCGCCAGCTCGCGGCCGACCGCGCCGAAACCGAGCAGCACGACGTCGGCGGGCAGGGTGCTCGGCCGGGCGTGGGCGTGGCCGCCGCCGATCTTGTCGAGCTGGAACGCGGCGTGGATCCGGCGCAGCGCCTCTTCCGCTTCGCGGTCGTCGACCACCATGGAGAGGTTCAGCTCCGAAGAGCCCTGGGCGATCGCGACGACGTTGATCTCCGCTTCGGCGAGCGCGCGGAACGTGCGCGCCGCGGTGCCCGGAGTGCCCGGCATGCCGAGGCCGACGACCGCGAGGGTCGCCACCCCAGCGCGCACCTCGACGCCGTCGATCTCGCGGCGCACGATCTCGTCGCGAAACGCCTCGGACAGGGCGACCCGCGCGCGCTCGGAATCGGCGCGCGGCACGGAAAAGCAGATCGAATGCTCGGAGGACGCCTGGGAGATCAGCGACACCGAGATCCCTTCGTGGTGCAGCGCGCCGAAGGTCCGCGCCGCGATTCCGGGGACGCCGAGCATGCCGCTGCCCGCCACCGTGACCAGCGCCTGGCCGCGCACGGCGGAGAGGGCGCGCACCGGCTGCGAGCGCTTCGGCCGGCCGAGCGCGGCGATTTCGGTGCCGGGCGCCTCCGGGTCGGCGAACGGCTTGATGATCAACCGCACCTGCGGCGGTGCGCCGCGAAGCTCGGATCCCGCCGGTCCCGGGGCCTTCGGGGTGGACAGAGGGATCAACGCCCGCGGGTGTAGGACCTTGGCGCCGTAATAGGCCAGCTCTGCCGCCTCGCGCAGATCGAGCTTCGGCAGCACGCGCGCCGTGGGCACGATCCGCGGATCGGCGGTCAGCAGGCCGGGCACGTCCTTCCACAGCACGACCCGCGATGCGTCGAGCGCCCGGCCGAGCATCGTCGCCGAAAGATCGGTGCCGCCGCGGCCGAGGGTCGCGAGGCGCCCTTCGGGGCTCGCCCCCAGGAAGCCCGCGACCACCGGCGAAATCCCGCGCGCGAACAGCGGCGGGAGGATCCGCGAAGCGGCCCGGTCAGTTGCGGCCAGATCGGGCGAGGCGTTGCCGTAGCGGCCGTCGGTGACGATGACCGACCCCGGCTCGATCCATCGCGCGCGCTCGCCGACCGCCGCGAGGCCGGCCGAAAACAGCCGGGACGAGAGCAGCTCGCCGCGGGCGACGATCGCGTCCGAGGTGCGCGGCGACAGCTCGCGCAGAATCGCGAGGCCGCGGGCGAGGGCGCCCAGCTCGGAGAACGACGCGACGATTAGGGCGAGCAGCGCGTCGCGGTCGCGGCCATCGCGGGCGAGCGCCTGCGCCGTTTCCAGATGCCGTGCCCGCAGCCGCTCGACGATCGCCAGCGCTTCGAGCTCGTCGCCTGCGAGCGCCCGGGCGCCCACTTCGAGCAGCGCGTCGGTCACGCCCGCCATCGCCGAGACCACGGCGACCTTGGGACCCCCTTCGGAGCGGAAGATTTCGACCGCGCGGCGAATCGATCCCGCATCGGCGAGCGCGGCGCCGCCGAATTTATGGATCGAGCACGAAATCTTGGAGCGGATCATAAGGAGCGGCGGACCTTATCTTGGGGAAGGTGTGAGCAGCAAGGACGAAAGGGACAGAAAGCTGGCGTGGCGCCCTACAGCGTCACCCCCGCCGATCCGTTCATCCGCCGCACCTGCCAGCGGATCCCCCAGTCGAGAAACGGCTGCGGCGGCAGCTTTTTCGGCTGCGGCAGCGACTGCATCGCAGCGAGCATCTCGGAGGCTTCCCCCAGGGCGAGATCGGCGAGCAGCCGGCCGACGGTGGTGCCGATCGCGATGCCGGCTCCGGTGTACCCGCCCGCTGCGAACAGCCCCGGTTCGACCGCGCCGAAAGCGATCGAGCGATCGGGGGTGACGCCGAGCGGGCCGCCCCAGCTATGGGCGAACGGCACGTGGGCGAGCTTTGGGAAGCGTTTGGCGAACGCCTGCCGGTGAAGGTTGAGGATCGCCTCCGGCGGGCCGTCCGGCAGGACGTGGTTGCGGGTGAATCGGGCGCTGTTGCGGATCAGAATGCGCTGATCGCGGGTCCGCCGGACGGTCGAGCCCATCGCATCCTCGGCGAGCAGGCCCCACTCCCGCTCGCCGCCCAGGACCTCCTGTTCTTCCGTGCTGAGCGGCCGGGTCAGGCTGCCGAAGGTGTAGAGCGGAAAGAGCCGCCGCTCGAACACCCCAAGCGCCGGGGCGTAGCCGTTCGCGGCGACGAAGACGAGCGGAGAGAAAATCAAGCCGTCGGCGACCGCCAGGCGGAACGTCGACCCCTCCCGGCGGATCTCGCGCACGGGCGACTCCTCGTACAGCTCCACCGCTCGCGGCAACGCCGCGGCCAGGCCACGCAGCAGCGCCGCGGGCTGTACCAGAACGCTGCCCGGCAGGCGCAACCCGGCACGGTAGAAAGCGCTGCCGATGATCGCCTCCAAACCCGAGGCGTCGAGCTTCTCGTACGGCTCGTCGAGAGAGTCGAGCCAGGAGGCGAGAAAGGGAAGCGATTTTTCCGCCACTGCGCCCGCCGCGACGTGAAGCCAGCCCCGCTCGTCCCAATCGCAGGCGATCTCGTGCTCCTGGGCGAGATTGCGCAGCTCGCCGATCCCGCTGCGCGAAAGCGCCACGAACTTGCGGCTCGCCGCGGGCTCCATCCGGGCGATGAAATGGGCTAGATCGACGACGAAGCCCGAGCTGCGGCCCGAGGCCCCGAACCCCGCCCGCTGCGCGTCGATCAGGGCGATGCGCCAGCCGGGACGCTGCTCCGCGAGCCGGCGGGCGGTGGCCAGGCCGGTGAACCCAGCGCCGATCACCACCGCCTCAAATTCCGATGGAGTGCCCGGAGCGGTCGCGAGCACCCAGGCAGGCGCTGGAGCTTCGAGCGTCTCGATCCAGCCGCAGCCGCGATCTTCACGCGGCAGGCTGCGTGCCGTGCGGCGGTGAGAAGGTTCGAGCAGGGGAGACGCGGAGGTGGGGGAGTTGGAGCTCATGTCCGAGAAGACCAGTGTGGCGGGCGGATCGGAGCGGGACGGATGTCCGGCGCCGAGTTTCCGTCATAATCCGCCGTCGTGCCTACCTATCGCCTGACCCTCGAATACGAAGGAACCCGCTACAGCGGCTGGCAAGAGCAGAAAAACGCCCGCACCGTGATGGGCGAGCTGCGCCGCGCGATCGAAGAAACCGTGGGCGAAATCCGCGAGCTGGGGGGAGCCGGACGCACCGACGCCGGGGTCCACGCGCTCGCCCAGGTCGCCCACCTGAAGCTCGCCCGGCCGGTCGAGATCGATGAGTTCTGCTGGGGGGTAAACGATCGGCTGCCCTCCGACATTCATATGGTCTCCTGCGTGCTCGCGGCCGACCGATTCCATTCGCGCCACCACGCGGCCTCGCGGGTCTACCTCTACCAGATCTCCACCCGCCGCACCGCCCTGGTCAAGCGCTTCGTCTGGTGGGTCAAGCACCCGCTCGACAAAAAAGCGATGTCCCGCGCCGCGGCGCTGCTCGCCGGCTCCCACGACTTCCGCCTTTTCTGCGAACGGCCGGACGACCAGCCGAGCACCCAGGTCCTGGTCCACCACGCCGAGATCGTCGCCTCCGGCTCGCTAATCCTGTTCCGCATCGAAGCGTCGCATTTCGTCTGGAAAATGGTCCGCCGCGTCGTCGGCACCCTGGTCAAAGTCGGCACCGGAGAGCTGTCCGAACGCGACTTCAAATCCCTCCTCGCCGCGAAGCCAATCCCCGGAGCCGCCAACACGGCAGCCTGGACCGCGCCGCCTTCGGGGCTGTTTCTCGAGCGGGTGACGTACGAAGGGGAACCGGATCTGGCGCCGCTGGCGCCTGCGGTGCCCGTGCCGTAAGGGGGGCAGCCTTCCCCGGAAGACGGATTTCTCCGCAAAGGACAGAATTCGACCTGTCAGCAAGCAAAGAAGTAAGATCGTCCGCAATCTGAGCTGCGGGAAGGAGCTGGTGATGGTTGGACTCTTGGTCGGAACCGTCTTAACCCTCGCCCAGGTCACCGCCGGTACGGTCGCTGGAGGAACCCGCACCGAGGTGGCCGACCCAATGGCGATCGAGGTTTCGCTCGGGGCTGACGTCGATCCAAAGGGGCAGGCTCGAGAGCCGTTCGACCGCCAACCGCTTGGGAAGGCGCGGGCCTACCCGGAGACAGATCGTTACGTCTGCGATCAAGCTCGCGTTCGGATGTTGACGGTCAAGAAGATTGCGGAGTCTCCGACCGAAGTTGCGATCGAGGCGTCCTTGACGCTCGTCAGCGAGTGGCCTCTCCAGGATATCGACCTCACCGTTGCGCTCATCGATTCGCAAGGCAAAGAGGTAGGCCATAGGTTCTGGAACAATCTGACCCTTGGCGCTTGGTCCCGCAGTTACGTTCCGCCGAAGGCGGAGTTCAAAATCCCAGTTACTCGATGGACGGAGCTATTCGCGAACGGGTCGGCGCCGAAATTACGGATCACGGTGGATATTCAGGAGTAGAACGCGGCTCCTGCGATTCAGCGGGCAAGACCCGAAGCTTCGGATCGTGGTCAACGTGATCGACTAAATTCGATTGTCGCCTACCGCCAGACTTAACGCCCGCTTTCTTGGGCTCGCCGTTTCCTCTACGAGAGCGCCGACGCGTCGGCACTCTGAAAGCGGCGACTTGTCGCCGCACTCCAAATTTGCGGGAGCCCTTCACCCGGGAGGAGGTTAATTCTTGGGCGCCTGCTATCCTCCGCCCCCATGAAACTTCTCCACACCGCACACGTTCCCGCGGGCGACGGCCCGTTTCCCACCCTTGTGCTCTGCCATGGCTGGGGGGCGAGCGCGCACGATCTACTGGGGTTGGCGCCTCACGTTCAGAATGGTGAGGCGATCGTGCTCTGCCCGCAGGGCCAGGTGAAGATGCAGGTCGGCCCGGGGATGTCCGGCTACGGCTGGTTTCAGCTGGTGCCCGGCCAGCCGCCGAACGTAGCGGAGTTCCGGGAGCGGTCGGCGGAGCTGCGGGGGTGGCTGGACGAGGCGGTCGAGAGGTATCCGGTGGACAAGCAGCGGTTGGCGGTCGGCGGGTTCAGCCAGGGGGGGCTGATGGCGTTCGAGCTGGGCCTGCGCGAGCCCGGGCGGTTTCGCGGCATCGCGGCGCTTTCGACCTGGCTTCCCGAGCCGCTTAGCGTCGATCTGCCGAAGCTGCCGGAGCATGAGAGTCTGCCGGTGCTGATGTTTCACGGCACGGAGGACCGGATGATCGAGGTCGAGCGCGCCCGCGAAAGCCGCGAGCGGCTGCGCGAATTCGGGGTCCGGCTGCTCTATCGGGAGTTCCCGATGGCTCACGAGATCCGCCCCGAAGCGTTGCGGATGCTGGAGCGCTGGCTGAGCGAAAAGGTGTTCTCGGAGTCCCCCTAATCGGCCTTGTGGGCACTCTTTGTTTGACCGCGTATCCCGGGTGCTCCCTGTTCGCACCCTCGGCCGCGCCGGACGACTGAAAGTGCCGAAAGACTCTTCCCACTCCGCGCGTTCGCCGCGCAAGCCGTCGCCGAACGAAATACCGGTTCCGTCGAATCGATGAGCGACCATGTCGAGGTAGCGCCACCCGTCGCCACCGCCGGGCCGGCAGAGCCGTCGCCGTCTTCGTTCGACGAAACGGAACGGACGGTGGTCGCACGCCTGTACGGCCGGGCGAGAAGTACGCCGGACCGCCTCGCCTACACCTGGCTAGCGGACGGCGAGACGGAGGCGGAAACCCTCACTTGGGGAGCGCTCCGGGCTAGGGCGGAAGGCGTGGCGCAAGGTCTCGCTGCGGCGGGTATCGACCCGGGTGATCGGGCGTTGCTGCTGTTTCCTCCCGGACTCGACTTCCTGGTCGGCTTTGTCGGCTGCCTGTTGGCCCGGGTCGTCGCGGTGCCCGCCTATCCGCCGCGCTCGCTGCGCCGGCCGGAGCGCGAGGGCGAGCGCCTCGCCGGGGTGGCGGCCGACGCCGCGCCGCGGGCGGTGCTCACCACCCCCGAGATCGCCGCGGCGGGCCCGAGCCTCGCGGCGGGCGTTCCGGCGCTCCTGGGGCTCCCCTGGCTGTCGTTTTCAAGTGAACCCGCCGAGCCGTCGCGCCCGAGGACATTCGACCCGTCTTCGATCGATCCCGCTTCTATAGATCCAACCTCGACCGCATTCCTGCAATACACCTCCGGCTCGACCTCCGAGCCCAAGGGGGTGATCGTCAGCCACGCGAACCTGGCTGCAAATCTGGAGATGATCCGCCAGGCCTTCAGCCAGGACGAGCATTCGATCGTGGTCGGCTGGCTGCCGCTCTACCACGATATGGGGTTGATCGGAAACGTGCTTCAGCCGCTGTGGAGCGGCGGGCGCTGCGTCCTTATGTCGCCGGTCTCTTTCCTGCAACGACCGGCGCGGTGGCTCGAAGCGATCGACCGGTATCGGGCGACCACCAGCGGCGGTCCCGATTTCGCCTACGCGCTCGCCGCGCGGAAGGTGACGGCCGAGGAGGCGGAACGACTGAATCTGTCCAGCTGGCAGATCGCGTTTTCCGGCGCCGAGCCGGTGCGCGCCGAGACGTTGGCCGCGTTCGCGGGGAAGTTCGCTCCGAGCGGTTTCCGGCGCGAGGCGTTTTACCCCTGCTACGGCCTGGCCGAGGCGACGCTGTTCGTGGCCGGACCGAAGCCTGGCCGGCTGCCGAACGCCGCCGAGTTCGATGCCCAAAGCCTCGAAGCGCACGAGGCAATTCCTGCCGGCCTTGAACCGGAGGGAGAGGCGCGGGCGGTGCGATCCTTGGTCTCCTGCGGCCATGCCTGGGCGGGGCAGCAGATCGCGATCGTCGATCCGGAGAGCGCAAGGCCCTGCCCGTCGGGCCGGATCGGCGAGATCTGGGTGAGCGGCCCCTCGATCGCGGCGGGCTACCGCAACCGGCCGGAGGCGAAGGCCGAGACGTTTGGTGCGCGCCTTGTCGGGTCGGCCGAGCAATATCTGCGCACCGGCGACCTCGGATTCCTCCACGAAGGGGAGCTGTTCGTCACCGGCCGGAGGAAGGACCTGGTGATCCTCCGCGGCAGGAACCACTACCCGCAGGATCTCGAACGAACGGCGGAGGCGGCCCACCCGGATCTCGTGGCCGGCAACTCCGCGGCGTTTTCCATCGAGGGGGAGGAAAGCGAGGAGCGCCTCGTGTTGGTCGCCGAGGTCTCCCGCCATGCGCGGGCCGACGCGGGCGAAATCGTCGAAGCGATTCGAACCGCGATCGCCGAGCGCCACGAAGTCCAGGCGGCAGACGTGCGGCTGCTTGCCCCCGGCGCGCTGCCGAAGACCACCAGCGGCAAGGTGCGGCGCGGAGCGGCGCGCACGGCGTATCTCGCGGGTACCTTGGCGGAGATCGAGGCGTCTCAAAAAGCCGTCACCGAGGGGATCGACGACGGGGGAGCCTCGCGGGAAGCTCTCGTCATCGCCGCCGCGCGCTCTCTCCGATTGCCGGTGGAGCGGCTCGACGTCAATCGGCCGCTGACCGCGCAGGGCCTCGATTCGCTCTCCGGCATCGAATTCCAGCTCGCCGCCGAAAAGCTGGGCTATGCGGTTTCGATCGCCGATCTGCTCGATGGCGCGAGCCTGGCGGATCTGCTGCGCGGCCCCTCCTGGGTGCGCGGGCGGCCCGCCCGCCATCTTCTCCAGCAGGGCGGGCCGGAGGCCCGCGCACCCAGGAGTTCCTCTCCGCTGAGCTTGGAACAGGAAGGCCTCTGGGCGGCCGAGCGGCTCGCTCCGAGTGCCTACACGATCGCGATGGCGGCGCTCGTCGAAGATTTGGACGCCGAGGCGTTGGTGCGCGCGGTCGAGGCGGCGATCGCGCGCCATCCGGCGCTAGGCGCTCGGTTTTCGGCAGGTGAGGCCGGGGCGATCCAAACCTTCGCGCCGCCGCGGCTGGAGACGATTCGCGAGCGCGCCGAGCCCGCTCATTTCACCGAACGGATCGGGGCGATCGCGATGCGGCCTTTCGATCTCGGCGTCGGACCTCTCGTGCGCCTCGTTCTCATCGAAGGGGACCAGACGGCGATCGGCTTTGCCGTCCACCATCTGGTGGCGGACTTCACCTCGCTGGCGCTGCTCGCGGGGGAGGTGGCGGCCATCTATTCCGCCGAGGTCGCGTCGCGGCTGCCCAAGTTGCCGCCGCTTTCCGAGATCTCGCTCGGCGATCTGATCGTCTGGAGGAACGAGCGGCTCGCGACGCTCGACCGGGGAGAGGGCTCGGCATTCGCCGGCCGGCTCGCCGCTCTTTCTGCCGTCGAAGATCTCGATCTGCCGACCGATCGGCCGCGACCCCCTCGCCAGAGCTTCCGCGGATTCCTCCGTTCCCTGCCGCTTTCCGCGGCGGCGCTCGGGCTTGAGCGGCTCGCCCGTTCCTCGGATGCCACGCCCTTCGCCCTCCTTACTGCGGCTTTTTCAGCCTTTCTCCACCGAACGACCGGTCAATCGCGTTTCGCGCTCGCCGCGCCAACCGCCGGCCGCTCGGCTCCCGGTCTCGAATCGTTGGTGGGCTACCTGGTCCAACCGGCGGCGATTCCGTTCGAGCTGGAGGACGATGCGTCGTTCGCCGTGCATCTCGAACGAACCCGCCGCGCCTCGGCCGCCGCGGTCGCGAGCGCCGAGAGCGTGCCGTTCGCCACCCTCGTCGACCGCCTGCGCCCGCGGCGCGATCCGGCCCGGCCGCCGCTCGCCCAGGTCGCCGTGGCGTACGAGCGCGCGGGCGATCTCGCGGCGTTCGGGCTCGGAATCGAGGGCGCAGAGATCGACCTCGGCGGGGTTCGCCTGCGCGCTTTGCCGCTCCCGGAGCGCCGGGTGCCGTTCGAGCTGGCGCTCCACGCGGCGCAGGTGGGCGAAACGCTGCATCTTGCGCTCCAAGGCAACGCCGAGCTGTTCGATCCCGCGACGATCGGACGCTGGCTGGGCCAGCTCGGACGCCTGCTCGCGGACATGGCGGAGCGGCCAGCGGCGCGGCTCTCCGAACTTAACCTGTTCTCGGCCGCCGAGCGGGCGGAGCTGCTCGCCTCGGCGGCCGGTTCGCACCGTCCGGCGCCGCCGACGGCGGCGATCCAGCTGGACGACCTGGTGGCGCATTGGGAGGCGGCGACTCCCGAGGCGCTCGCGGTGGCGGACTCAGGCAGGAGCCTGACCTACGGCGAGCTGGGGGCGCGGGCGAACCGGCTGGCCTGGCGCCTGCGGGAATTGGGCATCGCGGAGGAGTCTCGGGTCGCGGTCTGCCTCGACCGCTCGGTCGATCTGATCGTGGCGGAGCTGGCCGCGTTGCGCGCGGGCGCGGCTTTCGCGCCGATCGATCCGGCCTATCCGGAAGCCCGGCGGGGCGACATGGTGGCGTTGTCGGGGGCGGCGGCGGTAGTGACTCTGTCGCACCTCGCCGGCTCCTGGTGCGGCGCGGCGAAGGTTCTGGCGCTCGACGCCGAGCCGGCGCTCCGGAGCACCGAACCGGTTGCGGCCCCGCCGCGCCGGAAGAATCCGGAGGGCTTGGCCTACGCAATCTTCACCTCCGGATCGACGGGCCGGCCGAAGGGTGTCGCGATGAGCCATCGCGGCGCGTTGCACATCGTCTCGTGGCATCTCGAACGGTTCGGCTGGACGGGCGCCGATCGCGGTTCGCAGGTTTCGGGGCCGAGCTTCGACGCGGCGGTGATCGAGATCTGGCCGGCGCTCGCCGCCGGCGCGAGCTTACACGTGCCGCACGCGGACGTGCGGCTGTCGGCGCCCGACCTGTTGGCCTGGTTCGCCCGCGAGCGGTTGACCGTCGCCTGGTCGCCGACGCCGCTGGTCGAGCTGTTCGCCGGCGAGCCGCAGCCGGCGGGGCTCCTGCTGCGTTTCCTGCAAACCGGCGGCGACCGCCTGTTGCAGGGCGCGCCGGCTGACGCGGGGTACGTGCTGTGCAACCAATACGGTCCGGCCGAGAACGCGGTGATCACGACCCAGGGCGAATCCGCGGCGGCGGACGGCCGCGCGGGAGCTGTGCCGCCGATCGGCCGGCCGATTTCGGGCGTGCGCGCCTACGTGCTCGACCGCTGGCAGGGCCTCGCGCCGCGGGGCTCGGGCGGCGAGCTCGGGGTGGCGGGCGAAGGGCTGGCGCGCGGCTACCTCGACGATCCGGCCCAGACCGCGGAGCGCTTCGTGCCCGACCCGTTCTCGGGCGAGACCGGCGGCCGGATGTACCGCACTGGCGACCGGGTGCGGCAACGGCCGGACGGCGCGCTCGACTTCCTCGGCCGGATCGATCGCCAGGTCAAGATTCGTGGCCAGCGCATCGAGCTGGGCGAGATCGAAGCCGCACTGCTTGCCGATCCGCAGGTGGCCGCGGCGACGGTGGTCCTGTTCGGTGCGGGAGCCGGGGCGCGGCTCGCGGCCTACGTGGTCCGGGCCACGGATTCTTTGGACGTCGATCGGCTGCGCGCCAACTTGCGGACGAAGCTGCCGGGCGCGATGGTGCCTTCCGCGTTCGTCGAGCTGGCGGCGCTGCCGCTTACGCCGAACGGCAAGATCGATCGCCGCGCGCTCCCGGAACCGCAGTTCGGTGGTGAGGTGGGGGAGAGTTTCGAGCCGGCCCGGTCGCCGGTCGAAGAGATTTTGGCGGCGATCTTCGGCGAGGTGTTGGGCGTCGAACGACCGATCGGACGGCGCGACGACCTGCTCGCGCTCGGTCTTCATTCGTTGACCGCTACGCGCGCGGCGGCTCGGGCGTCGCGAGTGTTTGGCAGGGAGTTGCCGTTGGCGGCGTTGTTCGAAACGCCGACGGTGGGTGCGTTGGCGGAAATGCTCACCGAGGGGAGTGGTGGGGCGGCGCCCTTGCCTGCGATCGTCGCCGGAGGCCGCGGGGAGCGCGCGCCGCTGACGTTTCCGCAGCGCCGTCTGTGGTTCTTGGAACGGTTGCAGCCGGGCCGGGCGACGTACCACATTGCGGGTGCGGTCGATCTTTCGGGCGGGCGCGACGAGGCGGCGCTTGATGGCGCACTGGTTCTGGTGATCGCGCGCCACGAGGCGCTCCGCACGGCGATTCCCGACGAAGAGGGGGAGCCGTTCCAGGTTCCGGCCGCCGAGGTTTTCGAGGGCTGTCCACGGATCGACCTTGCGGGGCTCGGAGCCGAAGAGGCCGAGATCGATCGCTTGAGCCGCTCGCTCGCGCGCCTTCCGTTCAAGATTGCAGCCGGGCCGCTGGTCCGCTTCGCCGAGATCGTGCGAGGTAAGGCGCAAGCCCGTCTGGTCGCGATCTTCCATCACCTGATCTGCGACGGCGCCGCGCTGGATCTCTTCCTCGGTGAGCTTTTTGCAGCCTATGCGGCGCTGGCCGCCGGCGATACGCCGAACCTTCCCCCCGCCGATTTTCAACTCGCGGACATCGCGCGTTGGCAGGCGGGCAACGTCATCCACGAACGGACGGCGGAGCCTCTGGCGCATTTCCGCGCACGTCTGGCCGATCTCGAACCGCTCGATCTGCCCAGCGACCGGCCGCGCGGCGCGCGGCGTAGCGGGCGGGGCCAAACGGTCGCCGCGCGATTCGACGGCGGACTGGCCCGGCGGCTTGCCACGCGGGCGTGTTCCGCCGGGGCGACGCCGTTCATGCTCTGGGTGGCGGCGCTCCATGTGCTGATCGCGCGGATCTCGGGCCGGGGCAAGACGGCGATCGGCACGCCGATCGCGAACCGCCGTTCGCCCGAGATGGAACGGGTGTTCGGATTCGTCGCCAACACCCTGGTGCTCGATGCCGAAACGGGCGACGATCCGACCGCCGCGGAGCTGATCGATCGGGTGCGCGTCGGAGCGCTCGCCGCTTATGCGCGCGAGGACCTGCCGTTCGAGCTGCTGGTCGAAGCGCTCGCGCCGCGCCGCGACCTGGCGCAGAACCCGCTGTTCGACGTGTTGATCTCGCTCGAGCCGCCGCTTGGAGTCCGACACGTCGGTGCTCTCGACATCACGCCCGTGAGGCTCGACACGGGAACCGCGAAGCTCGATCTGTCGCTCGCCGTGGTCCCCGCCGCCGAGGGTTTCGAGGTCTGGGCCGAACACGATGCGGATCTGTTCGATTCGACCACGATCGCACGCTGGCTCGGCGGTTACGAACGCCTGCTCGGGGCGTTGGCCGACGGCACCGATTTGCGGGTCTCGGACCTTCCGCTGCTGGCCGCGGAAGAGGTCCGCCAGCTCATCTCGTGGAGCGGCGAAGAAAAAAGCATCAACGAGGGGGAACTGCTGCCGAACGGCAAGATCGACCGTCGCGCGTTGCCGGCTCTCGCCGGGGGAATCGCAAGCTCAACGGAATACGTAGCGCCGAGAAACGAGACCGAGGCACGCCTCGCCGAAGTGTTCGCCGAGGTGCTCGGGCGCGAGCGGGTGGGCGCGTTCGACGACTTTTTCGCGTTGGGCGGTCATTCGCTGCTCGCCGCGCGGGCGGCGGCGCGGATTGCGCGGGCGTTCGGTGTGCGCGACCTGGCGTTGTCCCTGCTTTTCGAGGCGCCTACGGTTGCGGGCTTGGGTGAAAAGCTCAGTAAGGAGGAAAAACTGGGCGCCGTTGCCTTGCCCCCGATCGTTGCCGTGGACCGGCCGGAATCGGGGCTGCCGCTAGCGTTCGCGCAGGAGCGGCTTTGGTTTCTGGAGCAGCTCGCTCCGGGGCTGCCGACCTACCACCTGGCCGGCGCGGTCGAGATCGCAGGGCGCTTCGACACCCAAGGCCGGGCGCGTTTCGCGGCAGCGCTCGCCCTTGTGGTTGCTCGCCATGAGATTCTGCGCACGGCCCTCCGAGACGGGGGAGCCGGTCCGCGCCAAGTTGTCCTACCTCCTCTTACTGAGCTTTTTCTACCGCTCGCAGACCTCGGCGCGATCCCCGCGCGCGCAAGCGCCGCGGAATCCGAACGCCTGGCCCGCGCTGTTGGCTCGCTGCCGTTCGATCTGTCGCGCGGCCAAACCCTTCGCGCGGCGGTCCTGCGCACCTCTTCCGAGTCGAACCTGCTCGCGGTCTCGCTCCATCACGCGGTGGCCGACGGCGCTTCGCTCGGCCTGTTGATCAGCGAGGTCGCGGAGATCTATTCGGCGCTGACGGCCGATCGGGCGCCGCGGTTGCCGCCGCTGCCGATTCAGTTCGCCGATTTTTCGGTCTGGCAGCGCGCGACTCTCGACGGCGACGCCCTCGCTCCGCAGCTCGAAGCCTGGCGCGCGCGGCTCGCCGGCTTGCCAACGCTCGATCTGCCGACCGATCGGCCGCGTCCGGCGGTGCGCTCCGGCCGCGGCGCGATCCGCGAGCGCGAGCTTTCCTCCGCGCTCCTCTCGCGCCTCGACGCCTGGGCTCGCGCGGCCGGCGCGAGCCGCTTCCAAGCGCTCGTGGCGGTGGCTCAAGGTCTGCTCGCGCGGCTCACGGGGGAGCCGCGCATTCCCCTCGGCACGCCGGTTTCGAACCGTCCGAGGATCGAGCTCGAACCGCTGATCGGGATGTTCGTCAACACCCTGGTGCTCGACGTCGAGGTGGCCGACGATCCGACGGCCGGCGTGCTGCTCGCCCGCGCCCGCGCCTCGGCGCTCGCTGCGCTCGCGCTCAGGGACCTGCCGTTCGAGCGCCTGGTCGAGGAGATCTCGCCGCGCCGCGATACGGCGCAGAATCCGTTGTTCCAAGCGCTGTTCGTGCTCGAAGAGCCGCTCGCGCCGCCCTCTGGGATCACAGCCGGCGCTCTTCGGCTCACCCCGCGCCGGCTCGACGTCGGCACCTCGCGCTTCGACCTGACGCTCGAAGCGACCCCCGCGGGATCGGCCTTGGTGATCGCCGCCGAATACGACGCCGACCTGTTCGATGCCGAGACGATCGACCGGTGGCTAGGTGGGTACGAACGTCTGCTTGCCGCATTCGGCGAAGGGTCACAGAGGCGGCTCTCGGATCTTCCGCTGCTTGCTCCGGAGGAGGTCGCCCAGCTCGCCGCTTGGAGCGGAGAAAAAAGCATCAGCGAGGCAGGGCTGCTTCACGCTCGTTTCTTCCGCGTGGCGGAGCGGACGCCGAACGCCCCGGCTCTCGTCGGCGCAGACGAAACGTGGAGCTATTCGCGTTTGGCCGAGCGCGCGCTCGCGATCGCCGGAGGGCTCGGAATCGCTCCGGAAGAACGGGTCGGCGTGCTGCTCTCGCGCGGGCCGGAGCTGGTCGCCGCGATCCTCGGTGTGCTTGCGGCGGGCGGGGTCTACGTACCGCTCGATCCCGCGTACCCGCAAGAGCGGCTGCGCTTCCTGCTCGAAGATTCCGGGGCAGAGATCTGCATCACCGAAGACGCCTTGGCGGCGTTGGTGCCTGGGGATGCGGTCGTTCTCCTGGAGGATCTTGCCGACGGGAGAGAGGGCGCAGCAAGCAGCGCCCCTACGACCGGCGGTGAGACGGAGACGGGATACACGATCGGCGGTTTCGAATGTAGGGGCGCTGCTTGCTGCGCCCTCGCTCCGACGCCGCGCCACCTCGCCTACCTGATCTATACCTCCGGCTCGACGGGCCGGCCGAAAAGCGTCGCGATCGAGCACGGCACGGCGGCCGGATTCATCTCGTGGGCGCTTGCTTCTTTTTCCCCTGATGAGCTTTCTTCGGTTCTGTTCTCGACCTCGGTCTGCTTTGATCTCTCGATCTTCGAGCTGTTCGCGCCGCTCTCTTCGGGCGGCGCGCTCGTGCTCGCCCTAAACGCGCTCGATCTGCCGGCCGCGGCGTCCCGTCATGCCGTGACGCTGATCAACACGGTCCCCTCGGCGCTCGCCGAGCTGGTGCGCTCCGCCGGGCTGCCGGGAAGCGTCCTCACGGTGAACCTTGCGGGCGAGGCGCTGCCCGGAGCCCTGGTCGAACGGATCTTCGCGTCGAGCCCGAGCGTCGTCCGCGTCAACAACCTCTACGGTCCGTCGGAAGACACCACCTACTCGACCTGGAGCGAGATCCGCCGCAGCGCGGAGTTTTCGCCGCGGACGAACCCGTCGATCGGCCGGCCGTTGCCGGGAACCCAATGCCACGTCGTCGGGCGCCGGGGCGAGCTGGCGATTCCCGGCGTGCCGGGCGAGCTGCGGCTCGGCGGCTCGGGGCTCGCCCGCGGCTATCTCGGGCGGCCGGACCTCACCGCCGAGCGCTTTCTGCCCGATCCGTTCTCCAACGTTGCCGGCGCGCGGCTCTATGCGACCGGCGACCGGGTGCGCTGGATCGCGAGGGGCGAGGATCGACCGGAGCTCGAATATCTCGGCCGGATCGACCACCAGGTGAAGGTGCGCGGCTTCCGCGTCGAACTGGGGGAGGTCGAGGCCGCTCTCGCCGCCGCGGCGGGGGTGCGCGAAGCGGCGGCGGCGGTGGTGGGCGAAGGGGCGGAGCGGCGCCTGGTCGGTTTCGTCGCGACGAACCGAGAGGTCCGGTTCGACGAGGAGGGGCTGCTCGCCGCGCTCCGATCGCGCCTGCCGGAGTATCTGGTGCCCTCTCTGCTCACGCCGCTCGACGCGCTGCCCCGGCTGCCGAACGGCAAGGTGGATCGCCAAGCGCTGCCGGCGCTCGCGGGCGCCGCCGGGCAACGGCTGTATGTGCCGCCGCGCGGGCCGGTCGAGGCAATCGTGGCCGAGATCTTTGCCGAGGTCTTGGAATCTGCCCCCCGCGGCGGGGAACCGGCTGCGGCGGTTCGGATCGGCGCCCACGACGGGTTCTTCGCGTTGGGCGGCCATTCGCTGCTCGCGGCGCGCGCCGTGTCGCGGCTGCGCGCGACGTTCGGCGTCGAGCTGCCGCTCAAGCGCCTGTTCGAGCGGCCGACCGTCGCCCAGATCGCCGCGGAGATCGGCGAGGAGATCGAGCGGCGGCGCTCGGACGGGCCGGCCGAGGCGGCGGCGCCTTTGTGGCGGCTGCCGGCGGGGGCGGAGCGCCCGCTGTCGTTCGCGCAGGAGCGCCTCTGGTTCCTCGATCGTCTGGGGGCCGGCGTGGCGTACAACCTTCCCGGGGCGGTGCGCCTCGCGGGTCCCCTGCGGCCGGCGGTGCTCCGCGCGGCGCTCGCCGAGGTCGTGAGCCGTCACGAAGGGTTGCGCTCCCGCTTTCCCGAGCGGGAGGGCCGCCCGATCCTGGAGATCGCCCCGCCGGGCGCGCCGCCGCTGCCGCTGACCGACCTCGCCGGGTTGGTCGAGGTCGTCTGCGACGTGGAGCTGCGGCGTCTGGTGCGGGCCGAGGCGGCGCTGCCGTTCGACCTGGCGGCCGGGCCGCTGGTGCGGGCGCGCCTGGTGCGGCTGGCGGAGGACCGGCACGTGGTGCTGTTCGATCATCATCACGCGGTCTCGGACGGGTGGTCGATCGGCCTGCTGCTCGACGAGATCGGCCGGCTCTACCCGGCGTGGGCGGCCGGCGGGTTCGCCGCTTTGCCCGAGCTGCCGATCGAGGTGGCGGACTTCGCGGCCTGGCAGCGCGCCCGGCTCGCGCCGGGACCGGAGCTCGATCGCCTGCTCGGCTTCTGGCGCGGCGAGCTGGCCGACGTTCCGACCGTTCTCGCCCTGCCGACCGATCGGCCGCGCCCGGGCGTCTTCTCCACGCGCGGTCTCGCGGTGCCGGTGAGCTTGGGGCCCGAGCTGTCCGCGGATTTGGCCGCGTTCTGCCGCTCGCGCGGGGCGACGCCTTTCGCGTTGCTCCTGGCCGGTTTCGGCGCGCTGCTCGGCCGCTGGGTGGAGCCGGAGGCGGGCCGGGCGCCGTTGTTGCTCGGTACGCCGATCGCCGGGCGCGACCGCCCCGAGATCGAGCGTCTGATCGGTTTCTTCGCCAACATCCTGCCACTGCGGATCGATCGGCTCGGCGCCGACGGCACCGAAGGGAGCTTCGGCGCGCTGCTCGACAGGGTGCGCGCGCGGGCGCTCGACGCGTTCTCGCATCCGGATCTGCCGTTCGACGTTCTGGTCGAAGATCTCGTGCCGCGCCGCGATCCGAGCCGGCCGCCGCTGGTCCAGGCGGCGTTCAACTGGCAGGCCGTGAACCCATGGCACGGCGCGCGCTGGGGCGACTTGGAGCTTGCGTCGCTCGGCGATTTCGGCGCCATCGGCGATTTCGGAGCCATGGCCGCCGACGTTTCGGCCGAGGTCACCGCGAAGTTCGAGCTGATGCTCGTGCTCGAACGGGGTTCCGAAGGGATCGCCGGACACCTGGAGGTTCATGCCGACCTGTTCGAACGCACCACCGCACTGCGCTGGGCCGGGCAGTTCGAGCGGCTGCTCGCGGCGGCGGTGGCCGATCCGGACGGCACCGCGTGGGGCGATCTGGCGCTCCTTTCGCCGCCCGAACGACACCAACTGCTCATCGAATGGAGGGACGGAGACGAACCACAGCCGTCGGCGCCGTGGCACGAGCGGGTGGCGGCGTGGGCCGAGCGCGCGCCCGATCGGCCGGCGGCGTTCCTCGGCGACGCGATGCTCAGCTACGGCGAGCTGGATGCCCGCTCGCGCACCCTGGCGGCGCAGCTCCGGGTGCTCGGGCTCGCGCCGGAAGATCGGGTTGCGATCGCGCTCGATCGCTCTTTCGAAGCGCTAATCGCGATTCTCGGCATCTTGCGCGCCGGCTGCGCCTACGTAGCGATCGATCCGGAGTACCCGGCCGAGCGGATCGCGTTCCTGCTCGGCGACAGCGGCGCCCGGGCGTTGGTTCGGGGGAGCCGGCGTTTGGGGAATCGTTGGGACGGGGTCGATTTGCCGGTCCTGGTTCTCGACGACGCGTCGCCCGGCTTGGTCCCGCCGCTTGCGCCGATCCGGTTCGATCCGGAGCAGCTGGCGTACATCGTCTACACCTCCGGCTCTACGGGATTGCCGAAAGGGGTCGCGACGCCGCACCGGGCGGTCGACGCCTACGTCTGGGCGCAGACCGCTCTGTTGGATCTGGGACCGGACGACTGCATGCTCCAGTTCTCGCCGCTCGGTTTCGACGGCAGCGTCGAAGAGATCTTCGCGCCGCTCGCCGCCGGGGCGGCGCTCGCGTTGCGCAGCAGCGAATTGCCGGGGGCGCGCGAGCTGCTGCGGATGTTTGCCGAGCGCCGCGTCTCGGTGGCATTCCTCCCGACGGGATATTGGACGCAGCTTGCTTCGGCTATCGCCGCCGAGGATCTGGAGATTCCGACAACCCTGCGCGAAGTCCGTTTCGGCGGCGAGCTGGGGCTGGGCGAGACGGCGCGCGAGGTCCGACGCCGGGCGCCCGGCCTGCGCCTGGCCAACGTCTATGGGCCGACCGAGACGACGGTGATCATCACGCATTGGGCTCTGCCGGAAGCGGCGGAGATTCCGGCGACGCTGCCGCTCGGGCGGCCGCTGCCGCACGCCCGGGCTGCAGTGGTCGATGGCGCGCTCCGCCCGGTGCCGCGCGGCGCGGTGGGGGAGCTGGTGTTCGGCGGGCCGAGCCTCGCCCGCGGCTATTGGGCGCGCCCCGAGCTTGCCGCCGATCGGTTCGTTCCCGATCCGTTCGCGGCCGCCGAAGGACGAGCCGGCGAGCGGCTCTATCGCACCGGCGACCTCGCGCGCCATGCGCCCGATGGGATCTTGGAGTTCCTCGGCCGCGCAGAGGGGGCGGGGGGCCAGGTGAAGCTGCGTGGCTTCCGCATCGAACTGGGGGAGATCGAAGCGGCGCTGGCGAGCCACGGCCAAATCGGCGCCGCGGTCGCCGCGGTGGTCAAGAAAGCGGGCCAAGAGGACCGGCTGGTCGCCTGGGTCGCCGCGCCGCCGACCGCGGCACCGGCGCCCTCGTCCGCCGATCTCGCCGCCTACCTCGCCGAGCGCCTGCCGGCGCAGCTGATCCCGTCGGGAATCGTGGTCCTCGCCGAGCTGCCGCTCAATACCAACGGCAAGGTCGATCGCCGTGCGTTGCCGCCGTTTACGGAAGCCAAAGAGCGGACGTTTCCCGATCGGCCTGCCGACGGCAGCCTCGAAGCGACGCTCGCCGGGATCTGGACCGAGCTGTTCGGCGCCTCCGGACGGGACGACAATTTCTTCGACCTGGGCGCCAGCTCGCTGTCGCTGGTGCGCCTGCACAGCCGCATCCAGGCCGATCTGGGCCGCGAGTTTCCCCTGGTGACGTTGTTTCAACATCCGACCCTGCGCAGCCTGGCGAAAAGTCTCGGCGAGGCCGGCACCTCGGCCGCCGCCGAGCGGGAGGCGGCCGAGGTCTCTGCCGCCCGCGAGCGCAGCGCGGGGCGCCGGGAGGGGCTCGCCGAGCTGGAACGGCGCCGTTCCCGTGCCCGGCGGCGCATCTAGCTGCACTATAGATACCGAGGAACTTATGAATTCGAATCCGGCCGACGCCCCCGACCTGCCCAAGAGCGCCCGCGACGCGGCTTTCGACTCCCGTCCCGACGACGATTCGGATCCGGGCGGAATCGGCATTCTGAGCTTCGCCGTGCGTTTCCCCGGCGCGAGCACGGTCGAGGCGCTGTGGGCGAATTTCGCGGCCGGCCGGGAGACGATCGTGCGCTTGAGCGACGACGAGCTGCGGGCGGCAGGGGTGAGCGAAGCAGAGATCGCTGATCCCAGCTACGTCAAGGCGCGGGGCATGATCGACGGCGCCGACCGCTTCGATGCCGCGCTGTTCGGCTTCACGCCGCGCGAGGCGGAGCTGACCGATCCGCAGCACCGGCTGCTGCTGGAGGTCGCCTGGGAGGCGCTCGACGCGGCGGGGATCGACCCCGGCCGCTTCGATGCCCAGGGGCAGCGGATCGGTGTCTTCGTCGGCTCGGGTGTGGACGGCTATCTGATCTCGAACATCCTGCCGAACGCCGAGGCGCTCAAGTCGGGCGGCATCCTGCAGGCGATGATCTTGAACGATCGCGATTTCCTCGCCAGCCGGCTGGCCTACGAGCTGAACTTGAAAGGCCCCGCGGTGGTCGTCCAGTCGGCCTGCTCGACCGCTCTGCTCGGGGTCCACCTGGCCTGCCAGAGCCTGCTCGCGGGCGAGTGCGACGTGGCGATCGCGGGCGGCAGCTCGATCGCCGTGCCGCTGGTCGGCGGGTATCGCTACTCGCAGGGCGACATCCTGTCGCCCGACGGGCATTGCCGGAGCTTCGACGCGCGCGCCGAGGGGACGGTGCCCAGCTCCGGCGTTGGCGTCGCGGTGCTCGAACGCGCCGATCGGGCGCGCGCCGCCGGCCGGCCGTTGCGCGCGGTGATCCGGGGAACCGCGACCAACAATGACGGATCCTCAAGGGTCGGGTTCACCGCTCCGAGCGTCGAGGGGCAGGCGCAGGCGATCGCCGAAGCGCTCGGGCTGGCGGAGGTCTCGGCGCGCGACGTCGCATTCGTCGAGGCGCACGGCAGCGCCACGCCGATCGGCGACCCGATCGAGATCGCGGCGCTCTCCCAGGCGTTCCGCGCCGATTCGCAGGACACCGGCTGGTGCGCCGTCGGCTCGGCGAAATCGAATTTCGGCCACGCCAACAGCGCCGCCGGCTTGGCCGGCCTGGCGCGCGCCGCTCTCGCGATCGAGCACGCGACGATCCCGCCGACGCTCCATTTCGAACGGCCGAACCGGGAGGTCGATCTCGCCGCAAGCCCGTTCTACGTGCCGACTTCGGCCACGCCCTGGCCCGCCGGGGCCGGACCGCGCCGCGCGGGGGTCAGTTCGTTCGGGCTCGGCGGCACGAACGTCCACGCGGTGCTCGAACAGGCGCCCGAGCCGTTGCCGGCTGAAACCTCGCCGCGACCGCTCCAGCCGTTGTTCCTGTCGGCGAACAGCCCCCAGGCGCTCGAAACCATGACCGAGCGGCTGGCCGATTACCTCGCGGCGCACCCGGAGACGGATCTTGCGGACGTAGCTTGGACGCTCGCCGTCGGCCGGCGGGCGTTTAAATTTCGCAGGGCGGTGGTCGCCTCCAACGCGGCCGCCGCCGCCGCAGCTTTGCGCGATCGGGGCCGCTGGCTCGACGGCGCCATCGACGAAGGGGCGGGCACGGATTCAGACGGCGGGCGGCCGGTGGCCTTCCTGTTTCCCGGTCTCGGCGATCAATATCCCGGATTCGCCCGCGGTCTCTACGACGCCGAGCCGGCCTTCCGCGAGGAATTCGACCGGGTGGCCGCGGCGCTCGGCAGCCATTTGGAATTCGACCTTCGCGATCTGCTGTTCGGCGGTACGGCTCCGGCCGTGTCAACTACAGGTCTCGATCTACGCGCGATGCTCCGTCGCGGCGGAGCGGAGCCCGCCGGCGATCTCGCGCCAACTGAACGGGCTCAGCCCGCGCTGTTCGCGGTCGAGGTGGCGCTTGCGCGGCTGCTCGAGCGCTGGGGCGTGAAGGCTTCCGCCCTGGTCGGCTACAGCCTCGGCGAGCTGTCGGCGGCCTACGTCTCGGGTGCGCTGCCGCTCGCCGCCGCCGCGCGCCTGGTCGCCACACGAGCGCGGTGGATCGCCGAGCTGCCCGCTGGATCGATGCTCGCGGTGCCGCTCCCCGCGGCGGAGGCGGCGCCCTACCTTTCCGAGTCGGTCGCCCTCGCCGCCACCAACGGGCCGCATCTCTCGGTGCTTTCGGGGCCGCCGGATGAGATCGCGGAGGCGGGTCGCCGGCTCGCCGAAAACGGGGTCGCCTGCCTGCCGGTCTCGACCACGCATGCGTTCCATTCCCCGGCGCTGGCGCCGCTCGGCGATCGGCTGACCGAGCTGGTGCGCGGGCTCGATTCCACGGAACCGGAGATCCCGCGCCTTTCGAACGTTTCCGGCTCCTGGATCGGCCCGGAGGATCTCGCCGACCCCGCCTACTGGTCGCGCCACATGACCGGCACCGTGCGCTTCGCCGAGTCCCTCGGTGAGCTGCTCGTCGAGCCACGGCGCATCCTCGTCGAGGTCGGGCCGGGGGCGACGCTCGGCGCGCTCGCGCGCCAACATCCGGCGGCGACCGCCGAGCTGGTCGCGATCTCGACGGTCCGGCGGGCGAGCGAAGGGGGCTCGGATTTCTCGCCGCTGCTCGGCGCGGTCGCCCGGCTCTGGACACTCGGCGCCGCGTTCGAGCCCTCGGCGCTTTGGGCCGGCGAGCGACGGCGGATCGTCGATCTGCCGAGCTATCCGTTCGAACGGCAGCGCTACTGGATCGACGCGCCGAAAGACGGCGCGCTCGGTTTCGTCCGCCCTGTGGCGACCGGGGGCATCGGCGAAAAAAGAGACGTCGCCGAATGGTTCTCGCTGCCCGATCTCTCTCGAACGCTCGCGCCGGACGTGCCCACGCCCGCCGATCTGGCCGCCTCGGGGCCCTGGTTGGTGGTGGCTGGGGGAGGTTTCGAAGATCTCGCCGAGCCCCTCGCGCAGCGCTTGGAACAGGCGGGGGCCGAAGTCTCGATCGTGCGACCGGAGGAGCCGCTGCGTCTCGAACCTTGGGTCGAGCTGATCGAGGAGCGGGCGCCTCGACGGATCGTCGTGCTCGGCGGATTCGGCGCGCCCGACGTGGCCGGCGAGCTGGGTGCGCTGTGCCGTCTCGCCCATGCGCTCGGCGCGCTGCCGGTGGATCTGCTGCTGGTGGGGTCCGGCCTGCTCGCGGTAACCGATGAGGAGCCGCGCGATCCGGAGTTTGCGGCGCTCGCCGCGGCGTTCCGCGTCGTCGGCCGCGAGCTGCCGCACGGGGCGGTGCGCGCTCTCGACCTCGCGGCGGACATTTCCGTAGAAGCGTCGCTCGACGCCCTGCTGGCCGAGGCGCTCGCGCCGGCCGACCGGGCGGCCGACCTGATCGCCCGGCGCGGTCGTTCGCGCTGGGTACGTGTATGGCAGCCGGTCCGCCTAGAGCGCCGCGAACCCCCGGCGGCGTTTGCGCCGGGTGCGCCGATCCTGATCACCGACGCGGCGAATGGCGTCGGGCCGGCGCTCGCCGAGGCGCTGGCCCTGCGCGGAGCGCGGCTCGCGCTGCTGCTGCCGCCGGATTTTCCGGCGGAAGGGGAGTGGGAGGCGATCGCGAGGGGGGCCGTGGGATCGGGCGAGGAGGCCGCCGCCCGCGCGCTGCTCGCCGCCTCGCGCGCGACCGAGATCTGGCGCGGCTCGACCGACGAGCCGGAACGCGCGCTGAAACTCGCGCGGGCGCGGTTCGGCCGGTTGGCCGGGGTCTGCCACACCGCGAGCGGTGCGGGTGGCGGCCTCGCGGCGCTTTTGGAGCCCGGCGCGCTCGCCGGGGCACTCGCGCCCGATTTCACGGCGGCGCGCCGTTGGGCGAATCTGCTGGACGACGACCGCCAAGCGTTCCTCGCGTTCTTCCCTTCGAATCTAGGTGCCACCGGCAGTTTCGGCCAGCTCGAATTGGCCGCCGCGGGCGCTTTCCAGGCGTGCCTCGCCGAGCAGCTTGCGGCTTCCGGCCGGCGGGCGTTCGCGCCGCTCTGGGATCCGTACCAGTGGGGCGGTTGGCTCGCGGCCGGGGTCGGCCAGCTGACCGGTTCGGCCGGCGGTGATCTCAGCCCTTTGAGCCCGGTGGCGACGCCGCCCGGCGAGAGCGCGGAGGCGTTCATCCGCCTGCTCGCGGCCGGGGTGCCGTCGCTGGTGGTTTCGGCGCGCGACTTTGCCACCGTGCTACGCGACGATGCGACGGTCGATGCCGCCGCGCTCAGCCGCTTGGCTACGTTCGGCGTCCAGCCGGCGGGCGAGCGGGCGGCACGGCTCCTCGCGACGCCGTACGTCGCGCCGCGGAGCCCGACCGAAACGGCGCTCGCGGGCGTCTGGTCGGAGCTGTTCGGCATCGCGGAGATCGGCAGGGACGACGACTTCCTGGCGCTCGGCGGCCATTCGCTCTTGGCGATCCAGCTCGCGACCGCGGTGCGTACCCGGCTCGACTTCGAGCTGCCGATCACCGCCATCTTCGACGCGCCGACCGTCGCGGCGCTCGGGGCGCGGATCGACGGCGAACGGCTCGGCGCCGAAGAGCCGACCGGCCCGCCGACCCCGCCGCGGATCGTCCGCGTGACGCCGCAAGACGGCGCGGGCGACTGGCCCTTGTCGTTCGACCAGGAACGGCTCTGGTTTCTCGATCAGCTGGAGCCCGGGGGCACCGCCTACAACATCGACCTCGGAGCGCGGATGCGCGGCGTGGTCGACCTGTCGGCGCTCTACGCCGCGGCTCAGGAGATCTTCCGCCGCCACGCCGCCTGGCGCACCTTCTTTCCGGAAGAAGACGGCGTCGTCGTCCAGCGCGTGCTGCCCTGGGCGCCGGTGCTGATGCCCGCGATCGACCTCTCGGCGCTGCCGGGTCCGGCGGGCGAGGCGACCGCGCTGCGCATTCAGCTGATCGACAGCCGGACCCCTTTCGCGCTCGACCGCGGGCCGCTCGCGCGACTGCAGCTGCTGCGACTTGCGCCGCGCGATCACATCTGCCTGCTCACCGTCCATCACACGGTGACCGATTGGATCACCTTCCAGTATTTCTGGAAGGAGCTGGCGGCGATCTACGACGCCTATCGCCGCGGCCTCCCCTCGCCGCTGCGCGAGCCGCCGGTTCAGTATCCCGACTTCGTGCTCTGGCAGCGCGATTGGCTGCGAGGCGAGGCGCTCGATCGGCTGCTCGCCCATTGGCGCCAGGCGCTCGATGGCGTGCCGCTGTTCGTCGATCTGCCCGCGGATCGTCCGTGGCCGCCGGTCCAATCGCTGCGCGGCGGGCGCCATGAGGTTGGTTTCGGCAGCGCGGCGCCCGAGGCCTGGCGCCAGCTCGGGCGCCGCGCCGGAGCGACCTCGTTCATGGTCCTGGTCGCCGGGATCGCGGCGGTGCTGCACCGGTTCTCGGGCCAGGAGCGGTTGATCATCGGCACGCCAAGCGCCAACCGCACCCAGCCCGAGCTCGAACAGATCTTCGGCTTCTTCATCACCCAGCTGGCGATTCCGATCGATCTCTCGGCGGATCCGTCGTTCGTCGAGCTGGTGACGCGGACCCGCCGCTCGGGAACCGACGCGTTCGACTATCAAGACGTGCCGTTCACCCGCCTGGTCGATGCCCTGGAGCCGGAGCGGACGACCGGGCGCGCGCCGATCATTCAGGTGGCCGCATTGCTGCTCGACAAGAGTTTCACCACCGAAGAGTTGCCCGACCTCAAGTTCGAGGCGATCGAGGTCCACGACGGCAACAGCCGGTTCGACCTGCTGTGGGGCCTGTACGAATGGCCGGACGACATCCGCGGCCGCCTGGAGTGGAACTTCGACGTGTTCGAGGCGGCGACCGTGGCGCGCTTGCAGCGCGGGCTCGAAGCGCTGATCGCGGCGGGGATCGCGGCGCCGGAGCGCCCGCTTTCCGAGCTGGAGCTGATCGCCCCGAGCGAGCGCCATCAGATCGTCACGGAATGGAACGACACCGCGGTGCGCTGGCCCGGGGGCGCCCATGGAAACCTTTACGAACTGTTCGCGGCGCAGTGCGAGCGTACGCCCGACGCCCCCGCGGTGGTCTTTTCCGAGGAGCGCCTGACCTACCGCGAGCTGGCACTCCGAGCGAACGCGCTCGCCTGGCGGTTGCGGCGCCTGGGGGTCCGGCAAGACGCGGTCGTCGGGGTGCTGCTGGATCGCTCGTTGGAGATGGTGGTGGCGCTCTACGGCGTGCTCGCGGCCGGGGCGGCTTATCTGCCCTTGGAGCCGACCTACCCAGAGGAGCGACTGGCCTTTCTCCTCGCGGACGCGCGCCCCGCCGCGGTGTTGAGCCGGGCCGATCTCGCCGCCTCGCTGCCCGCGGGCAGCCGCACGGAGCTGCTCGCCCCGGGCGCCCCGAACTCGGCCACCCTGCCGCCGCCGAGCCGAATCGACGGCGCGAACCTCGCTTACGTGATCTATACCTCCGGCTCGACCGGCCGGCCGAAGGGCGCGATGGTGCCGCACGCGGGCATTCGCAACCGGCTGCTCTGGATGCAGTCGGCCTACCGGCTCGGCGCCGAAGACCGAGTGCTGCAAAAGACCCCGTTCAGCTTCGACGTGTCGGTCTGGGAGCTGTTCTGGCCGTTGGCCGTCGGCGCCTGCCTGGTGGTGGCGAAGCCCGAGGGGCACCGCGATCCCTCCTATCTCGCGGCGACGATTCGCGAGCAAAAGATCACGACGCTGCACTTCGTGCCGTCGTTGCTCCGCGACTTTCTCGATGCGCCCGATCTTGGCGCGTTCCCGTCGCTTAAGCGGGTGATATGCAGCGGCGAGGCGCTCGCCCCGGATCTGGTCGAGCGGTTCCGGCGGCGGTTTCTAGGAGTGGAGCTGCACAACCTTTACGGTCCGACCGAGGCCTCGGTGGACGTCACGTTCTGGCCCTGCCCGCCGACCGGTCCTGTCCCTAAAGTGCCGATCGGTTTTCCGGTCGCCAATACCGCGGTGCATGTGCTCGACCGGTCGTTCTACCCGGCGCCGGTCGGCGTCTCCGGCGAGCTGTACCTGAGCGGCGTGCAACTGGCGCGCGGCTACCTGGGGCGGCCGTCGCTTACGGCAGAGCGCTTCGTACCCGACCCTTACGGCGCGCCGGGCAGCCGGCTCTATCGGACCGGAGACCGGGTCCGCCGCTTGGCCGAAGGCGCGGTCGAATACCAGGGCCGCCTGGACTTCCAGGTCAAGGTTCGCGGCGTGCGGATCGAACCGGGCGAGATCGAAGACGCGCTAAGGCGCCACCCTCAGGTGGCCGAGGCGGCGGTCGTCGCGCGCAACGACGGCCCGGCGATTCCAGGGGGTGCGGATGAAAAGAGCACGCGCCTGGTGGCCTATGTCGTCTCCGCCGGGCCGGAGCCCGCGCCTTCTACCGCCGAGCTGCGCGAGTTTCTCGCCGCGGCGCTGCCCGAGGCGTTCGTGCCTGGCGCGTTCGTGCTGCTGCCCGCCCTGCCGAGAAATACCAACGGCAAGCTGGACCGCGCGGCGCTGCCGGCGCCCGATGCGGGCGCCTCAAGCGGCGGCGGGCTCTGGATGCCGCCGTCCACCACCACGGAATTCTTGGTCGCCGACGTCTGGGCCGAGGTGCTCGGCATCGACCAGGACGCCGCTCCGATCGGCGCGGACGATTCGTTCTTCGACCTCGGCGGCCATTCGCTGCTCGCGGCCCAGGTGGCGCACCGGCTGGCCCATCTGCTCGACAAGCCGGTGCCGGTGCGCTCGTTCTTCCAGTTCCCGACCCTCGCCCGATTCGCTGCGGCGCTCGACGCGGCGGCCGGCAACGCGGGGCTGGACGACCCGCCAGGAGCCTCTGGCGCCCGGCGGCTCCTCTCAAGCATCGATCGCGGCGGCCCGTTGCCGCTCTCGTTCGGCCAGGAGCGCCTCTGGTTCCTCGACCGGATGGCACCGGGCGGGGCGGTGTACAACCTGCCGCTCGCGATCCGTTGCTGCGGGCCGCTACATCCCCACGCGTTCGGCGCAGCGCTCGGCGTGGTGGTGTCGCGGCACGAGGCGCTACGCACCACATTCGACGTCGCGGCGGACGGCCGGACGGTGCAGGTGATCGCCCCGGCGGGACGTTTCCGGTTGCCTTCGATCGACCTTGCGGCGCTCGGTCGCAGGGCCGAATTTGAGGAGCGGCGGATCGCGCACGAGGCCGCGGTGCGGCCGTTCGATCTCGCGCGCGGGCCGCTTCTGCGCGTGGCGCTGGTGCGCGCCGAGCCGGAGCTGCACCTGTTCCTCCTGGTGATGCATCACATCGTTTCGGACGCCTGGTCGATGGGGGTCCTGGTGCGCGAGGCGACGGCGGTCTATCGCGCGCTGGTCGCGGGCCGGACCTCGTGGGAGCTGCCGGCGCTCCCCATCCAATATCCGGATTTCGCCGCCTGGCAGCGCGGCTGGCTCCAAGGTCCTGAGCTGGAACGCCAGGTGGGCCATTTTCGTTCGCGGCTTGGCGACGCTCCCGAGGCCCTGGACCTGCCCACCGATCGGCCGCGGCCGGCGCTCCAGAGCCTCGTTGGGGCAGCTCTGCGAATCGACTTGCCCGAGGACCTGTCGGCCTCGGCGTTCGCGTTCGCGCGCGCCGAGGGCGCCACGGACTTCATGCTCGTCTTTGCGGCTTGGGCGGCGGTGCTCGCGCGGTGGGCGGGGGTGCGCGACCTGGTGCTCGGCACCACGATCGCGAACCGCGACGCGGCAGAGCTCGAAGGGTTGATCGGCTTCTTCATCAATACGCTTCCCCTGCGGATCGACGCTTCGGGCGATCCGACGTTCGCCCAGCTGCTCGCGCGGGTGCGCGCCGAGGCGCTCGACGGCTACGCCCATCGCGACGTGCCGTTTGAAAAGCTGGTCGAGGAGCTGAAACCCGCGCGCGACCGGAGCCGGCCGCCGATCGTCCAGGCCGTGCTGACCTGGCAGAACGCGGCCATTCCGGAAGCTGATCTCGGCGCTCTCCACTTATCGCCGCAGCCCGCCGATTCGGGCACCTCGAAGTTCGATCTGACGGTGGTCGCGGGGCGCGACGCGGGGCGCATCCGCGGCCTGTTCGAGTACGCGACGGCGCTGTTCGAGGAGGCGACGATCCACCGTGTGGTCGAGCGGCTGGCCGACTTTCTCGCCGCGGCGGTCGCCGACCGCAACGTCCGTCTTTCGGCCCTGCCGCTGCTGGCGGAGCCGGAGAGGAGGGTGCTGCTCGTCGAGCGCAACCAAACCGCCACGGCGTTTCCGCGCGACGCTTCGATCGCTCAGCTGTTCGCCGAGCAGGTTCTGGAAACCCCCGACTCGATCGCGATCGAAGGAGAGGCCGAAGGTGACGAGGCAGGGGCCTCGCTCGCGATCAGCTACGGCGAGCTCGGCCGCCGCGCCATGAAGCTCGCGCGCCGGCTCGCCGGTCTCGGCGTGTCGCTCGAAATGCCGATCGCGATCCTCGCCGAACGCGCGCCCGAAACCCTGGTGGGCATTCTCGGCATCCTCGCCGCGGGCGGCTGCTACGTGCCGATCGATCCGACCTACCCGCCGGAACGCCAGGCGCTGCTGCTCGAAGATTGCGGCGCCGCGATCCTGCTCGGTCGCCGCGCCGCGCTCGACGAGCTCCCCTCGTCGGTCGCCTCGCTCGCCGCGGTGCAGATGCCGCTCGATGCCGATGCCGAGGGGGGCTTCTTCGCCGCGCTCGACGGCCGGCCGGAGCGGCCGAGCGCCGACAGCCTCGCCTACGTGATGTACACCTCCGGCTCGACAGGGAGGCCGAAAGGGGTCTGGGTCACGCACCGGAACGTCATCCGCCTGGTGCGCGACACCGACTACATCCGCTTCGGTACCGGCGACGTCTTCCTGCTGTTCGCGCCGATCGCGTTCGACGCCTCGACGCTCGAAATCTGGGGACCGCTGCTCAACGGCGGCCGGATCGCGCTGGCCCCTTCGGGGCCGCTCTCTCCAGCGGAGATCAAACGCACCCTCGCGCGGTTCCAGGTGACCACCCTCTGGCTCACCGCGGGCTTGTTCCATCCGATGGCGGATTACGGCTTCGCCGGGTTGCCGGCGCTCTCGCAGCTGCTCGCCGGAGGTGACGCCCTGTCGCCCGGGCCGGTCCGGCAGGCGGTCGCCGATCTCGCCCCCGGCCGGCTGATCGACGGCTATGGGCCGACCGAGGGGACGACGTTCACCTGCTGCTTCGGCGTCGGCGATCCTGCCGAGGTGCCCGATCCGATGCCGATCGGCAGGCCGATCAGCAACGCCCGGGTCTACGTTCTCGATGCCGATCTGGAGCCTGTCGTGGCGGGTGCCTGGGGCGAGCTGTACGCCGGGGGCGAAGGGATTGCGCGCGGCTACCTGCGCCGGCCCGACTTGACCGCCGAGCGTTTCGTCCCCGATCCGTTCGCCGATTCGCTCGACCGCTCCGGCGGCCGGCTCTATCGCACCGGCGACGTCGTGCGCTGGAATCGAGAGGGCGTGCTCGAATTCCAAGGGCGGCGCGACGGCCAGGTGAAGATCCGCGGCTTCCGTATCGAGCTGGGGGAGGTCGAGTCCGCCTTGCTCGCCGACGCGAGGGTGCGCGAGGCGGTGGCGATCGTGCGCGAAGACCGCCCCGGCGATCGCCGCCTGGTCGCCTACGTCGCGTTGCGCGACGATGCCTTGAACCTCGACAAACTGCGCCACCTCGGCGTCTCCGGTCGGGCCGGCCAGAGCGAGGAAGAGATCGCCCGCGACGTCCTGGTCCGGCTCGCGGCGCGGCTGCCGGAGCCGTTCGTACCGGGGGCGATCGTGGTGCTCGACGCGCTCCCCTTGACGGCGAACGGCAAGCTCGACCGGCGCGCGCTGCCGGCGCCCGACGTGGCCGTCGCGAGCGGCCACGTCGAGCCGGCGAGCGAGCTCGAAGCCCAGATCGCCACGGTCGCCGCCGAGGTGCTGGGACTCGCGCGGGTCGGCATGCGCGACAACTTCTTCGACCTCGGCGGCCATTCGCTGCTCGCGACTCGCTTCGTCGCCGAGCTCGAAGCGCGCGCCGGAGTCGCGGTGCCGCTCCAGGAGGTGTTCGACGCGCGCGATCTCGGCGATCTCGCCGACCGGATCGTCGTACGCGAGCTGGCGGCGCTCGACGACGGCATGTTCGCCGAGCTGCTCGCAGAGGAGGTGCGATGAGCGGCGATCGGTTCGCGGGCCTGTCGCGCGAGGAGAAGGCGCGCCTGTTCGAGAAAATGCGCGCCCGCGGTCCGGCGCCGCCGAACGACGCGAGCGCGGGAAACGCGGAACCGGCCGGAGGACGGACGCCCGCTTCCGGGGTGATCCCGCGCCTGCCGCCCGACTTCGGGCCCCTGCCGCTGTCGTTCTCCCAGGGCCGCCTGTGGCTGATGGATCGTTTGAATCCGGGCGATTCGACCTACCACATTCCGACCGCGCTGCGGATCCGCGGCCGGTTCGCGCCGGCCGCGATGGCCGGGGCGCTCGGCGGCGTGGTCGCGCGCCACGAGGCCCTGCGCACGACCTTTCCGATCGCCGAGGAGGGCCCGGTGCAGCGCATCGCGCCGCTCGCAGCGGTGCCGCTGCCGCGGATCGATCTTTCCGCCTGCCCGGAGCCGGCGCGTGGGTTCGAGCTTTCTCGCGTCTTCCTCGCCGAGGCCGCTCGGCCCTTCTCGCTCGCCCACGGACCGCTGTTGCGGGCGTTGCTCGCCGACCTCGCGAGCGACGACCAGGCGCTGCTGCTCAACCTCCACCACATCGTCTCGGACGGCTGGTCGGCTTCGATCCTGGTCGCCGAGGCGACGGCGCTCTACACCGCCGCGGTAACCGGCAATGGTGCGCGTGCGGAACTGGCGCCGCTGCCGATTCAGTACGCCGATTTCGCGGTCTGGCAGCGGCGGTATCTGACCGGCGCGGAGCTCGAACGTCAGCTCGGCTACTGGCGCGGCGCGCTCGCCGGGGCGCCGCCCGAGCTGACCGTGCCGCACGACCTGGAGCGCCGGGGTTCGCCCTCGGGCCGCGGCCGGGCGCAGGCTTTCGATCTCGCGCCCGAGATCGTCCAAGCGATCCGCGATCTTGCCCGCGCCGAAGGGGCGACACCTTACATGGTCCTGCTCGCCGCCTGGGGATTGTTCCTCGGCGGGCTCGCGGAGGCGGATGACGTGGTGATCGGCACTTCGATCGCCAACCGAAACCGCGCCGAGACCGCCGGGCTGATCGGCCTGTTCGCCAACCTGCTGCCGCTGCGAATCGGGCTGGGCGCTCCGGGGGAGGTAGTGGTTTCGTTGGCCCCGCAGCGACTGGCTGCTGCCGAAGGCGCCCGAAGGAGCGAGGAGGCCAACGCAACCACTACCCCTTCGTTTCGCGAGCTGGTGCGTCGCGCCCGCCGGACCGCGCTTGGCGCGTTCGCCCATCAGGATCTGCCGTTCGAGCGCCTGGTCGAGGAGATCAAAGCGCCGCGCCGACCAGGGGCGACGCCGATCTTTCAGGCGCTCTTCGTGTTCCTGAATAATCCGGAGCCGCGTTTGGAGGCGGCCGGGCTCGTTTTCGAGCCGATCGACCTGCCGACGGTCGTCGCGAAATTCGACCTGGGGTTCGGGATCGTCGACCAGGGTGGCAGGTACACGGCGTCGCTCGACTACGCGACCGATCTGTTCGCCGACGCGACCGTGGCCGGTTGGCAGAGGGAGCTGGTGGAGTTGATCCGCTCGGCCGTCGCGGCGCCCGACCGGCCGATCTGGGGCCTTTCCCCGCAGTTGGGTTTCTTGCGCACGGCTCGCGAGCGGGCCGAGCCGGCGGATTCTGCCGCGCACGTCCGAACTCAGGTCCTGGCCAAGGAGGAAACGCCGCCGTTCGAGCCGCCGGCCTCAGCCGTCGAGCGCACGGTGGCGCGGATTTGGGCCGAGCTGCTCGGCGTCGAATTCGCCCAGATCGGCCGCCAATCGAGCTTCTTCGATCTCGGTGGGCATTCGCTGCTCGCGGTTCAACTGGCGCTGCAGATCGAGCGCGTGTTCGAGGTCGAGATCTCGCTCCGCACGTTGTTCGAGAGCCCCACTCTGGCCGTCGTCGCCGAGAGCCTCGCCGGGGGCTCTCCGGTGATCCCAGTAAGGGCGGAGGAGACGGACTTCGCCGAAACCGCCGGTCCTTCGGCGCGCGCGATCCCGCGCCTCCCGGTCCGTCCCGATCCGCTGCCCCTGTCCTTCGCCCAAAGCCGCCTCTGGGTGCTCGACCGGCTCGGTTCAGGCGGAGCCGGCGAGGCGGACACGCCGGACGTCGCGGGCGATCCGGCGTACCACATCCCGACTTCGTTGCGCATTCGCGGCCGGTTCTTTCCCGCCGCCATGAAAGCTGCGCTCGCCGCGATGGTCGCCCGCCACGAGGCGCTGCGGACGACGTTTACGCCGACGGAACAAGGGCCGGTCCAGCGCATCTCGCCGCCCGCCCCGGTGGCCCTGCCGAAGATCGATCTTGCCGCCTGCCCGGAGCCGGTCCGCGAGGCCGAGCTATTGCGCGTGCTGCTGGCCGAATCGGCACGGCCGTTTTCGCTTCGTCGCGGTCCTCTTCTGCGCGCGCTAGCGGTGCGGCTCGCGGCGGACGATCAGGCGCTTCTGCTCAACCTTCATCACATCGTCTCGGACGGTTGGTCGTCGTCGATCCTGGTCGCCGAATCGGCCGCGTTCTACGCGGCGGCGGTGCTGGGCAAGCCCGCGGAGCTTCCTCCGCTGCCGATCCAGTACGCCGATTTCGCCGTCTGGCAGCGCGCATTCCTTTCGGGGCCGGAGCTGGATCGCCAGCTCGCCTTCTGGCGCGATTCGCTCGCCGGAGCGCCCCCCGAACTGCACTTGCCGCTCGACCGGCCGCGTCCGCGGGAGCGCACGCCACGCGGCGGCCGGGCGGACTTCGAGCTGCCGCCGGAGACGGCCGAGGCGCTACGCTCGCTCGCCCGCGCGGAGCGCGCAACGCCGTTCATGGTCCTGTTCGCCGCTTGGAGCCTGTTCCTCGGCCGCTACGCCGGGGTTTCGGACCTGGTGGTCGGCACGCCGATCGCCAACCGGAATCGGGCCGAAATCACCGGTTTGATCGGCTTTTTCGTCAACACCCTGGCGATTCGGCTCATGCTCTCCCGCCTCTCCGCGGAGACCCGCGAACCGTCGTTCCGCGAGCTGATCCGCAGGGCGCGGCAGGCGGCGCTCGACGCGTTCGCCCATCAAGACCTACCGTTCGAGCGCCTGGTCGAGGAGCTGCAGCCCGACCGCAATCTCGGCGTCACGCCGATCTTCCAGGCATTGTTCTCCTATCTCAACACCCCGGAGCCGAAGCTCGAATCGGCGGGCCTCTCGTTTCAGCAGATCGACCTTCCTTTCGCGCAGCCCAAGTTCGATCTATCGCTCGGTCTCGCGGACCGCAACGGCCGGCTCGGCGGCTCGATCGAATACCCGCTCGACCTCTTCGACCGCGAGACGGTCGAGCGCTGGTCGGGCGAGCTCGCCGCGCTGATCGGCCGCGCCATGGCCAATCCGGATCGGCCGGCGCTCGAGCTGGCCGCGCTCGACGAGGCGGAGCGCCGACAGCTGCGAGTCGATTGGAGCCGGACCCCCCGATCCGCCGCGCTGCCCGCGGTCGCGAGGTCGTCGGACGAAGCGCTCGACGCCCCGGCGGGCCCGCTCGAACAGCTTTCGGCGCGGCTCTGGTCGGAGGTGTTGGGAATCCCGGTCGAGCGGATCGGTCGCAAATCGAGCTTCTTTTCGCTCGGCGGCCATTCGCTCCTCGGCGCGCAGCTCGCAACCCGGACCGAGCGACTGCTCCAGGTCGCGCTGCCCCTGCGCGCGCTGTTCGAGCAGCCGACGCTCGAAGGTTTCGCCGCCCAGATCGCCCACTTCGACCCCCAGCCGGGCCGGGCCGAAAAGATCGCCCGCGCCGTGCTCCGCCTCCAGGCGATGTCCGGAGCCCAGAAAGACGCGCTTCGTCCCGTGGGAGAGCCGGTCGGGGCGTAGGCCCCGGGGATTGCCGGCCGTCTAGGCTAAGATCGGCGCCCGCTCACCGCCTGACGGCGAGCGGCGTCCATCGTGCGACTCCCCGAGAATCCTCCAATATGACCCATCGCCGCCGTACCTCTCTGTTCTGCGCCGCCGCGCTCCTCGCCGCCGGCTGCCGCCCCGAAGCGCCGAAGGTAGAGCCGCTGCCGGCCAAGAGCAACATCCTGTTGATCACGGTCGACACGCTGCGCGCCGATCACCTCTCCGCCTGGGGCTACGAGCGAAAGACCTCGCCAAACATCGACCGGCTCGCCGCCGAAGGGGTGCGCTTCGACCAGGTGAGTGTCCAGTGGCCGAAGACCACGCCCTCGTTCGCTTCGATGTTCACCTCCACCTACGCCAAGGACAACGGCATGGTGAGGAAGGTCGGCGTGCCGCTCTCGTGCAAATTCACCACCCTCGCAGAAAACCTCCAGCGCCAGGGCTACGCGACCGCGGCGGTGGTGGCGAACGGTGCCCTGGGCAGCGAGTTTCATTTCGATCAGGGGTTCGACGTCTACATCGAAACCTGGAAGCTCAATCATCCCGGCGAGGGCGGCGCCGCCGACCCGACCAAAGACCCGAACGGCGCCGAGGCGGTGACCAAGCTGGCCGAGGGGCTGCTCGCCCAGCTCGACAAATCGTCGAAAGGGGGCAAGCCCTGGTTCCTCTGGGTTCATTACCTCGATCCGCACGCGCCCTACACCCCGCCGGGGGAGTACGCGACGAAGTTCCAGGGCGATGAGCATTTCGATCCCACCGCCAAGATCGAAGTGGTTGCCAAACCCAACCAGCAGATGATGGGCATCGGCCAGAAGCAGGTGCTCGAAGGGCACACCGATCTGGCGTTCTACCGCGCCCGCTACGACGCCGAGATCTCCTACAACGACGCCCAGATCGGCCGCCTGCTCGACGAGATGAAGCGACGCCAGATGTTCAGCAAGACCTTGACCGTCTTCACCGCCGACCACGGCGAATCGCTCGGTGAGCACGGCTACTACTTCGACCACGGCCGCTTCAGCTTCCAGACCTGCCTGCGCGTACCGCTGATCGTCCACTACCCGCAAGTGCTCGCGCCGCGCGTCGACCGCGATCCGGTCGAGCTGGTCGATCTGGCCCCCACCCTGCTCGAAGCGGCCGGCGGAACCCTACCCGCCACCGTGCCGCTCCAAGGGCACTCCCTCACCCCGCGCCTGCGCGGCATCGAGCTGCCCGCCGCGCCGCCAGCTAAAGAGAGCGACCCCTGGGTCCGGCCCGTCGCCACGTCGTTTTCCGAATCCGGCTGGGAAACCGACAACAAATGGCAGAAGGTCGTCCGCGACAAACGCTTCAAGCTGATCTTCGCCCAGACCCGCCCCGAGCAACGCTGGATCGGCGGCGAAGGCATCCGCTTCACCCTCTACGACCTCCAAAACGATCCCGGCGAGACCCAAAACGTTGCCGACAAATACCCCGACGACCTGGAGCGCCTCAAAAAAGAGCTCTGGGCCTGGGACCGAGCCCCCCACCTGAACGCCGAAACCGACACCCAGGTGCCGGCGAGCTGCGCCGCAACGCAAGGGCGCGACATGGACGACGAAACGCGGGCGCTGCTCAAGTCGTTGGGGTATTTGTAGGGCTGAAGAGGGAGTGCGTGGCGTTCCCGTCGCACTCCCTGCCTCCCCCTAAGTAACTAAAACCACCGATTCAACCAGCGATCGAGATCGCCTTCCAACACCAGCCGGTGGTGCTTGGTGAACCAGTGGTCGGCATGGCCGAACGCGGGGATCTCATTGAAGGTGACGTGGGTCGAGCCGAGGATGTTCGCCAGGTCGTGGTTCTGTTCGGCGAATCCAAGGCCGCCGCCCATCAGGTAGATCGGCTTCGTGAACGCCCCCAGATTGCCGGTGAACGTACGCTCCCCGGCGAGCGAGCAGGAGATGTCGCGGATCGTCCGGTTGTCCACGTAGTCGATGAAGAACGAGGAAAAGGTGATCACCCTCGACTCATCGCTATAGAAGAACCGGTCCTGCCCCACGTCGCCCGCGCAGCGGATGAAATTCGCGGTCGGCCACAGCGGCCCGGCCTGCGGCACAGCGAGCAGAAAGATCATCCCTTGGTGGTTGGTAAGCCCGGGGAAGAACGGCGAAGGCGCCGCGGGGCTCGAAGCTGCAAGCCCAACCGCCGCGCGGATGAACGGCAGATTCTGGCCGTCGTAGATCTGCCCCGCCGCGAGCTGCGCTTCAAGCCCGGCGCAAAAGCCCTGGTTGAGCGCCAAGACCGCCGGGTTCTCGGCGTAGAGGGCGCCCTCCAGAGGGAATGCTCCGTCATAGTCTCCCGGGTGGGCGTTGATCGTGGCGATCGTCGTCATGCCGCCCAGCGAATAGCCGCCGACCAGCACCGGCCGGTGGGCCGGCAGAGCGGCGGCGATCCGAGAGCGGATGAACGCCGCGTCGTCGACCGTCGCCTGAACCCCCCAGTGCGCCATCGACGAGCAGTCGACCGCAGCCGACTCGCACGACCCGGCGACGAGGTCCGAGGCACGCGGCGAATAGCCCCAGACCTCCCAGCCGCGCAGAGCGAAATACGCCGCGAACGAGCGCAGCGGGTCTCCGCTGTCGTCGGCGGTGAAGAACGAGAAGCCGTTGCCCAAAGGCGGCAGCAGCAGCAGGGCACCCTTCACCGCCCCATGGGCGCGGCGCAGCCGGTGCATCCCGAACTTGTCGATCGCCGAAGGGCCGACCGTGACCACCGAATCGGTCTGGAGCAGCGGACCGACCGCATGGGAAGAAGAGGAAGTGACAGTCTGCGCCGACAGGGCACCGGCCGCCAAGCCCACCCCCAGAACCGCCAAGAGAGAACCGCGAATCAACCGGCGAATCATAGAGACATCCCTTTCCGGGGGCCCAACCGGATCGGTAACCGAGGCCGGGGGCTCCCATACTCTTTGGAGTGCTCGCGCATCCTCAAAAGGGACGCCCCGCCGCGGCTGTGGTAATATTCGCCTGCCGCTGGCGGCGCCGTTCCGCCGGCCGGATTTAAGTCCCCATCGTCTAGAGGTTAGGACATCGCCCTTTCAAGGCGGTAACACGGGTTCGAGTCCCGTTGGGGATACCAAACCGTTTCTGGCCCACGCGCTGAAGGACGAGGCGCTCGTCCTCGGCTGAGCGAGGCAGGGCCATAGTTGTACCTCTCGGTTGCTGGGTGCTTTCCCGTTCACGGCTCATTGCGCCGTTCGCGGGTCGCCCGCCACCCTCGACCCTTTTCGGTGAGCCGGTAACGCTGGTATCGAGTCGTCGGTTGTCCGGGGCGATCCTTTCGATCAGACCGGCCGCGAGCGCGGATGCCAGGTAGGAAGCTCGGAAATGCTCTCTCTGCTTGAGGCCGAGTTTCCTTTGGATGTCGCGGCTCGCCATTTCGCCCGTCATCACGTGCAGGAGGCGCTGTAGATTCGCCGAGAGTTCTCCTTCCGTGTGTTTGACTTGCTCGGTATCCTGCTCGGTATCCTGCTCGGTATCTTGTCCGGTCTCCTCGTTCGAGGCTTCCGCCAGCTCGGGCCGCCAGAGCGTCTGGACAAACTCGCCGCCCTCCTGCCGGAACCCCGGTGCCGGAAGCCCGGCCTCGTGGCACATTGCGATCATGTCGAGAATTCCGCTCTCCGCCTTCTCGATGTATCGGGCGAGGAACATTGGTTCCGCCAGCAGCGGGTTGCGCGGGATGGAGGCGTGGGGCCGCGTGAGCTGCTCGAAGCTGAGGGTGGCGCCCCTCGCACAGCCTGTCGGGATCACCAACAAAGACAGATGCGAAAATCGAGCGCACGGAGGGCCAGGCGGGAGGGTTGCACGCCTACTTGAGGCCGAGATCGCCCCTGCGCCGGGCTCCACCTTCCACCCCGACCGACGATTTCCCATATGCTTCGAAGGCACCGAAAACTCCAAGGGAGACCGCTCCTCGTATGGCCGAGCCCGACCGGTCCGTCGTTCCAGCGCTTGAGCTGCGCGTGTTCGCGACAGCCAGCTCCCTTTCTTACGAGCTGCGACTGCGCGAGCCCCGTCCCGAGGAGCCGCGAGTACAGACTTTTGGTCCGGTCGATCTCAAGCTCCCGCTTGCCGACTACCTGTCGGAGCTTTGGAGCGACCTGGAGGAGGCTTACGACGACTCTCCCCAGGAGCGAACCCTCGCGGAGCGACGACGAGTCGCTCTGGGTGCCCGGCTCGCGGAACAGCTCTTGCCCGAGCCGCTGCGCCGGTGTCTCGCGGCCTGGTCCACCGAACCCCGATCGCTGGTAATCGTCTCCGACGAGCCCCGGATTCCTTGGGAGATCGCGTGGCTCGAAGGGGGTGGTCCGGAGCCCGATGCCGGCTGTTTTCTCGCCGAGGCTTTCGCCTTGGCGCGCTGGCTCCCCGGTCGCCGCGAGATCCTCGAGCTTCCGTTTCAAGACATCGCCCTTGTCGTCGCCTCCGGCTCCCAGCTGCCGAACGCCCTCTCGGAGCGCGCCGTCGTCCTGGGTCTAGCAAACCGCGACCGCCGCGTGCGCGAGATTTCCTCCGAGCCCCTCGAAGTCGTCGACGAGATCGCCCGTGGAGGGCACGACGCCTGGCATTTCATCGGGCACAGCTCGGCCCGGGCGAAAAACGCCGACCGCTGGCCGCTTGAGCTGGGCGGCGGCGCCCGACTGCGCCCCGACGACCTCCGGTCGCTCGACACCGGCGGGGGAGCGCCGTTCGTCTTTCTCAACAGCTGCACCTCGGGCCGCCGCGGATTCACACTTACCGGTTTCGGCGGTTGGTCCGAGCGCTTCCTTGCACTCGGTGCGGGGGCTTTCCTCGGCCCGCAGTGGTCGGTCCGGGATCGCTCCTCCAGCCGGTTCGCCGAACTCTTCTACGAGCGATTCCGGCGCGGCATACCGATTGCCGAGGCGGTCCGCCAGGCGCGCGTCGCCCTGGCTCCGACCGATCGGGGAACCCGCCTCTCCTACGCGCTCTACGCCCATCCTGAGGCGGTGTGCATGCATCCGGACGGACCCCCGGCGGATGCAGGGGAGCGCCCTCGCCGTGCGCGAAATCTTTCGATTCCCGAGCGCATCTGGCGCAGCGGGATCGAGTCGCCCGCCGCCCTCCTCCTCGCCGAGCACGCGATCGTGCCGCTCCACGGCCGCGAGGCGGAGCTTGCCGATCTCGGCGCCTGGTGTCGGAGCGGCGACGAGATCGCCGTGCGCCTCTACACCGGAGCTGGCGGGATGGGAAAGACTCGCCTTGCGATCGAGCTCTGCCGCGACCTCTGGCGTGAGGGTTGGACCGCCGGCTTTGCACCGCGGGACGCCGGGACCGGCTCGGCCCTCTGGACAGGGAGCCTCCGCCTCGATCGAGAGCCGACCCTCGTCGTCGTCGACTACGCCGAGAGCCACCGCGACGCAGTGGTCGCCCTGCTCGATCGAGCCCGCGAGAAGAAACCCAAAGCCTTCCGGCTGGTGCTGCTCGCGCGCAATGCCTGGGAATGGTGGGATCGGCTGCGCGCCGAGTCCGGCCCGGTCGGCAGCCTTCTCGGCGGCCCGGCGACCGAGCATCGACGCCTCCGTCCGGTGGCGCTCAACGCCGCGGATCGCCGCCGCTCGTTCGATCACGCCACGACGGCGTTCGCCGAGCGTCTGGGCCAACCGGTCCGGGAAGGAAACTCGATCGATTTCGAGCCGCGAATCTATGAGCGGGTCCTGCTGCTCCACATGGCGGCGCTCGCGGGATTCGAAGGGGTGGAGATCCGCGGCGAAACGGGCCTCTACGACCACCTCCTCGATCGCGAACGTCGCGACTGGCAACGCCGCGCCAAAGTCCAGCGGCTCGATCCCGCGATCGCCGAAGGCCTCGGCCGCGCCATGGCGGTGATTACGCTCGCGGGAGGCGCCGCGAACGAACGGCAGGCGATCGAGATCCTCCGGCGGCTCGACGTGTTTGCGACCGAGCGGGCCGCGGTCCTCTCCTCGGTCGCCCGCCTGCTGCACGAGACCTATCCGGGAGAGCGCTGGATCGAGCCGCTCCAACCCGATCCTCTGGGGGAGCACCTCGCCTGGCGCGAGGCGCTCCAGGCGGGTCCGGGATCCGACCTCGAACGGCTGCTGTTCGCGTCGACCGGCGGCTCGCCTTTTGCCTCATGACGTCGCCGATCGGCGCCACCGAGCGCCTCCATGCCCTTACGTTGTTCGCCCGCTCCGCGGGAGACGACGAGCAAAGACACGCCTTCCTCGAACGCCTGCTGGCCACGCACCTCGACGAGCTGGCCGTTTCGGCTCTCGAAGTGGGTTTCGCTCTCGGGCCGCCGCTGCCGGCGATCCTCGAATCGCTGATCGCCACCAAGGCCTCGGCCAAGATCCTCGATCAGCTCGCCGAACGGTTCGAGACGGACCTCCGACGGCGACTACTGCCGCTGCGCCCGATCGCCGAAGCGGTCTCTCGCCGCCGGCTCGAAATCTTCCTCGAAGATCTGGATCCAGCCGACGCCGAAGAGCTGGCCGAGATCGCCCGAATGCATATCCGACTCGGCGGCTACCGGCTTCTTGCCGGGGATCCCGAGCAGGCCCTGGAACATCTCGAAGCCGCGCGCGAGTTTCTCGGCGGGGTCGATCCGGAGCAGTACAAAGTCGAACGGGCGAGCGTCGCGGGCGAACTCGCCATGGTGCTCCGCGATCTCGACCGGCGAGAGGAGGCGCTCGACGCCGCGGACGAGTCGATCCTGCGAATGCGCGACCTCGCCCGCGAGGATTCGATCTACCTTCCGGATCTCGCCGCCGCCTTTTTGAACCTCGGCCCCCTCCGTTCGGAGCTGGGTGACGAGCGCGGGGCGCTCCGGGACGTCCGCCGCTCGGTCGCCCTCTTTCGGCGGCTCGTCCGGCGAGATCCTGAAAGGTTTCGGGCGGACCTGGCGCTTGCCGAGCTTTCCCTTGGCATCCGCCATCGATGGATCGGCGACTACCCGGCGGCCCGGCGTTACTTCATCCAGAGCGTCGAGCAGTTCGAAAGGCTGGCCGAAGCGCTGGAGGTGGCCTACACGAGCCGCCTCGCGCAGGGGCTCCAGAACCTTGCTGCCGCCGAGTCTGACCTCGGGTCTCACGAAAAGGCGGAGGAGACGGCGCAGCGGGCGGCCGAGATCTACCGCCGACTCGCGGCCGACGGGGGAGACGCGGGACAGCTCGCCCTGGCCGAGAGCCTGCGCGAGCTGTCCGGATACCTGCTGGGGATCGCGCGCCCCAAGGAATCGCTCGCGGTGACCGAAGAGGGGCTCGCCCTCACCCATTCCTTGCGCCATAGCCGCCTGGCAGGTGTGGAGGAGTGCCGGGCGGACCTGCTCGTCCATCGTAGCCTCGCCACGGTGCGCGGCGGACGGTTCGCGGAAGCCGTCCGCTCCGGACGCCACGCCATCCGGATCTATCGCGTTCTCCACGCCCGGCAACCGGAAACCTACGTCAGCGAGCTCGCCACAGCCCTCAATAACCTGGGCACCACCCTGCGAATCGTCGACCGTAGATCCGAGGCGATACCGCCGCTCGAAGAAGCCGCGAATCTCTGGAAAACGCTCGCCGCCCGCGAGCCGGCTGCCTATTCTGCCGACCTGGCGGGAGCCTGGGCCAATCTCGCCGCATCGAGTCTTGATGCAGATCGCCCGACGGAAGCCCGAGAGTACGCACAACGAGGGGTGGAGGTCTTCCGAACTCTGGCGACCGAACACACCGAAGCCTACGGAATCCGGCTCGCTCAGGCCCTACGGGTCTACCGAAAAGCTCTCGAGGAGGTCGGCGCGCTCGACGAAGCCTGGCAGGCGAGCCGTGAAGCGATCGAAGTGCTCATCAACCAGCCCAACCTCGCCGGAGTCGCGGGCGCCCTCGCCTTGGTGGTCGCCGAGGAACACGAGGATTTATCGGTGCGTGCCGGGCACGACCCGGAAGCGGATCGGGTGGAAGCTCTGCGGAAAAGGTTCGCAGGCCGCGATGCGCAGAGCCTGTTGGGGATGTTTGAGACGGGGGAAGGGGAGTAGGTAGTCCTCCCCAGAACCTGCCCGCGATTTGGCGCGATAGGTCGCCCGCGGCCGCCCGCCTCGCTCCGCCGACCCGGCCGCGAGGAGAACGGTCGGCGTACCCCTCCACCACGAAATTCTCCCCTCGCCGAGCCGGAGGACGATCTCGACGGCGGCGAGGAGCACCACGAAGTGCGGCGGACCGCTCGGGGGAACTGAGGGGGAGAACCGGGCGAGGAGTTCTCAACCTCTGGAAGCGCTGCGCCGTCCCTGCCTCTCGTCACCCCGAGCTTCCGTTCGCCGGAGGCCCATAACGTCTTTTATGGGCTATGCCTGGGCAACAATTAGCGCGACCCCCTCTCTTCCCAAGGCCTCCTCACCGCCCTCTATAGCGGTGTCCTCGCCGGCCAGGCTCTCGGCGCGGCCCTTGAAAGCATCCCGCCCCCCGGCCTTCGCCCCTGGCCGGCGCTCCCCGGGCCTACCTTCCGAACTCCCCGCGGGCCCCTCCGCCGCCTTCTCTTCCCACCAGCACCTCGCAAAGGTAGCTGTCGCCTTAGCTCGTAATAGTGGGTGTCGCTTGACACCTGTCGGTTCGAACAGATCCGCGGTTACGGCTCAAAACAACAGCCCCAAGGGCTTTCGAAGAATATCTCTCGGCCCTTTCGACCTGGCTTTGACATCTCGTCCCACACTCGTTAGCCTTACGAAATCGACGATTCCGTAAAAGAGCAGATATGCCGCAATCGGCGATTACCTCCAAGAACCAAGCCACAGTACCGCGGGAGATTCGCGAGCGATCGGGTGTCGCTTCGGGCGATGTCCTCAGCTGGGAAATCATCTCCGGAGGCGCGCGGGTCTCGGTCGCCGGATCGTCTTTTCTCGCCCGCCAAGGAACAATTCGGGTGGGGCCTGGCTCGCCGGTCGAAGACGTGGAGCGCGCCCGTCGCCTGCGAGGGAGCAGCTCCGCTTCACGGCCTGCATAACGGTTGGTCGGCACGGAAGAGGGAGTCGAGCGGCAACCAGCACTCTTCGATGTCCATTTAGGCTGGAGGTCAACACGCCCGTCCTCGACCGCGGCTTGTCGGGAAGCTCGTGACACGCCTCTCTCCTTGACAAACTAGGAGAGACCGCAGCACACTCCTAGTTAGGCTAAGGGAGACGCCATGACCCAGACCGCGAACCTGCTTCCCGGCACCCTCGACATGCTGACCCTCAAGGCGGTATCGCTGAAGCCGCTGCACGGATACGGAGTGCTGCTGCGCATCCGCCAGATCTCGGGCGACGCGCTGGACATCCCGCAGGGGTCTCTGTATCCGGCGCTGTACCGGCTGGAGCACGAGGGGCTGATCGTGGCCGAATGGGGGCAGAGCGAGAACAACCGCAAGGCGAAGTACTACACCCTGTCCGAGGCCGGGCGAAGCCGCCTGGAGGAGGAGACGGCGGGCTGGAATCGGCTGGCGTCGGCGATCGCCGCGGCCCTGAGCGCCGAGCCCGAGGAGGCGTGAGATGGCCAGAGGCCTACTCGCCACCTTTCAGACGCTCCGCCGCCGCGGCCGCTTCGAGGACGCCATGGATGAAGAGATGCGTTTCCACGTCGAGCGCTATACGGAGGACCTCGTGCTCTCCGGTGTGCCGCCGACGGAGGCGGCGCGCCGCGCCCGCCAGGAATTCGGCAGCCTCGACAACGTCAAGGAGGACTGCCGCGAGGCGAGCGGCCTGCGCCTGTTCGACGAGCTCCGCCAAGACCTGCGCTACGCCGCCCGTCTGCTGCGCAAGACACCGGGCTTCACGGCCACCGCGCTGGCCACCCTGGCGCTCTGCCTGGGCGCCAACCTGACCCTCTTCGCGGTGGTGGACGCAGTGCTGCTCCGGCCGCTGCCCTTCCCCGCCGCCGGCCGGCTGGTGAGCGTCTACAACACCTATCCCAAAGCCGGCGTGCCCAACGACGGCTGCTCGCTGGCGAACTATTACGAGCGCCGGGGGGAAATCCCGGCCTTCTCGGGGCTGGCGGTCTACCGCGACGCCACGGCGGTCGTGGGGGAGGCGGGTACGACGGAGCAGGTGCCGGTCACGCGAGTCTCTCCGGACTTCTTCTCCACCCTGGGGCTCGGCCCGGTGAGGGGCCGCGTCTTCACGGAGGCGGAGACGCTGATCGGGAAAAACGACGCGGCCCTCCTCACGGACGGCTACTGGCGGCAGCACCTGGTCGCCGATCCTGGCGTGATTGGCCGCAGCATCCGCGTTAACGCCATCTCCAGGACCGTGGTCGGGATCCTGCCGCCCACCTTCAGTTTCCTCTCGTCCCAGACCCAGATCTACCTCCCGCTCGCGTCGAGCCCTGAGGAGCGTGCTCCCCAGAAGCGGCATTCCGGGACCGCGCACATGATCGCCCGGCTTGCGCCCGGGGCCACGCTGGCGGAGGCCCAGGCGCAGATCGACGCCCGCAACGCCGCCGTGGAGGTGAACG